>NZ_NOYU01000027.1:0-945956 GCF_002258915.1 Rhodococcus sp. 05-340-2
GTGGACCTTGTCCACCGCCGCCTCACCGGAGGGAATCTCCGCAACCGCGAGACGTTTACGAAGATCGGCCAATTTACCCGCAGTCGTATGAATATCGGGGGCTTCGGCCGACCCGGGTGCAGTGGAATCCTGGACGCTGGTCATGGGGCACCACTTTAACTGCGAGTGTGATCTGCGCCCCGACCGAGGGTGGTTCGCGACAAGCCGTCGGCCTGTCGCCGAGCCCATATGCTGGAGCGCATGTGGACAAACCTCGATCGCCCGCCACTTGACGTTCGCGCGCTTCGCCGGGCACTGGTGGACGGCCCGCAGGCTTCCTGGTCTCGGGTCGACGTGGTGACGGAAACCGGTTCGACCAATGCGGATCTGATCGCGGGGGCCGCGAACTACGCCGACCGGACGGCACTGATCGCCGAACATCAGGACAGCGGACGCGGCAGGCACGCGCGACCGTTCTCCGGCGAGCCGCGGTCACAGATTCTGGTGTCGATGCTGCTGAAGTTCCCTGGAATCGATCCCTCGGTGCTCGGGTGGGTCTCGCTCATGACCGGAATCGCTCTGGTCGACGCGTTACGCACCGTCGGTGAAGTCGATGCTCGGCTGAAGTGGCCCAACGACGTCCTCATCGGTGGCAAGAAGGTCTCGGGAATCCTGGCCGAGGTCGCCGCGCACGGACCGTCGCCCACGGTCGTCATCGGGCTCGGGGTGAACGTGTCGATGACGGTCGACGAGTTGCCGGTGCCGACGGCGACGTCACTGGCCCTGGAGGGGGCTGCGGTTCTCGACCGTGACACGTTGGTTCGGGCAATTCTGCGTGGGATGGCCGCCGAGGTGGACTCGTGGCGGGACTCGAACTGGAACACCGATGCACTCGCCCACCGGTACCGGGAGAGGTGCGGCACCATCGGGCAACGCGTGCGAGTCGATCTGCCCGGCGGCGACGAGAAGATCGGAACCGCGGTCGACGTCGACGAGCACGGCCGCATCGTGATCGAGGTGGAGCAACCCGGGTCCGATCGCCCGTCGGTGCTCGCCGTGGCGGCCGGTGATGTCACTCATCTCCGACCCCTCTCGTGAGACCATGTCGACTCGACGGAAGTCGTAGCGAGTAGTCAGGAGTGCACGTGGGTTATCCACAGGACGCGTTGGCCGACGAGGAAGAGCTCCTGCTTCATCATCACCCTCACTGGAAGATGCTCGTCCTACCGTCGGTCACCTTCGTCCTCGTCACTGGCCTGGCAGGCGTCGGCCTCGGAGCCGCGAGTGCACGGCTCGAATCGACAGCCGCGAACGTCGCGATGATCGCCACGGCGGTGCTGTGGGCGGCGATCGTCGTATGGCGGTGCCTGGTGCCGCTGATCAGCTGGAAGTGCACGCATTTCATCGTCACCGATCGGCGAGTGTTGATCAGGCAGGGCGTGCTCACCCACTCCGGCATCGACATTCCGATGAGCCGGATCAGCAACGTCCAGTTTCGGCACGGGCTGATAGACCGGATGTTGCGCACCGGCACGCTCATCATCGCCTCGGCATCGGACGATCCACTCGAGTTCGACGACATTCCGCATGTGCAACGCGTGCATTCCCTGCTCTACCAGCAGGTATTCGACTCGATGGAGTACCGTCGCGAATCCGTCCACGGCCGGGAGGCGGCATTCGAGCCGATGCCGGAGGATTCGGCAGGCGACTCCAAGCCCGGTTGGCGAGCTGGGAAACGCAGGTAACACAGGCTGTTCTCACCTTCGAACCGTAGGGTGACCGATGTGACCGACGTGCTGCTTGCCGAAGACGACGAAGCCATCGCTGCGCCCCTGTCCCGAGCTCTCGGGCGCGAGGGCTACACGGTGACCGTCGAACAGACCGGCCCCGCCACCCTTCAGCGCGCGCTGGACGGAAAATTCGACCTGTTGATACTCGACCTCGGCCTGCCGGGGATGGACGGCCTCGAAGTGTGTCGGCAGGTGCGTGCCAACCGATCCGAGGTTGCCGTGCTCATGCTCACCGCACGAACCGACGAGGTCGACTTCGTGGTGGGTCTCGACGCCGGAGCCGACGACTACGTGGGCAAGCCCTTCCGGCTCGCCGAGCTCATGGCCCGCGTACGTGCGTTGCTCCGCCGCCGTGGTGCCGGGGAGGATTCCCCGATCGAGGTCGGTGCCATCCGCCTCGAACCCGCTGCCCGACGCGTCCTGGTCGGTGGCACCGAGATATCTCTCGCCAACAAGGAATACGAGCTGCTCAAGGTCTTGCTCGACCATGCGGGCCAAGTCGTCTCTCGTGAAGTGATCCTGCGTGAGGTGTGGGGCGACGCAGAGCTGCGCGGATCGAAGACCCTCGATATGCACATGTCCTGGCTGCGTCGCAAGATCGGCGACGAAGGACCCGTGGCCGAGCGTCGCATCGCGACGGTGCGCGGCGTCGGCTTCCGCATCAACAGCGACTAGCGGTCGATGCGGCGCCGAATTCTGGTCTCGATTCTCGCTGTCGTCGTCATGACGGCGTTGCTGCTCGGTTTGCCCCTGATGTACACCGCCTGGTTGTGGGTCGAGGATTTCACCCGCAACGACCTGCAGGCACGCCTGGATCGAATGGCGGCGGAGATCATCTCGCAGGAAGGGTCGGCGGGTCTGATCGAGGGCCAGCTCGACATCGGCTCGCTCCGGTTGGCCATCCCGCAGGGTGGCCGGCTCGTGGTCATCTACCCCACCCCCGAGGATGCCGCATCGCGCGCGGACATCGGGCAGTCGTCCGTGCCTCGACCGCTCGTGGAGTCGCTGTCGATGGGCACCTCGGGTTCGCTTCGCCTCGAAGTGCCGTCCGACGACATGCGTTCCCTGCAGCGCCAGGCGCTCGGAGCGGTGACTCTCGTCGTCCTCGCATCAGCGATGGCAGGCACCGTCGTGGCCGTCCTGACAGCCAAGCGGCTGGCCGATCCGCTGCAGGATGTGGCGCGGCGAGCTGCTCGCCTCGCCGAGGGTGATTTCAGGCCGGACCCACGACGGCACGGCATCGCAGAACTCGATCGGGTCTCGGAGGTTCTCGACTCGGCCACCGTCGAGATCGCCGGACGGCTGCAGCGCGAACACACGTTGGTCGCCGATGTCTCGCATCAACTTCGCAGCCGCCTGACCGCTGTCCGCCTCCGCCTGGACGAAATATCCACGCACCCGGATCCGGCGGTGGTCGACGAGGCCAACGAGGCGATGGATCAGGTGGACCGACTGACCCTTGCCATCGACGAGCTCGTTCGATCCTCTCGTAGTGACGGCGCGGCCGATGCGCACGAGGTCTCGGTGGTCGAGGAACTGATCGGCACCGTCGTCGAATGGCAGCGAAATTTCGAGGACGTCGGCCGGACCCTGGTGATCAAGGGTGACGTGGATCTGAAGGCCTCGGTGACCGGATCGCGGTTGCGTGAAGCGGTCTCGGTGCTGGTCGACAATTCTCTGGTGCACGGCGGCGGAGCCTGCACGGTGGCGGTCCGGGCCGTCTCGGCCGTCGAGAGCACCGAGCGACGCCGTGAACGACTGGTCTGCGTCGAGGTCTCGGACGAGGGGCCCGGGGTGAGCAACGAACTTGCTCCGCACATCTTCGACCGTGGATTCTCCGGAGCCGGTTCCACCGGTGTCGGCCTCGCTCTGGCCAGGGCTCTCATCGAGGCGGACGGCGGCAGGCTGGAATTGCAGCGACGTCGTCCCGCGCTCTTCTCGGTGTTCCTGCCTGCGTGGCGTGAACCGTCGCGTGCCGTGCCTCGCCGCGAACCACGCTGAGCATCTCAGGGTTGGTCGAGTACGTCCGCCGCGTCGGTCGGGTCCTCGTTGCGTTCGGCGTCGACTTCCAGGATCGTCCGCGCGTTGTCCTCGGGAAACGCGAAGCGGCGCAATGCCCAGAACCGAAATGCCATCTGCAGCAGGTTGCCGATGATGTAGTTGAGGACGAAGTCGATGATGACCAGCGTCGTCAGGGATTCGCTGGCGTCGCGAATGTCGAAGACGTTGTTCGCGATCCACAGGGGACCGGCTGCGATGAGCACGCCGATGCCGCTGATCGCGAAGAAGAGCAGCGCCTCGTGGTGCCGCTCGCGTCCGCCACGATGCTTGAAGGCCCATTCGCGGTTGAGGAAGTAGCTGAGCAGGGTGGCGAGAACACCCGAGATGATCTTGGCGATCACCGGCTTCTGCTCGAGCACCGTCAGGCTCAGCGAATAGAAGATGACGAGGTCGAAGACCATCGTCGTGCCACCGACGATGGCGAACTTGATCAGCTCACTGTGCCGAATCGCGAGGTCCCGAATGGGCGTGGGTAAGCGTTGGAGCACGCTTGCGATCGTCGGCACAACGGTGAAGTCTACGAAACACACCCCGGGTTCGCCGAACCGAGGCTCCGATCATCAGGGTTTCCACAGGTCCTCGCCCAGCATGCGGACTCCGCCGCGAGACGCCGGGTCGGACCGAATGCGTGCGACATGACACCATGGTGAGCCGTGACAGGTACCGAATCGCGCCCCACTGCTGCGCGCCCGTCGTCGACCGGAATGCCCGTGGTGACGATGATCGGCGGCGGTCAGCTCGCCCGAATGACTCACCAGTCCGCGATCGAGCTCGGACAGACTCTTCGCGTCCTCGCCGCGGGTGCCGACGAGCCGGCAGCTCAGGTCAGCCCCGACGTCGTCTTCGGGCACCACGACGATCTCGATGCGTTGCGCACGGCCGCGACCGGTTCCAATGCGCTCACCTTCGACCACGAGCAGGTGCCCACCGAGCACCTCGAGACTCTCGTGGCAGAAGGCGTCAACGTACAACCGCCGCCGAGCGCGTTGGTATTCGCCCAGGACAAACTGCGCATGCGTCGCAAGCTCGCCGAACTCGGTGCGCCCGGCCCCGCCTACGCGGAGGTGTCGTGGGCGCAGGACGCGATTGCGTTCGGAGACGAGCACGGGTGGCCGGTGGTGCTCAAGGCCGTACGAGGCGGCTACGACGGGCGTGGAGTGTGGATGCCCGCAGACGCCGAGGAAGCAGAGGCGATCGTCACCGCTCAACTCGACCTGGGTGTACCACTCATGGTCGAGGAGAAGGTCGCCATGCGCCGCGAGCTGTCGGCCATGGTTGCACGATCACCGTTCGGCCAGGGAGCTGCATGGCCAGTCGTGCAGACGGTGCAGCGCAACGGTCAGTGCGCCGTGGTGCTGGCGCCGGCTCCCGACCTCGACGAGGACGTCGCCACGTTCGCAGGCAGGCTGGCTCTCGACATCGCCGGTGCGCTCGGTGTGGTCGGAGACCTCGCGGTCGAACTGTTCGAGACCACCTCGGGCAAGCTCCTGGTGAACGAACTCGCCATGCGACCGCACAACTCCGGTCACTGGACCATGGACGGGTGTCGGACCTCGCAGTTCGAGCAGCACCTACGCGCGGTACTCGACTACCCGCTCGGCGACACCGACCCACTCGCTCCACTCACGGTGATGGCCAATATTCTCGGCGCGCCCGAGGCCCCCGAGATGACGATGGACGAGCGGCTGCATCACCTGTTCGCCCGGATGCCCGATGCGAAGGTGCATCTGTACGGCAAGGGCGAGCGCAAGGATCGCAAGATCGGCCACGTGAACATCCTGGGCGCGCAGTCGGGTTCGCTCGCCGACCCCGCCTACGTGGCCTCGGTGCGCGAGCGAGCCGAACGCGCAGCGCACTGGATGTCACACGCCGAATGGACCGACGGATGGGACCCGCACAATGACTGACAACACTCCTGCCCCCGATGGTCGTTCCGCAGGCTCCACTCCTGCCGTCGGCCTGATCATGGGCAGCGATTCCGACTGGCCCACGATGGAAGCTGCTGCAGAAGCGTTGGCCGAGTTCGGTATTCGCTTCGAGGTCGGCGTGGTGTCGGCACACCGAACCCCGCAGCGCATGCTCGACTACGCCCGCGATGCCGCAGGCCGCGGCATCAAGGTGATCATCGCCGGGGCCGGGGGAGCGGCTCACCTGCCCGGCATGGTCGCGTCGGCGACGCCGCTGCCGGTCATCGGTGTGCCGGTGCCCCTGAAGTACCTCGACGGCATGGATTCGCTGCTCTCGATCGTTCAGATGCCCGCCGGTGTTCCCGTGGCAACGGTCTCGATCGGTGGTGCGCGCAACGCAGGGTTGCTCGCGGTCCGAATTCTCGGTGCATCCGATCCGGCTCTGCAAGAACGGATGTCCGCGTTCCAGGCCTCACTCGAGGCCATGGTGCTGGAGAAGGACAAAGCGCTGCGCACCACTCTGCTCGGGTGAGCGGAACCGTGTCACGGAGCGAGCAGATCCGGCGCGCGGGTCGCGGTAGTCGGCAGTCCATGTTCGTGACGCGGCTGGCGTTGCTCTATGCCCGTCTCTGGCGCGAAACGGCGCGTTTCGACGACGAATTCTCCCTGTTCGTGTGCACCGGGCTGCGCGGTGGTTTCGGGCGCGGCGGAACGACATTCGGCGGTGCCTATCTGACGAAGGGCAACACCGCCCGTCGGGTACTGCGGCACGAGGCCGTACATGCAGACCAATGGGCGAACTTCGGGCTCACCTTCCCGTTCCGCTACCTCGCCGAAGAAGCGCGACATCGGGGCCCGGCCAACAAGTACGAGATCGAGGCCGGACTCGCCGACGGCGGCTACCGTCAGCCCGGCTGAGCAACAGTGGCGGTGACCTTCTCGGTCTCGGCGCGCCGCTGCGCCTTCGCCTCGTCCGGATTGGCCACCTGAACCAGTGACGCACCCACGACGAGTACCGAGAGCAGACCGTCGATCAGCTCGTCGGCCGTGGTCCAGGACGCGCTGGACATGACCCGGTCCGCGGCCGTCCAGTCACGTGCGTCTGCCCGCTCACGAGCGGCAGCGAGTACCTCGTCCACCGAACGCCCGTCCAGCGCCGCGCCTGCGCTCCCGGAGCCCGCGACCCTGAACTGATCGCCGTGCACCCGCACCGACGTCGCGTAGTCGGTCATGCCGATCGGCAGATCGGGGACTGCCTTGCCGAATGCGTCGAGCGAGAACGCCAGCACCTCGTCCGCCTCGGGAGACTCGTCGAGCCGATCGCCCGACACCATCGCCACGTCCACGGAGTCGTCGGCCCCGATGACCACCTCGCCGCCAGCCCACCAGACTCCCAGCAGCGCGGCAGCCGTCTGCCAGTGCGCGGGCAACCGCACACTCACCCTGCCACCCACCTCGAAGGCGAACTCGTCGCGCAACAGATTGGCGGTCTTGGCCGCCCAGTTCGCCAGGGTCACCGCAGACACCTCGACCCGCTCACCGGTCGCATCGTCGTAGAACGTGACGCGCGGACCGGCCGGATCGGCGGCGAGAATCGGGTCGAGCAGGGTCTGAGTCAGATTCGAAGCCACCCCACGACCCTAGATGACGCCCGACGACACCGATTCACACACTGTGAGAGGCACCGATCAGTTGACGCACATCGGACCGGTGGAGCCGGCGTCGATCGGAGCGGCGGGTGCCTCGGGAACCGCCGTACCCGATTCGGGAGCAATGGTTTCCGCAGTTGCGGCCTGGCCCGAGCCGGGTCCCGCATAGTCGTTCGCGAGTACCACCCGAACGGTGTCTGCCGACAAGGTGTCGTCGGCGGTGATCTGCAGTCCGCCGAGCGCTGCCGAGACGGCGCGCGCAGCATCGCTGTCCACATCGGCAGCCTGGATGCGGCTCGCCGAGATCGACGTGCCCTCGTAATTGCCGATGGTGCCGTCGACGTACCCCAACGCCGTCAACGAACCGGCGACGCCGTTGGCCAGGCCGTCGATACCGCTGTCGTTCGCGACATCGACGGTCACGGTCGACGGATCGACATCGGGGGCGTCCGCATTCTCGGCGTTGGTCTCCGCTGAATTACCGTCGGCGAGCAGTCCTTCGACGTACTTCTTCACCGCAGCGGGATCGACCTGCACGATCGACTCGCCGTAGTCGGTCGTCGCATTGATGTCGACTGCGGGGATCGTCTCGAACTTGACCTTGCCGCCGGCGAGATCCTGCAGGCGAGTGGCGAACTGCAGAATGTCCCAGTCGGAATCGAGTGTCACCGATCGCTGCACCGCGGTGCTGAGTTGGCCCAGTTTGCCGGGGTTGCTCAGCGTCTTGGCGCTGAGCACACTCCGCACGAGCGAGGCCATGAACACTTGCTGGCGCACGATGCGGTCCAGATCTCCGCGGGGAAGATCGTGTCGCTGTCGGACGAAACTCAGAGCCTGCGAACCGGAGAGGTTCTGCTCGCCCGCCGGGAAGTTCGCACCCGACAGTGGTTCCTGCACAGGGTTGTTCAGGCACACCTCGACACCGCCGACGGCATCGGTCAGCAGCACGAAGCCGAGCAGCCCCACCTCGGCATAGTGATCGACGGTGATGCCGGTGAGGTTGGCGACCGAATCGATGAGGGCCTCACGACCGGCTTCGGTTGCCTGGGATTCGGCATCGGCGTCCGTGACCCCTTGCTCCACCAATTCGAGCCGCTTGTTCTCCTTGGTGGCGCCGTACGCAGCATTGATCTTCGACATGCCGATGCCGGGTACCTCGACGTACGAGTCTCGCGGGATGGAGATCGCGGTGGCCGACGAACCGTCGTTAGGGACGCGGATCAGCACGATCGTGTCGGTGTTTGACGCCACCTCTTCACCTGCGTTGAGAGAGGCGAGTTCCGCGGGGGACAACGCGTTGCCGTGGGCATCGGTTCGACTGTCCGTGCCGACCATCAAGATGTCGACGGCACCGTCGGCGGCACCGCCGAGACCGAGACCACCCGCGGTGGCGATATTCGAGCGCAGGCTGTCGACACTGCGCCACGCGAAACCGGTCACCAGCAGGACGAGGATCGAGAGCACTGCGACCGCGACGTGGGTCGCGGGCCATCGGGTACCACCGGCGCGAGGCGACCTGCCGTCGGACTCGGGTCGCTCGACGCCACCGCGAGGGCTGCGTCGATCCGGCCGGCGCGATCTACCTGTGCGTTCGCCGGGTGCGACCTGTTTGCGTTCTCGAGTGCGGCGTTCTCCACGGCGTTCGTCGTCGCGGTAACGGTGGGCAGCGCCGCTGTGATCGTCGGGGCGGCCCGTGGTGCGCTCTCGGGGACCGTCGGTTCGCCGGGGAGCGCTCCGCCTCGGCGGGGGAGTGCGCTCACCTCCGGGCGTGCCTGGATCTCGTGGCACCGTGACGACCCTCTCTCGTTTCCGGCCGGCCTGAAACCTGCCTACTTCGTTGTTCTCCCCCCGCCGTTCGAAGGTTACTTGTCGCCGGTCGCTGCCTCGCCGAAGCGAACGCGGCGTGCCACACTTGGCAACCGTGAATGCGATCGTGGTGACCGGTGCACACGGCCAGTTGGGCCGCCGAGTGATGTCTCTCGCCGCCGAACGAGGTGACGGTGCCGAAGTGCGCGGATATTCGTCCGCCGACCTGGACATCACCGACCCCGACGCCGTCGCTGCCGCGGTGAGCGCAGGGTCGACGGTGATCAACTGTGCTGCGTACACCGCCGTCGATGCCGCCGAGACCGACGAGGCCAGGGCGTCGGCGGTCAACGCGGACGGCCCTCGAAATCTCGCGCGCGCCTGCGGGCGTGTCGGCGCCCGGTTGATCCACGTCTCCACCGATTATGTGTTCGACGGCACAGCGATCGAACCGTACGAGGTCGATGCGAAGACCGCGCCGCAGTCGGCGTACGGACGCACCAAGCTCGCCGGCGAGCTCGCAGTGCACGAGGAGCTTCCCGAGGCCGTGGTCGTGCGAACCGCCTGGGTGTACGACAACACGGGCAAGAATTTCGTGACCACGATGCGCCGACTCGAAGGCGAGCGCGAGACGATCTCGGTGGTGAACGATCAGATCGGTTCGCCCACGTTCGCCCTCGATCTGGCGTCGGGCCTGCTCGAGATCGAAGCCGACCCTGCTGTGCGCGCACGAACGCTGCACTACACCAATGCGGGGCAGGCCAGCTGGTTCGACCTCGCACGCGCGGTGTTCGCGGGAATCGGTGCCGATCCCGAGCGTGTGACGCCGTGTTCGAGCGCCGAATACGTCGTTCCGGCACCTCGGCCTGCATATTCGGTGCTCTCACCGACCGCGTGGGTCGATGCCGGTCTGACCCCGGCGCGGCCGTGGTCGGACGCGTTGACAGCAGCCTTGGCGCAGTCGACATGAGGGTTCGAGGCGAGATCGGGCTAGTCTTGCCCGCGTGAGTTCCGAGCTGGCCGTGGTGACCGTGACCTATTCACCCGGCGAATACCTTGACCAGTTCCTGACGTCTCTACGTGAGGCGACGACGCGTCCCCTTCGGGTGATCATGGCGGACAACGGCTCGGTCGACGGCACACCCGAGGCAGCCGAGATCGCGTTCGAAGAGGCGGAGTTGCTGCGCACCGGCGCGAACATCGGCTATGGCGCAGCCGTCAATCGCGCGGTGGCCGAGATCGACCCCGACATCGAGTTCGTCGTCGTGGCCAATCCCGACGTGCGGTGGCATCCGGGATCGCTCGACGGCCTGCTCGACGCGGCGGCGCGGTGGCCGCGGGCCGGTGCTCTCGGACCGCTCATTCGCGAGCCCGACGGCTCGCGGTACCCGTCGGCGCGGTCGGTGCCCGATCTCACGTCCGGAGCCGGCCACGCCGTACTCGGCAAGATCTGGCCGAAGAATCCGTGGACTCGGCGATATCGCCAGGAGAACGAGACGGTCAGTGAGCGGCCGGTGGGGTGGCTGTCGGGATCGTGCCTGTTGCTGCGGCGTTCGGCGTTCGATTCGATCGGCGGATTCGACTCCAGATACTTCATGTACATGGAGGACGTGGATCTCGGTGACCGGCTCGGCAGAGCGGGTTGGCACAACGTCTACGTTCCCGATGTCGAGGTCACCCACTCGAAAGGGCATGCGGCAGGACGGCATCCGGAAGTGATGTTGCCGGCACATCACACCAGTGCTTACCGCTTTCAGGCCGACAGACACGCCCGGACGTGGCAGGCTCCCTTACGATTGGCGCTGCGCGCAGGTCTCGGTCTTCGCTCGAAGATCGTTGTGAATTCAGCGCTTCGGGCCCGCGCAGGTGATGGACGACTCACGGACGAGAGAACAGAGGCTGGACATGTCGGATAGTTCCCCATCGGTCGCCGCACGTACCGATGCAGTCATTCTGGTCGGCGGCAAGGGAACTCGGCTGCGGCCGCTGACGCTGTCGGCACCCAAACCGATGCTGCCCACCGCAGGACTGCCCTTTCTGACCCATCTGTTGGCGCGTATCAAGGCCGCAGGGATCGAGCACGTCGTCCTCGGCACGTCGTTCAAAGCCGACGTGTTCGAGCAGCATTTCGGGGACGGATCCTCGATGGGTATCGAACTCGAATACGTCTTCGAGACCGAGCCGCTGGGTACCGGTGGCGGCATCAGGAACGTTCTGCCGCGACTGCGCGCGGAGAACGTCATGGTCTTCAACGGGGACGTCCTGGGCGGCACCGACCTGACAGCAGTTCTCGATACGCACCGGAACACCGATGCCGATGTCACGTTGCATCTGGTCCGTGTCGGCGACCCGCGCGCGTTCGGCTGCGTGCCGACCGACGAATCCGGCCGAGTGACAGCGTTTCTCGAAAAGACGCAGGATCCGCCGACGGATCAGATCAACGCCGGTTGCTACGTCTTCAAGCGCGAGATCATCGAGTCCATTCCGGCCGGTCGTCCGGTGTCGGTGGAGCGAGAAGTGTTCCCCGCCTTGCTCGCCGAGGACAAGAAGGTCTACGGACACGTCGACAGTGCCTACTGGCGCGACATGGGAACACCGGAGGACTTCGTCAAGGGCTCGGCCGATCTGGTGCGCGGCATCGCGCCGTCACCGGCGCTGCACGGAGACCGCGGCGAGTCCCTGGTTCACCCGAGCGCGGGAGTGGCACCGGGCGCACTGCTGATCGGCGGAACCGTCGTCGGACGCGGTGCCGAGATCGGAGCGGGTGCCCGTCTCGACGGAGCCGTCGTGTTCGACGGTGCCGTCGTCGAGGCAGGGGCCGTCGTCGAGCGATCCATTCTCGGCTTCGGTGCCCGGATCGGACCCCGCGCCCTGGTGCGCGACGCGGTCATCGGCGACGGTGCCGACATCGGTGCCCGCTGCGAGTTGCTCCGCGGCGCACGCGTGTGGCCCGGGGTCAAGTTGCCCGACGGTGGAGTCCGCTTCTCCACCGACGTCTGACGCCCAGGGGCGGCCTCTACCGGCGACGTGCGGCGAGTGAGACGAGGTGGTCGATCGTCTCGCGCTCGGCGTCGTCGGGCAGGGCATCGACCGGCCACCAGCGTAGATCCGTCGATTCCTCGCTGCGCACTGCCCGTGCGCCGTCCGGTGCCCGGACCAGAAACCTCAGGTCGAGGTGCCGCGTCGGCTTACCGAGCGAGCAGGTGATCGGGTGGGTGTGGGCGGAGAGCAGCATCGGATCGATCGTCAGATCATCGATGCCGGATTCTTCGGTGGCCTCCCGTAGCGCCGCGTCGACGACCGTCTCGTCCGTCGGTTCGCAGTGGCCGCCGAGTTGAATCCACCGACCGACCTTCGGATGAAGCGTCAGCAGCACATGTGTTCCCGATGTGTCGAGCACCAGCGAGGACGCGGTGAAATGGCCGGCCTCGTTGGCGCGCAGGCAAGCATCCGGATTGCTGTGCAGAAACGCCAGCATCGTGTGCCGGAGCGATTCGTCGTTCGAATCGGACGGTGCCCATCGATCGAGCGATGCCCCGACCGAACTCCACAGAGTCGAGTGAGGCGGCGTCGACGCCGACACGTCAGAGCTCCAACAGTGACGACCCGGGAACCACCGGATCCCGAACGGTCAGGGATTCGCTGGGGTGCCCGATTGCGATGGCTCCCATCGCTTTCCAATCTGCACGCAGGCCGAGTTCGGCGCGCACGGTATCGGCTGCGAAAATCGTCGAACCGATCCAACAGCTGCCCAGATCACGCACCGCGAGGGCGACGAGCAGTCCTTGCACGGCCGCACCGACTGCGACGGTGAACATCGTGTCCTCCGCGGTTCGACGCCTCTCGTCGGGATACGAGTGCGCGCCGTCGGGCACGCAGAACGGGATCACGATCTCGGGGGCGTCGAACAGGATGTCGCCGCGGCCGAGTCTGGCGGTGATCCGCTCCTCGCTCAGCCCGTCGCCGGCCAGATCGGCTCGCCATTGCTCACGCATCGTCTCGAGCAGCCGACGCCGGACAGCAGGGGTCCTGACCCAGACGAACCGAACCGGACGGGTGTGGTGCGGGGCCGGGGCGGTGAGCGCATCGGCAACGGCCGCACGAACGGAGTCGGGGTCGACCGGTTCGTCGGTGAACGAGCGCACCGACCGCCGGCGCAGCAGCGCCTCGCGTCGACCACGATCGAGTGCCTCGGCGGTACCGAGCCAGAACAGATCGTCCTCACCGCCGCGCAGCAGAGTCGCAGCGGTCGAACCGTCGTCGACGGGAGTCAGTCCGCGTACGACGGCAATCGGAACCCCACCGAGTTTGCCCTTCACCAGATCGCCCGCGGCAGCGAGCTCGTCGGCGATCGCGACCTCGGTGACGACGAGCTCGTTGCCCTGACCGTCCTCGGCTCCGGCGTACGCGTGCACGACGCCCAGGCCCGCGGCACCGATGGCGGCGTCGGTCTGACCGATCCGCCACGCGCGCCCCATGGTGTCGGTGACGACCACGGCGACCGTCACCCCCAGCAGCGAACCGAGTGCAGTGCGCAGCGCTGCGGCACTGGCGTCGGGGTTCTCGGGCAGCAGCGCCAGTTCGCCACCGTCGACGTTGGAGCCGTCGATTCCCGACGCGGCCTGCACTATGCCGAGTCGATTCTCGGTGATGAGGGTTCGGCCCTTGCGTGCGACGATGCGCACGGCTTCCTGTTCCACGAGGACTCTGCGGGCGGCATCTCGCTCGTCCGCATCACGAGGTGCCTGCACCAGACGGCCCTCGACCTTGGAGATGATCTTGCTGGTGACGATCAGGATGTCGCCGTCACGCAACCACGGCGCTCGGTCCGCAACGGTCGCAGCCAGATCGTCGCCCGGCCGAAACTCGGGGAGCCCGGTCACCGGCAGTATCTCGATCGAGCCGCCGGGAGCGTGATCCTCGGGTGTCGACCGGATCGAATCGGGATCGTGAGTGTCGGTCACAGGTCGAGTCCGGCTGCGCGCAGAGCGGTGCGGGCCATCGCCGCAGTGGTCTCGGGGTCGGTCATCAGCAACGGAACCGACTGCACGTCCACACCGTCGACGACCGCCGTATCGGTGGTGTGCACCAGCCATGCGTCGAGAATGCCGGTGCCGCTTCGGCTTCCGTAGTGACGGCCCACCGCCTGCGCCGTGGTCTCGACTCCGATGACGGACAGGCACTCGTCGGCCATGCCGCGCAACGGCTTACCGTCGACGACGGGGGAGAGGCCGACCACCTTGGCGGCCGTCGTGCGAAGGGCCCCGCGGATACCCGGCACCGCGAGGATCGCACCGACGCTCACCACCGGATTGGACGGAGCGAGGACGACGGCGTCGGCCTCGGCGATCGCCTCGACGACTCCCGGTGCCGGAGTTGCCTGTTCGGCCCCGATGTTGGCGAAGCTGTGGGTGGGAATCTGTGCCCGGTACCGAACCCACCACTCCTGGAAATGAATTGCGCGCTGCTGCTCACCGCTCGGGTCGTCCGGATCGGTGACGACGACGTGGGTCTCGGAGCGATCGTCGGTGACGGGCAGGAGCCGGACTCCGGGTTGCCAACGGTTGCACAGGGCTTCGGTGACGGCGGACAGCGCAAAGCCGGTGCGCAACATACGACTGCGGATCAGGTGTGTGGCGATGTCGCGGTCGCCGAGTCCGAACCAGTCGGGATCGGCACCGTAGGCCGCCAACTCGTCCCGAGCGTTCCAGGTTTCCGCGATGCGACCCCAGCCGCGATCGGTGTCGATTCCTCCGCCGAGGGTGTACATGCACGTGTCGAGATCCGGGCAGATGCGGAGCCCGTGCATCCACACGTCGTCGCCGACGTTGACCACTGCGGTGATCTCGTGCTCGGGTTCGTCGCCGAACAACGTTTTCAGGCCCTGCAGAAACCGAGCGCCACCGACGCCACCGACCAGAACAGTAACTTTCACAACACCCGAGCCTAGTGGGGTTGCGGTGGTGTGGGGTGAGCGCCCACCCGGGGCCGCAACGTCCGCGTGGACCGTTTGCGACGGCGAGAACCGATGCGACACGCACGGGACGGGCTTCGATCCGGGGAGAGCGCCGATTTCGGGCATGTGATGGTATTGGATTTGTGCGATCGGCTTGACCGCGACACACCTGGACGTGTCTAATCACAGGTATGTCATTCAGTGTTCGCAGCACGAGTTCGATTGCAGCGAACCTGGTTTCGAACACTCGTTCCCTTCCTTTTCGTCCCTGACTGGACGTCGAGTAGAGGTCGAGAGTCGGACCGGCACGTTGGACCAGCTCGATCGAATACCGGCGTGGGGCAAGGTATTCGAGAACACGAGGACCGAAAGTATCTGCGCTACCACAGGTGAGGAGGCGGAAGCGATGTATGACCAGCACGTGACACGTGATCAGCGGGGCGGACCCACTGCACACCTCAGCGCTGTCGACGACGCGCCGCAAACCGAGTCCGGCATCGGCGCAGATTCGAGCGTCTCGATCGACGCGGGTTCTGCGTACGTCGAGCGAACGGACGAGACCGACAACGACGTCGACGTCATCGACGCGGATGTCGAACTCGAGTCGGATTCCGACGCCGACTCGATGCCGTTCGTCGCCGAGTCGGTTCCACCGGCGAAGCCGTTCCTCAGTCTCGTCGCGGGTTTCGACGAGATGTTCGAGGAGATCGAGGACCAGTGGCAGGAGCGCGCGCTGTGCGCGCAGACCGACCCCGAGGCCTTCTTCCCGGAGAAGGGCGGCTCCACCCGCGAGGCGAAGCGCATCTGCCTCGGCTGTGAGGTCAAGGACGAGTGCCTCGAATACGCGCTCGCCAACGACGAGCGGTTCGGTATCTGGGGCGGGTTGTCCGAGAGGGAGCGTCGCAGGCTCAAGCGCGGAATCGGCTGAGAAGCTCGGTTCCGACGGGCCCCGAGGGTTCGCTCACTCCCCGGCCGGGTCGACCTCGTCGGGGTCGATGCCGAGATACGTGGCCACTTGCTCGACCAGAACTTCGAACAACAGATCTTCCAGGTCCTCCGGGTGCTTCGCGCGCCGTTCCAGCGGTCGACGGAACAGCACCACCCTGGCGCGTGTCGTCTCCCCGCGCTTGTCTATGCCTGCGGGTACCAATCGCGAAAGCGGTACCGGACCTTCCGCCACCACCTCCGGTGGCCACGTCACCGATTCCGGATCCAACGCCCTGATCTTCGGTACCTCGTCCACGGCGATGTCGAGCTTCGAGAGCTTCTCGTGCCAGCGATGATCGATCCGCGCGAACGCCTCGAGCACCAGTCGGTCGAACTTCTCGGCTCGTGAGCGCCTGGCCGGGATGTCCTCGGGCAGAACCGGTCCGCGGACGCCGCGGCCGTGCCGAGCCACGGACCGAGAAGTGATCCTGCGCGCGGATGAGAATCGAGGCATAGGGGGAGGTTATCGCGCTCGTCCGGTGTGTCGGTCGTTCGGTCGGTTGCACCCACCGGATACTCTGCACTCGTGAGATCACTGCGTGGCTGCTGCAGGCCTGGTTGCAACCGTTCTGCCGTTGCGACGCTCACATACGTCTACTCCGACTCCACTGCGGTCGTCGGACCGCTCGCGACAGTCGACGAACCGCATTCCTGGGATCTGTGCGAGGTGCACGCATCGACCACCACCGCGCCCAAGGGCTGGGAACTGGTGCGTTACGAAGGCGGCTACTCGACGTCGAGCCCCGACGAGGACGATCTGACGGCCCTCGCGGAGGCCGTACGCGAGGCCGGTCGCGGCGATCGCATCCGCTCCGAGGACCGTGACAGCGCCGACCGCTCGGCCTCACGGCCGTCCGAGACCGAACGCAGATCCGCTCCGGCCGTCCGCACGGGCAGGCGCGGGCACCTTCGAGTTCTTCCCGACCCCACGTCCTGAGCCGCCCGAGCACACCGAGTGTGGTGTGCGTCGGTCCGACTGGCCGGTCCGTCCTGAGTCTGGCAAGGTTCGAGGAGCAGGACCGAAACGGATCGCGACGGTCTGCCGATACTTGGTGTGGATCGCACCGCTACCGACGCTCGATATCCGACGCCGATGAGCGGCGTCGTCGACAACGATCACCAGGAGAATCTTCGTGGCCCGAACCGCAGAGTCCGTCAACGCCGTCATCAAGGCCTACGACGTCCGTGGCGTCGTAGGTGAGCAGATCGACGAGGCGTTCGTGCGTGACGTCGGTGCATCGTTCGCACGATTGGTTCGCGACGAGGCAGGGGCCGCGCGCTCGGTGGTCATCG
Source organism: Rhodococcus sp. 05-340-2 (assembly GCF_002258915.1). NCBI lineage: Bacteria > Bacillati > Actinomycetota > Actinomycetes > Mycobacteriales > Nocardiaceae > Rhodococcus > Rhodococcus sp. 05-340-2. The sequence goes on from NZ_NOYU01000027.1 coordinate 17,429, forward strand.
GCCACGACATGCGTGATTCCTCGCCCGCGCTGTCTCGGGCGTTCGCCGACGGCGTCACCGCGCAGGGCCTCGACGTGGTCCACATCGGGCTGGCGTCGACCGATCAGCTCTACTTCGCCTCCGGCATGCTCGAATGCCCGGGAGCCATGTTCACCGCCAGTCACAATCCGGCGAAGTACAACGGGATCAAGCTCTGCCGCGCCGGTGCAAAGCCGGTGGGCCAGGACACCGGATTGGCCACGGTCAAAGCCGAATTGGTGGATGGGGTACCGGAGTTCGACGGACCGTCCGGAACTGCGACATCCCGAGATGTGCTCGACGAATACGCACAGTTCGTCCGAGACCTGGTCGATCTGTCGGGAATCGGGTCCATGAAGATCGCCGTCGACGCCGGGAACGGAATGGGCGGACACACGGTGCCCGCGGTGTTCGGGCCACTGCCGGTGACGATCGAGCCGCTCTTCTTCGAGCTCGACGGTAGCTTTCCCAATCACGAGGCCAATCCGCTCGATCCGGCGAACCTGGTGGATCTGCAGCGTTTCGTCGTCGAGACCGGTGCCGATATCGGACTCGCCTTCGACGGCGACGCGGATCGGTGCTTCGTCGTCGACGAGAAGGGCGACCCCGTCTCGCCCTCCGCAGTCACCTGCCTGGTGGCCGAGCGGGAACTGGCCAAGGAGCCGGGCGCGGTGATCATCCACAATCTGATCACCTCGCGCGCGGTACCGGAACTGGTCACCGAGCTCGGAGGCACACCGGTTCGCACCCGGGTGGGGCACTCGTTCATCAAGCAGCAGATGGCCGACACCGGAGCGATCTTCGGCGGCGAACATTCCGCTCACTACTACTTCCGTGATTTCTGGGGTGCGGACTCCGGCATGCTCGCCGCGCTGCACGTTCTCGCCGCACTCGGGGCACAGGATCGTCCGCTGTCGGAAATGATGGCCAGCTATGAGACCTACAGTGCATCGGGCGAGATCAACTCGACCGTCGACGATGCCGCAGAACGCACCGAGGCGGTCCTGGCGGCATTCGCCGATCGGACCGCGGGCATCGACCGACTCGACGGAGTGACGGTCGATCTGGCCGACGGTGCCTGGTTCAACCTGCGGGCCTCGAATACCGAACCGCTCCTGCGGCTCAACGTCGAAGCACGTACCGGAGCCGATGTCGATGCGCTTTCGACGGAGATATTGAGCATCGTTCGCGCCGGACTGGAATAGTGGTTACCGAGGGTTCGTGAGTGGGTATGCAGGCGTTTCGAGCGGGTGACGTAAGGGGAGGTGTCGCAGCCATGACGGCAGTGTCGTCTCTGGTCGATCTCGACGATTCGGATGCTCTCATCGCAGCCGATCGCGAGGGCTCCTTGCGCAGCGCAGCGCTGGCGGGCGCACAGGTGCGTGCTGTCGCGACCGCAGTGGACGAGTCGGTCCTCGCCCGGTTGGCCGATCTGCGTCCCCGGAGCGTGGTGATCGTCACCGGCGACGGGCGGAGCAGTCGGGCGGCGTCACTGCTCGTCGCCGCGCTCGGTGATCGCCTCGGGGTCCCTCTGGTACGCAGCACCGGCACTCCGCCGTGGATCGGCCCACTCGACGTGGTGGTGGTGGCAGGCGACGACGCCGGAGATCCACGTTTGGCCGAGTCGGTGGACGCGGCAGCCCGGCGTGGTGCCGAAGTCGTGGTGGTCGCTCCCGAGGAGGGGCCGCTGCGTGCCGTCCGGGGAGCCAGAGTCATGTGGCTGCCACCTCGAATCGCAGTCCGTGACCACAATGCTCTGATGCGCTACCTCGCTGCGTTCGTCGCGGTACTCGGGGCGGTTGCCGGCGGCTCGTGGAAGACGTTGCTGCCCAATCTTTCTCGTCTTGCCGACCTGCTCGACGCGGAGGCGGTACGAAACAGCCCGTCCAACGAGATGTTCCACAATCCGGCCAAGGCCCTCGCCAGTGGGTTGAACGGACGGCGGGTGGTGTTGACCGGGGGCAGTCCCGCCGCGGTCGAGGTGGCTCGGCACGGCAGCGAGGTGCTGCTGCGCGTGGCGGGTGTCGTCGTCGGTGCGGGGGAGTTGGGCGATGTCATTGCCGCGTCCATCCGGGCGTCCGTCGTCGAATCGTCCCGCACGCCACAGACATTCGACTCGTTATTTCACGACGAGCAGCTCGACGGGCCACCGCCGGCGCTGCCGATGCGCGTGATCGTGGTCGCCTCGGACGCCGATCGCGCGATGACCGAACGACGAATCGCCGGTGTCCCGGAGTCGGAATTGTTGCTCGCCGATTCGAGTGAGGCTCTGTTCGGCGGCGAGCGCGCGAGATCGGAATTCGACAACCCCGCAGCGGCACCGGATCCGGCTAGACTCTCGGTGCTCGACACGATGTCCGTGTTGGCGACGCGGTTGGACACCACTGCCGCGTATCTGCTGTTGATGGGCGGTAGCTAGTGCAGCTCTTGCGAGGCGCGGTTCGGTCCTACGCATGGGGTTCGCGAACCGCACTGGCTCGGATTCAGGGCCGCCCGGTCCCGTCCGATCATCCCGAGGCAGAGATCTGGCTCGGAGCTCACCCGGCCGACTCCGCGCACGTGGTGCACGAGGGTGGCAGTACGCCACTGCTCACGCTGATCGACGGCGATCCGGCCACCCACCTGGGTGGTTCTGCGCAGCACTACGACTCGCGTCTGCCGTACCTGCTGAAATTGCTTGCCGCAGAAGAGCCGTTGTCCTTGCAGGCGCATCCCAGCAGTGCTCAGGCCCGTGAAGGTTTTGCACGCGAGAACGCCGCGGGTGTCCCCATCGATTCTCCGGTACGCAACTACCGCGATCCGAATCACAAGCCCGAGCTCATAGTCGCGCTCACCGAGTTCGAGGCGTTGGCGGGCTTCCGGCGTCCCACCGACACCGTCGAACTGCTCGACGCGTTGGCCGTCCCCGCGCTGGCCGGGTATCGCACCCTGCTGGCCGCCCAGCCCGATGCCTCCGGGCTGCGCACCGTGTTCACCTCGTGGATCACGCTGCCCGGGCAGGCATTGGACGACATCCTGCCCGCCGTCGCCCAGGGATGCATCGACTATCTCTCCGGTCCTGCTCGCACCGACGGTGGACGATTCGCCGCCGAGGCCAGAACTCTGCTCGAGCTCGGGGAGTCGTACCCCGGTGACGCCGGAGTGCTCGCGGCGCTGCTGCTCAATCGGGTGACACTGACTCCCGGCCAGGGGCTGTACCTCGACGCCGGAAACCTGCACGCGTACTTGCGCGGTACCGGTGTGGAGATCATGGCGAACTCCGACAACGTGTTGCGCGGCGGACTGACTCCCAAACACGTCGACGTCCCGGAACTGTTGCGCGTGCTGGATTTCGAGCCTGCCGACATCTCGCCCATCACCCCGGGGGTCGGCGATCGGCCGACCTACCTGTATCCGACGCCTGCACCCGAATTCGCGTTGAGCCGAACTGCGGTTGCTGCGGGGGAGACGGTCTCCGTTCCCGGCTCCGGCCCGAGAATTCTGCTGTGCACGAGTGGCACTGTCGTGGCCGGTACCGCAGGCCGACAGTGCGAGCTGACGGTGCCGCAGGGCAGCTCGGCCTGGATACCCGCTGCAGACGAATCCATCACCGTGACCGCCGATTCGGGCGAGGCCGAGGTGTTCGTGGCCTCCGTCGGCCGCCTGTAGATCGCGTGTCGCCGGCATCTGTCGCTTCGAACCGCGCGATTGTGCAAATGGCGTGCCGCGAGGCAATAGTCTGATGCCACAGTGAAGAAGTGACGGATGAGTTCGGTGATCCGTCACCGAGGTGAAGTGGCGATACGGAGAACCGATGACCAGAGCAGACCGGCCCGCGAAGACCCCACGTACGACGGGTTGGTTCCGGACCAAATCGATCGAGCAGTCGATCCAGGACACCGACGAGCCGGACACGAAACTCCGGAAAGAACTGGGATCCTGGGATCTGACCGTGTTCGGCGTCGCCGTCGCTGTCGGTGCCGGCATCTTCACCCTGACCGCGCGGACGGCCGGAAACGTTGCGGGACCGGCAGTGTCGTTGGCCTTCGTGCTCGCGGCGATCGCATGTGGCCTCGCGGCGCTGTGTTACGCGGAGTTCGCATCCACGGTGCCGGTGGCCGGAAGTGCGTACACGTTCTCGTATGCGGCGTTCGGTGAGTTCATCGCATGGATCATCGGATGGGATCTCATCCTCGAGTTCGGCCTCGCAGCCGCCGTGGTGGCGAAGGCGTGGTCGCTCTATCTGGGCGATCTACTCGGTACGGCCGCTCCGGTGCTCGAGATCGGCTCACTGAACTTCGATTGGGGTGCACTGCTGATCGTGGTGGTCCTGACGGTGCTCATCGCGTCGGGCACCAAGTTGTCCTCACGGGTGTCGCTGGTCATCACGGCGGTGAAGGTGATCGTCGTTCTGTTCGTGGTCGTGCTCGGGGCCTTCTACATCAAGGTCGCCAACTACGACCCCTACATTCCGCCGTCGCAACCGGGCTCCACGGGCGAGGGACTGCATCAGTCTCTTTTCTCGTTCGTCACGGGAGCAGGTGGCAGCACGTTCGGTGCTTACGGACTGCTGGCCGCGGCGTCCCTCGTGTTCTTCGCCTTCATCGGATTCGATGTGGTGGCAACGACCGCCGAGGAAACCAAGGAACCGCAGAAGGCACTCCCGCGAGGAATCCTCGGATCGCTCGCGATCGTCACCGTGCTCTACGTGGCCGTCACCCTGGTTCTGACCGGAATGGTCAAGTACACCGACCTGGCCGGTGACAGTTCCACGCTGGCGACCGCATTCGAGCTGAACGGGCTGACGTGGGCCATGAACATCATCTCCTTCGGTGCACTCGCCGGTCTGACGACCGTGGTGATGGTGTTGATGCTCGGGCAGACCCGAGTGCTCTTCGCGATGTCGCGAGACGGACTGGTGCCGCGGGCACTGGCACACACCGGAAAGAAGGGCACGCCGGTCCGGACCACGATTCTGGTCGGTGTCATCGTCGGCCTGCTCGCTGCGTTCGTTCCGCTCGGCACGCTCGAGGAAATGGTGAACATCGGCACGCTGTTCGCGTTCGTGCTGGTTTCGGCCGGGGTTCTCGTCCTGCGCAGAACTCGCCCCGACCTGGAGCGTGGTTTCCGCGTTCCCTGGGTTCCCCTGGTGCCGATCCTCGCGGTCCTGGCCTGCCTGTGGTTGATGCTGAACCTGTCGGTCGAAACATGGCTGCGTTTCCTGGTCTGGATGGCCGCCGGTGTCGTCATCTACGTCGTGTACAGCAGGCGGCACTCGGTGATGGGACAGCGCGAAGCCGAGAAATCTCGCATCGAGAAGTCGGAGCACTGACCGGGCTTACGCGCCGATCGATGTCCTGACCAGCGATTCTCGCCTGAATTTAGATAGCGTCACATCAAACCGCTGGAATGTTATACCCTCGAAAACAGACTTGGAGGACTCAAAAAGTTCGATGAGAGGGTGTTGAAACAGTGAGTGTGGACGGCCGAATTCCTTCGTTGGAGGGTTCGGGTGTCGCTTTCGGGGGGCGGGATTCGAAGGCCAGTGAACGGTCGGTTCGCTGGCAGGACAACAAACGTTATCTATGGATGCTGGGGCTGTTGGCCCCGGCGTCGGCATTGCTGCCGTCGCAGTTGGTCTACTGGACAGGCATATCGCTGTTCTGGTGGAGCGGCGTGCTGGTGTTCTTCGTGATCATTCCGGTGATCGACCTGATCGCCGGTGAGGACGGGCACAACCCGGACGAGTCGGCGAGCGAGAAACTGCAGAACGATCGCTACTACCGCTGGTGTACCTACCTTTTCCTTCCCATTCAGTTCGTCGGGCTGATCGTCGCGTGTTGGATGTGGGCGTACGGCGAGCTGACCGTGGTGGACAAGATCGGGCTCGCAGTGACGGTGGGCCTGGTGGCCGGAACCGGTATCAATGCCGCTCACGAACTGGGACATCGGATCGAGCAGCACGAGCGCTGGTTGGCCAAGATCGCCCTCTCGCAGACGCTCTACGGTCACTTCTACGTCGAGCACAACCGAGGGCATCACGTTCGAGTGGCAACCCCGGACGACCCCGCGAGCGCACGGCTCGGCGAGAGCGTGTGGAGCTTCGTGCCGCGCAGCACGATCCTCGGCCTGACCTCCGCATGGAAGCTCGAGTCGCAGCGACTTCGGCGCAAGGGCCGCTCGGTCGCGAGCCCCACCAATGCGCTGCTGCACACGTGGCTGCTCAGCGTCGTGCTGTTCGGCTCGCTGCTGATCGTGTTCGGCTGGTCCATCGCGCCGTACCTTCTGTTGCAGGCCGTCGTCGGATTCGTTCTGCTCGAGATGGTGAACTACGTGGAGCACTACGCCCTGCTCCGCGAGAAGAACGATCGCGGGAAGTACGTTCGGTGCTTGCCCCGCCACAGCTGGAACAGCGACAGGATCTGTACCAACATTTTCCTGTACCACCTGCAGCGACACAGCGACCATCATGCCAATCCAGGCAAGCGCTACCAGACCCTGCTCTCCTGCGACGAGGCTCCTCAGCTCCCCGCCGGATACGCCTCGATGGTGATGCTCGCCGCAATTCCGCCGCTGTGGCGTCGAGTGATGGACCCGCGGGTACTGGCGCACTACCAGGGAGATATCACCCGCGCGAACATCCTGCCTCGCAAACGGGCTCGAATCCTGGCGCGAGCCGGACGAAACGGATAGAGCGGGTTCTCGACAATCGGGTCGTTGCGCATGCTCCGCTCCTGCACCTCCGGGCAGCCGGAACCAGGAGCGCGCGGACCCGATAGCCTGGACGGCAGACACTCAGTCAACAGGAGAGGCAAGATGACGACCTCAGTTACGTCAGGATCGGCACTCACCGTGGATCACCGCGGTGGAATCGACTTCAAGGTCGCAGACCTGTCGCTCGCAGAATTCGGCCGCAAGGAAATCCGGCTCGCCGAGCACGAGATGCCCGGCTTGATCGCGCTGCGTCGCGAATACGCCGACGTACAGCCGCTCAAGGGAGCGCGAGTTTCGGGATCGCTGCACATGACCGTGCAGACCGCGGTGCTGATCGAGACGCTGGTTGCACTCGGAGCCGAGGTCCGGTGGGCGTCCTGCAACATCTTCTCCACCCAGGACCACGCAGCGGCGGCCGTCGTCGTCGGTCCGTACGGCACCGTCGAGGAGCCCAAGGGCGTCCCGGTGTTCGCCTGGAAGGGCGAAAGCCTCGAAGAGTACTGGTGGGCGGCCGAGCAGATGCTCACCTGGCCCGATCAGCCCGCCAACATGATTCTCGACGACGGTGGCGACGCCACGATGCTGGTGCTGCGCGGCGCGCAGTTCGAGAAGGCAGGCGTCGTCCCGCCGACCGACGACGATCACGATTCGGACGAGTACAAGGTCTTCCTCGGCCTGCTGCGTCGTTCACTGGAGGCGTCGAAGTCCAAGTGGACCGAGGTTGCCGAGTCCGTACAGGGCGTCACCGAAGAGACCACCACCGGCGTGCTGCGGCTGTACCAGTTCGCGGCTGCGGGCGAGCTCACGTTCCCCGCCATCAACGTCAACGACTCGGTGACCAAGAGCAAGTTCGACAACAAGTACGGCACCCGCCACTCGCTGATCGACGGCATCAACCGCGGCACCGACGTTCTCATCGGCGGCAAGGCCGTTCTGGTCTGTGGCTACGGCGACGTGGGCAAGGGCTGCGCCGAGGCGCTCAAGGGCCAGGGTGCACGTGTGACCGTCACCGAGGCCGATCCGATCAACGCGCTGCAGGCGCTCATGGACGGCTTCGACGTGCGCACGGTCGAGGAATTCATCGAGCAGGCCGACATCGTGATCACCTCGACGGGCAACCTGTCGATCATCACGTTCGAGCACATGCGCAAGATGAAGCACCAGGCAATCCTGGGCAACATCGGTCACTTCGACAACGAGATCGACATGGCCGGTCTGGAGAAGGCCCCCGATGTCACGCGGATCAACATCAAGCCGCAGGTCGACGAGTACCAGTTCAAGGACGGGCACTCGATCATCGTGCTGTCCGAGGGCCGTCTGCTCAATCTCGGCAACGCCACGGGTCACCCGTCGTTCGTCATGAGCAACAGTTTCTCCAACCAGGTCATCGCTCAGATCGAACTGTGGACGAAGCCGGACGAGTACGACAACGAGGTCTACCGCTTGCCCAAGCACCTCGACGAGAAGGTCGCGCGCATCCACGTCGAAGCGCTCGGCGGCTCGATCACCAAGCTCACCAAGGAGCAGGCCGAGTACATCGGCGTCGACGTCGAGGGCCCGTACAAGCCCGAGCACTACCGCTACTGACCGACGGACCGGTCCGGTAGTGGGAAAACTGTTCGTCATCGAAGGAGTCGACGGAGCGGGCAAGAACACGCTCGCCCGTCGGCTCGTTTCGGCGTGGGAGCGTGACGGCCTGTCGGTCGAGCGGATCGGGTTTCCCCGGTACGGCCGGTCGGTTCACGCCGATCTGGCCGCGGAGGCGTTGCACGGCGAACACGGTGACACCGCGAGCAGCGTGCATGCGATGGCCCTGTTGTTCGCGCTCGATCGCCGGGACGCGGGCGACGAGATCCGAAAGCTGCTCTCGGACAACGATATCGTTCTTCTCGATCGGTACGTGGCATCCAATGCTGCCTACACCGCCGCTCGGCTCGAGCAGTCCTCCGACGGCGAGGCCGTCGAATGGATCAGGTCACTCGAATTCGACCGATTCGCTGTGCCCGTTCCCGATGTCCAGATTCTCCTCGACGTCCCGGTGGCGCTCGCCGCCGAGCGTGCTGCGGCCCGTGAGAGTGCGGACGCCGCCCGCACCCGGGATGTCTACGAGCGCGACGGCTCACTGCAGAGCCGAACCTCGGCTGCGTACGGCAGGCTCGCCGCCTCGCACTGGGTATCGCCGTGGCACGTCGTCACCGCCGACGTGGATCCCGATCGACTCGCCGCCGACATGTTCAATCAGCCATCAGGCGTTCGGAAAGTGACACCATAGGACCATGAAGCCTCGGATTCTGGTTGTGGACGACGATTCGGCTCTGGCGGAGATGCTCACCATCGTGTTGCGCGGTGAGGGATTCGAGCCCTTCGTGGTCGGCGACGGTACTCAAGCACTGGCGGCAGTGCGCGAGAACCGGCCGGACCTGGTGCTGCTGGATCTGATGCTTCCCGGCATGAACGGCATCGACGTGTGCCGAGTCCTGCGCGCCGATTCGGGCGTGCCGATCGTCATGCTGACGGCCAAGACCGACACCGTTGATGTCGTCCTGGGTCTCGAGTCCGGTGCGGACGACTACATCATGAAGCCGTTCAAGCCGAAGGAACTGGTCGCCCGGGTTCGCGCGCGCTTGCGCAGGACCGAGGACGAACCCGCCGAACTGCTGTCCATCGCGGACATCGTCATCGACGTGCCGGCTCACAAGGTCAGTCGCGGCGACGAACTCGTCTCCCTCACTCCACTCGAGTTCGATCTGCTCGTCGCATTGGCACGCAAGCCGCGTCAGGTGTTCACCCGAGAGGTGTTGCTCGAACAGGTCTGGGGCTACCGCCACGCGGCCGACACCCGACTGGTCAACGTGCACGTGCAGCGGCTGCGCGCCAAGGTCGAGAAGGATCCGGAGAACCCCGAGGTGGTGTTGACCGTGAGGGGGGTCGGCTACAAGGCCGGACCGCCGTGATCCGTTTCTCCCATTCTCGGCGGCGAATCAACGGCAAGTTCTCTCCCGTACTGCGTTGGTTTCGCTCGCTGAGTACGTCGCTGGGCCATGCCTGGCGACGATCACTACAGCTGCGCGTCGTCGTGTCGACGCTGACTCTGTCCCTGGTGGTCATCCTCATCCTCGGGGTGGTGTTGACCAGTCAGATCACCGATCGACTGCTCGAGGCGAAGCTGTCCGCCGCCACCGAGGAACTCGACCGTTCGCGGACCACAGTGGAGGGCAACCTCGCCGGAGCCGACGATTCGAGCGGGCTCGCGACGCGCCTCGAACGAGCCAGGGCGGCGCTGACGAACCAGGACCTCGACGCCGCGTCGACCACCGGGTCGGCGGGATCGTTCGATCCGGTCCTGATCGTGGAGGGCGACGCCACCCGCGCGGAGGCCTCGGTCGGTCCGGTCGATCAGATCCCGAACAGCCTGCGCGACTTCGTCAAGAAGGGCCTGATCAGTTCGCAGTATGCGACGGTCACCGACAGTGACGGCGGCTATTCCGGCTCTGCGCTGATCATGGGATCTCCCACCGGATCCGACATCTCGGCCCTGCAGCTCTATCTCATCTTCCCGTTGGCCAGCGAGGATCGCACGCTCTCTCTCGTGCGCGGCACGTTGTTCATCGGCGCAGTGGTGCTGCTGGTATTGCTCGCGGCGATTGCGATGCTCGTCGCACGTCAGGTGGTCCTGCCCATCCGTTCGGCGTCGAGGATCGCGGTGCGGTTCGCCGACGGCAGGCTCAAGGAGCGCATGCCGGTCCGCGGCGAGGACGACATGGCCAGACTCGCGATGTCGTTCAACGAGATGGCCGAGAGTCTGTCCAAACAGATCACCCAGCTCGAAGAATTCGGAAACCTGCAGCGCCGATTCACCTCCGACGTCAGCCACGAACTGCGCACCCCGCTCACCACCGTTCGGATGGCGGCAGACCTCATCCACGACGCCAGCGACGACCTCGAGCCTGCCCTCAAGAGATCCTCGGAGCTGTTGGTCAACGAGCTCGATCGGTTCGAGACCCTGCTCGGCGACCTGCTGGAGATCAGCCGCCACGACGCGGGCGTCGCCGAACTGGCCGCCGAACAGCTCGACCTGCGCATGTGCGCCCGAGCGGCAGTGTCGACCGTGCGGCACCTGGCGCGCGAGACCGGTACCGAAGTGATCGTCGACATGCCCGAGACCGCAGTCGTCGCCGAGGTCGACCCCCGACGGGTGGAACGGATTCTGCGCAATCTGCTGGCCAACGCACTCGACCACGGTGAAGGCAAACCGGTCCTGCTGCGGCTGCGCTCGGACGCCGACGCGGCAGCATTCGTCGTGCGAGATCAGGGAGTCGGTCTGCGACCGGGTGAAGAGAAGCTGGTGTTCAACCGGTTCTGGCGCTCGGATCCCTCCCGTGTTCGACGATCCGGCGGTACCGGCCTTGGGCTGGCGATCAGCGTCGAGGACGCCCGCCTGCACGACGGTAAGCTCGAAGCGTGGGGAGCAGTAGGCGAAGGCGCATGTTTCCGACTCACCCTGCCGCTCGTGCGCGGGCACAAGGTGATCGGATCCCCACTGCCCCTCAAACCCAGCACCAAGAAATTCGCTCAAGGACAACCGATTCCCGCGATCACCGCATCGAAGACATCCGCGTCGGAGCCCGCGACGTGATCTTCTCGTGTCGTCGCAGCACCCGAGTGCTGGCGATGTGCGCGCTCGTCGTCGCCCTCGTGGGCGGATGCGCCAGCCTTCCCGAGTCGTCCAGCCCTCAGGCCATCGGCACCTTGACCGCCGGGGCCGTGCCCACCAGTGCTCCGGCTCCCGAGCCGGGACGCGAGCCCGATCGCTTGCTGGACGACTTCTTCGAGGCCAGCGCCGTCTCGGCCAACAGGCACCAGGCCGCCCGGCAGTTTCTCACCGAGGAGGCGTCGGGAACCTGGGACGACGGCGCACGTACGGTCGTCGCGGACAGGATCGATACCCTGTCCGGTCCACGAACCGCTGATACTGCGCAGTTCACGATCCGCTCGACGACGGCCGGGATGCTGGCGTCCGGCGGTGAGTACCAGGCCGGCTCGGACACCTTCGACGCCGCGATCGAGATGGAACGCGTGGACGGGCAGTGGCGAATCTCGAAACTGCCGCCCGGCGTCGTCATCGATCGATCTGCGTTTCTGAACACCTATCAGCAGCGATCGCTGTACTTCGTCGATCCGCTCGGTGGCGTGCTCGTGCCCGATGTGCGCTGGACCAGTGGATCGCAGGACCAGCTCGCCAACCAACTCGTACAGCTGCTCATCGACGGTCCCAAGTCGGCGCTGTCGGCCGCGGTGAGCAACGAACTGTCCGACGACGTGAGTATTCGCGGGCCGATCACCAAGGCCGACGGTCAGACCGCACAGGTGGGGGTGGGGCTCGGTGGCATCAAGATCGACTTCGGTGGCCTGCAGAACAAGGGTGACCGCGACCGTGAACTGCTTGCCGCTCAAGTGATCTGGACGCTCGCCTCGGCCGAGGTGGCAGGGCCGTACGTGTTGCTCGCCGACGGCCAACCCATCGACACGACCAAGCCCGACGGGTGGACCACCGCAGGCGTCGACTCCTTCGATCCGCTGGGCAGCACCGACGACAGTGTCGGACTGCACGCACTCGCGTCCGGCACTTTGCTGCGCGTCGACGAGGCGGAGACGACCCCCGCTCCCGGGTACTTCGGACAGGCCCGCAACCTGCGCTCGGTGGCACTGTCCAACGACGGCACGCTCGTGGCAGGCGTCGCCGACACCGGACGGCCTGCCCCCGCGCCGTCGAGCACACTCATGGTCGGCAGCTACGACGGCGGCGCGTTCCCGGTGGCCGAGGGACAGTCGATCACGCGGCCCACATGGGGGGCCGATGACAACGCGGCGTGGGCGGTGATCGACGGCACCAACGTCATCCGAGCCGCCCGCGATCCCTCGACCGGACAGGTATCGGTGATACCGGTCGAGGCCACCGCCGTCACGACACTCGGCAACCGGATCACCGAACTGCGACTGGCCCGAGACGGAGTGCGAGCGGCGCTCATCGTCGACGGCGTCGTGTACGTGGCGACGGTGGTCCGCGAGCCCTCGGGTGTGTACTCCCTCACCGAGCCGAGGGCCGTGGCCATCGGACTCGGTAGCGACGCCACGAGTTTGGACTGGAGTACCGGCGACACCATCGTGATCGCGCGGGTCGCCACCGACGCACCGGTGGTCCAGGTGACCGTCGACGGATCCCGGATGGATCCGCTGCCCTCACGCAACCTGACCACTCCGGTGTTGGCGGTCGATGCCTCGCCGGAGACGGAGTACGTGGCCGATGCACGCGCCGTGTTCGCCCTCAACAATGCCGATCCGGTCGGCGATCGGTACTGGCGTGAGGTCACCGGATTGGCCGGAGTGAAAGCAGTGCCCATTCTGCCCGGCTGACGTCGGCCGCAGCTGTCTGTCGGTGGGCCCGGGCAGACTCCGCGTTCATGCGGACGCTCCTCGATCTGGTTCTGCCCCTCGAGTGCGCCGGGTGCGGTGTGCCGGGGGAGCACTGGTGCACTGTGTGTTCTCTGGCCCTGTTCGTCCCGCCCATCGCCGTTCGGCCACGAGTCGATCCCGGTGTGCCGTGCTGGTCCCTCGGTACGTACAGCGGGCCGCGTCGCAGCGGTGTGATCGCTCTGAAGGAGCGAGGTCGGCGGTCGGTGGCCCGGCCTTTCGGGCGAGCGCTCGCCGAGGCCGTCGGACACCTACGCGATGCAGGTGAGATCGATCCACCCGAGCTGAGTTCGCTGATTCTGATCTGCGCGCCCTCTCGGGCTCGTGCGGCACGGGCTCGCGGGGGCGATCCCGTTCTGCGATGCGCTCGAATCGCTGCCGAACGGTTGGCACCGGAACGAGTGCTCGTTCCCGAGTTGCTCCGCATGAGCGGCGGAGTCCGTGATTCGGTCGGACTGTCGGCGGGGCAACGTCAGCACAATGTGGCAGGCCGGATCGAGGCTGTCGGGGTGGCACGTCCGCGAGGCGACGCACGTGTGACGCGATCGGCCGACTTCACCGTTCTGCTGATCGACGACGTCGTGACCACCGGCGCTACGTTGGCCGAATCGGTAAGAGTGCTAACCGAATTGGAAGTGCCGGTGTCCGGAGCGCTGGTGGTGGCGAGTGCCTGAATGTGATGGAGGGGGACACGCCGACAACCAATTCGGGGTGAACGGTGGCACACGAGTCGATGACCGACTAACGTCGCGGACACGCCCCAACTGGACCAGATGTGAGGTGATGCCCCGGACTTTGATGCCGGAAGGTTCCCCATTCGGCATGCACACTTGCCACGTCCAACAGTGGGCGTGGCCGATATCTGGAGGTACGCGTGACGACCCCTTCACAAGCCTCGGTTTTCTTCGACGAGAAGCCCTCCGAAGAACCCCCCAAGAGCAATGCGGACGTTGTGGTCAAGGGCCGCAACGTCGAGATACCGGATCATTTCCGGATATATGTCTCCGAGAAACTGGCTCGCCTCGAGCGCTTCGATCCCTCCATCTACCTGTTCGACGTCGAACTGCAGCACGAACGAAATCGCCGCCAGGCCAAGGCATGTCAACGCGTGGAGATCACCGCGAAGGGCAAGGGGCCGGTCGTTCGAGCCGAAGCGTGCGCCGACAGTTTCTATGCCGCACTCGAAGCGGTGACGTCGAAACTCGAGAGCAGACTTCGGCGCACCAAGGACCGTCGCAAGGTTCACTACGGCGAGAAGAGGCCCGTTTCCGTCGCCGAGGCCACTGCCGAACTCGCCGAGGACGACACGCTGGCACTCGACCCCGAGACGAAACTCGACTCGTTCGAGGACGACCAGAGCGGCCCGGGGCACATCGTGCGAACGAAGATTCACTCGGCCGCACCGATGAGCGTCGACGACGCACTGTACGAAATGGAACTCGTCGGGCACGATTTCTTCCTGTTCCACGACAGCGCAAGCGATCGCCCCTCGGTCGTGTACCGACGGCACGCCTTCGATTACGGCTTGATCAGGCTGACCTGATCGGACCGCGCGGGACGGCTCGACACGTTCGCCGTCCGTGAAATCTTTTCACCGCTGCAGGCTCGACGCCGGAGACTCGATCCCCACGTCGAGCCTGCAGTGCTGTGTCGGTGTTGTCCGAATGGTCGACCGGCGATCTCCGACGACCGATAGTCGGGCTGCCGGGTTCACAGCGACACCGCCTACCATGGACGCGTTCGGGTTACCCGCCGCGCAGATGTCGTGGTGACGAACCCGTGAGCTCGTGCAGTATGCAGTGTTGTTCGTACCAGTACCCATGAACCGAGGATCGAGGACGAGAAAGCCCGTGCCGTCGCTGTCGTTTTCCAAGCTGCTCCGTGTCGGTGAAGGTCGCATGGTCAAGCGGCTCAAGAGCATCGCCGACCACGTCTCGACCCTGTCTCCGGACGTCGAGAGCCTCTCCGACGACGAACTGCGCGGCAAGACCGCGGAGTTCAGGGAGAGGTACTCCGCCGGCGAGACCCTGGATCAGCTCCTGCCCGAAGCATTCGCCGTGGCCCGTGAGGCGTCCTGGCGAGTGCTGTCGCAGCGACACTTCGACGTTCAGGTCATGGGCGGTGCCGCCCTGCACTTCGGCAACATCGCCGAGATGAAGACCGGTGAGGGCAAGACACTGACGTGTGTTCTGCCCGCGTACCTCAATGCCATCTCCAGCGAGGGTGTGCACGTGGTGACGGTCAACGACTACCTCGCCAAGCGCGACTCGGAGTGGATGGGCCGCGTGCACCGTTTCCTCGGTCTCTCGGTCGACGTGATCCTTTCCGGCATGACCCCGGTGGAACGCCGCGCCGCCTATGCCGCGGACATCACCTACGGCACCAACAACGAGTTCGGGTTCGACTACCTGCGCGACAACATGACGCACTCGCTCGACGACCTCGTGCAGCGAGGCCACAACTTCGCCGTCGTCGACGAGGTCGACTCCATCCTCATCGACGAGGCCCGTACGCCGCTGATCATCTCGGGACCGGCCGACGCGTCGAGCAAGTGGTACGGAGAGTTCGCCCGTATCGCGCCGATGTTGAAGATCGACACCCACTACGAGGTCGACATCCGCAAGCGGACCATCGGTGTACACGAGGCAGGCGTCGAACTGGTCGAGGATCAGCTCGGCATCGACAATCTCTACGAGGCCGCCAACTCACCGCTGGTGAACTACCTCAACAACGCGATCAAGGCCAAAGAGCTCTACACCAAGGACAAGGACTACATCGTCCGCGACGGTGAGGTCATCATCGTCGACGAGTTCACCGGCCGCATCCTGGTGGGACGTCGCTACAACGAGGGCATGCACCAGGCGATCGAGGCCAAGGAAAAGGTGGAGATCAAGGCCGAGAATCAGACTCTGGCGACGATCACCCTGCAGAACTACTTCCGCCTCTACGACAAGCTCTCGGGCATGACGGGTACCGCCGAGACCGAGGCCGCCGAGCTCCATCAGATCTACGGCCTCGGTGTCATTCCGATTCCGACCAACCGTCCGATGGTCCGCGTGGACAACGGTGACCTGATCTACAAGACGGAAGAGGCCAAGTTCGACGCCGTCGTGGACGACGTCGTCGAGCGGCACGAGAAGGGCCAGCCGGTCCTCATCGGCACGACGAGCGTCGAGCGCTCGGAGTACCTGTCGAAGCAGTTCACCAAGCGCGGTGTCGCTCACAACGTGTTGAACGCGAAGTTCCACGAGCAGGAAGCGACGATCATCGCCGAGGCGGGCCGGCAGGGCGCGGTGACGGTGGCGACCAACATGGCCGGTCGAGGCACCGACGTGGTGCTCGGCGGCAACCCGGACATCCTCGCCGATCTGCAGCTCCGGAAGCAGGGCTTGGACCCGGTCGAGACCCCAGAGGAGTACGAGGCTGCCTGGGAGCCTGCGCTCGAAGAGGTCAAGGCGCAGGTCAAGGCCGACGCCGATACCGTGCGCGAGGCCGGCGGTCTCTACGTCCTCGGTACCGAGCGACACGATTCTCGCCGTATCGACAACCAGCTCCGAGGCCGCTCCGGTCGTCAGGGTGATCCGGGCGAATCGCGTTTCTACCTCTCGCTCGGCGACGAGTTGATGCGTCGATTCAACGGTGGCGCACTCGAGTCGATCATGACCCGGCTCAACCTGCCCGACGACGTCCCGATCGAAGCCAAGATGGTGTCCAAGGCCATCAAGAGCGCTCAGACGCAGGTCGAGCAGCAGAACTTCGAGATCCGCAAGAACGTTCTCAAGTACGACGAGGTGATGAACCAGCAGCGCACCGTCATCTACGAGGAGCGCCGCCGCATCCTCGAAGGTGCCGACATGGAGGGCCAGGTCGAGGGCATGATCACCGACGTGATCACCGCCTACGTCGACGGTGCCACCGGCGAGGGCTACGTCGAGGACTGGGATCTGGAACAGCTCTGGACCGCGTTGAAGACTCTCTACCCGGTGGGAATCGACCACAAGGTGCTGGCCGGCGAGAACGAGGACGGCGAGAAGGGCGACCTGAGCCGCGACGAATTGCGTGAGGCGCTGCTGGAGGACGCACGATCTGCGTACGCCAACCGCGAGGCCGAGATCGACGGTATCGCCGGCGAGAATGGAATGCGCGAACTCGAGCGTCGAGTACTGCTGTCGGTCCTCGACCGCAAGTGGCGCGAGCACCTCTACGAGATGGACTACCTCAAGGAAGGCATCGGCCTGCGCGCGATGGCGCAGCGCGACCCGCTGGTCGAATACCAGCGTGAGGGCTACGACATGTTCCAGGGCATGCTCGACGGCTTGAAGGAGGAGTCGGTCGGATTCCTGTTCAACCTGCAGGTCGAGGCGACACCCGCTCCGGCCGGACCTGCGGCGTCGGCAGGTCTCGCGGTGGCTCCTGGACTGTCCTCCCCGGTGGGTTCCGGCCGCCCGGCCGCGACACCCGCCGCTGCACCCGCGCCTACGGCTCCGGCCCCCGCTGCTCCGGCCACCTCTGCTCCGGCCCCCTCTGCTCCCGCACCTACGGCTCCCGCGGTGCCCTCGGCTCTGCGGGCCAAGGGTCTCGACGAACAGGAAGAGCAGAGACTGACCTTCTCCGGCCCGGCCGAGGGCGGTGGCACTGCCGTGCGCCGAGCCGGGCCGTCCACGTCCGGCAGCGAGTCCGCGGCCGAGGGCACTCGCCGCGAGCGTCGCGAAGCGGCGAGGACTCAGAGCAAGGCACCCAAGAAGGCAGCGCGTTCCAAGCGCAAGAAGTAGTGCACGAGGGTCGCGTCGCCACCGGGCGACGCGACCCTCACCCCACTCGCAACGATGTAACCGTCCACCCGGGGCGGCGTGGGTCGATGGCGAGCTCGATTCGGCCGGCGAAGGCGAACATCCGCGGGCCGCGGGTGTAGGAGCCGAAGATCTCCGCGGAGACATCCGACTGGTACGCCACATGTACTCGGTGTACGGCAGCGAAGCCGAGTCGTCGGCCCGGCGGTGGGTTCCGCACTATGGTCCGCACCAGGTCGATCATCGAGGCGGTGAACAACGCCGACAGCTGGTCTGCGCTGCGTCGTCGGTCGATCACCTCGATCATCATGCGCATCGCGCGGTCGGCACTCGAGCGTGCATCGGCGGGCACCGGTGGCCGATCGGGTGGCTCGATGCGTCGTCGAGAACGGTTGCTGCGCACGGTTGGTCGGTGGCGGGCCTGCGGCTGTTCGACGGGCGCCGCTGGATCCCACGTGTGCACGGCGCCGGAGCAGAGCGGTGGCTCGAACGGTGCGGCACGCGAGAGAAAGCAGTGATGTTCGGCGCGGGGTCTCGGGCCCGGGGCCGACGTGTCCGCGATGTCCGGCGGCTCGTTCGATTCGATGACGCTCACACCGACATTGACGGTCCGAGAGCGCGTTCGGTTCCCGTCGGATCCCGGGAACATCACGCGACACGGTCCTCGACCGACCCCGAGACCGGCAATCTTCCGCCACGTACTCTAGGTTCGAGCACACCGCGCGCTCGGCCACAGGAATCGGCGCGTACTTCACGCGAGGACGGGGACTGGAACACGCGATGGCGACCAGGCTGACAGCGCAGGATGCGTCGTTCTATTTTCTCGAGGCCAGTAGTAGCCCCATGCACCTCGGGTCGCTCGCCATCTTCCGGACTCCGCGCAGTGGTTTCAGCTACGACCGTCTGCTGTCGTTGGTCGAGCAACGATTGGCATTGGTTCCTCGGTACCGGCAGAAGGTGCGTGAGGTCGCCTTCGGTCTGGCCAGGCCGGTGTGGGTCGACGACGCGGATTTCGACATCACCTACCACATCCGTCGTTCGGCACTACCGAAGCCGGGTTCGGACGATCAGTTGCACGATCTGATCGCGCGGCTGACCTCGCGCCCACTCGATCGCACTCGGCCGCTGTGGGAGATGTACCTGGTCGAGGGGTTGTCGAAGAATCGCTTCGCCGTCTTCACCAAGTCCCACTCGGCGCTGGTCGACGGCGAACACGCTCTCGACATCGGTCAGGTCATTCTGGATGCGAGCAAGAATCCGCCGCCGATGGCCGAGGAACTCTGGATGCCTGCGCGCGAGCCCAAGGATTCGGCGTTGGTCATCGATGCGTTGACCGAGTTGGTGGTACGTCCGGGGGAGAGCGTCGAGGCCCTGCGCGGCGCGGTCCACGGCGCTGCCGGTGTAGCGGGTGAAGCCTTGCGGGCGGCAGCGAAGGTCGCGGCGGTGCTGCGCACCGCGACCCAGAGCGCACCGTCGAGTCCACTGAACGCCCCGATCTCGCGAAACCGCAGATTCGCGGTGGCCAAGACCGAGCTCGCCGACTACCGCAGAATCCACAACAGGTTCGACTGCTCGATCAACGACGTGGTGCTCGCTGTCGTCACCGGGGCACTGCGCAATTGGTTGCTCTCGCGGGGCGAGCCCGTCACGGCGTCCTCGACGGTGCGGGCCATGGTGCCGATGTCGGTGTACGTCTCGGCTGATCGGGTCGGTTTCGGAGAGGCGGCCGGGCCGGTCGAGCCTGCTGAGGAAGATCGCAGCGAGGTCTCGTCGTTTCTCGTCGACCTACCCGTCGGTGAATCGAATGCCGTGGTGCGGCTCTCGCACATCGCCCACGCCACCGAGGCGCACGCCAAGCAGAGTCGAGGCGTCACCGCACAGACGCTGATGCGGATCTCCGGATTCGCGCCTGCGAGCCTGCACGCGATGGGCGCGCGAGCGGGCAGTCGGCTGTCTCAGCGGGTGTTCAATCTGATCGTCACCAACGCCCCCGGACCCCAGTTCCCGCTGTACGTGGGCGGTGCGCGCATGCTCGAGATGTATCCGGTGTCGCCGCTGTTCGAGAACCAGGCGATGAGCATCGGGTTGACGTCCTACGACGGTTACGTGTTCTTCGGGCTCAATGCAGACCGTGGTGCCATGCCCGATGTGGATGTCGTCACGGCGCTTCTGCACGAGGCGCTGGAAGAGTTGGTCGACGCCAGTAACGAATCGAGAGTGTGAGGTCTTCTGCAATGCGTGTCTACGTTCCGGCGACGCTGGAGTTCTTGAAAGTGCTGTCGGCGGAGGGTGAGTTCAGCCCGGTCTCGCGCACGGCCTTCGCGGTGACACCGACGCTGCGTGAGGCGTACTCGTCCGGCGACGACGAGGAGCTCTCCGAGGTGGCGATGGGGGAGGCCGCTCGGGCCTCTCTGCGACTGATCGCCGCGGCAGTCGACGACGAGAACGACACCGGGACGGTCGCCGATGGGGTGGTGTACCGGCGGGCGGTGATCGCAGCCGATGTCGACGATCCCACTCTGCGCCCCGACTTGGACGATGCCGTCGTGCGGCTGAAGGAACCGTTGCGGATGGATCAGGTCGCGTCGGTCCATGTCGATCTCGAAGGGGCCGAATCGGCGGTCGCCAAGGCCGTCGCTGCGGTCGATGCCGCGGACATGGGTGACGCGGACGCGGAGTTCGTGCTCGGAGACGCCGAGGATCACACCCTCGCCTGGTATGCCCCGCAAGAGTTGTCGTTTCTGCTCGAACTGCTGTGACTCCGCCGTGTTCGTTCGCCCACGATTCACACCGGCACAGGTGTTCCCGGACCCGAACCTACGGTAGCGTAACCTCGATGACCGCAAGCGGTTCAGTATCTCGATCGAGGGGATGGAACACCCGATGGATCTGAAGAAGTGGCTGGAGGCTCCGGCGGCCGGTGTATCGGCCCCCAGGCGTCCGAGGTTGAACATGGTGCGTGGTGCGTTCACCCGCATCACCACTCCCTTGTTGCCCGACGACTACCTGCATCTGGCGAATCCTCTTTGGTCGGCACGCGAACTCCGCGGTCGCATCGTGCGAGTGGAGAAGGAAACCGCCACGGCGGTGACCCTGGTGATCCAGCCGGGTTGGGGCTTCAATTTCGACTACCGGCCCGGCCAGTACATCGGGATCGGGTTGCACCTCGGCGGGCGATGGCACTGGCGGTCCTACTCGTTGACCTCCCCACCGAACTGGGAAGACAAGCTGATCTCCATCACCGTCAAGGCGATGCCGGAGGGCTTCCTCTCCTCGCACCTCGTCGGCGGTGTGCCACAGGGAACCATCGTTCGGCTGGCCGCCCCGAAGGGCAATTTCGCGCTGCCCGTGCCGCCGCCGAACAAGATCTTGTTCGTCACCGCAGGCAGCGGCATCACCCCGATCATCTCGATGCTGCGGGCATTGGATCGGCACGGCGACATGCCCGACACCGTGCACATCCACTCGGCACCCACCGAGGACGAGGTCATGTTCGCCGCCGAGATCGCCGCGCTGGAGAAGTCTCATCCCAACTTCACCTCGCACGTGCAGCTGACTCGATCGGACGGCAAGTTCGCGCTCGCCTCGCTCGACGAGCTCTATCCCGACTGGCGCACGCGCGACACCTGGGCGTGCGGCCCGGCAGCACTGCTCGAGGAGATCGAGAAGACCTGGAAGCGTGAGGGTATCGAGGACCGGCTTCATCTGGAGCGGTTCGAGATCTCGCGAGCCGACACCTCGGGTGCAGGCGGCACCGTCACGTTCTCCAAGTCGGACAAGAAGACCACCGTCGACGGTGCGACCAGTCTGCTCGAAGCCGGGGAGAACGTCGGAGTTCAGATGCCGTTCGGTTGCCGGATGGGTATCTGCCAGACGTGTGTGGTGCCGTTGACGGCAGGGCATGTGATCGACCTGCGATCCGGCAAGGAACACAGCGAAGGCGATCGCGTCCAGACGTGCATTTCTGCAGCTGCGGGCGACTGCACATTGGAACTGTAGGTCTGTTTTTCGCACACAGCCTTCTCAGGCTGTTCGGTTACGCTTACGTAGGTTGCCCACGTCGAAACCCGAATTTCGGGCACTGCACTCAACTGTTGGAGGACCCGGTGGCCATCACCGACATCAAAGAGTTCGCTCATCTCAGCGAAGCGGACATGGAAGCGTTCGGTCGTGAACTGGATGCGATTCGTCGAGACGTCGAAGACAGCCGCGGCGAGCGCGATGCCGCATACATCCGTCGGACCATCAGGCTGCAGCGGCTGCTCGAGCTCGGTGGCCGCGCGGTGCTGCTCGGCAGCAAGTATCGGCCGGCCTGGATCGCGGGCACGGCGATGCTCAGTGTCGCCAAGATCATCGAGAACATGGAGCTCGGCCACAATGTGATGCACGGGCAGTGGGACTGGATGAACGATCCGGAAATTCACTCCACCTCGTGGGAGTGGGATCAGACCGGACCGTCGGAGCAGTGGAAACGCGCTCACAACTACTCGCACCACACGTACACCAACATCGTCGGCATGGACGACGACATCGGCTTCGGCATCCTGCGCATGACCCGCGACGAGCCGTGGAAGCCGATCAACCTCGTTCAGCCGCTCGCCAACATCGTGCTGGCCACCACCTTCGAGTGGGGCATCGCACTGCACGATTACGACGCGCAGAAGCAGCTGGACGGCGAGGACGAGAAGGGTCTGCTGAAGTCTCCGGCGAGCCGCGCCTTCGCCCGCAAGATCGCCAAGCAGGTCGGTAAGGACTTCGTCCTGTTCCCGGCATTGTCCGGCCCGGCGTGGAAGTCCACGTTGACCGCCAACGCCACCGCCAACCTGGTCCGGAATCTGTGGGCGTACGCGGTGATCTTCTGCGGTCACTTCCCCGACGGAGCAGAGAAGTTCACGATCGGCCAGTTCGAGACCGAGACACGGCCCGAGTGGTACCTGCGTCAGATGCTGGGCAGTGCGAACTTCGAGGCCGGTCCCGTCATGGCGTTCATGAGCGGCAACCTTTGCTACCAGATCGAGCACCACATGTTCCCGGACCTGCCGAGCAACAGGTACCCGGAGATCGCCGAGAAGGTGCACGCTCTGTGCGAGAAGTACGACTTGCCTTACACCACGGGGTCTCTCGGCAAGCAGTACCTGCTGGCGCTGCGGACCATCCACAAGTTGTCGCTGCCCGACTCGTGGTTGCACGCCACGTCCGACAACGCTCCCGAGACGTCGTCCGAGCGGCGATGGCGGGTCGGCGATTCGCCCGCCGTCCATGCGCTCCGGATCGATCCGCTCACCGGGCAGCGTCGAGGCCTGCGTTCGGCAATGCAGGAGGCGCGCGTGAGCTTGCGCAACGCGAAGAAGGAAGCCAAGCGTCAGGCCAAAGCTCTCCGACGTTCGGGCGACCGCGTTCCGTTGTGAATCGTCACACAGATTTCCGCCCGTAACCTACGGGACCGTAAGTTACGATACGGTAGGTGACGGAATTGCACATGGCCTGATACGCGAGCTGTGTGTTCACGACTGCCAGGAGGTTGTTTCCCATGGCGATTACGGACGTCAAAGAATACGCGCATCTGACCGATGCCGACATCGAGGCGTTGGGCCACGAGCTCGACTCCATCCGGCGTGACATCGAAGCGTCCCGCGGTGAACGCGACGCCCGGTACGTCAAGAACACCATTCGCTTGCAGCGATCCCTCGACATCGGTGGCCGGGCCGTGCTCTTCGCCAGTCGCCGGCGTCCCGCGTGGCTCGTCGGCACTGCCATGCTCGGGGTTGCGAAGATCATCGAGAACATGGAGCTCGGCCACAACGTCATGCACGGCCAGTGGGACTGGATGAACGACCCGGAGATCCACTCCACCTCGTGGGAGTGGGACAACACGGGGCCGTCGGCTCACTGGAAGCAGACGCACAACTACATCCACCACAAGTACACCAACGTGCTGGGCATGGACGACGACGTCGGCTACGGTCTGCTCCGCGTCACCCGCGATCAGCGGTGGAAGCCCTTCAACATCGGCAACCCCGTCTACAATCTGCTGCTGCAGTTGTTCTTCGAGTACGGTGTGGCGCTTCAGCACCTCGAACTGGGCAAGGTGGCCAAGGGCCGGGTGCCGCGCGAGGAATTCGAGCAGAAGCGGCGCGAGGTGCTCGAGAAGGTCGGAAAGCAGATCGGCAAGGATTACATCCTCCATCCGCTGCTGACCGGTCCCGCCTGGAAGAGCACGTTGACCGCGAACATCGTCGCCAACATGATGCGCAACGTGTGGACCAACACCGTCATCTTCTGTGGACACTTCCCCGACGGTGCCGAGAAGTTCACCAAGTCCGACATGGAGGGCGAGACTCAGGGCCAGTGGTACCTGCGTCAGATGCTCGGCAGCGCGAACTTCAATGCCGGTCCCGTCATGGAGTTCATGAGCGGCAACCTGTGCTACCAGATCGAGCACCACCTGTTCCCGGACCTCCCCAGCAACCGCCTGCGGGAGATCAAGGTTCGAGTGCTCGAACTGGCAGAGAAGTACGACCTGCCGTACACGACCGGTTCGATCGTGCACCAGTACTTCCTGTCGTGGCGCACCATCGCGAAGCTGTCGCTGCCCAACAAGTACTTGAAGGCAACGAGCGACGACGCCCCCGAGACCGCGTCGGAGCGCAAGTGGGCCGATGCTCCCGCCGGCCTGTTCACCGTCGATCCCGAGACCGGCAAGCGTCGTGGTCTGCGCACCGCCATCGCAGAAACGAAGAAGCGCAAGGGAATTCGTCGGCTGGTCGGTAGGGCCGCGTAAGCCTTCCGCCGAGTTCGAGCCTGGTGGCAACCTGTTCCGGAACGGAATTCGTTGCTACCAGGCTTCGTTCGTTCGAACGGCCTCGAGGAGCAGGCGCACGGCCGCGACGCGACGGGCCGGATCTCCGGTGAGTGAGTCGAGGGCGCATTCGGGATCTGCCGGTGGGCCGAGATGTGTGCATCCTCGCGGACAGTTCTCGATCGTATCGGCCAGATCGGAGAACGCTGCGACGACGTTCTCGGGGGAGATGTGCGCCAGGCCGAACGACCGGATGCCGGGAGTGTCGACCACCCAACCGCCGCCGGGCAGCGGTAGCGCCACCGACTGCGTCGAGGTGTGACGACCCTTCCCGACGCCCGAGACCACTCCGGTGGCGCGATAGGCGTCGGGCACCAATCTGTTGACGAGCGTGGACTTTCCGACGCCCGAATGCCCGATGAGAGCGGTCACGTTGTCGGTGAGCATGGCGGTCAGCTCCGTGAGGTCCTCGGACTGACCTGCCAGCACCACCGGTACGTCGAGATCGGCGAAGGCCGCGGTGAATTCTTCGGGGTCGGCCAGATCGCTCTTGGTCAGGCACAGAACGGGTTCGAGTCCACCGACGTACGCGGCCACGAGTGCGCGCTCGACGAAGCCGGTGCGAGGCGGTGGGTCCGCGAGCGCCGCGACGATGAGCAGTCGGTCCGCGTTGGCCACCACCACGCGCTCGAACGGGTCGGTGTCGTCGGCGGTGCGCCGCAACACCGTGCGCCGCTCGGCCACGCGCACTATTCGGGCCAGAGTGTCGACCTTGCCCGACAGATCTCCGACGATACCGACCTCGTCTCCCACCACGATCGGAGTTCGACCGAGCTCACGGGCGCGCATGGTCACAACCGGACGAGACGGGTCGCCGCCGAGGACGCAGCCCCATCGGCCGCGGTCGACCGAGACCACCATGCCTGCTTCGGCGTCGTTGTGTTCGGGTCGAGTCTTGGTGCGTGGACGCGAACTCTTGCCCGGTCGGATACGAACGTCCGACTCGTCGTACCGGCGCGCGGTCAGGAGCCGACCCCACTGGGTGTGGATGCGGACAACATTGCGTCCCACAGCATCTCGAAGCCGGGGAGGGTCTTGGCGGTGGTGCCGATGTCGTCCACTTCCACGCCGGGTACACGCAGTCCGATGATCGCGCCTGCGGTGGCCATGCGGTGGTCGGCGTAGGAGTGCCAGACTCCTCCGTGCAGCGGTACCGGATCGATTCGGATGCCGTCGTCGGTTTCGACCGCGCTACCACCCAGTCGAACGATCTCGGTTGTCAGCGCAGCGAGTCGGTCGGTCTCGTGGCCGCGCAGGTGGGCGATGCCGCGCAGAATCGACGGCCCTTCGGCCAGTGCGGCGAGCGCCGCGACCGTCGGCGTCAGCTCGCCGACATCGTGGAGATCGAAGTCGATGCCGTGCAACGTATCCGGGCCCTCGACTGTCAGAATTTCTGCTGTCAGGTCCACCCGAGCTCCCATCAGCGCGAGTATCTCGCGAAAGACGTCGCCGGGCTGAGTGGTCGATTCGGGCCAATTCGGTACGCGCACTCGGCCTTTCGTCACCACCGCTGCAGCGAGGAAGGGGGTGGCGTTGGACAGGTCCGGCTCGATGCTCCACTCGATGGGTGCGACCGGACCCGGGTGCACCCGCCAGGTGTTCGCGTCTCCACCGGTCTCAGGGGTGTCCACGCGCACCCCGGCCCGCCGCAACATGTCCACGGTCATGTCGATGTGCGGCATGGACGGAACGGGCTTGCCGATGTGGTGGATTTCGATTCCCTCGTCGAATGCCGCCGCGGACAGCATCAGACCGGAGACGAACTGCGAGGAGCCGGAGGCGTCGATGTCGACGGATCCGCCGCGCAGCGAGCCGGTGCCGTGCATCGTGAACGGCAGCGCGCTGCCGTCGATCTCGGCCCCCACCGCGCGAAGAGCGTCGAGGATCGTGTCGAGCGGACGGATACGTGCCTGCTCGTCGCCGTCGAACGACACCTCGCCTGCGGCGAGCGCAGCCAGGGGCGGCACGAAGCGCATGACGGTGCCCGCCAGTCCGCACTCCACGGCTCCTCCGTGCAGCGGTGCCGGAGTCACACGCAACGCCGTCCTGTCGTCGTCCGCGGCGACGATCTCGATACCCAAGGTTGCCAGGGCATCGATCATGAGATCGGTGTCACGGCTGCGAAGGGCACCGGTGATCGTCGAGGAACCGGTGGCGAGCGAGGCGATGATCAGTGCGCGATTGGTGATCGATTTCGATCCGGGCAGAGTGACTGTCGCGTCGACGGGTGCGACGGCGGCGGGGGCTGTCCAATTGCTCACCCGTCCATCTTCTCTCATTCGGGATCAGCGCGCGGCGATGGGCGCTGATGTAGCGCGTGTGAGTCGGACCAGATCGGCTGGTGCGAGTTCGATCTCCAGCCCGCGTCGACCTCCACTGCACAGAATCGTCTCGAAATCGAGGGCCGAGACGTCGATCGCGGTCGGCAGGGATTTGCGTTGGCCGAGAGGTGAGATACCGCCGAAGACGTACCCGGAGGAGCGTTCGGCGGCAGCCCTGTCGGCCATGGTGATCTTTCGGGTGGACAGAGCGGCGGCCGCGGCCTTGAGCGAAAGCATCGCGGTCACCGGGACGATGGCCACCGCCAGCGTGCGATCCGCTCGTTCGACGACGAGAGTCTTGAAGACCTGTTCGGGACGAACGCCGAGCCTGTCGACGAGGATCTGTGCCGCCTCCTCGCCGTAGGACTGCGCCCGTGCATCGTGATCGTACGAATGCACGGTGTGGGCCACCTTTCGTGCGGTGAGCAGCGCGAGAGCGGGTGTGGACGCAGCCATTCACGGGACTCTAGCGACCCGTCGGGAACACGGCGGCGCGACGCCGTGTTGTGCAACAACAGATACGCATGCAGGCGGAAGGAATGACGAATGGCAGTGCTGACCGCGGGACGGCCCCTCGCGTTGAAGGGGGTGATCTCTTCGCAGAAGTCGACTTCGGGCGCGGTAGCCTGGGCGGTGGAAGCTATCGAAGGGATCAGCGTGACAGAAGCCAGTAATCCCGTCGCTGACGTGGACGACGAGAAGGCGATCGCGGAGCGCAGAGCTGCCGAGACCGAGGCAGAGTTGACCGAGCGCTTCGAGCGCGACGCGTTGCCGATGCTCGACCAGCTCTACGGCGCAGCTCTACGAATGACGCGTAACCCGGCCGACGCCGAGGACCTGGTTCAGGAGACGTTCGTGAAGGCCTACTCGGCGTTCCGATCGTTCCGTGAGGGCACGAACCTCAAGGCGTGGCTGTACCGAATTCTCACCAACACCTACATCAACTCCTACCGCAAGAAGCAGCGTCAGCCCGCTCAGTACCCGACCGACGAGATCAGTGACTGGCAGCTCGCCGCCACCGCCGAACACACGTCGACGGGCCTGCGTTCCGCCGAGGTCGAGGCCCTGGACGCGCTGCCGGACGACGACATCAAAGCAGCGTTGCAGTCTCTTCCCGAAGAGTTTCGGATGGCCGTGTACTACGCCGACGTCGAGGGGTTCCCGTACAAGGAGATCGCCGAGATCATGGGCACTCCCATCGGCACGGTGATGTCGCGTCTGCACCGCGGACGCAAGCAACTGCGGGGCCTGCTGGCTGGGGTCGCGCGTGAGCGAGGTTTCAACCGGGACGGCGCAGTCGACCGGCACGAGCAGGAGGTAGTCCAGTGACGGGCACCGGAAAGATCGACGGCGGAGCCGACGGCGACGCACAGTTCGAGCGCCTCGACTGCTCGGCAGTGATCGCGGACGTATGGGTGATGCTCGACAACGAATGTGACGAGGCGAGCCGGTCCCGTCTGCAGAAGCACATCGACGAATGCGGATCCTGCTTCGAGGCCTACGGAATCGAAGAGAAGGTCAAGCGGCTGATCTCGCGCAAGTGCGGGGGAGACCAGGCACCCGCCGGGCTGCGCGAACGACTCAGCGTCGAGATTCGACGGACCGTGTTGATTCGCCAGACCGACTCCGAGTAGTTACAGGTCGTACAACGACGAGGGGCCGAGAAGCAGTTGCTTCTCGGCCCCTCGCGGCTTGTGGCAAACCGTCAGCTGTTCGGACGTTTGCCGTGGTTGGCCTTGTTGCCCTTACGAGCACGCTTCTTACGTCCACGCTTTCCCATGATGGGCTCCTCTCGTTTGTTCACTACAGTCTCCCACGTGTGATTGGCTTACTGTGACGGGCCTGGTCTCCGATGGGTGTCCAGCGCAGTTCGTGGTGACGTGAGAGAGGGGTTCGCCGATGTCCGAGGACGTTCGCGCGGAGATGGTGTCGACGGTGTTTCAGGTGGTCGTGGCCCGAGGCGACGCCGTCGAAGTCGGTGACACCCTCGTGATCCTGGAATCGATGAAGATGGAAATTCCCGTGCTGGCCGAGACCTCCGGGACGGTCACGTCGGTGGACGTCGCTGTCGGCGACGTCATTCAGCAGGGCGACCTCATCGCCGTCGTCTCCTGAGCAACGGTCACGTGAGATCTCGTGTCGACCCTCAGTGACCTTCTGGCCGAACACACGGACCTCCCCGGCGTCGCGGTAGACCACCTTCAACGGGTCGTAGGCGAGTGGCAGCTGCTGGCCGACCTGTCGTTCGCCGACGTGCTGCTGTGGGTCGGCACCGACGACGTGTCCAGTGGAACCGCGGATGTGCTGTGTGTGGCCCAGTGCCGGCCGACCACCGCGCCCACGGTCTTCACTCACGACATCGTGGGAACGACGATCTCCGAATCCGAGCACCCCGACGTGATGGTCGCGCTGCAGCAGCGGGAAATCGTGCACGGAGGAGTGGTGACGCGGACCGAGAGCATTCCGGTGCGCTGCGGAGAGCACGTCATCGCAGTGCTGACCCGCGACACCAATCCCGCCCAGCTGCGACCGCCGAGCGCGCTCGAGGTGGCGTATCGAGAATGTGCCGACGACCTGTGTCTGATGATCAGTGAGGGGACCTTTCCCACCCCGGAGGAGCGCACCGATGTGAACTCGTCCCCGCGGGCAGGCGACGGATTCATCCGCGTCGACACCGAGGGCCGGGTGGACTACGCCAGTCCCAATGCGCTCTCGGCGTACCACCGGATGGGATTGACGACGGAGTTGTCCGGTCGAGATCTGGCCTCGGTCACCCGGTCTCTGGTCACGGACCCTTTCGACTCACAGGAGGTGTCCGACCACATCAGGTCGTCGCTCAGCGGCAACGTGGGCCACCGGATGGAGGTCGACGCACGTGGTGCCACCGTTCTGGTGCGCACGCTGGCTCTGCAGCCCCGGGGGAGGTCGGCCGGTGCGGCAGTGCTGATCCGCGATGTCACCGAGGTGAAGCGACGTGATCGTGCTCTGCTCAGCAAGGATGCGACGATCCGGGAGATCCATCATCGAGTGAAGAACAACCTGCAGACGGTGGCGGCATTGTTGCGATTGCAGTCGCGGCGACTCGAGAACGAGGAAGCGCGGACGGCGTTGTCCGAGTCGGTCCGTCGGGTGACGTCCATTGCTCTCGTGCACGAAATGCTGTCGATGTCGGTGGACGAGGAAGTGGACCTCGACGAGATCGTCGATCGTCTGGTGCCGATCATGTTGGACGTAGCGACGGTCAATCCGCGGGTTCGAGTGGTGCGCGAGGGCAAACTCGGAGTGTTCTCGGCCGAACGGGCGACGCCCTTGGTGATGGTCCTCACCGAGCTGGTGCAGAACGCGATGGAGCATGGATTCGACGCCGGGTCGGCCGGTGTCGTCCGAATCGGAGCCGACCGGTCCGCGAAGTGGCTGGACGTGGTCATCCACGACGACGGGCGTGGGTTGCCCCCAGGGTTCTCCTTGGAACGCTCGGAGGGTCTCGGGCTGCAGATCGTGCGCACGCTCGTGTCGGTGGAACTGAACGGATCGCTCGGTCTGCATCCGTCGGCGGGTGGGGGAACCGACGCGATGTTGAGGGTTCCTCTGGGACGGCGGGTGCCGAGGCCCTGATGCACGTTCTGTGAACAGTGCGTAACGCGCTCGTCGACGGCCCGTGGAACACAGAAGGTCCGAGGAACGCAGAAGGCCCGGTATCCGCTTGGTGGATACCGGGCCCTGCTGATTGCTGCGTAAGCGTCCTAGACGGAGCTGCGTGCGCGCGTACGTGCGTTGCGTCGCTTGAGTGCACGGCGCTCGTCTTCACTCATTGCGCCCCATACTCCTGCATCCTGGCCGGATTCGAGTGCCCAGGACAGGCATTCAGCGGTGACGGGGCACCGAGTACAGACGACTTTGGCATCGGCGATCTGCGCGAGCGCCGGACCACTGTTTCCCACCGGGAAAAATAGTTCCGGATCTTCATCGCGACAAATAGCCTTGTGGCGCCAGTCCATCCTCTGCTCCTTACCGGGCGCCGAAGCGCCGTTTCGTTTCTCTTCTGTTCACGAGTGGGTAACCAATGTTTCCGCACTGTTGCTTGTGAATGCTTTCACGAACTCAGGTGAAGTCAAGGGGTACGCGCGTGACCGTGGTCAAGCTCACTCTGTTAGGCTCGCTTTAGCCTTCTGCGCTCCTTTGTACCCCGAGTGAGCAGATTTCGCTCGTGATTTCACAGAAAGTGCGCTCTGCGTCGCAGTAGGGGCTCTATGTCTGCGACCCTCACATGCTCGGCGCAACCACTTCCAGAGCGTCGGGAGTGGAGAAGAACTCGGCCTCGGTGCGTTCGCCCAAGTAGTCCCCGTCCATCTGCAGACCGACCGGCTCTGTCGAGGAAATTCTGACACTCGGCACATCGTCGATTCGAATCAGCTTGCGAGACTTCGGTTCTGCACCCTTCGCAAGCAACTGGCGAGACACCCGCAAGGTAGGGAACAACGCAGTCGAGCGCATGCCGAACACTCCCAGACCTGAATCGAAACCGGTACCCGGATTGGTGTGCACCGGCCTGGCGTTCAAATACGTCCACGGACTCGAATTCGACACGAACGCATAATGCACACCCTCGAACGGATCCTGACCCGGAACCTCCACCGTCAACCGAGCCGGCCGCCGCTTGTGTTTGAAGAACTCCTGCACTGCCGACCGCAGATAGCGCGTCGCGGACACCGGCTTGCCATCCTTACGACTGGCATCGATCGCCCGACACACGTCGGCATCCAGACCCATGCCCGCATTGAACGTGAACCAACGATTGTCGCAGTGCCCCAACCCGATCGTCCGCCGCGCCCGCGCATCGAGCAGCCCGATCAACTGATTCGTCGCCGCCACCGGATCCGCCTCGATACCGAGCGAACGAGCGAACACATTCGCACTACCGCCGGGAACGACCGCGATCGGCGGAATCGCACCGATCGTCACCGCCTGCATCGACGTCGGCAACGGCACCCCGAGCAAACCGTTGATCACCTCGTTGACCGTCCCGTCACCACCGTGAACGATCACCAGGCCCATCCCGTCCTCACGGGCACCCCGAGCAAGCTCCGACGCATGATCACGATGGGTCGTCTGCGCAACCGTCACCCGCACCCGGCTCGACAACGCATGAGCCAACAGATCCCGAGCCGCAGCCGTCGTAGAAGTCGCATTGGGATTGACGATCAGCAGCGCACGCACGAGGACTGACACTAACCGGGTCGTTCCGCAGGCTCCACTCCGGTCACCTGGGTCGTTCCGCGGGCTTCACTCCGGTCACCTGGGTCGTTCCGCGGGCTTCACTCCGGTCACCTGGGTCGTTCCGCGGGCTTCACTCCCGGCCCAGGGTCGTTCCGCGGGCTTCACTCCCGGTTGCCTAGGCTGGTCGCGTGTCCACCTCACCCGAGAACCTCACCCCGCCGGCCACGTTTCGATCCGCCGGGGCGCTCGTCGCAGCGCAGGGCGCGGCGTCGTTGGTGGCCGCGATCGTCCTGCTCGTCCGAGCGTTCTCCGGAGAAGGGGACAACGCCGTGGCCAACGGGTACGGCACCGCGGGGTGGTTCGGCGTCCTGGGCATCGGAGTCGGGGCGGCAGGCGTGGCCCTCTTCCTCGGAAAACGCTGGGGACGATCCATCGCCACCGTCGTACAGCTCCTGCTGCTGCCCGTCGTGTGGTCGCTGTTGACCGGATCGCATCAGACCGTCTACGGCGTCGCCCTCGGAGTCGTGGTCGTCGGCGTGCTCGTGTTGCTGTTCAGCCCGCCGTCCTCCCGGTGGATGGCCGCCGAGTACAGCGACGTCGACGACGACCTCCGGTGACGTAGTCGTTCAACGCGCCTGAATCGCCAGGTCGGCCAACGCATCCTCGGTCAGGCGGAACGTGGTCCACTCGTCCTGTGGCTCTGCCCCGAGCGATCGGTAGAAGCCGATCGACGGAGTGTTCCAGTCCAGAACCGACCAGGCCAACCGCGTGTACCCCCGATCGACGCACTCGGCGGCCAACGCGGCGAGCAGGGCGGTTCCGAAGCCTCCTCCTCGCGCAGCGGGCTGCACGTAGAGATCCTCCAGATAGATTCCGTTGACTCCGTCCCACGTGGAGAAGTTCAAGAACCACAGCGCGCACCCCACCACCGTCCCCTCGTGCTCGGCGACATGCGCGAACACGGACGGCTGAGCTCCGAACAGCGCAGAGCGAAGCTGCTCGTCTCGGACGGTGCACAGCGAGGACGACTTCTCGTAGGCGGCGAGCTCGTGCACGAGAGCGGTGATGGCGGGAACATCGGCCTCCGTGGCGCGGCGAATCATCGTGGATTTCCTTTCGGTGCCGTGGCAGCGGTGAGAATCGAAGGGTGCACGTTGTGCGCGACGAGCTGGCGAAACGAATGCTCGAATCCCAGCAACGAGTACGCGGCGGGCGAGAGGGCGAAGCGTTTGCCCTCGGTGATGGGGGCCTCGGTCCAGCCGGCGATCAGTGCACGCGAGAAGTGGCCGTGGCCGACCAGCACGACGTCGCGGCCGCTCAACAACGGCAGGACGACCGAGAGCACCAGTTCGACGCGCACGGCGATGTCGCCGATGGACTCACCACCCGGACACGGATGAGTCCAGACGGTCCAGTGCGGCACCGTCTCGTGGATCTGCGTCGACGTGATGCCCTCGTAGTCGCCGTAGTCCCACTCCGACAACGAATCCCACGTTCGATCGACCTGCAGGCCCGCGAGCTCGGCTGTTCGACGGGCGCGCTCGCGCGGACTGGTGATCACCAAGGGATCGTGCAGGTTCAGTAGTCGGAGGAGCGATCCGGCCTCGACGGCCTGTTGCTCGCCGGTACTCGTGAGAGGAACGTCGGTGTTGCCGGTGTGCTTACCGGCCAGCGCCCATTCGGTCTCGCCGTGTCGGAGTAGAACGACTCTGCCTGCCTCGACGCCGCCGTGTGTGGTCATGCAACGATCATGCCTGCCGTCCGAATGTGGCCCTTGTCATAGGTGGCCTGCGGATGTGTCCGATTTGTCGATTGAGTACAGACCTACCGGCCGGTTACATTCGTCTCGAATCTTCCCCCTCTCGGGCGACGCAGCACTGCCCGTCGTGCGCCCCGGCCTGCCTCACAGCTCCTTCTCATCGACCTGGAGAACCATGACCGACCTGCAGAAGCCCGCGTCGTCCGATGCACCGGAGAAGCTCGACGGCGCATTGTTGAAGATCGCCGGGGTGGTTGTGCTCGGGGCCATCATGTCCATACTCGACGTGACCGTCGTCAGCGTCGCGCTCCGAACGTTCACCGACGTCTTCGACACCACCTACGCCAACGCCGCATGGACGATGACGGGCTACACGCTCGCCCTGGCCACCGTCATACCGCTGACCGGGTGGGCTGCCGATCGGTTCGGAACCAAGCGCCTCTACATCACTGCATTGGTGCTGTTCGTTCTCGGTTCGGTGCTGTGCAGCTTCGCCTGGGACATCACGTCGCTCATCGTCTTCCGAGTGCTGCAGGGACTCGGCGGTGGCATGTTGATGCCACTGGGCATGACGATCATGACGCGCGCCGCCGGCCCGGAGCGGATCGGGCGCGTGATGGCCGTGCTGGGTGTACCGATGCTCATCGGGCCGATCGCAGGGCCCATCCTGGGCGGCTGGCTGATCGAGGCAGCGAGCTGGCACTGGATCTTCCTCATCAACCTGCCGATCGGCATCCTCGCCCTGATCGCGGCCGTGATGATCTTCCCCAAGGACAACCCGACTCCGTCCGAGTCCTTCGATTTCCGCGGCATGCTGATGCTCTCGCCAGGCCTGGCGCTGTTCCTCTACGGCGCGTCCTCGGTCGTCGAAACCGAAACCGTTCTCGCGGTCAAGGTGCTGGTCCCGGTCATCGTCGGGCTCGTGCTGATCGTCCTGTTCGTATTCCATGCCCTGCGCGTGCAGCATCCCCTGATCGATCTACGGCTGTTCGGGAACAGATCGCTGACCGTGGCCGTGATCACCACGACGCTCTTCATGGTCGCCTTCATGGGCGCGGGTCTGCTGTTCCCGAGCTATTTCCTGCTTCGCGGCGAAACGACGTTGACCGCCGGGCTGCTGCTCGCACCACAGGGCATCGGCGCGATGATCGCGATGCCGATCGCCGGAGTGATCGCCGACAAGTTCGGTCCCGGCAGGATCGTGCTGGTGGGCATGGTGTTCATCACCGCAGGAATGGCGGTGTTCACGCAGGTCGGCACCGACACCTCCTACTCACTGCTCATCGGCGCACTGTTCGTCATGGGACTGGGCCTCGGTTCGACGATGATGCCCATCATGACGGCTGCTCTGCAGACGTTGACCGACGAGACGGTTGCACGCGGCTCGACGTTGATGAACATCGTTCAGCAAGCAGCCGGGTCGATCGGTACTGCGCTGATGTCGGTGGTGCTGACCGCTCAGCAGAAGCCCGCACTGACCGCGACCAGCCAGGTCGAGGCCTTCGACATCTCGGCGAGGGCCTTCGGCACCACCTTCATGGTTGCGTTGGTTCTGATCGTCCTCACGTTCGTTCCCGCCTTCTTCCTGCCCCGAACGAAGCACGTGACCGAGCGGTCCGCGGCACCGATCGCGCTGCACTGACGCGCCCGAGAGATGCCGAACCCTCGCTCATCGGCTCGATGTAGGCAAGGATCAGGGCCGTGACGACAATTCTCGCGGTAGCGAATCAGAAGGGCGGCGTCGCCAAGACCACCACGGTGGCTTCGCTCGCGGCTGCGCTGCATGCTCTCGATCGACGAGTCCTGGTGGTCGACCTCGATCCGCAGGGCTGTCTGACGTTCTCGCTCGGGCACAACCCGGACAAGCTCGATTCCTCGGTCCACGAAGTGCTGACCGGGGATGCCAAGGTCGAGGACGTACTGATCGAGACCGCGGAAGGAATCGTGCTGCTGCCGGCGACGATCGATCTCGCCGGCGCGGAAGCGTTGCTGCTGATGCGTGCGGGTCGCGAATTCGCACTCAAGCGGGCGCTCGCACCGATCCTCGAGGATTTCGATGTCGTCGTCATCGATTGTCCGCCGTCGCTGGGAGTGCTGACCCTCAACGGCCTCACCGCCGCACAGTCGGTGCTCGTGCCTCTGCAATGCGAGACTCTCGCGCATCGCGGGGTCGGGCAGCTGTTGCGAACGGTGTCCGAGGTACAACAGATCACCAACCCCGATCTGGCGTTGCTCGGTGCCCTCCCCACACTGTTCGACGCCCGCACCACGCACAGCAGGGATGTGCTCGGCGATGTCTCGGACCGCTATTCGATGCCGGTTCTCGCGCCGCCGATTCCGCGAACCGTACGCTTCGCCGAGGCCAGTGCATCGGGCGCGACGGTACTCTCGGGCCGAAAAAACAAGGGCGCGCAGGCCTATCGAGAACTCGCCGAGAATCTGTTGGCGTACTGGGACGGCGGAGCCGATCTGAAGACCTACGATCCGGCGGAGTAGACCGAGGCCCGTGCCGGCGCGTCAGCCGAGAGCGACCACGTCGGAACCGCGTTGCTCGACGACCACATCACCGATCACCGACATCTGTATCGGTCCGTCGTAATCGCCTCGGTCGACCGGAATGTCGGCCGTCGAGGCGCCGGTGGCGAGATCGACCACCGAGATGCCGTCGGGCACGGGTACGAGAAGTCGGCCGGCCATGACCGCTCCACTTCCGAGGGCTCCGGGGACGGTCCACAGAGGACCGAGACTGTTGGCATCGAACGCCTGGACCCCGGCACCGGTGAACCAGGTGAGCACCGAACCTGCCTTCGTCGCAGGCACATTCGGAGAGGCACGGGTAGGGGAGGAGACGGCCGGGAGAATGAATTCGGATATCTTCGCGGCCGTGTCGTCGTAGAGTCCCACCCGGTCGGGCGCGCCGTTCTCCGCTGGGATGTACAGCGCGACGATGTTGCCCGTGATCGCGATGATCCGCCCGGCAGTCGGTGCGTCGGGTCCGGGAACGAGTTCCGGTACCACCGTCGACCCGTACTCCTCGGGTTCGCTCGCGTCCTTGGGTGCTGGATTGATCAGTGACAATCGGGCCGCAGTCTCTCCCGGGCACTGTTCCAGTACGGCCGTCCGTGCGTTCGTCGACCCCGAGGACAGCAGCGTGCACCCGGTTCTGGGCTGACTGCCCGGATTGACCGGGGCATCGACGCGACCGTATTCGAGGGTGCGAACCATGTCCGACCGCCACAGCTCCATGCGGGTGTCGCCCCTCGACGTCACGTACGTGCCATCGGAGGACAGTCGGATCGCATCGTCGGCGTCGGATGTGCGTTGTGCCTTGCGTTCTCCGGTTGCTCCGTCGAGTTCGGTCACCTGAGAGCAGCCGCGGTCGTCGCGGTAGACCGCGACTGCGGTGTTCCACGACGCGACCACCGAGCAGAGCGGGAGATCGCGTGTGTACGACCAGGATTGCTCACCGGACCGTGGATCACGGCCGAGGACGGAGCCCCCGTCCGCAGTCACCACCGTGGATCCGGTGACGACAGGAAGCGGGGTTCGCGTCGAATCCGTTGCTGCGCTCGGCGCGCGCCACAATTCGGTGAGCGCCGTAGGCACCGCGGCTGCGGGTTCGGCCTGAGGCAGTGGCTCGTCGGCCGGCATCGATGTAGTTCCGCGAGCATCACCGGTGAACCACGCGATGCTCGCGGCAACCACCACGACCACTGCGATGACGGCGGCGACGACGAGGTCGGTTCTCGTCCGACGTTCTGGAGCCAGCACGGCGGGAGATTACTCCGATGCGCTCGCAGTCGAAGGTCCGGCATCGGCGGACGATCCACTGGGGCGACGACGCCTGCGGCGGCGCGGAGCAGTCTTCGTCACCGTGCCTGTGGACCCCGCATCCGACGTATCCGATTGCTCGGCAACCGAATTCGCGGCTGGTGCGGAATCGGCCGATGCGACGGAGGTGGCGGCGGCGTTGTCGCCGTCCTGACCTGCGCGGGTGCGACGGCGACTGCGCGAGCGGCGCGGCTTGGTCGCCGTCGACGCGTCGGCCGCAGGCGCTGCTGTCGCCTCGCCGTCTTCGTCCGTCTTCTCCGGGGCGCGCGAGGGTGCCTTGCGTACGGTGCCGGTGGCGTCGGTGGCGATACCGAGGTCGGTGAACAGATGCGGTGAGCTCGAGTAGGTCTCGACCGGATCCGGCATGCCGAGATCGAGAGCCTTGTCGATCAGCTGCCAACGGGGGATGTCGTCCCAGTCGACCAGAGTGACCGCGATGCCGGTGCGTCCTGCACGGCCGGTGCGGCCGATGCGGTGCACGTAGGTCTTCTCGTCCTCGGGGCACTGGTAGTTGATGACGTGGGTGACGTCGTCGATGTCGATACCGCGTGCTGCGACGTCGGTCGCCACCAGAACGTCGATCTTGCCCGTTCGGAACGACTTGAGGGCTTTCTCACGCTGGACCTGGCCGAGGTCGCCGTGCACGGCACCGACCGAATATCCGCGCTCGGCCAATTCGTCGGCGACCTTCTGGGCGGTGCGCTTGGTGCGGGTGAACACCATCGTCGCGCCGCGACCCTCGGCCTTGAGGACCTTGGCGACCATCTCGACCTTGTCCAGGGCGTGGGCCCGGTAGACGTGCTGGGCGGTGCGGTCGTGGACGGCCGAGGACTCGGCCTCTTCGGCGCGGATGTGCGTCGGCTGCGTCAGGAACGTCCGGGCCAGGGTGATGATCGGACCCGGCATCGTGGCCGAGAAGAGCATCGTCTGACGCTTGTCGGGCACCATGCCGAGGATGCGTTCGATGTCGGGGAGGAACCCGAGGTCGAGCATCTCGTCGGCCTCGTCGAGAACCAGGACCCCGACCTTGCCGAGGATCAGGTGGTTCTGCTTGGCGAGGTCGAGCAGACGGCCCGGGGTACCGACGACGACGTCGACGCCGTTCTGCAGCGCGCTGATCTGCGCCTCGTACGGACGGCCACCGTAGATGGAGAGCACCTTGACGGGACCGTTCGCGCCGCTGAGGTATTTGGACGCGTTCTCGAGGTCGGAGCTGACCTGAACGCACAGTTCACGGGTCGGCACGATCACCAGGGCGCGGGGGGTGCCGTCGAGCGGGGAGGTGCCGGAGTTGTCCGTGGCGAGTCGGTGCAGCAGGGGAACACCGAAGCCGAACGTCTTGCCCATTCCGGTGCGTGCCTGACCGATGAGGTCGTCGCCCGCGATGGCGAGTGGCAGCGTCAACTCCTGGATGGCGAACGTGCGCTCGATTCCCATCTCGGAGAGCGCGCGAACGATGGAGGGATCCACGTTCAGCTCGGCGAAAGTGGGGGGTACGTGCGTGTCGTCCAGCTGCGCCGACAGCGTGGTGTCGCCGGTGTCGGACTCTTGGTCGATGACTATCTTGCTCAGGGGACTGGCCTTCCTCGTGGTCGAACGTGCGCACGAGGAAGGGCATAGGCCTATTGCCGGCCGAAGTCGATGCCCTCGATCCGATGT
Organism: Rhodococcus sp. 05-340-2; assembly: GCF_002258915.1. NCBI lineage: Bacteria > Bacillati > Actinomycetota > Actinomycetes > Mycobacteriales > Nocardiaceae > Rhodococcus > Rhodococcus sp. 05-340-2. The sequence continues at coordinate 57,047 of NZ_NOYU01000027.1, forward strand.
GATGTCGCCGTCAGCCTCAGCGCGGCCGCGAACTGCGATGTCCGCTGCGGCGAAGCTGTCGAGGCGACCCGGATCAGGTGCGCACACATTATCGATGACCGTCGCGTGATTCTTCGGTCCGTTTCATCGGTCCGCGAGCGACGATCGAGCACCATGGTAGCTTGCCGAACGGATTTCTCCATTGTCGGCAGGTCACGGCGGGTCCGGCGCGCGCCGAGACGAGGCGTCGGGCACGGGACTACGATTGCCGCATGGGAGCCCATTCGTCGGAGCCGTCGTCCTCAGTTTCACCCACCACGCTCATCGAGTCGGACCGAGTCGAGCCGGCGATCGCGCACGATCACCCCGGTATCCCGGATCTGTTCGCGGTGCTCGCATACGGCGAGATATCTGCGTTCTATCGCCTGGCGGACGACGCACGGATGGCTCCGTCCATGGAGGGTCGTGTCGCGCTCGCGAGCATGGCGGCTGCAGAGATGAGCCACTTCGAGACATTGCAGAAGGCCTTGTCGGACCGCGGTCTCGACGTCTACGCCTCGATGGACCCGTTCGTTCGCGCCCTCGACGAGTACCACGAGTCGACGACTCCGTCGACGTGGTTGGAGTCACTGGTCAAGGCATACGTGGGAGACGGCATCGCGGCCGATTTCTACCGGCAGATCGCGCACAGTCTCGACCCCGACGTGGCCGAGATCGTTCGCGACGTGCTCGCCGAGACCGGGCACTCGGAGTTCGTGGTGCACGAGGTGTCCGACCGGGTTCGCGCGAGCTCGCAGGAGAAGGCGCGACTGATGCTGTGGGGTCGTCGTCTGCTCGGCGAGGCCATCACCCAGGCGCAGTTCGTGCTCGCGCGCCGCGAGTCACTGACCGATCTCGTCATCACCGCGTCGGGAGACCTCAACGGTGTCGTCGCACTGTTCGACCGCATGCAGGAACAGCACGCGGAACGGATGTCCTCACTCGGACTGGACTGACCGCTGTGGCCGGTGTTCGCCGGCAGCACAGGGCGGTGTTCGCTGACAGCACAGGGCGTCGGGCGTCTGGTTCGACGCCGCTGCACTAGCCTGGCGTGGGCAGAGTTGTCGAGAGTTCGGAGGTTGACCGTGGAGGTCAAGATCGGTGTTTCGGAGAGTTCCCGTGAGCTCGTCGTGAACAGCACGCAGTCCCCGGCCGAGGTCGAAGCGCTCGTATCGACCGCCTTCGCCGGTAAGGACGGAGTGCTGTCGTTGGAGGACGAGAAGGGACGCAAGTTCTTGATCCAGGCTTCCAAGGTGTCGTACGTCGAGATCGGTCCGTCCGATGCTCGGAAGGTCGGATTCGCGACCGCCTGAGACTGCTCGGAACGCACGACACGCCCCTCACTCGAATCGAGTGAGGGGCGTGTTGCGTTCGTGGGTCGGTATCTACGGTATCTACGGTGACTGCAGGGGCACGTGCGACAGACCGCCCCAGGCCAGCGACACCGTGGTGTCGACGGCGTCTTCCTTGGAAATCGGCCGGTCGGCCTCGAGCCAGTACCGAGCGGTGAACTGGCTTGCACCGACCAGACCGACGGCCAGCACGCGGGCCCGGTAGGGATCGAGTCCGGAGTCGTGGGCAACCAGGTCGAAGACGGCGTCGACACACGCTTCGGTTGCCTGCTCGACGCGAGAGTTGACCTGCGGGTCGCCCATCAGATCGGACTCGAAGACCAGGCGGAATCCCTGAGTGTCGGTGTCGACGAAGTCGTAGAACGCCAGCACCGCAGCACGAACGCGCTGCCGATTGTCCGTGGTCGAGCGCAGGGCCTGGCGTACTCCTGCGATCAGAGTGTCCACGTAGCTCTGCAGCACCGCCAGGTACAGCTCGAGCTTTCCGGGGAAGTGCTGGTACAGGACCGGCTTGCTGACGCCCGCGCATTCGGCGATCTCGTCCATTCCGGACGCGTGATATCCGCGGGTCACGAATATTTCGCTCGCAGCAGCGAGCAGTTGCGCCCGACGGGCATCGCGCGGCAACCGTGCGCTGCGGCGATTGCCGGTGGTGGCCGGCCGGTCGGAAGACCGCCGGTCGTCGAGATCTGTCATGAATTCTGTTCCCATCCGCGTCGACAACTGCGCTCGTCTTGGTTCGACAACGAACTGTCCGGCATGAACTTCCGGCGGGTGGCCGTCGGTTCGGACCGCTCGTAGCGCAGATCACGGGCAACGATACGCGTGGCTGCCTTCACTCACGGGATCCTGGGGGACCGTTGCGGAAAGTGAGCAATACCGGATCGCGTCGAGCGGTTTGTTCGTACGATGTTTTCGTACCTGAAACCCGATAGTTCCCGTCCCGGTATCGGCGTGCCGAGCGGCGGGCGGTGAGGATTGTGAGATCGTGAGCGAGTGACTGACCGAGGCGGGCCGCGTATCCGCGGTGGTGTGCAGTCGGGCGGCGTCGACGAGGGGTACGACGATCGGTCGGACGACTACCCACGCACAGTGGGAAGTCGCGGGTCGCATCAACCGCTCCGCGCTCAGTGGGACCCGACACAACGCGAGGTCAAGCAGCGCAGTCGTCGTCCGGAACGCGACGTCAAGAAGCAGAGCAAGCTCGGAAAGTTCGCGTCCACCTATGGATGGCGGGCGTACGCGGTGCCGATTCTGATCGTGGTGACCGCACTCGTCGTGTTCGATGCCGTGCGCACCGGTGACCCCGTCACCGGCACTGTCGCGCAGTCCACCAACGCCGATCCCGGATTCGGCACCTTGAGTTCGGATACGACGTCGGGCACCGGAATCATCGGTGTGCCGCCGCAGGCCGACGGCAATTTCGCGGCGTCGATCTCGTCGGGTGAGCTGCCCGACGGTGGTCCGTTCGCAGTGCAGGGAGCCGGAACGTGGCACACCGTGCCTGGCACCACCGAGCAGGTGGGGCAGGGGACCGAGCGGGTGTTCACCTACACGGTCGAGGTCGAGGACGGCGTGGACACGGTCGGGTTCGGCGGCGACGAGTCGTTCGGCCGCTTGGTGGATCAGACCCTCGCCAACCCCAAGAGTTGGACGAACGACCCACGGTTCGGATTCCGTCGAATCGATCAGGGCGATCCCGACTTCAGGATCTCGCTGACGTCGCAGATGTCGATCCGGCAGGCCTGTGGCTACGACATCCAACTCGAGGTGTCCTGCTACAACCCCGGCATCGAGCGAGTGGTGCTGAACGAGCCGAGGTGGGTGCGCGGGGCGATCTCGTTCCAGGGCGACATCGGCTCGTACCGCCAGTACCAGATCAATCACGAGGTCGGCCACGCGATCGGTTATCAGCAGCACCAACCGTGCGAGACCGACGGCGGGCTCGCCCCGGTGATGATGCAGCAGACGTTCGGGACGTCCAACGACGACATCGCGCGACTGGACCCGGCGGGCGTCGTGCCCATGGACGGCAAGACGTGCCGATTCAATCCGTGGCCCTACCCGCGAGGCTGATCGGTCGAGAGTCGGACAGGCTGAGTTAGATTCGAACGTGGCGATCGGGTCACCGGCCGCCGTGTCGAGTCGAGGAGCGTCGCTGCGTCGTGGTCCACCTACCTCCGCTGGTCGAACCCGCAGGCGAACTGACGCCCGAGGACGTCGCGCGGTACAGCCGGCACCTGATCATCCCCAGTGTCGGAACCGACGGTCAGAAGCGACTGCGCAACGCCCGCGTGCTCGTCGTCGGTGCCGGGGGACTGGGCTCACCCGCGCTGCTGTATCTCGCAGCAGCCGGTGTCGGAACTCTGGGCATCGTGGAATTCGACGATGTCGAACTGTCGAACCTGCAACGGCAGATCATTCACGGCCGATCCGACGTGGGTCGTCCGAAGGCCGACAGCGCCAGGGACTCGATTCTCGAACTCAACGACGGCGTCGAGGTGGCGCTGCACCGTGTTCGACTCGACTCGTCGAACGCGCTCGAGCTCTTTCGGCAGTACGACCTCGTGCTCGACGGGACCGACAACTTCGCCACCCGATACCTCGTCAACGACGCGGCCGCCCTGGTCGGAATCCCGTACGTGTGGGGTTCGATCTACCGGTTCGAGGGGCAGGTGTCGGTGTTCTGGGATCGGGCCCCCGGCGACGCAGGCATCAACTATCGCGACCTCTACCCCGAGGCTCCGCCGCCGGGCATGGTGCCCTCGTGCGCCGAGGGTGGGGTGCTGGGGGTGCTGTGCGCGTCGATCGGGTCGGTCATGGTCACCGAGGCCATCAAGCTGATCACCGGAATCGGCGAGACGTTGCTGGGCCGATTGATGATCTACGACGCCCTGGCGATGAGCTATCGAACCGTCGGTCTGACTCGGGACCCGCATCGAACGCCGATCACCGAGCTGATCGATTACGAGGCATTCTGCGGAGTGGTCCCGGCCACCGAATCCACCGGTGAGTCGATCACCCCGGCGGAGCTGCACGCAATGATGCAGGCCGGTCGCGAGGTTGCCCTCATCGACGTGCGTGAGCCGGTGGAGTGGGACATCGTCCGCATCGACGGTGCGCGTTCGATACCCAAGGATCGAATTCTGTCGGGGGCCGCAATGGCAGATCTCCCGCAGCACATCCCCATCGTGCTCTACTGCAAAACCGGCATCAGGTCCGCAGAGGTGCTCTCCGCCCTCGTCGGTGCCGGTTTCTCGGACGCCTCCCATCTGCACGGCGGAATAGTGGAGTGGGCCAAGCAGATCGATCCCGGTCTGCCCATGTACTGATGCGGTCCGTGTGTGCGCGTCGTTCGCAGTGGCACCGCGATCGGCGGTAGCGTGGCGCTCGTGAGCTCTGTCGAACCTCCTCAGCACGTGATCTCTACGTTCGGGCTGCGCGATGTCGAGCCTGCACCTCTCGGCGCGGACTGGGACGGTGGATGGCGTCTGGGTGACGTCGTGCTGTCTCCGGTGGCAGACCATGCTCGCGCCGCGTGGTCGGCCAAGGTGCGCGAGACCTTGACCGTGGACGGGGTTCGTCTCGCCCGACCGGTGCGTTCCACCGACGGCCGTTACGTCGTGTCGGGCTGGCGAGCGGACACGTTCGTCGCCGGTGAACCGGAGCCCCGTCACGACGAGGTGATCTCGTTGTCGATGCGGTTGCATGCGGCGACCGCGCAACTCGAGCGACCCCGATTCCTGGTTCAGCCGCCCGTGGCGCCGTGGGCCGACGTGGACGTGTTCGTTGCTGCCGACAGAGCTGCATGGGAGGCGGTCCCGCTGCGCTCGGCTCGCGGTGCAGGCGCACCCGAGCCGTCGTCCAGCGATGGCAAGAGCAGCCTGGAATTGGTCAAACAGCTTGCGACACTACGCAAGCCGGTCGAGTCGCCTGATCAGTTGGTGCACGGTGATCTGTTCGGAACGGTGTTGTTCTCCGGTAGCGATGCCCCCGGAATCAGTGACATCACCCCGTACTGGCGTCCCGCGCCGTGGGCTGCCGGGGTGGCCGTGGTGGACGCCCTCTCCTGGGGTGACGCCGACGACGGTCTGGTCGGCCGCTGGGACGATCTACCGGAGTGGCCGCAGATGTTGTTGCGCGCGTTGATCTTTCGTCTCGCAGTGCACGCGCTTCACCCACGTTCGACGTCGGAGGCCTTCCCCGGCTTGGCGCGAACAGCAGATCTGGTGCGCCTCATTCTGTGAGTTCTGCTGCGCGAGCCGGGAGTTCCTCTGCGCGAGCCGGTGATTCGGAGAGTTCGTGGAACAGAGACCGAGCGGCATGCATCGCGCGGGCGGCGTCGCCGTCGATGACCGCCGCCACGAGTGCGGTGTGTTCTTCGATGTAGTCGTCGTCGTGCTCGATGGCATGGTGGCGCATGGCGTCGTGGATCACCGGCAGCAGTGAATCGTAGAACTCCAGATAGATGGCGTTGTGGCTGGCCGCGACGATGGCGCGGTGCAGCCGTGCGTCGATCCGAACGGCATCCGCGAGCGGCGTTTCGTCGGACCACGCAGCATTGCGATCGGCCAGCGCGCTCAGCATGGCGACGATGTCGTCGTCGTCGCGTCGGTCGGCTGCAAGAGCCGCCGCGGTGACTTCCAGTGTCTCGCGTAGCTCGGTGACGTCGCGGTGCCGAGCGTCCGAGAAGTACTTTCCCAAGGTTCCGCCCAGGTCGGAGCACGTCATGACGAACGTGCCCGAACCCTGCCTGCGTTCGACCATGCCTGCGTGGACGAGTGCCTGCACTGCTTCACGCACGGTGTTTCGCCCGGTGCCGGTCATCTCGCACAGTTCGGGTTCCGTGGGAATGCGGGTACCCACCGGCCATCGCTGCGAGGTGATCTCCTCGCGCAGCGCAGCCGTCACCTGGGAGATCAGGCTCGATCGCTGGACCTGCCGCACGTGGGCTCCTCATGCCGGGGACGTTGCAGCGTCGATAGTAATGCTTTGCACCCAATGATCCGGTCATCCTATGATTACGCGGTGAGTGCGCCTACCGTCCCTGCCGCCCGAACCGTCGGTACCTCGCTCCTGCGCGGGCGAATTCTCGTCTTCTCCGCGATCGTTCTGTCAGCCCTGACGCTGCGGGCGGCAGTGACCTCGATCAGCCCGCTGTTCGGCAGGATCGGCACCGACCTCGAGTTCGGCGACACGGTTGTCGGCGTCGTCGGAATGTTGCCCCCGGCGATGTTCGCCGTGTTCGGTCTGGCAACACCGTTTCTCGCCAAGCGCACCGGTCTCGAGCGAGCTGCGCTGCTGGCCATGGCACTGACCACCATCGGCATGGCCACCCGTGCATTCGCGCCGAACACCGCCTCGTTGCTCGCCCTGTCCGCGATCGCCCTCGCGGGGATGGGAATCGGGAACGTCGTCATCCCGCCGTTGGTCAAGCGGTACTTCTCCGATCGTCTCGCTGTGGTGAGCACCGTCTACATCTGCGTCATGCAGATAAGCACCATGGTCCCGCCGCTGCTCGCGGTACCCATCGCCGACGCGCACGGATGGCGTGTGTCCATCGGGATCTGGGCCGTGGTCGGCGTCGCGGCCGCACTGCCGTGGCTCGGTGTGGTGGTGGCCCGACGCGGCCACGACGAGAAGGACGTCTCGGCCGAGTCCGGATCGGCCGCGGTGCGCGTGGAACCGAGCGGCCGAATCCATCGATCCTCGCTGGCGTGGGGGATGGTGATGATGTTCGCAATGACCTCCCTGATCACGTACTCCATGCTCACCTGGTTGCCGACGCTGTTGATCGATGCGGGGATCGGAGAAGGCTTGGCCGGTGCTTCTGTCGCGGCCTTCGGCGCGATGGGTTTGGTCACGTCGCTGGCCGCGCCCACTCTCTGTGCGCGAGTGCGTAATCCGTTCGGCCTCGTGGTGGTCGCCGCGGTCTGCTATTTCGGCGGCTTCTCGGGTCTGCACTGGTCGCCTGCCGCCGGCACGGTCGTGTGGGTGTGCCTGGTCGGGCTGGGCACGATGACCTTCCCGATGTCGCTGACGCTGATCAACCTCAGGACGCGTACCGCGGTGGGATCGTCCTCGCTGTCGGGGTTCACTCAGGGACTGGGTTACGTGGTCTCCTCGACCGGTCCGATTCTGTTCGGGCTGCTGCACACGCAGTCCGGTGGGTGGGGACTCTCGTTGGTGCTGCTGACCGGGTGTGTGGCGGTTCTGCTGGTCGGAGGGTTCCTGTGCTGCCGACCGAGGATGCTCGAAGACACCTGGTGACGCACGGCGACCGTTGACGCTTCATCTCACGTCGGTGCCCGTGATCGCGTGAGACCGAGTTAATCTTCCGAGTCATCGCACGCAGCGCCGCTGCAACATGGCTTTCCTATGTTCGGTCCACACACCGATCAGGAGGCCACACGTGACCAGCCTTTCTCGCAGCGCTTCGGCAGATGCCGGCTCAGCCACCACGGCGACCGTTCCGCCCGGAACGGTTCCCGTCTCCGTCAATCATCACATCGCGCACTGGAATTCCGAGGACGTCGAGGCATGGGAGGCCGGCGGCAAGCAGATCGCCAAGCGCAATCTGATCTGGTCGGTCATCGCCGAGCACGTCGGATTCTCGATCTGGTCGATCTGGTCGGTCATGGTGCTGTTCATGCCGTTGTCGGTCTACGGCATCGACGCCGCGGGCAAATTCTTCCTCGTGGCCGTCCCCACACTCGTCGGCGCGATCCTGCGGATTCCGTACACCTTCGCCACGGCGAAGTTCGGTGGGCGTAACTGGACCGTCTTCAGTGCTCTGGTGCTGCTGATCCCCACCGTGCTGACGATGTATTTCATGCTCAACCCGGCGTCGTACACCACGTACATCATCGTTGCGGCGTTCGCCGGACTCGGCGGCGGTAACTTCGCGTCCTCGATGACGAACATCAATGCGTTCTATCCGCAGCGCGAGAAGGGATGGGCTCTCGGCTTGAACGCGGGCGGCGGCAACATCGGTGTGCCCGTCATCCAGCTCATCGGCTTGCTGGTCATCGCCACCATCGGTAACACCGCCCCCGAGATCGTGTGCGCCGTCTATCTCGTCTTCATCGCGCTGGCCGCCGTCGGTGCCGCGCTGTACATGGACAACCTGGACAACCAGAAGACCAACGGGCGCTCCATGATCGACGTGTTGAAGTTCTCGGACTCGTGGTGGATCGCCTTCCTGTACATCGGCACGTTCGGATCGTTCATCGGCTTCAGCTTCGCGTTCGGGCAGGTACTGCAGATCAACTTCCTCGCCGGACTCACCGACGGGGCACCCGCAACTCCCGCTCTGCAGGCGCAGGCATCGCTGCAGGCCGCTCAGATCGCCTTCATCGGACCGTTGCTCGGGTCGTTGTCGCGGCCGTTCGGCGGCAAGCTCGCCGACAAGATCGGCGGCGGCAAGATCACCCTGTACACGTTCGTGGCCATGACGTTCGCCACCGGAATTCTGGTCGCGGCCAGCACCTGGGACGATTCGACTCCCGGGGCGGCCAGCGGAACGGTGATGGTGCTCTTCGTCGTCGGATTCATCGCCCTCTTCCTGCTCTCGGGCCTCGGAAACGGATCGGTCTACAAGATGATCCCCGCCATCTTCGCTGCGAAATCTGCTCAGCTTCAGGGCATGACGGTCGACGAGCAGCAGCACTGGTCGCGCAAGATGTCCGGTGCCCTCATCGGTATCGCCGGTGCGATCGGCGCTCTCGGCGGCGTCGGAATCAACCTGGTGCTGCGGGCGTCGTACTCGGGTACCGCGAAGTCCGCGACCACCGCATTCTGGGTGTTCCTCGGCTTCTACATCGTCTGCGCGATCGTCACCTGGGCGATCTACCTGCGCAAGACGAATTCCGCCGACGCCGACGCACCGGTAGCCGTCTGAGGATCCATCACCGGCAATGACGAAACGCCCTGCACGGCAACGTAGATCGGAAGGACCCGCAATGAAGAACGCGGTAGTGGTAGGTCACGGGATGGTCGGACACCGATTCGTCGAAGCGTTGCGTGCGCGCGACGAGGCGGCGGAGTGGAAGGTCACGGTCCTGTGCGAGGAGGCACTGGCGGCGTACGACAGGGTGGGACTGTCGTCCTACGTCGGTGCCTGGGACCACAAGGAACTCGCTCTGGCGGGCAACGATTATCCCGGCGACACACTCGTCGAGATGCGCACCGGAGTACGTGCCGATCGCATAGACCGTGACCACCGCACCGTCGTGACCTCGGCGGGAGACACGGTCGAGTACGACGCTCTTGTCCTCGCCACCGGTTCCTACCCGTTCGTGCCGCCGATCACCGGACACGACCTGCCCGCGTGCTTCGTCTACCGCACCCTCGACGACCTGGACAAGATCCGTGCCCGCGCCGACGCTGCGGGACCGGGAGCCGTGGGTGTGGTGGTCGGCGGTGGCCTGCTCGGGCTCGAAGCGGCGAACGCACTGAAGAAGATGGGCATGACCCCGCACGTCATCGAGTTCGCTCCACGATTGATGCCGCTGCAGGTGGACGAGGGCGGCGGTGCGCTGTTGGCCCGCCTCGTGACCGAACTCGGGCTGAACGTACATGTGGGAGTGGGCACGTCGTCGATCTCCGAGAACGACAGCGCCGGACTGACGGTCGAACTGAGCGACGGCAGCACCATCGACGCCGCGTTGCTGGTGTTCTCCGCCGGTGTGCGTCCCCAGGATCGGCTGGCACGCGAGAGTGGCCTCGAGGTCGGTGAGCGCGGCGGCATCATGGTCGACATCGGCTGCAGTACCTCCGACCCTGCCGTCTACGCGATCGGCGAATGTGCCGCCGTCGAGGGTCGGTGCTACGGGCTGGTCGCTCCCGGATATTCGACGGCGGAGGTCGTGGCCGACCGATTGCTCGGCGGCGCAGCACAATTCCCGGGTGCAGACATGTCCACCAAGCTCAAGCTGATGGGTGTCGACGTCGCCAGTTTCGGCGACGCGATGGCGGCCACCCCTGGTGCGCTCGAGGTGGTGTTCAGCGATGCGCCCAAGGGCACGTACGCCAAGCTCGTCGTGACCGACGACGCGAAGACCCTCCTGGGCGGCATCCTCGTCGGCGATGCTTCCGCGTACTCGCTGCTGCGTCCGCTCGTCGGACGCGAGTTGCCCGGCGACCCGGGAGCCCTGATCTCACCGGCGGCCGAACAGGTCGGGATCGGTGCCCTTCCCGACGACGCCGAGATCTGTTCCTGCAACGGCGTGAGCAAGGGTGCCATCTGCTCGGCGATCGCCGACGGGGCCTGCGATCTGGCGGCCGTGAAGAGCTGCACCACCGCGGGCACCACCTGTGGCGGATGCCTGCCCTCGATCAAGTCGCTGCTCGCCGCGTCCGGTGTGGTCCTCTCGAAGTCGTTGTGCGAGCACTTCTCTCAGTCCAGAGCCGAGCTGTTCGAGATCGTGCGGGCCACGAACACCCGCACCTTCTCCTCGCTGATCGCCAAGTACGGTGCGGGAACGGGGTGTGACATCTGCAAGCCCGTCGTCGCGTCGATCCTCGCGTCGACCTCCTCGGATCACATTCTCGACGGTGAGCAGGCGTCGCTGCAGGACACCAACGACCACTTCCTGGCCAACATCCAGAAGAACGGCACGTACTCGGTTGTGCCCCGGATGCCCGGCGGCGAGTGCACGCCCGAGCAACTGATCGTCATCGGTGAGGTCGCCCGCGATTTCGGGCTGTACACCAAGGTGACCGGAGGTCAGCGCATCGACATGTTCGGTGCCCGCGTCGAGCAGCTACCGGCGATCTGGAAGCGCCTCGTGGACGCGGGTATGGAATCGGGCCAGGCCTACGGAAAGTCGCTGCGGACGGTCAAGAGCTGCGTCGGATCGAGTTGGTGCCGTTACGGCGTCCAGGATTCGGTGGGGATGGCGGTCGATCTCGAGAACCGCTACCGAGGTCTGCGGTCGCCGCACAAGATCAAGTTCGGGGTCTCGGGCTGCGCACGAGAATGCGCCGAGGCTCGCGGCAAGGACGTCGGAATCATCGCGACGGAGGGCGGCTGGAATCTGTACGTGGCCGGCAACGGCGGTCAGTCACCCAAGCACGCTCAATTGCTGGCCTCCAACCTCGACGATGCAACCCTGGTCAGCTACATCGACCGCTACCTCATGTTCTACGTGCGCACTGCCGATCGGCTGCAGCGCACGGCACCGTGGCTCGAATCGCTCGACGGGGGACTCGATCACCTCAGAGCGGTCGTGTGCGAGGACAGTCTCGGGATCGGTGCGGAGCTCGAGGCCGACATGGGACGCCATGTCGCCGGATACAAGGACGAGTGGGCAGGCGTGCTCGAAGACGACGAGAAGCTCGGTCGATTCGTCTCCTTCGTCAATGCTCCGGACGAGGCCGACCCCACCATCGCGTTCGACGAGTCCGGGGCGCGCAAGGTACCCGTGCTCATGGGAATGCCACGCATCGGCGCGTGAGCCGACGCGGGAGCTGACAACCGGCAGGTCACGAAACTGAGTGCATGTGCACAGACGAGTAATCGCGACTTAACGGGTCAGAAACACAAGCAACGTGGAATAGCTGATCAGGAGGTGCGCCATGACTGTCATCGATTCATCAACAGTGAAGTCACCAACAGCGGTACCGAACGGCATCGCTCGTGATTGGACCCCGGCCTGCACACTCGACGCGCTGATTCCAGGGCGCGGAGTGGCGGTGCTCCTGCGAGGCGGCACCCAGGCAGCGCTGTTTCTGCTCGACGACGGGCGACTGTTCGCGGTGGGCAACATAGATCCGTACGGACGTGCAGCAGTGATGTCACGCGGACTGGTGGGAGACCGTGGGGGCGAACCCACCGTTGCATCGCCGCTGCTCAAGCAGGTCTTCTCCCTGGCCGACGGGCGCTGCCTCGATGACCCGGAGGTCACCCTCGGCTCGTTCGAGGTCTGCTGCGTCGAGGGCGTCGTGCTCGTGCGCGGCGGTTCTACGTGAGCGAAATCGCCGGGGCAGCAACGCCTCTGGCCGGGTTCACCGTCGGGATCACCGCGTCGCGTCGGGCGGAGGAGTTCGCGACTCTGCTCGAGCGGCGCGGGGCCACCGTGATGCATGCCCCCGCAATTCGCATCATCCCACTGGCCGACGACGCCGAACTCGAACGCGTCACCGCCGCCGTCATCGAGAATCCCCCCGAGATCACCGTCGCCACAACAGGAATCGGGTTTCGCGGCTGGATCGAGGCAGCAGACGGGTGGGGTCGGGCAGAAGAACTGGGGCGCGCACTCGGCGCGTCGCGCCTGCTGGCTCGCGGACCGAAGGCGAAAGGTGCCATCCGAGCGGCCGATCTGCGCGAGGAATGGTCACCCGCCTCGGAGTCCTCGGCGGAGGTGCTCGAACATCTGCTCGCCGAAGGGGTGGAGGGCAAACGCGTCGCCGTGCAGCTGCACGGCGCGACCACCGAATGGGAGCCCGTTCCCGACTTCTGCGAGGTGTTGCGCTGCGCAGGAGCCGAAGTGGTTCCGGTGCCGGTGTACCGCTGGACCGCGCCCGACGACCAGAGCCCGATGGACCGCATGATCGAAGCCGTCGTCGTCGGCGATCTCGACGCCCTCAGCTTCACCTCGGCACCGGCGGTGGCGTCGATGCTGATGCGCGCCGACGAGAACGGCGTGCTCGAACCTCTGCTGCAATCCATGCGATCGAGGGTGCTGCCGGTGTGCGTCGGACCGGTCACGGCCGCGCCCCTCGAGCAACTGAACGTGGCCACCACGCAGCCCGCACGGGCGCGTCTGGGGGCACTCGCGCGGCACATCGCCGAGGAACTGCCGAGGCGAACCGGCCGGCTGCATGCCGGCGGGCACGTCGTCAGCGTCCGCGGTAAGTGCGTGGTGGTCGACGGTGAAGTTCGACCGGTGTCCCCGGCAGGCATGGCACTGATGAAGACATTGGCCCGCAATCCCGGACGCGTCGTCTCCCGTGAGGACCTGTTGGCCTCGCTGCCGGGCGGAGGCGGCGACACCCATGCGGTGGAAACCGCGATGACCAGACTCAGGTCATCGCTCGGCGCGCCGAAAGCGATCCAGACCGTGGTCAAGCGTGGCTATCGCATCGCACTCGATCACATAGAGACCGAAACGGACTGCGATTCCGACGAGCCTGCCGTGCGCGCACGTGCGGCCGTCGTAGAAGGGGGAAAGTACTGATGACACCGACTTTGGTGTTGGTTGCACACGGCACCCGGAACCCCCGTGGTGTCGAGATGATCGCCGCACTCGCCGATGCCGTCTCGACGCAGATCGGTACCACGCGCGTGGCATTCGTCGACGTACTCGGGCCGTCCCCGGCCGAGGTGCTGCGTGACACCCCCGAGTCGGCGGTCGTGGTTCCCGCTTTCCTTGCATCGGGTTACCACGTCCACACCGATGTGCCGCGAGAGATCGCCGACAGCGCCCACACGTCGGTTGCGGTCACCCGCGCTCTCGGACCCGACCGGGTGCTGGCCGAGGTCATGCTGGACCGATTGCGCGATGCAGGATGGCAGGCGGGTGACTGCATCGTGCTCGCTGCCGCAGGATCTTCCGACGCTCGAGCGTTGGAAGAACACCGGCGCGCGGCAGCGATGCTGGCCGACGTCGCTCGGGTCCCGGTACGGATCGGATACGTCGCCACCAGTACTCCCACCGTGTCCGACGCGGTGTCGACTCTGCGCGAAGCCGGGCACACACGTGTGTTCGTGGCGTCGTATCTGTTGGCGCGCGGGCTCTTTCACACTCGTTTGGGTGACGCCGGGGCCGACGGCGTCGGTGAACCCCTCGGAGTGCATGCCGCGATCGTCGATCTCGTTGTCGCTCGGTATCGCGAGGGTGTTCGCTCTCTCGGTGAATCTAGCGGTGCGGCAGCGGAAGAATTGTCACCGGCTCGTCGGCGCTGACCTCGGCCGGAATCACAGCCAGTGCGTCGCGGCCGACGAGGTGACCCAGGTGCGCCGTGCGGACCTGGGTATCTGCTCGCCACCGCGTGCCGTCCGCGGTGACCGGGACGATGCGGGGAGTCGCGGACCGAACCTCGGCGGCGTTGGACAACAGGCCGATCCGCGATGGGCGCACCGTTCTCCCGGTCAGGGCATCGACGATGGCGGGCGCGGTGAGCATCGCGGTACCGACGGCCGCCAGCGGGTTCCCCGGTAGGCCGAGCACCACCGTGCCGTCGGGCAGTGCCGCGGTGATCTGAGAACCGCCGGGACGCATGCGCATTCGTCCGACGACGGTTTCGGCATCGATGCCGGCGAGGGTCGCGCGGAGCTGATCGGCCGCCCCGCCTCCGGTTGCCCCGACGACGACGATCACGTCCACGTCCTGGGTTCGGGTCAGCACGTCTCGAAACCCCGTCGCAGAGTCGTCGAGCAGCGTCACATCGACGACGGTGATGCCGCAGTGTGCAAGATACTCCGGCAACACCGACCCGAGAACGTCCCTGGTCTCGCCGGGAGCGAGTGGTCCGGTGGATCGAATCTCGTTGCCGCTGATGATTACTCGTCCGCGTACCGGACCGCGCACCGCCACCTCGAACACCTCGGCACTGGCGGCGAGTGACCGTACGGCCGCATCGATCGGGGTGAATGCTGCGACGAGTTCGGTCCCGGGCAGCCAGTCCTCGCCGCGCCGACGCGTGTCGTCGGATTGCGGTGCCGTCGGAATCCGCCGAGCCGAATGGTCGGACTCGCGGGTCATGTGTTCGTCGCGAACCACCGATGTCGCTCCGGGCGGAAGCGCAGCGCCGGTCGCGATGCGCACGGCCGTTCCTTCGGTGAGTCGGGCGATGTCGGCGCTTCCGGCGTACGCGATGTCGGACCGGAGCGTCCATGGTTCGGTGCCGCAGACCGCGTACCCGTCCATCGCGGAGATGTCGACTGCGGGCAACGCGGTCTGGGATACGAGGGGTTCCGCGAGGACGGTTCCGGCGCTGTCCTGCAGGGGAATTCGCCTGATCGGCAGGGCGGGGATCCGGCTCCGAATGCGGTGGAGTGCGTCGCTGACCTCGAGCGTTTCCGACGGCCGTGCGGCCAGGCGGGCGGCGAGAAGATCGGCGCGGGTGTCGCAGTCCTCGACACCGGAGACTGCGATCACCAGATGATCGGCCGGAAGGATGGTGCGCATGGGCGCGCCCTCCACCGAATCCAGCTGTGCCACAGCGGAACGCAACGCGGCATACCGCCAGACTCCCAGCAGAAACTGCGTGCGACCCGCATCGTCGCGCGCGAAGACGGCGTCCGTCTGCGTGTTCTGCATCGAATCGATCAACGAAACGACCGCCTGGGCGTCGAGAAACGGGATGTCCGACGCGATGACCACCACCAGATCTGCAGTGCCCTCCGGATCTGCACGGTCGTCGAGTGATCGCAGTCCCGCGGCGAGAGCGGCGACGGGCCCACCGCCCGCGGGGGACTCCCGAGTCTGCACCACGTACTCGGGTACTCCGGTACGGGTCGGGCCCACGAGAACCGTTCTGCGGCAGACCGATACGGCGTCCACGGCAATGTCGACCATGCGACGACCACCGACGGTCATGGCAGGCTTGTCGACCTCCTGCGGCGCAGTGGGGTGCTCGGGATCTGCCATCCTGGATCCTCGGCCGCCGGCGAGGACGATCGCGTCGCAGACCGGCTGTGTCACGGTGCGAGCTCTGTCATGTCGGCAGCGGCACGTTCTGCAGGCGAACCTGCCCGCGTGCAATGACTTTTCCGCTGTCCGAGGCGGTGATCGTCACCAGCCACAGTTGCTGAATTCTGCCTTGCTGCAACGGTTCCGCGACAACGTCGACGCGGCCGCCTTTGCTGGCGCGCAGAAAGTCGGTGCCGTTGTGTACGCCGACCGCGAACTCGCCACGATCCTTGACCGCTTCGCTGGCACCGATGCTGGCGGCGCTCTCGACGGCAGTGGTGTAGACGCCGCCGTGGACGACGCCCCACGGCGTGAAGTGCTCGTCCGTCAAATCGATGTGCCCCGCCACTCTGGTACCCGAGACCTCGTCGACGACGAGACCGGCGGAGGCGACGAAGGTGCTCGCCTTCGACAGCGCGAACTTCGCCGTGGGGCGTGGATCGAACTGCTCGAGTGCGTCCCTGATGTTCATTCTCCGAGATTAGTGGTCGGTGCAGGTGACGGTGGGAGCGCCCCGAAGTCGAATCGAATCGAGCTCACTGGCACCCGCCCGTCGTGAATCTGCACGCCTTCGCTGCGCAGAGTCTCGAGCTGCCTCGAGGCCAGGTGCGGGGCGGGTCTTCCGCTTGCGCCGAGGACTCGATGCCAGGGCAGGTCGGCGGAATCGGTGCGCATGATCCATCCGACGATGCGAGGGCTCGACAGGTCGGCAGCGGCCGCGATGTCTCCGTACGTGGCGACGAATCCCGAGGGAATGGACGCGACCAACGCGCGAACTCGCTCGACCTGGTCTTCGGTGATCGGGGCCATCTAGAGCACGGATCGCACCAGCTCGGCCACCTCGACCGGCTTGGCCTGGCCGACCATGTGATCGCAGTCGAGTTCGACGGTACGCAGGTTATCGCCCAGTCGATCTCGCAGCGCCGAGAGAAATTCCTCTGTGACATAGGGAGGTTGGACGCGCATGGCCCGCACCACGATGGTCGGGACGGACTCGGCGGGGACCACGATCGGACGTGCGAGCTCGCCCCATGTCGCGACGATCGCCGGAATCGACATTCGCCATGCGACCTTGCCGCCGTCGGCGGGGACCAGGTGATCGGCGACCTCGCGGTCGAGCAATTCGGTCGGTACATCCGCCCACGCCCCGTGGATCTTCTCCGAGCGCGCCTCGTCGGCGTCGGTGTAGTCGGGGGATTTCGCGGTGGCTTCGGCCACCTCGAGCAGCTCCTCCGGCGGCAACGCGATCGCGGGATCGAGCAGAACCAGGGCACGTACCGCTTCGGGGAATCGCTGCGCGAGATGTACGGCCAGCGCGCCGCCGTACGAATGTCCGAGGACCACGACCGGGCCACGTGCATGGGCGTCGAGCACGGACTTCAGGGCGGTGAGCTGAGCGTCGATGTCCCAGGGTGGCGTGGACGGCGATTGTCCGTGGCCGATGAGATCCGGAGCCAGAATCCTGGCTTCGGGGAGGTGATTCTCGGCGAGGTCCCACCAGCGGGCACCATGGCCGGTCACACCGTGAACGGCGAGGATTTCGGGACCGTCTGCGGGTCCGAACGTATGCAGATTCAACTCGGGCACGCCGACCACTATGCCGTATGGACGGCCGCGACTCCGGTCCGACGGGTATCGACGACTGCCGTGGTCCGGTCTGTCGGTGGCTCGTGATTGCATCTGTGTCATGAGCTCGGACGGCAGACACGGCGCGACGGTGACTCTCGTCCGTGCACCCAAGGTCGCTCGCCCGGCACGTGAGTGGACCGGATCGGCAGCTCGGCTGCTGTCGTCGACACCCGACGCGGCAGCAGAGGCCGCGAAAGGCGCTCCACGATGGAATCCGTGGCAGATCCTGGGTGGCCCCGGCACGGGTAAGACCTCGCTCGTCGCGGACTACGCCGTCTCGCGCATCGTCACCGGCGATCCGGAGTCGGTTCTGGTGCTCACGCAGTCCAAACGGGCGGCAACCGCGGTGCGCGAGGTCATCACCTCGGGTCTCTTCAGCGGCGATCACGCACTGCGGGCGACTCGTGAGCCGTTGGTACGCACCGTGCACTCCTACGCCTTCGCGGTGCTGCGGCTACAGGCCTCCCTGTACGGCAATCCGCCACCGCGATTGCTGACCGGTGCCGAGCAGGACGCCGTGGTGCGCGAGATGCTGCGCGGCGATCTCGAGGACGGGGCAGGCGACTGGCCGGAGCGGCTGCGTCCGGCACTGGGCACCGCGGGATTCGTCACGGCGGTGCGAGACATGATGCTCAGGTCAGCCGAACGCGGGATCGGTCCGGAAGACCTCGCCAAACTCGGTCGCAAACACGGCAGGCCCGAGTGGGTTGCCGTCGGGAGATTCGCTGCCGGATACGAGCAGGCCATGTTGTTGCGCGGTGCCGTCGGAGTGGAAGCGGCAGGAGCGACGGCACCGGGCCTGGACGCCGCCGAGCTGATCGGTG
The DNA here is from genome assembly GCF_002258915.1 of Rhodococcus sp. 05-340-2. NCBI lineage: Bacteria > Bacillati > Actinomycetota > Actinomycetes > Mycobacteriales > Nocardiaceae > Rhodococcus > Rhodococcus sp. 05-340-2. The sequence goes on from NZ_NOYU01000027.1 coordinate 75,506, forward strand.
CCGCGCTGATGGCGTTCGCCACCGATCCCGAACTGCTGCGCAGCGAACGCGCCCGTATCCGGCACCTCGTCGTCGACGACGCGCAGCACCTCGATCCGCAAGCGGCACAGTTGGTTCGGCTGATCGGCACCGATACCGAATCCACCGTCGTCGCGGGAGATCCCGATCAATCCGTGTTCACTTTCCGGGGTGCCGATCCCGCCTTCGTGGCCGACCTGGTCGAGGTGGACTCGCCGCGTCGCGTCGTGCTCACTCGCAATCACCGGTCCGTGCCCGAGGTCGCGGAGCTGACCGACATCGTCGCCGGACGGCTGCCCGGGCTCGGTCGGCATCGCTGTCCGGAACCGGTGGGCACCGCCCGCTTCGGTGAACCGACAGCGCGAGTGCACGTCGTGTCCTCGCCCGCGAAGGAAGCGGCGATCATCGCCGACGCCATGCGTCGTGCCCACCTGATCGACGGCATGCCATGGTCCGAGATGGCGATCGTGGTTCGTTCCGTGCCGCGCACCCTCGCGCCGTTGCGTCGGGCTCTGCACGGCGCAGGGGTGCCGATGATCACCCCGACCTCGGAGCTACCGCTGCACCGCCAGCACGGGGCCGTGGGTCTCCTGCTGGTACTGCGGGCGATCTCCGACCCGAGCTTCGACGGTGAAGATGCACTGGCGTTGCTCTCCGGGCCGATCGGCGGAGCCGATCCGGTGGGTCTGCGGCGATTGCGCCGGGGCGTGCGCAGGCTCGAACTCGCATCGGGCGGCGAGCGCGACTCGGCCGAGCTGCTCAGAGTCGTCCTCACCGACGACGCGCGGGGGAGCGCCGGGTGGACCGGCGGACTCTCGGACGTGGAGTCCGCCCCGTTGCGCAGAGCCCTGGGTGTGATCCGGAAGGCACGAGCGCTCGCCCGCGCGGGCCGCGGTGTCGAGGACGTGTTGTGGGCGGCGTGGCAGGCATCGGGGCTCGAGCGGCGTTGGTCCACCGCGTCCGCCTGGGGTGGCTCGGCCGGTACTCAGGCCGACCGCGACCTGGATGCGGTGGTGGCGCTGTTCGACGCGGCGGCAGCATATGCCGACAGGTTGCCGCGGGCTCAGATCGGTGGATTCCTCGATTACATTGCGCAGCAAGAGATTCCCACTCTGAATTCACACCGCCCCACGGTCCGGGCCGACGCGGTGACCCTGCTGAGTGCGCATTCTGCTGCGGGTCGGGAATGGGAGCTCGTCGCGGTTGCCGGGGTGCAGGAAGGGCTGTGGCCCGGCCTGCGGTCGCGTGGCAGCCTCCTGGGCACCGACACCCTGGTCGACCTCGTATCCGGCAAGGTCGATGCGGCTGCGGCGCTCGACGGGCGACTGTCGAAGTCGGCACCGCTGCTGGCCGAGGAGCGCACGCTGTTTCTGGTGGCGTGCAGTCGCGCTCGATCGACCTTGCTCGTCACGGCCGTCGATTCCAGTACCGGAGATGCCGACCTGGTCCGGTCTCGATTCGTGGACGAACTACGCGGCATCGACGGCGGAGGCGAGTCGGATCCGGCACTCGAGCTGCCCGGGCCGGAGCCTGAACACCGAGTGTTGGCGTTGCCCATGCTGGTGGCCGAACTCCGGAGTGTGGTATGCGATCCCGTTGTCGCCGAGCAGGATCCGGACAAGCGAGCCCGAGCGGCGCGGCATCTGGCCACACTCGCCGCGGCCGGTGTCCGCGGCGCGCATCCCGACGAGTGGTTCGGGGTGGCAGGGCCCAGCACCGACGCGCCGCTGTGGCAGCTCGGCGACGGCCCGGTGCCGCTGTCCCCGTCGACGGTGGAACAACTCACCACCTGTCCGCTCCGGTGGATGCTCGAACGTCACGGCGGCAACGACGGCACCAACACCCATGCGGTCACCGGCACGCTCGTGCACACTCTCGTCCAGGCGGTGGCCGGTCGGATACCTTCGGAGCAACTCCGTCGCGCTCTCGAAACAGCATGGGATGCAGTGGATCTCGGATCGCAGTGGTACTCACGGCACGAGCTCGACCGAACCGGGGCGATGCTCGAGACGTTCGAGACGTGGTTGCAGGGCAGTCGAGGCGAGCTCACCGAGGCCGGAGTCGAAGTGCGCGTCGACGGCATACTCGAGGCTCGCTCGGAGGACGAGCCGGCGGTGGCGTTGCGCGGTCGCATCGATCGGCTCGAGCACGATCCCGACGGCCGACCGGTGATCATCGACGTCAAGACGGCCAAGACCGTCATGTCCAAGGAGGATGCCCAGGGCCATCATCAGCTGGCCACCTACCAGGTCGCCGCGGCAGCCGGTGCCATCGAGGGCGAGCCTGCGGGCGAGCCGGGCGGAGCGCGGCTGGTGTTCGTCGCCAAGCCCCACAACAAGGACGGGGCCACGCAGCGTGTCCAGGAAGTGCCGACACCGGAGAAACTCGAGGAGTGGCGAGACACCGTGCACCAGGCCGCATCGGCAACACAGGGACCCACGTTCGAGGCGCGGATCAACGACGGCTGCAGGCACTGCCCGGTCAAATCCAGTTGCCCGGCACACGAGACGGGTAGGCAGGTGACCGAGCAGTGACGACATCGACGAAGACACGGACCGGTTCGGTGCGGGTGTCGCCGGTCGAGCTCGCCCGGGCGCTCGGGCAGAAGCATCCACCGACCGACGAACAAGCCGCGGTGATCGCAGCGCCGCCCGGCCCGACACTCGTCGTCGCGGGGGCAGGTGCCGGCAAGACCGAGACCATGGCTGCCCGCGTGGTGTGGATGGTGGCCAACGGTTTCGTCGACCCGGATCAGGTTCTGGGTCTGACCTTCACCCGAAAAGCGGCACAGCAGTTGACCTCTCGGATCAGAGCTCGGCTGGCTCGGCTGGCCGGATCCGACCTGGTGCGCGCACTCGACCCCAGCCTGGCACTGCGCGAGCGAATCCTCGGTGCCGAGCCGGAAGTGAGTACCTATCACTCCTATGCAGGTCGACTGCTCACCGAGCACGGCTTGTTGTTGCCGATCGAACCGTCCGCGACACTGCTCTCGGAAACCGAACTGTGGCAGCTGGCCCACCGTGTCGTCAGTACCTGGGACGGCGACCTGGACACCGACCGCAACCCCACGTCGGTGACCGAGGCCGTACTGGCACTCTCCGGTCAGTTGGCCGAGCATCTGGTCGATCCCGAGGATCTGCGCCACGCGCACGTGGAGCTGGAGAAATTGGTGCACACTCTCGGGCCGGGGCCGCGACAACGCGGCGGCCCCACCAAGGAATTGCTGAACATCCTCGACGCGCAACATCAACGAATCGGGTTGTTGCCGTTGGTGGAACGGCTGGCGCAGACACTGCGGCGCGAGGGCGCACTGGATTTCGGCTCGCAGATGTCGATGGCGGCGCGGGTCGCTGCCGAGCATGCCGAGGTGGGAATCGCCGAACGGCAACGCTTCCGGCTCGTGTTGCTCGACGAGTACCAGGACACCGGGCATGCCCAACGCGTCCTGTTGTCGTCTCTGTTCGGTTCCGGCAGCGACCCGCAGTTGGCCCTGACCGCCGTCGGCGACCCGATGCAGTCGATCTACGGGTGGCGCGGCGCATCGGCAGCGAATCTGCCTCGGTTCGCCACCGATTTTCCGAAGGCCGACGGAAGTCCGGCACCTCGACTCGAGCTGCTCACCAGCTGGCGAAATCCGCCCGAGGCCTTGACGCTGGCCAACTTGATCACCGACCCACTGCGCCGCGTCGGTGTGCCGGTGCCGACCTTGCGGGCCCGGCCGGGTGCGGTTCCCGGCGATGTACGACTGGCCGTCACCGACACCGTTCTGGACGAACGAGAGTGGATCGCCGACCGGATCGCGGGGGAGTACCGCGCTGCCCTGGAGCGGGATCGCACCCCGCCCACCGCCGCGGTTCTGGTGCGCCGCAACGCCGATGCCGAGCCGATCGCGGAGGTGCTGCGCAGCCGCGGGTTGCCGGTGGAGGTCGTCGGGCTCGGTGGATTGCTGCACGTTCCCGAGGTGGCCGACATCATCGCGATGCTGCGGCTGGTGGCCGACCCCACTGCCGGTAGCTCGGCGATGCGCATCCTCACCGGCTCTCGGTGGCAGATCGGGCCGACGGATCTGCGGGCACTCTCGCAGCGGGCCCGAGAACTCGAGATCCGCGGCGGTTACGGCACCGCGGGGCGCGTCGACGACCCGGAGGCACTCGATGCGGCGCTCGGTAGCGCCCTGCCCGGCGAGCAGTCGGAGCAGGCCGGCCTGGCCGACGCGATAGCCGATCCCGGTCCGGCCGAGCGGTACTCGGAGGTGGGGCATCGCCGGATCGTCGCCCTGGCGGGCGAGCTGCACCTACTGCGCGATCGAATCGGTCAGCCGCTGACGGAATTGGTCGGCGACATCGAACGGATCATGGGCATCGGTGTCGAAGCTCAGGCCCGCACACCGATCAGCACCGACGGTGCGGTCGGTCGTGAACATCTCGACGAATTCGCCCATGTGGTGGCCGATTACGCCGACAATCCGTCCGCCACGGTCACCGGATTCCTGTCGTTCCTCGCCGCTGCGGAGACGGTCGAGGACGGCCTTGCCCCCGGAGAGGTCGATGTCGCCCCCCATCGCGTGCAGGTGCTCACCGTCCATTCTGCGAAAGGCCTCGAATGGGAGGTGGTGGCGGTCCCGCACGTGGCGAAGGGCGTGTTCCCGTCCTCGAACGCATCCTCGACCTGGCTCGGGGCGATGGCCGAGCTGCCGCCGTCGTTGCGCGGTGACCGCGCACTCGACGGCGAAGGCTCGGAAGGGGTTCCGGTCCTCGAACTCGAGCGGCTGCACAATCGCAAGGACCTCGAGGACGCCGTCAAGGGTCACAAGGATGCGCTGGCGAGGCGTCGACTCGCCGAGGATCGCCGACTGTTCTACGTGGCACTCACCCGAACCGAACGGGTGCTGCTGGTATCTGCGCATCACTGGGACGAGACCGCCACGAAGCCGCGTGGGCCATCGGAATTTCTCGACGAGTTGCACACGCACATCGAGCAATTCGCCGACACAGCAGTGATCGAGCAGTGGGCCCCGGCCCCGGACGACGGGGCGTCGAACCCGCTCGGGGCGGTACCGCACACCGCGTCCTGGCCACGCGATCCACTCGGTCCCAGACGCGGAGCGATCGAGAGCGGTGCGCAGGAGGTACTGCGCGCGCTGGCAGATGTCTCGGCCACACCGAGCGAAGAGCGTGACGGCGACCAGGATCGAACCCAGGACGACCCCGAGAACTGGGCCGCGGACGTCGATACTCTGCTGGCCGAGCGGGCCGCGAGATCGGTCGCGGGAGTCGACGTCGCTCTTCCCGGCAACCTGTCGGTGACGCAGCTGGTCGACCTCGCGGCGGACCCCGATGCGTTGGCGTCGCGCCTGCGGCGGCCGCTCCCGTTCCCGCCGAACCCGTTGGCGCGTAGAGGAACCGCGTTTCACGCCTGGATCGAGCGGCGGTTCGGCGCGACCCGACTGCTCGACCTCGACGAATTGCCGGGCTCGGCCGACACCGGGGCCTCGGCCGACGTGGACCTCGAAACCCTCCAGCAGGCGTTTCTCGAATCGGACTGGTCGCTCCGCAGCCCCGTCGAAGTGGAAGTGCCGTTCGAGACCTCCGTGGCGGGAACAGTACTGCGCGGGCGCATCGACGCAGTCTTCGCTGACCCGGACGGCGGTTGGACCGTCGTCGACTGGAAGACGGGCGCAGAGCCGACGGCGTCGGAGCGGCGGGCGGTGGCGATGCAGCTTGCGGCCTACCGGCTGGCGTGGGCCGAGCTGATGTCGATCGGGCGCACCGAACCGGTTCCGCTCGATCGAGTGCGCGCAGCGTTCCACTACGTGCGCAGCGGTCACACCATCTCGCCCGAGAACCTGCCGGACGCAACGGAATTGGCCCAGCTGCTCGAGGGGCCGGCCGGGTCCGAGCGGCCGGGGGCTACGGTGCGTTCCGGCGAGCCTTCAGAGCCTCGGTGACCAGTGGGATCTGCAGCGGAAGTCGGGCGAGCATCGCTGCTTTGAGAGCCGGCGAGGTCTTGGGGCTCTGCACGTACTTCCACGCCAGGTTGATGTTGGCGGGGAAGACCACGACGAACAGGGCCGCTGCGAGTGCACCGCCCAGTCGACGGGTCCGCGGTGCGGCAAGCGTTGCGGCCACGGCGAGTTCGGCGACGCCCGAGACCTGCGTGTAGGTCCGCGCCGAGCCGGGCAGGGCCGTCGGTACCTGGGCATCGAAGAACTTCGGCGTGGCGAAGTGCAGAACTCCCGCTCCGGCCAGCAGTCCCGCGAGGCGCAGTGCGGCTGCCTGACTCGATCTCTGTGTCATGCCCATACCGTGCCACACCCAGCGTCGTCGGCACAGAAGCCTGGCATGGGGTTACGCTGCGTGCCGTGAATGATCTCGACTTCGGTGAGTACCTCGGCGGGCGACGTGGCAGGTAGGTTGCGGGCGCGCCTGAGCGACAGTGGCGCGCTGACCGACAAGCCCGACTTCGCGCTCGTGGGAGTGCTCCGGGTACCCGAACTGGAATCGAGTCCGTGGCGCGCCATCTACAAGCGGGTTCTGATGGCGCTGGGGATCCTGTTCCTGGCGGCGTTCGTCGTCTATCTCGATCGCGACGGTTACAGCGACAACCAGAACGGCGAATTGTCCTTCCTGGACGCCTTCTACTACGCAACCGTGTCGCTGTCGACGACGGGATACGGCGATATCGCACCGATGAGCCCGTCGGCGCGACTGGTCAACATCCTGGTCATCACACCCCTCCGGGTCCTATTCCTCATTCTGTTGGTCGGTACCACGCTGTCGGTTCTCACCGAGCGGTCCCGGCAGGCATTCAAAATTCAGCGATGGAGACGCAGCGTGCGCAATCACACCGTGGTCATCGGTTTCGGCACCAAGGGCCGTACCGCAGTCGACGCGATGCTCGGAGACGGCGTGTCGGCGTCCGACATCGTCGTCGTCGACACCGATCAGACGGTTCTCGACGCCGCATCGGCCCTGGGCCTGGTCACCGTTCACGGTTCGGCGACCAAGTCCGACGTGCTCAGACTCACCGGAGCTCAGCATGCGGCGGCCATCATCGTCGCGACCAACCGGGACGACACCGCGGTGCTGGTGACTCTGACCGCCCGCGAGATCGCTCCGAAGGCGAAGATCGTCGCGGCCATCAGAGAAGCGGAGAACACGCACCTGCTGCGTCAGTCCGGTGCCGACTCGGTGGTCGTGTCCTCGGAGACCGCGGGTCGCCTGCTCGGGATCGCCACGTCGACCCCCTCCGTGGTGGAGATGATCGAAGATCTGTTGACCCCGGAGGCAGGCTTCGCCATTGCCGAGCGCGAAGTCGAACGCGACGAGGTGGGTGGATCTCCGCGGCACCTCACCGACATCGTTCTCGGAGTGGTGCGGGGCGGCAAACTGTTCCGAGTCGGCACTCCTGAGGTCGATGCAGTCGAGGCATCCGATCGCTTGCTCTACATCCGTCGCGTGGGTGACTAGGCGAGGCCAAGTAGGGTCGTGCGCGTGCCGAACTTCCAACTCGCCCACCCACCTCGACTGTCCCGATCGCCACTGAACAGGGCAGAGGAACTGCGTCGAGACACCGCAGCGTTGGCAGCGGGTTGGCCGACTGCTCGCATCCTGAACGTGGACGGCAGAGGCAGATTCGCGGTGGACGAGAACGGCCTGGTACTCGGCTCCGCCGCGGACGTCGCTGCCGAGCCGACGGCCGACGCGGTCTTTCTCGGAATACACGGCGATCGACACCTGTGGGCCCGCCGGGTGGAGGTCGTGGCAGGCACGGTCGGCGACTTGCGTACCGACGGTGATCGACTGGACAGCGACGCGTTGTCGATGGTGACCGGTGCCCTGGCGATCCTCAATTGGCATGCGAGCGCGCAGTTCAGCTCACTCGACGGTGCACCCTCGGTTCCGTCGAGCGCGGGGTGGTCGCGGACGAGCACGTCCACCGGTCACGAGGAATTCCCGCGTACCGATCCGGCGGTGATCTGTCTGGTTCACGACGGTGGCGATCGGGTGCTGCTGGCGCGAGCACCTGCGTGGCCCGAGCGTCGCTTCTCGGTGCTGGCAGGCTTCGTCGAGGCCGGTGAATCGCTGGAAACCTGTGTGACGCGGGAGATCAGAGAAGAAGTGGGCCTCGACGTCTCCGACATCGAGTATCTGGGTAGCCAGCCCTGGCCGTTTCCGCGTTCGGTGATGATCGGGTTCTCCGCCGTCGCCGACCCGGAGCAACCGCTGCACTTTCAGGACGGCGAGATCGCCGAGGCCCATTGGTTCGATCGAGCAGAAGTTCTCGCCGCGCTCGAGCTGGGCGACTGGGGATCGGAATCGACCTCCCGGTTGCTTCTCCCGGGCTCGATCTCCATCGCTCGGGGAATGCTCGAGGCGTGGGCGGCGACGGCCTGACGCCGATCAGAGCGACAGTGCGCGCTTGACCTCGGCCAGAGTGGGGTTCGTCGCCGTCGATCCGTCGGCGAAGAGCACGGTCGGCACCACATGGTTGCCGTTGTTGACGCTGCCGACGAAGTCGGCCGACTCCGGGTTCTGCTCGATGTCGATCTCGGCGTACTCGATTCCGGCCTGGTCGAGCTGGGTCTTGAGCCGACGGCAGTAACCGCACCACGTGGTGGAGTAGACGGTCAGCGCGGCCGGGGTCTGCGGGGTGTTCTCGGTAGTGGTCACGCCAACAGTCAACAGGAGCGCCGACCCGATTGTTCCGACCGACACCTGCATCGGCCGACTCGCCGCCCGGTTCGGCCCCGGGTGGAACTGTCGGTACGCACTGACACAATGGACCTCATGGCTGACGACGCGATGACCGCCGGACTCGATCCGGAGCAATCCGCGGCGGTACTGGCTCCCCGCGGCCCGGTCTGCGTTCTGGCCGGTGCAGGCACGGGAAAGACGCGCACGATCACCCGACGCATCGCCCATCTCGTCTCGGCCGGGCACGTGTCCTCGGGGCAGGTGCTGGCGGTGACGTTCACCGCGCGCGCGGCCGGCGAGATGCGTGGCCGTCTGCGCGAGCTCGGCGTCGGGGGAGACGGTCCTCCGGTGCAGGCTCGCACGTTTCACGCCGCGGCCATGCGCCAGCTCAAGTACTTCTGGCCGCAGGTGGTCGGCGACACCGGGTGGCAGCTTCTCGATCGCAAGTTCACCGTCGTCTCGCAGGCGGCGAACCGTGCCGGGGTGTCGACGTCCACGGACGCGATCCGTGATCTCGCGGGAGAGATCGAATGGGCCAAGGGATCGTTGATCGCACCCGAGGACTATCCACGCATCGCGGCGAGCAATCGCCGTGACGTTCCGATGGACGCGAACAAGGTCGCCGCCGTGTACGCCGGCTACGAGGAGCTCAAGTCCCGCGGCGGCGATGGGATGTTGCTCGATTTCGACGACCTTCTGCTGCACACGGCCGCCGCGCTGGAAGAACATTCGTCGGTGGCCGACGAGTTCCGCGAGCGCTACCGCTGCTTCGTCGTCGACGAGTACCAGGACGTGACGCCGTTGCAGCAGCGGGTGCTCGACGCCTGGGTGGGCGAGCGTGACGATCTCACCGTCGTCGGCGACGCGAACCAGACCATCTATTCCTTCACCGGCGCATCTCCGCGGTATCTACTCGACTTCTCACGGAAGTACCCCGAGGCCACCGTGGTTCGGCTCGAGCGCGACTACCGTTCGACGCCCGAGGTGGTGTCGCTGGCGAACCGCGTCATCGGAGCCGCTCGCGGTCGCATCGCCGGCACCCGACTGCAATTGATCGGTCAGCGTGAGCCGGGACCCGAGCCGGAGTTCTTCGAGTACGACGACGAGCCTGCGGAAGCCGACGGTGTGGCGCGTGCGGTCAAGAGGCTGATCTCGAAGGGCGTCGAGCCGGCCGAGATCGCAATTCTGTACCGCATCAACGCACAGTCGGAGGCACACGAACAGGCGTTGACCGAGCTGAAGATTCCCTATCAGGTGCGCGGCGGCGAGGGATTCTTCACCAGACCCGAGGTGCGGCAGGGAGTCAACGCGCTGCGGCAGGCAGGCGGTCGCGACGATCTGCCCGACGGCGCGCAGGCGGGCGAGGGACTACCGGCTCTGGTGCGAGCGGTGCTGGCCCCGCTCGGCCTGACGGCAACCGAGCCGACGGGCGCGCAGGCCCGCGAGAAGTGGGCCTCGCTCGGCGGTCTTGTGCAGCTCACCGAAGAACTTCTGGTGCACGAGCCGGAGCTGACCCTCGAAAAATTGTTGGGGGAGCTCGCCGCACGTGCCGAGGCGCGGCATCCACCGACGGTCCAGGGCGTCACCCTCGCCTCGCTGCATGCTGCGAAGGGTCTCGAGTGGGACGCAGTGTTCATCGTCGGTCTCGCCGACGGCACGTTGCCGATCTCGCACGCGATCGGCAACGACCCCAGCGCCAACAACGAGGCGGCCGTCGAGGAGGAACGCAGGCTGCTCTACGTCGGTGTCACGCGAGCTCGCGTCCACCTGCATCTGTCCTGGGCGCTGGCCCGCAACGAGGGCGGACGCAAATCGCGGCGCCGGTCGAGGTTTCTCAACGGTCTGATTCCCGAGGACTCACCGGCCTCGCGTATCGCCGCGCCTGCCGCCAAGAAGTCCGGTCCCAAGTGCCGGTTGTGCGGCAAGCCCCTGATCGGCACGTCCGCGACCATGCTCGGTCGATGCGACAGTTGCCCGTCGAACGTCGATATCGCCCTGCTCGACGCGCTGAAGTCGTGGAGATTGGACAAGTCCCGCGAACTCAAGGTGCCCGCGTACGTGGTGTTCAGCGACAACACGCTGACGGCCATCGCGGAACAGCAACCGCAGGACGAGCGTGGGCTGGTGGCGATTCCGGGAATCGGGGCCAAGAAACTGGAACGGTTCGGAGAAGAAGTCCTCACCGTGGTGCGGGCCTCGGACACGTGACGCGAAGGTAGGGAAATCGCCGCAAAACCGCAGGTAGAAAATAACTTGTGCAGATATCGGCGGGGGGCTTAGTCTGTTTCACGTGCAGCGGGAGATCGCGCACCGTCCAATCCGCCTACGAGACCAGAACAGGAGCTGAAAAAAATGATCAACACATTCCACGCCGCCGTTGCCGACGCAACCGTCGCGTTCAGCCCTGTCCTCGGCACGGCACCTTTCGGAGTTGCCCCCCTCGGCACTCATGCCGCCGCCGCAGGCTCTGTTGCGCAGACGTGGATTCGTTCCTCTGCTTTCGGCCCCATGCAGGAGTCCGCATATGCGGCCTCGGGGTCGAATTCCGCCCAGGTCGCCCTGGCACCAGGAGCGAAAGCCGTTGCTCAGGCAGCCCGACGTCACCGCGCACCATGTGCGTCCGTGCTCGACAGCAGATACCGACTTCACTGTCGGTAGACGCTTCGACAAGCCCCACCAGGCCACGGACCCGCACTCGCGGACCGTGGCCTTTCTCGTTCAGGTAGTTCCTCTACCCGAGCGTGAGGCCGACAGGTTCGCATCACCCCTCGAACCGATAACGACGCCGCACGAAAAGTAGAGGAGACCGACGTGTCAACCGCCACGATCCGGACGACATGCCGACCAGAGTCCGAGAGTGCCTACGCTGCACAGTATTCGACCGAATCGGTCGAACTGGCCTTGTCGGTGCCCTGCCGAGCGGCGAACCCCGACATGTGGTTCGCCGACACCCCTGCCGAACTCGAGCAGGCCAAGGCGCTGTGCGCCGAATGCCCCATCCGGCGTACGTGCCTGAGCGCGGCCCTCGACCGCGCCGAGCCGTGGGGCGTATGGGGCGGCGAGATCCTCGAGCAGGGTGTCGTCATCGCCCGCAAGCGTCCCCGAGGACGTCCGCGCAAGAACGCAGCATGATGTCCGAGACCGGTGCCCGGTTTCGCCGAACGAATCAGTCGGTGAAGCCGGGCAGCCACTCGGTGAGGATGGCCATGTACGGCGCGTAGGCGTCCAATTGCGCGCAGATTCCGACCAGCCCACCGAGCACCCGGAAGATCATCACGTACTCGGCGGGCATGTTCAACGCGCGAACGGTGCGGAACTGCGCACTGTTGAAATCTGTCGCGGTGCCCGCAGCCTTCTGCAGCCAGGCCCTGGTGAAGTGGAACGATTCGGTGTGAATCGGATCGGTGAAGGGACGCAGATAGTCTTCGATCTCCTTCTCCGTCACCGTTCGGCCCGGAACCACGAAGCCGCTCTCGGTGAACAACACCACGAGCTCGTCGAACTTCTCGTCACGCGCGAGCGAGACCATTCTGCCGAGAACCGGAGGGAGGCCGTCGGGCATCGGAGCGCAGGCACCGAAATCGATGACACCCATGCGTCCGTCGTCGAGCATCATGAAGTTGCCCGGATGAGGATCGGCGTGCAACAACTTCGCCCGCGCCGGAGACACGAATGCGAACAACGCGAGCAGTTCGCCCGCCTGGTTACGTTCCTCGGCCGTTCCGTTCGCGATCACATCGGCCAGCGGCCGACCCGTCATCCATTCGCTGACAACGACTTTGGGTGCGCTGGCGACGATCTTGGGAATGGCGAACTGGGGATCGCCCGCGAATTCCTTGCTGAAGGCACGTTGGTTGGCCGCCTCGATACGGTAGTCGAGCTCGTCCTCGGTACGAGCCGTCAGTTCTTCGAGCACCGGCTTGACGTCCGTGCCTGCGAGCACCGTGCTGAACAGGTTCGCGAACCGCGACAGCGTCTTGAGGTCGGAGCGCAATGCGTCGTCTGCACCGGGGTACTGGATCTTGACCGCGACATCGCGGCCATCCGACCACGTTGCTCGGTGCACCTGCCCGATGCTCGCAGAGGCGATCGCTGTGTCGTCGAAATCGAGAAAACGTGACCGCCACGCAGTCCCGAGTTGCTGGTCCAACACCCGATGCACGGTCTTCGCGGGCATGGGCGGGCCCTGCGCCTGCAGCTTGGTCAGCGCCTCGCGGTACGGCTCCGAATACTCCTCGGGAACGGCCGCTTCCATCACCGAGAGCATCTGCCCGAGCTTCATGGCACCGCCCTTGAGTTCCCCGAGAACGGAGAAGAGCTGTTCTGCTGCTTTGGCGGCCATATCCGCATCGATTTCGTCGCGATTGCCGCCTGCGAGCTTCTTGCCGAACCCTACGGCGGCACGACCGGCCATTCCGAGGGGAATGCTGGCCAGTTTGGCAGTACGAGTCGATCCACGGCGCGGTATGTCAGACACAGCTCCATCATGGCTGAACCTTCCGACAATTGCTCGGACCGCCCCGCGCCGACCCCTATCGGTCGAGGTGAACTCGCCGCGAGCGCGATTCGTCAGTACCAGCAATCGCAGTGCGGGTGCTTGGACCACGGTCGTTTGTGCACGGTGGTTCCGGTTGCTGCGAAGTCCAGTTCCATCGTGCAGTCCGCAGTCTCGGGAATTGCGGCGTCGGATCGGCCGATGAGGTTCTCCAACTGAGCGAACGCGAACGCTGCCGTGGCCAACACCGTCGCGCTGCTCGCTTGGCCGACCGAGCCGAGCAGCTGGGCTGACAGATGCGGCCACTCCGGCTCGAAGTCGCAGCGCGTCAGATCAGCGCACCGCAGGCAACTCGTCCGACCGGGCAGCACGAAAGGCCCGACGATGCCCTTCCCGTCTCGTAACCGCACCTGCAGATGTGGGATGCGCAGACGCACCAGGTCGGTCACCAGCCGAGGTTCGGCGACCAGATCGTCGGCCAGTACCACGACGTCGTAGTTCCACGACCTCACCACCGAGTGCGGGTAGCGCGTCGGAGTCAGACTGGTCCGGGTCACGGTGACGCCGGTGCGACTCAGGCCGGAGGCCAACGCGTCCGAGATCGGCCCCCGCCCCACGAGGTGGACGGTTTTCACCGCCCCCGGTCCGGACTGCGAGGCCCGAAGCGAGGCGTCGGGCACCACCGGTTCGCTCGTGCCGTGCATCAGCAGCCCGGAATCCTCCAACTCTCCGAGCATCGCCGATGTCCGATTGGCGGACAGTCCCAATGTCATTGCTTGACAGACGATGTGAGGTCTGGAATGGCCCGCGGCGAGGAGTCGGAGTATTTCGAGTATCGAGCCAGGCTCGGCACCGGGAGGTGGAGTGACGACGACGCTGGTCTCGGGATTCCAGCCCAACTGAACGGTGCCGTCTCGTCGCGGCAGAATTGCCACCGCTGGATCGAGTCGAACGGTCGGTGTGATCATGAGACACACTCTGACAGCGCCGACAGCGAAGAGCGCCCGCTCGGGGCACGTTATCCACAGGGTGGAAGTGCCTCTGAGCAGGCGCTCGACGCGTTCGATCGAAGTGGTGCGAAACCGGCAGGGTCAGGTTGTGGACGAACCCTTCTCGGGATCACCGTCGGTGCCCTTGTCGTCGTTTTCGGCGGCACGCTCGGCAGCCTCGGCTCGCTCCTTGGCTTCCATGGCCTCCATCGCTTCGAGCTGCGCGATCGGGTCGTCGAAGCTCGACGTGCCACCGCCGACGACCCTGTCGATGAACGCCGCGGGGTTGTCCAGGTCCGACGAGTCGGGCAGCAGATCGGGGTGTGCCCACACACCGTCACGTCCCTCGATGTCGGATGCGGCGAGGAGCTGACGCCACAGATCGGCTGCCTCGCGGACTTTGCGGGGTCGCAGTTCGAGACCGACCAGCGTCGCGAAGGTCTGTTCGGCCGGGCCTCCCGACGCCCGACGGCGCCGGATGGTTTCGCCGAGCGCGACGGCACCGGGAAGGCGCTCGCCCAGAGCGGCCGCAACCACCGTCTCGACCCAGCCTTCGACCAGGGCGAGCAGCGTCTCGAGACGCTCGAGTGCGTGCTTCTGCTCCGGCGTGGTCTGTGGCTCGAAGGCACCCTGTTGCAGGATCGCCTCGATCTTCGACGGATCGGTCAGTGCGGACGGGTCGAGCCCTGCGGCGGCCTCCTCGATGGCAGAGAAGTCCATCCGGATGCCGCGCGCGTACTCCTCGACGGTGGCCAGAACCCGCTGCCGCAACCACGGAATGTGGCTGTAGAGCCGCTGATGTGCGGCCTCACGAGCGGCAAGGAACACCAGCACCTCGCGATCGGGCTGCTCGAGTCCTTCACTGAACGACGCGATGGCCGACGGCAGCAACGCCGCCGTTCCCGACGGTCCGAGGGGCAGGCCGATGTCGGTGGACGTCAGAACCTCCTTGGACAGCTGGCCGAGAGCCTGGCCGAGTTGCGAGCCGAACGCCATTCCGCCCATCTGGGTCAGCATGCCCATCATCGGCCCGGCCATCTGCTGGGCCTCGGCGGGAAGGCCGGAGGTCCACATGCCCGAAATCTGCTCGGCGACGGGGTCGCACAGGCGCTTCCAGGTGTCGATCGTGTTGTCGAGCCAGTCGACCGGTGTCCACGCAACGGTCTTCGTGGCACCGGCGGGCAGCGTCGTCGCCCCGTCCAGCCACAGCTCGGCCAGGTGCGCTGCGTCGGTGATGGCCTCTCGTTCGCCTGCCGACACCGGGCTGAAGTCGCCCATCTGCTGGCGTGCCAGCTGCTTGGCCAGGTCGTAGTTCACCGGCCCCGAACCGGTCCCGCCTGCAGCTCCCATTCCGCTGAGCATCTGGCCGAACTGGGTGAGCATCTGGCCCAGCTGTGCTGGGTCGAATCCCTCGCCACCGAACCCGAAGCCGGCAGGGTTGCCCGAGCCGTCCGCATCCTTCTTCTTGTCCGGGTCGTCGTCGGAGGCACCGAAACCAAAATTGCTCATGACTCAACGGTACAAGCCCGGCGAACGGAGAGAGTGGTGGATCGTCACGCTGACGGCGAACAGTGGGACCCGCGAGAAGTCGGCACGGACGCACTCGGTAGGGGCGGTCTGCACCGTCGACCGTATTCGGATCTAGTGTCTACGGAGTGAACCGAAGGATCGCCACTCTTGTCGCTGCCCTGGTACCCGTGGTGGTGCTGGGCGTCACCGGCTCGGTCGTCACCGTTCCGTTCGCCGCCCTCGGCCCCGGCCCGACGTACAACACTCTCGGCGACGTCGACGGGGTGCCCGTGGTGCAGATCGACGGAACCGAGGTCGACCCGACAACGGGTCACCTGAACATGACGACCGTGGCCGTGCGCGATCAGCTCAATCTGTTCGAGGCTCTCGGCTTCTGGGCCAGCGGCAGGCAAGGACTCGTTCCGCGCGAGGAGGTCTATCCGCCGGACAAGACGAAAGAAGAAGTGCAGGAAGGTAATCAGGCGGATTTCGAGGAGTCCGAATCCAGCGCCGAACTGGCTGCTCTGCACCACCTGGATCTGCCGGTGTCACTGGCGGTGGCCAGTGTGGCCGAGGACGGCCCTGCTGCGGGCGTGCTGAATGTGGGGGACACGCTGGTCTCGGTCGGCGGTACGCCCGTCGCGACCGCGTCGGCAGTTCGCGAGGCTGTCAGTTCCAGAGCGCCGGGTGATTCTCTCGACATCGAGTACGTGCGAGACGGCTCGACGCAGACCAGTGCGGTCGTCCTCGGTGCTCGGCCCGACGACGCATCCCTGGGATACCTGGGAGTCACGCCCGAAGAGCAGCCGGACGTGCCGTTCGACGTGAAGTTCAACCTCGCCGATGTCGGCGGACCGTCGGCCGGTCTGATGTTCAGCCTGGCCGTGGTCGACAAGCTCAGTCCCGGTGAGCTGAGCAACGGAGAGTTCGTCGCGGGGACGGGAACCATCGATGCCGACGGGACGGTCGGCCCCATCGGCGGCATTCCGTACAAGCTGATCGCCGCCCGCGAAGCCGGAGCCACCACGTTCCTGGTGCCGGACGCGAACTGCGGTGAGGCGCAACAGAACGTCCCCGACGGCCTCAGATTGGTCCGCGTCGAGTCGCTGGACAGTGCGGTCGACTCGCTGCAGGCGATCGGGTCCGGCGGCGACGTACCGTCCTGCAGCTGACCCAGCGCTGTCGCTAGTCGTCTTCCATCACGTCGAACGTTGCGTAGAGGCCGTGCACGACGTTGGGGGCCAGGTCCTCCGCGATGCGAAGATCGATGGGAGCGAACGGGTCGGCGTCCTCGTCCGGGTGCAACTGCAGCAGAGTCAAGGACGGACCGTCCTTGAGGACCGCGACGATCAACCGAGCATCCCGTTTCTCGGGGTGGTTCTCGGCGGCCGAGCGCGCGGCCTGGTCGGCCGCATCGGGATCGGCGAGCAACGGCATCAAGGCATCGTCGAGGGTCGATTCGGCAGCCGGGGGGAGCACGACGATCTCCTGAACCAGGGCGCATCCGACGACACCCTCGGGCCATGTCGAGGTGGCGAGGAACTCGTCCAGGGCGGGGGAGCCGCCGGTGATGTCCTCGGGGAGTGAATGCTGCTGGATCGGGGTGAGGGCAGCGCCGTCGGCGAGATCGTCGAGGAGTCCCGGCTCGGCCGCGGCGAGCGCTGCGGTGGGAACCAACGCGAACATCTGTGGTGCCTGGTGCCACCCACCTGCATCGACGAAATCCGCCACCTCGCGGGCACATCGAGCCAGAGCCTCGGCCACGTCCTGCCCACCCGACTCGGGGTCGAACTCGCTACCGAAATCGTCTTGGCCGGGCAGTCCGTTGCTGTCGTTGCTCACCGCACTATCCTCGCATCCGAATGGTTCACTGGATGCCGATGCTCCTGACCTGCGGCCTGGCGCGGACGCAGTACGGGTGTCGCAGCCGTAGGATCAACGTACGTACAGTAGGGCGAAACGGACATGCGGCGCACGGCGAGTGCGCCGCCGAAGTCATCTGCGGCGCCGTCGGCGTCGCCCGAAGTTGGAGTGTGGCACGTGGGCATGAGGCCCCCCACCGGTATGCCGTCCTTGTCACGGCGCAGCCGGATCTTGCTCGTATTGGCCTTGGTAGCAGCAGGTTTGCTGCTCATCGGTCCCCGTCTGATCGACATCTACACCAACTGGCTGTGGTTCGGAGAGGTCGACTTCCGCGGCGTCTACACCACCACACTGCTGACGCGATTGGCGATCTTCGTCGTCGTCGCACTGGTCGTCGGACTCATCGTGTTCGCGGCGCTTGCCGTGGCGTACCGCAACCGTCCGGTGTTCGTGCCCGTCGCCGGGCCCAACGATCCGATTGCGCGGTACCGCACCACGGTGATGAGCCGGTTGCGCCTGTTCGGCATCGGAATTCCAGTGGTGTTCGGGTTCCTGTCCGGCATGATCGCCCAGACCAATTGGGCGACCGTGCAGTTGTTCCTCCGCGGCGGCGACTTCGGGATCACCGATCCGCAGTTCAATCTGGATGTCGGCTTCTACTCGTTCGACCTCCCGTTCTATCGCTTCGTTCTCAACTGGCTGTTCGTTGCCATCCTGGTTGCGTTCTTCGCGAACCTGGTCACCCAGTACGTGTTCGGCGGGATTCGACTGGCCGGACGCGAGGGTGCTCTGACCCGCGCCGCACGCATTCAGCTCGCCGTTCTGGCCGGTACCTTCGTTCTGCTCAAGGCCGTCGCATACTGGTTCGACCGGTACACGCTGCTCTCGAGCAGTCGTAAGGAACCCACGTTCACCGGTGCCAGCTTCACCGATATCAACGCGGTGTTGCCGGCCAAACTGATCCTGCTGGCGATCGCGGTGATCTGTGCGATCGCCTTCTTCGCAGCGATATTCCTGCGTGATCTCCGGATCCCGGCGTTGGCCACGGCTTTGCTGGTGCTCTCGTCGATCCTCATCGGTGCCGTCTGGCCGCTGGTGATGGAGCAGTTCTCGGTCCGCCCGAACGCGGCCGACAAGGAGAGCACATACATCGAGCGGAACATCGCGGCCACCCGAGACGCGTACGGGTTGACCGACGAGCAGGTCACCTACCGGGACTACTCCGGTGAGGCGACTCTGAGCCCGGGCGAGGTCGCAGCCGAGTCTGCGACGATGTCCAACATCCGACTGCTCGACCCGAACATCCTCGCCCCCACCTTCACTCAGCAGCGTCAGATCCGTAACTTCTACGGGTTTCCCGACACGCTCGCCGTCGACCGGTACCCGGATGCAGACGGAAACCTGCGCGACTACGTCGTTGCAGCTCGCGAGATCTCACCGCAGACGCTCGACGCGAACCAGCGTGACTGGATCAACCGCCACACCGTGTTCACGCACGGAAACGGCTTCGTCGCAGCGCCGGCCAACTCCGTCGACGAGGCCGTCGCCGACGAATCCAGCGGTGGGCGTGGCGGTTACCCGAACTACCAGGTCAACTGGATCGAGAACGATTCCGAGGGCACCATCCGTAAGGACGGCCCCGGCGACCTGGACCAGCCGCGTATCTACTTCGGCCCGGTCATCGCCAACTCCGACGCGGACTACTCCATCGTCGGTTCCACCGGCGAGCCCCGTGAGTACGACACCGACAGCAAGAGCTACACCTACACCGGTGCAGCAGGCGTCGACGTCGGCAACTTCTTCAACCGACTCGTCTTCGCCAGCAAGTACGCCGAGCGCAACATCCTGTTCTCGAGCGTCATCGGCGACGAGTCGAAGATCCTGTTCAACCGTGACCCCCGCGACCGCGTACAGAAGGTCGCACCGTGGTTGACCACGGACGGATCGACCTACCCGGCGATCGTCGAGGGCAAGCTCGTCTGGATCATCGACGGGTACACCACGTTGGACAACTTCCCGTACGCCCAGCGGATGTCGCTCGAGGACGCCACTGCCGACAGCATCGAGTCGACGACGACGCGTGCGCTGCCGAGCCGAGAGGTGTCGTACATCCGCAACTCGGTCAAGGCCACCGTCGATGCGTACGACGGCACCGTCAAGCTCTACGAGCAGGACGAGAACGATCCGGTGCTCAAGGCATGGGAAGGTGTGTTCCCGGGAACCGTCATCCCGAAGGACCAGGTGTCCGACGAACTCCGCGACCACTTCCGCTACCCGGAGGACCTGTTCAAGGTCCAGCGCGAGTTGCTGACCAAGTACCACGTCAACGATCCGCGGGAGTTCTTCACGAACAACGCGTTCTGGGAGGTTCCGACCGACCCGACCGCAGAGAACACCGCGGCGAAGCAGCCGCCGTACTACGTGGTCGCCTCCGACATCTCCAACGAGGAGAATCAGCCGTCGTTCCAGCTGACCAGCGCGCTCGTCGGTTACCGCCGAGAGGTGTTGGGCGCATACGTCAGTGCGGATTCCGATCCGGAGAACTACGGCAAGATCACGGTGCTGAGGTTGCCGACGGATACCTCCACTCAGGGTCCGAACCAGGTGCAGAACCAGATGACGACCACCACGGACGTATCCGAGAGTCTCGGCATCGTGCGCCGTGAGAACACCGTGGAGTTCGGCAACCTGCTGACCCTTCCGGTCGGTAACGGCGGGTTGATCTACGTGGAGCCGGTGTACGCCTCGCGTACCAACGAGGCCTCTGCGTACCCGCAGTTGATTCGAGTGCTGGTCTCGTACGAGGGCCGCGTCGGGTATGCCGCCACATTGCCCGAAGCCATCGAGCAGGTCTTCGGAGCAGGTGCCGGTCGTACCGTCACGGCACCCGGTGAGACCGACGGAACCACGCAGCCAGGTGCCGTACCGGAGACGACACCGTCCGACGGCGGGTCGACCCCGGCCACTCCTGCGCCGACCACCGGCGGTTCGACGACCAGGGATGCTGCCGTCACCGGTTTGAACGCTGCACTCTCCGCTGTGCGCACGGCGCAGCAGAGTGGAGATCTGGCGGAACTCGGCACTGCGCTCGAGAACCTGCAGACCGCGGTCGACACGTACAACAGCACCGGCAGTTGATCGACACGTTCACCGCACGATGATGTGAACGAGAAAGAGCCGCCTCACCGAAACGGTGAGGCGGCTCTTTTGTCGTTCGTCACCTGGCTCGTGCGCGGGGCACAGCGGCAAGGTGTGTGGCAGTTCGACGAACTGCCGGGTGGATCAGCGTCCGATGGGCGCGAGCACCGGGGCGTTGGCAGCAACGAGGTGCTGGAACTGGGTGCTCAGGCCGTACTGGTCGGCAAGCTTGGACGCGGCGTCGAATGCGCCCTGTGCAGCCTGCGTGGCCGCTGCGGCCTCGGGGGCCACGGCCGGTGCCGGTGCCGGTGCGGGAGCCGGCTGCGGTGCCGGTGCGGGAGCTGTCTCGGGCTCGGGAGCGGAGGCACCCTTGCTCAGCTGCTGACCGCACACGGGCCATGCGCCCGGTCCCTGGGTCTGAAGAGTGTTCTCCGCGACGCGGATCTGCTCGGCCTTGGATGCGTTGGCCGGTGATCCGGATCCGCCGTTGGCCGTCCAGGTGCTCTGCGAGAACTGCAGGCCACCGTAGTAGCCGTTTCCGGTGTTGATGCTCCAGTTGCCACCGCTCTCGCACTGCGCGACCGCGTCCCAGTTGTTCGGGGCTGCGTTGGCGGTTCCGGCCGAGAGGCCGAGGGGGATTGCTACGGCGGCACCTGCGATGGCGGCCAATCCGAGTGCACGCTTGCCGACATTGTTCAGTGTGGTCATTCGGGGTGAATCCTCTCCGCGCTCTACTGGCGCGACTGGCCTGCAATCGTTTCGCCGGTGTTGATGGCGGTGGCGACCAGGCACTTCGTATCGTCGCGGCTCTGCCCCCGTACGTCTTGGGGACCACACCCGCGGGGCAGAGCGAAAGGAGCGGCGGGGTGGTGCAGGCCCAGCGGTTTAGGGCCGTCCGTGAAGGTAGTCGAGGATCTGCTCACCGTCACTGAGCCGGAATGGGATGACAGGTGTCCACATGTTGGGACGAAAGTAGGTGTTTTCGCAGCTCAGACCAACTTGTGGCGGTATTGTTTCAAGTCTGTAACCCCACCGTTATGTGACTCGAAACACGCATCAAAAGAGACGTGGAGCACTATTTTGAACCGCCTCCGACATGATAATCGCGCGCTGTGACGCGTTGTCATGCACTCGTTCGAGCGCGTGAGAGCGCCGAGAAGTTATGTGATTTGCATTGGCTGTACACACGGGAGTAACTTCGTAATTGCAACGCGGGGTGGAGCAGCTCGGTAGCTCGCTGGGCTCATAACCCAGAGGTCGCAGGTTCAAATCCTGTCCCCGCTACCACCGAAAAAGGCCCAGGACAGATGTCCTGGGTCTTTTTTCATGCTCTGATAGACGCATGACCGGCCGTTCGGGCGACGGCCGAACGCGAAAACGCTGGGAGGATCGACTCACATGATTCTTCCCGCCGTCCGAGACTCTCGCCTCGTCACCGTGCGTCGCGGTGGACTTCTGACCGACGACGATCACCGGAGTCTCGCGCTCTGGGCGGCCGAGTGCGCGGAACATGTTCTCCACTTGTTCGAGACTGTCGAACCCTCCGACTCGCGGCCGCGTGAGGCAATCGAGGGCATTCGGGACTGGACGCGCGGCGAACTCGCGATGATGGCTACCCGCGCTCTCGGTGGCCATGCCATGGGTGCGGCACGGCCGCTGAGCGGTGCCGAGCGCTTCGCCGCATATGCGGCCGGCCAGGCGGCGTGTGTAGCTCACGTACCCGAGCACGACCTGGGGGCGGCTGCCTACGCCATCAAGGCGGTACGGGCCGCCGCACCTGCAGGTGCGGAGACGAACACGGGCCGCGAGGAACTGCGATGGCAGCGAGAACGACTACCGACCAGTGTGCGGGAGTTGGTACTGGAAGATCAGCAGAGAAGAAACAGTATCTGCTGGTCCGTGTTCGACGACTGAGCCGTCCACTGCGGCCGCGGACGGCGGTCCGTCATGGCGTCAGTCCGAGACCTGCTCTCGCGCATCGTCGCTGGTGACCGCTTCAGGGGTGTCGCCGTCGGTCGTGTCTGCATCGTCAGCTGTGAGGTCGACGGTGTCCACACCCTCGAGTGCGGTCAGTTCCTGCTCTGCCTCGGCGATGAGGCCCTTCGCGTTCTCTTCGATCTTCTTGATCCACTCGGCCATGACGGTCACACCCTTCGCTCGATCGTGTACCACCGGTCTACCAGACTTCTTCCGCCTAGGATTCACGGTGTGCGAACACGAACCTCGCGTCTCGATCTCGACGAGCCGGTCGGCACGGATCTCGATGCGCTGTACGCGATCTGCAGCGACCCGCAGTCGTGGACACACTTCCCGAGCCTGCGGCACACCGATCCCGGTGCAACCGAACGAATGTTGCAGAGCTGGGCGGAGCAGTGGCGGCGGGACGGACTGTCCACCTGGATCATTCGTGAGCGCGGCAGCCGCACGATCAGTGGCTACGGCGGATGCTCGAAGCGGCGGAACACCTTCTGGAATCTCGGGTATCGCCTCCATCCCGACGCACAGGGCAACGGGTACGCCGCGGAGATGTGTGAGATCGCAGTCGAGTGCGCGCACCGAACCGAGCCCGAATTGCCGATCGTGGCGTACCTCCTCGAGCACAACGTCGCGTCGGCCCGGGTGGCCGAGCGCGCGGGCCTGGAGCTGATCGCCCGTGGACCCGACGTCGGCAATCCCGACGCCGACGCAGTTCGCTCGGTGTACGCGGACCGCCCGTTGACAGCAGGTCAGGTGGACGTGGTGCTGTCGGCCTGAGCGCGGCAGGTGTTCACCTCCGCGAGCCGACGTCGTAGCAGGCGCTTCTCCGGTGCGGTTCGGGCGAAATCCAACGCTCGTCGATAGTCGACAGCCGCCTCCTCGAACCTGTCGAGTCGTTGCAGCAGATCGGCTCTCGCCGTCGGATAGGGGTGATAGCGGCGCAGTGACGGCTCATCGGCGAGCAGATCCAATTCCTGCAGCCCGGCCGCTGGACCATCGCGCATCGCAAGCGCGACCGCCCGGTTCAGCGCGACGACCGCGCTCGGTGCCCGCGTCATGAGCACGTCGTACAGGGCAACGATCTGAGGCCAGTCCGTGCTGTCGGCGTCCGGTGCTTCGTCGTGCAGTGCAGCAATGGCCGCCTGCACGGCGTAAGGACCGCTCCGGCCGCCGCCGAGGGCCTCGACCACGAGGTTCGTACCCTCGGCGATGAACGCGGCATTCCAGAGTCGACGGTCTTGGTCGGCCAACAACACGATTTCACCGTCCGGTCCGATTCGAGCATCGCGTCGTGCGTCGACGAGCAACATCAGCGCCAGTACACCGGTCACTTCGGGCTCGCCCGGCAATGCGGCGTGCAGGAGTCGGCCCATCCCGAGTGCCTCGTCGGTGAGATCGATTCGTCCGACGTGATCACCCGACGTCGCAGAATAGCCCTCGGTGAAGATCGAATAGACCACCTCGAGCACCATCGGCACCCTGTCTGCCAATTCGTCGGGGCCCGGGAGGCGGAACGGGATCCGTGCGACGCGAATCTTGTTCTTGGCTCGCACTATTCGCTGCGCTGCCGTGGCCGGAGGGATCAGCAGCGCCCGCGCCACCTCGCCGGTGGTGAGACCGGCCAGGCATCGGAGAGTCAGTGCGAGCCGGTCACCGGCGGCGAGGGCCGGATGCGCGCAGGTGAAGAACAACTGCAGTCGGTCGTCGGGCAGACTGTCGTCGAGCGAATTCAGGTGACTCGGTTCGCTACGATCCGTATCAGCCTGCAGCACTCCGACTTTCGCGGCCAGGCTCTGGTCGCGCCGCAGGCGATCGACCGCCTTCCGCCGGGCAGTGGTGAGCAACCAGGCGCCAGGCCTGGCCGGGACACCATCGACCGGCCAGTGTGTCAGCGCCGATTCGATGGCGTCCGAGGTCACTTCTTCTGCGAGGTCGAGATCGCGATACCGCTGCACCAGCGAGGCGAGCAGAATCGAGCGCTCGGCTCGGAAGACCGAGTCGAGCGCTCGACGAACCTCGGCATCGGTCACCGAAGAACCCGGTACGTCAGGTTTCGGCGGTTCAGAACTCGGCGAGGGGACGGACGATCACCGTGCCGCCGTCCTTGGAGCCCGGGCATCGGGCCGCCCATTCGAGTGCAGCGTCCAGGTCGGGAACGTCGATGACGTCGTAGCCGCCCAGTACTTCGTGCGACTCGGCGTACGGTCCGTCGGTGACGGTGCGTTCTCCGGTGGTGGCATCGACGCGCACGGCCGTGGCTGTCGTGAGGTCGGCCATGGCGTGACCGGATACGTAGACGCCCGCCTCCTTCATCTCCTTCTCGTACGTCATCCAGTCCTCGACACTGCTGCAGCCCGGTGCTGCTCCGGGTGCGGTGTTTGCGTTGATCAAGAGGATGTACTTCATGGTGCGCTCCTGGGTTCGGTACCTCGGTGTCGCGGCGCGAGTCGCCGTACACGATGACGACGTTCGACAGACCACGATATCGACATCGGCTCCGGAGTTTTCTTTCTTGCGCACGCACAACGGCACCGGACTCAATGTCCGGTGCCGTTGTGTGGTTGGTTCTCGGCTCGACGATGAGCCAAAAGTCACTTCAGTTCTGCCGAGGTCTTTCCGAGCACTCGACGAGCAACGATCAGCTGCTGAATCTGCTGGGTTCCCTCGAAGATGTCGAGAATCTTGGAGTCGCGGCTCCACTTCTCGAGCAGTGGGCGCTCCGAGTAGCCGTACGTGCCTGCCAGTTCCACTGCCTTGAGCGTGATGTCGACGGCCGAGCGACCGGCCTTGGCCTTGGACATCGAGGCCTGCAAGGAGTTGGGCTCCTTGTTGTCGGCCATCCACGCCGCACGCAGTGCGAGCAGATGTGCTGCCTCCCAGTCCGCTTCGAGGCGCAGGAACTCTGCGGCCGCCGCGTGCTGGTTGTAGGCGGGCGTCTCGTACGAGATGTCGACTCCGGCGTCCACCAGGATGGATCGCAGCTCCTCGAGTGCCGCGCGTGCGACGCCGATTGCCATACCTGCCACCAGAGGCCGGGTGTTGTCGAAGGTCTGCATGACGCCGGCGAAGCCCTTCTCGACGTTCACCTCGGCGGTGCCGAGCAGGTTGTCCTTCGGGATGCGGCAATCCTCGAGCAGCAGGGCTGCGGTGTCGGAGGCCTTGATGCCCAGCTTGTGCTCGAGGCGGGCAACCGACAGGCCCGGAGCGTCACGCGGGACGACGAACGACTTGATGGCCGCGCGGCCGAGCGACTTGTCGACCGTTGCCCACACCACGATGTGGGTGGAACGCTCACCGGCGGTGACGTAGATCTTTTCGCCGTTGAGCACCCATTCGTCGCCGTCGAGGACAGCGGTGGTGGTGACGGCCGCGGAGTCCGATCCGAAGCTGGGCTCGGTGATGGCCATCGACGCCCATACCTTGCCGAAGCGCTCGAGCTGCTCGTCGGTGGACACCGCCGCGATAGCCGAGTTGCCGAGTCCCTGGTAGGGGATCGACAGCGTGAGGCCGACATCGCCCCAGCAGGTCTCGATCACGTTCACCAGAGCGGACATGTTGCCGCCGTTGGCATTCGCGGTCTTGCTGGGCTTGGCCGACTCGCTGTCCTTCTCGCGGCCACCGGCGGCTCCGCCGATTTCGCCACCGGCGTCGGACATGCCTTCGACCATCGACGCCATGGTGTCGAGCTCCACCGGGTACTCGTGCTCGGCGAGGTCGTACTTGCGGGAAATCGGGCGGAAGATCTCGGCAGCGACCTGGTGAGCCTGATTCGCCTGCGCCCGAAGCTTCTTGGGAAGTTCAAGATTGATCATCGTGTATGTCCTTGGGTGAGTGCCATGGAATTCGGGGCGGCGAGCTAGATGAGAACGATGCCCTCGGCGACGCCGACGGACCGCAGATCGCGGTACCAACGCTCGACCGGGTGCTCCTTGGTGAAACCGTGACCGCCGAGCAGCTGCACGCCGTCGGAACCGATCTGCATGCCCTTCTCGGATGCGAGTCGACGAGCCAGCGCGGACTCACGAGTGAACGACAGTCCCTGCTCGGCGCGAGACGCACCGCGCAGCGTGACCAACCGCATGCCATCGAGCTCGATGGCGATGTTGGCGACCATGAAGGCCACGGCCTGACGGTTGCTGATCGGCTCACCGAAGGCAACACGGTCGTTGACGTACGGAACGACGTAGTCGAGTACGGCCTGGCTGGTGCCGACGGCCAGTGATGCCCAGCCGAGGCGCGCCAGTCCGATGGCGGCGCTGTACTCGGCGGCCCGCTGATCTGCGTCACCGTCACCGAGCAGTGCCGACTCGGGAACTGCGACGTCGGTCAGGATCAGGCGACCCAGGCCTGCTGCGCGCAGGCCCATGCTCGGGTCGGCTTCGACGACAAGGCCCTTGGAGTCGGACTCGACGATGAAGAATGCCGGACGGCCTTCGAGTTCTGCGGCGATGACGAACAGCTCGGAGCTGCCGGCAGCGGGTACGAGACTCTTGACTCCGTTGAGCTTGTAGCCGCTGGGGGAGCGAACGGCCTTGGTCTGCAACGCGTACGGATCGAACAGTGCGCGGGGCTCGTTGACGACCACTGCTGCGTTCGGCACCTTCTCGCCGACGAATGCGGGGAGGTAGGTCTTCTGCTGTGCGTCGGTGCCCCACTGGGTGAGCGCGACGGCGACACCGCTGGGCGCGAGGATGGGCAGTGCCAAGCCCATGTCACCGTGGGCGAGTGCCTCGGCGACGAGAGAGTTGGTGACCGCGCCACGCTCGCTGGCGGCACCGTCGAGTTCCTCGGGAACGTTGATGAGCGTGATGCCGAGCTCGGCGGAACGGCGAACCAGATCCTCGGGCGACGAGGCGCTGTGGTCTGCGTCGAAGGCGGCCGGGCGGAGGATCTCCTCGGCGAACTCCTTGACCGTCTCGACGATCATGCGCTGTTCGTCGTCGGGCGTCAGGTCGAAGTAGCTGAGGTTCTTGGCGGCACCGTCGTCGAGACGCTTGGGCTTGCCGCCACCGGTGACCTTGGCGAACGTGCGATTGGCAGCGCCGAGGGTCTTGAACCCGGTCTTGGTGCTCTCGTACGTCACCCGGTCGATGGTCTGGCGGAGGTTGTACTTCTCCGCCAGTTCCGATCCGGTGATGGCGGTCAGAACGCGCATCGCGGTTCCGATCGCATCTCTCTTGAACGGGTTGAGGCCAACCGCAGAAGTATCGCGGGGCACCTTAGGGGCCTTCGCGTCGACCACACTGTCTTGCTTGCTCATGATCACCAGTTCCTCGGCGTCGGGCACGGACTTCACAGATCTTACTCCCGAGTAAGTTAGCTGTCTACTGTCGAGTAAGTACCGGTGGCGCTCGACACTCGAACGACCTTTCGTATCACCCGTCGTATCGGTGTGACAGGCTGTTCGCGTGCATCCGATCGCCCAGGTCTTCGCCGCCCTTGCCGCGGCCCTCCACGTCGCCATCTTCGTCATGGAAAGCGTGCTCTGGTCCAAGCCGGCCGTATGGGCAAGGTTCGGCGTGGCCAGCCAGAACGACGCCGACATCACCAAGCCGATGGCCTTCAACCAGGGCTTCTACAACCTGTTTCTGGCCGTCGGCATCGTAGTGGGCCTCGTCGTCGGCGGATCCGCGGGAGACGCCATCGTCTACTTCGCGTGCGCGAGCATCGTCGGCGCAGCGCTCGTTCTGGCCACCGGCGGAGCAAAGTACTTCCGGCCCGCATTCGTCCAGGGCATCACGCCGCTGATCGCGCTGATTCTGGCTGCAGTTCTCTAGGCGAGATTTTTCGCGCTGGGGGACAGCAGTGCGAGGATCTGGTGTTGCAGTAGGCCGTTGGTGGCCACGGCGCTGCCCCCGTGTGGTCCTGCGCTGGCGTCGAGCGCGGTGAAATCGCCCCCGGCCTCGCGTACGAGAACGTCGAGGGCGGCCAGGTCCCACAGCGAGACCTCGGGTTCGGCGGCGATGTCGACTGCTCCCTCCGCAACGAGGCAGTACGAGAAGAAGTCGCCGTAACCGCGCACCCGCCACACGGCGTCGGTCAGATCGAGGAACCGATCCCTGATGCCCAATTCGGCCCACCCGCTGAGGCTGGAGAAACTCAGACTCGACGACGCCACCGAATCGACCTTCGAGACCTCGATCCGGCGCGGAGTGCCCCCGTCCGATGCCGTCCAGGCTCCCAGATCGAGTGCCGCCCACCACCGCCGGTTCAGAGCAGGCGCGCTCACCACTCCGACGCGAGGTATGCCGTCGTCGAGCAGAGCGATCAAGGTCGCCCACACTGGAACGCCACGGACGAAATTCTTCGTGCCGTCGATGGGATCGACGACCCACTGGCGGCCGCTGAAGGTGGCCGTGCCGCCGTACTCCTCGCCCAGCAACGCGTCTGCCGGACGCTCCGAGCCGAGTTCGGCGCGAATCATTGTCTCCACCGCCAGATCCGCGTCACTGACGGGCGTGAGATCGGGCTTGGAATCGACCGACAGATCCATGGCCAGAAAACGTCGACGGGTGATGGCGTCGGCCTCGTCGGCGAGTCGGAGGGCGAGAGAGAGATCAGCGGCGTAGTCGGTCACGGGAGAAGACTATCGCCGCGCATACGGCGTCTCGCATACGGAGATCTGTGTGGTCGGGCCTATCCGGTGACTTCGTTCAGCTTCCCGGTTGCCACATCGAAGACGAAGCCTCGAATGGATTCGTGCTTCGTGACGAACGGGCTCTGCTCGATGCGGGCGAGCGATTGGCGAACATCGCGGTCCAAGTCGGAGAACGACTCCGCGGCCCAGTTCGGTTCGATGCCGGTCTCGTCCTGCAGATCTTTCTTGAACTCGTCGTCGGTGAATGTGAGCATGCCGCAGTCGGTGTGATGGATCACGATGATCTCCTTGGTGCCGAGCAGACGCTGACTGATGGCCAGCGAGCGGATCTCGTCGTCGGTGATCACGCCACCGGCATTTCGGATGACGTGGGCTTCTCCGTCGGCGAGACCGAGAATGCGGTAGACGTCGAGTCGGGCGTCCATGCACGCCACCACGGCGACGTGCTTCGACGGCGGGAGCGGTAGGGGACCGTCGAACGTCGCGGCGTAGGCCTTGTTGTTCTCGAGGTACTGGTCGGTGACGGTCATACGACGCTCCTGTGGACTGCGGGTGTGGCCGGCACCGGGCGGTGACAGGCATGTCGACATGCGAATATGCCGATGAGCCGAAAGCTAGCAGTCGACCGGTGGCCCGGCGAGAGTTGAAATCACCGCGGTTCGAACCCTCGACGACGGTCTCCGTCCGGCTCGTGCGGGCCGGCGGAATCGGGGGCGGTCGGGCTCGGGTTCGCGTGCCGGTAACCTTGACTCTCGTGCATCCCGACGTTTCTGCAGACCTCGCCGAGCTCGACACCACTCTCTCCACCGTCGAGTCGGTTCTCGACGTCGAGGAACTGCGGCGACGCATCGACGAACTCGAACATCAGGCGGCCTCGCCGGACCTGTGGAACGACCAGGAACACGCTCAACAGGTGACCAGTCAGCTCTCGCATGCGCAGGCCGAGCTTCGCCGCGTCGAAGAGCTCCGTCAGCGCCTCGAGGACATGCCGGTTCTGTACGAGCTCGCCGAGGGCGAGGAGGGCGAGGCGGCCGCATCGGCCACCGCCGACGCCGACGCCGAACGCGCCTCGCTCCGAGAGGACATCGCAGCCATGGAAGTACGGACCCTGCTGTCCGGCGAATACGACGCGCGCGACGCACTGGTCAACATCCGGTCCGGCGCAGGTGGAATCGACGCCGCCGACTGGGCGGAGATGCTCATGCGCATGTACATCCGCTGGGCCGAGAAGCACGGCTACGGCGTCGAGGTCTACGACACGTCCTACGCCGAAGAAGCGGGTATCAAGAGCGCCACGTTCGCTGTGAAGGCCCCGTACACGTACGGCACGTTGTCGGTGGAGCAGGGCACGCATCGGCTCGTGCGCATCAGTCCCTTCGACAACCAGGGTCGACGCCAGACCTCCTTCGCCGAGGTGGAAGTTCTTCCGGTCGTCGAGACCACCGACCACATCGAGATCCCCGAGAACGACATTCGCGTGGACGTCTACCGCTCGTCCGGCCCGGGCGGGCAGTCGGTCAACACCACCGACTCCGCCGTTCGATTGACACACATCCCGACCGGCATCGTGGTGACCTGTCAGAACGAGAAGTCGCAGCTGCAGAACAAGGTGTCGGCCATGCGAGTGCTGCAGGCCAAGCTGCTGGAGGTCAAGCGCAAGGAAGAGCGCGCCGAGATGGACGCGCTCAAGGGTGACGGCGGCAGCTCCTGGGGCAATCAGATGCGCTCGTACGTACTGCACCCGTACCAGATGGTCAAAGATTTGCGTACCGAGTACGAGGTGAACAATCCGTCTACTGTTCTCGACGGGGACATCGACGGATTCCTCGAATCCGGAATCCGCTGGCGCATGCGAGGGGAGCAGTAGATGACCGGTCATTGCGCAGGCTGCACTCCAACGATCCGATGACGGCCTGGCTCAACGTGACGGACGAGGTCAAGCTCAACGGCCTCGGAATCGTGCTGTACATCCTCGGCGGACTGCTGGCCGCGCGCTTCGTCACCTGGACCGGATCTCGGATCACTGCCCGCATCGACCAGAACTACCAGCACAGCGACGCGCTCGTGCGATCCGAGGCCGCGAAACACCGTCATGCGCTGGCTCAGGTCATCACCTGGGTGCTGGTCACTCTCATCTACATCCTCGTCACCATCGAGGTACTGCGCCGCTTCGGCTTCGGCGTCGGCGGTCTTGTCGCACCCGCGACGGTCATCGGTGCCGCCCTCGGCTTCGGTGCTCAGCGCGTGGTTCAAGACATCCTGGCCGGCTTCTTCATCATCACCGAACGTCAGTACGGCTTCGGTGACGTCGTACAGATCGCCGTCAACGGCTCCGCCGAAGACGCCGAGGGCACGGTCGAGGACGTCACGCTCCGAGTGACCCGGGTTCGTAGCGTCGACGGCGAGGTCATCACGGTCCCCAACGGGCAGATCGTCAAGGCGATCAACCTGTCGAAGGATTGGGCGCGCGCCGTCGTCGATGTTCCTGTCCCCAGCACCGCCGATCTCACCCAGGTCAACGCGCTGCTCCGTGCAGTCGGCCGGGACGCATTCGCCGATACGCGGTTGCGTCCGCTCCTGCTCGACGAACCGACCGTGATGGGCGTGGAGAGCATCGAGGTGGGGCAGGTCAACGTGCGGCTGGTCGCACGGACACTGCCGGGCAAGCAATTCCAGGTGGGGCGAGAACTTCGAGTCCGGGTCGCTGCCGCACTGCAGCCCGAGGGCATCAACGTTGCCCCCGACGTGAGTACGGCCGGAGTCGCACCCGAATCGTCAGGACGAGATCGGACGGAAGACCAGTGAGTACACCCGACACCGGAACCGAACGCTCGCAACGAAATTGGCGGCAGTGGCGCATTCCGAACAAGATCTACGGCCGGGTGCGCACGTCCACCGTCGCGTTCGGTATCTGCTTCGTGCTCACAGGCCTGCTGTATGGGCAGGTCAGTGCCGACATCGCAGAACGAGACGCCGAACCAGTGCAAGGCCCGGTCGCCGTAGACCCGGATGCAACCACCCCTTACATCCAACCGCAGACCTCCGAGCCGCGATTTTCGACAACCACGGTCTCGCCCACTCCGACGGCCACCGCCGATCCGGATGGGTCGGGAAGCGTCGACGAATCCGGCCAGCCTGCGACCACGACGACTGTGCCACCGACGACGACCGCGCCGTTCGGCGTGCCGATTCCCCCGGCGATTCAGTCGCTGATACCCACCCAACCTGCGCCGACATCCGCGCGCTGAGTCGGCCTTTACCGTCTCTCGGGACTCGCCGCGACGCCCCAGCGGTTCCGGCGGTTACCGGCGAGTAAGGACTACACTGGCGACCCGTGATCAGCACCTCGAATGTCTCCAAGTCCTACAAGACCTCCACCAGGCCTGCCCTGGACAAGGTGACGGTCTCCATCGACAAGGGTGAGTTCGTGTTCCTGATCGGTCCGTCGGGTTCGGGTAAGTCGACGTTCATGCGGCTGCTCCTCAAGGAGGAGACGCCCACCTCCGGGGACATCCACGTCGCCGATTTTCACGTCAACCGGTTGGCGGCCCGACGCGTGCCTCGGCTGCGGCAGAGCATGGGCTGCGTGTTCCAGGACTTCCGCCTGTTGCAGCAGAAGACCGTCGTGGAGAACGTGGCGTTCGCGCTCGAGGTGATCGGCAAGCCACGCTCGATGATCAAGCGCACCGTTCCCGAAGTTCTGGACCTCGTGGGACTCGGCGGCAAGTCGGATCGTCTGCCCAACGAGCTGTCCGGTGGTGAACAGCAGCGCGTGGCCATCGCTCGGGCGTTCGTCAATCGTCCGCTCGTACTGCTCGCGGACGAGCCGACCGGCAACCTCGATCCGGATACCAGCCAGGACATCATGCTGCTGCTCGAGCGCATCAACCGCACCGGAACGACGGTGCTCATGGCCACCCACGACAACCACATCGTCGACTCGATGCGCCGACGCGTCGTCGAACTCGACAACGGACGAGTCGTTCGTGACGAGGCCCGCGGGGTCTACGGCGTCGGGCGCTGACGCCGCCGCCGTTTCAGGACCGCACAGACTTCACGACCGAACGAATCGAAGGGCTCGGATTCCGCGATGCGCGCAAGTTTCATCTTCAGCGAGGTCTTCACCGGACTTCGCCGCAACATCACCATGACTGTCGCCATGATCTTGACGACCGCTATCTCCCTCGGCCTGTTCGGCGGCGGACTGCTCGTGGTGCAGATGGCGGGAAAGACTCAGCAGATCTTCCTCGATCGGGTGGAGGTGCAGATCTTCCTCACCGACGACATCTCGGCGAGCGATGCCGACTGTGCGCAGGAGACCTGCGCGACGTTGCGCTCGGATCTCGAGAACACGCCATCGGTGGTCTCGGTGCAGTACCTCAACCGTGAGGACGCGGTGAAGGACGCAACCGAGCGAGTGTTCAAGGATCAGCCCGAACTGGCCGAACTGGTCAGTGCTGACAGCTTTCCCGCGTCG
Source organism: Rhodococcus sp. 05-340-2 (assembly GCF_002258915.1). Lineage (NCBI taxonomy): Bacteria > Bacillati > Actinomycetota > Actinomycetes > Mycobacteriales > Nocardiaceae > Rhodococcus > Rhodococcus sp. 05-340-2. Next base: position 109,266 of record NZ_NOYU01000027.1, read on the forward strand.
TTCAAGGTCCGCCTGAGTGATCCCGAGCGGTTCGGGGTGATCAACGACAACTTCGAGAATCGACCGGGAGTGCAGAGCGTGCTCAATCAGCGCGATCTGGTCGAGCGCCTGTTCAGTGTGCTCAACGGCGTGCGCAACGCTGCTTTCGCCATCGCGACGGTGCAGGCGATCGCGGCAATCCTGTTGATCGCCAACATGGTTCAGATCGCCGCGTTCACCAGACGAACCGAGGTCGGAATCATGCGGCTGGTCGGTGCCACTCGCTGGTACACCCAGCTGCCGTTCCTGCTCGAGGCGGTGGTGGCGGCACTGATCGGATCTGCGCTCGCCATCGCCGGCCTGTTCACCGCGAAGAACATGTTCATCGACGACGTGCTCTCGGATGTGTATCAGGCGAATATTCTGGCCCGGATATCGAACAGCGACGTTCTCCTCGTCTCGCCGTTCCTCGCGCTGGTGGGAGTCGGCATGGCAGCGGTGACGGCGTACATCACGCTGCGCCTGTACGTGCGCGAATAAATTCACTTGTCGTTCGGTTCTATGCTGGAGCGGTTGCCCGTGGAACCGCTCCACGTGGCGAACGCTCGAGAAAGGGCCCTGCAGTGAGAGAGAAGGGCCGCAAGGCCATCGCGACCAATCGCAAGGCGCGGCACAACTACTCCATACTCGACGTCCTCGAGGCCGGAGTTGCCCTCGTCGGAACCGAGGTCAAAAGTCTGCGTGACGGCAAGGCCTCGCTGGTCGACGCCTTCGCGACCGTCGACGACGGTGAGATCTGGCTACGCGGACTGCACATCGCCGAATACACGCTCGGTAGCTGGACCAACCATGCGCCGCGGCGAAACCGCAAACTGCTCCTCCACCGTCGCGAGATCGATCGTCTTGCAAGCAAGGTCAAAGAGGGAAACCTGACGCTGGTGCCGTTGTCGATGTATTTCTCCGACGGCAAGGTCAAGGTCGAACTTGCGCTGGCCAAGGGCAAGCAGGATTACGACAAGCGACAGTCGTTGGCCAAACGCACCGCCGAACGCGAGGTCACTCGTGAGCTGGGGCGTCGTGTGAAGGGAATGCGCTGACCGCTGTTCTGCTCGCTCTGGTAGCTGCCGTCGGCTACGGGGTGAGCGATTTCGTCGGCGGTGTCGCATCCCGCCGGGTTGCCGCCCTCCGGGTGGTCATCGTGTCCTACCCGCTGTCGCTGGTGATCGTTCTGCTCGTAGCTCCGTTCGTCGGTGGCACCATCGAGCTGCAGGCGATGCTGTGGGGACTGGCCTCGGGTGTCGCAGGCGGCGTTGCGGTGTGGTGGTTCTACCTTGCCCTCGCCGCCGGGCCGATGGCTGTGGTCTCGCCTGTCACCGCAGTACTGGTCGCCGGTATCCCGGTGCTGGTCGGGCTGTCGATGGGCGAGCGTCCCGGCATCATCGCGTTCGTCGGCATCGCCGTCGCCCTGGTGGCCGTGGTGCTGGTCAGCAAGGAATCCCCGGACGAGGTGACCGGTGAAGTGGCAGGCGGTCGGGAGATGAAGTTCACCCGAACCGTGGCCTGGTTGACGGTCGGTTCGGGCGTGACGTTCGCTTTCGCGTTCATTTTTCTGCACCAGATCGGCGACGGCAGTGGACTGTGGCCGCTTGCGGCGTCGCGTGCGTCGGCAACCGCAGTGGTCTGGGTAGTAGCTCTGGCGTCCGGGCACTTCTCGCCCCCGCATGGCAGCGTGCTCAAGCTTGCGGCATTCGTCAGCGTGCTCGACGTGGTCGCCAACGCCGCCCTGATCTACGCCTATCAGGACGGTCTTCTCTCGTTGGTGAGCGTCATCGCCTCGCTGTATCCGGCCGCGACGGTATTGCTGGCCATGGTGATGCTCGGCGAAAGAGTCGGCACTCTGCAGAAGATCGGTATGGCGTTGGCGCTCGGCGCGATCGCGATGATCGCCCTCGCAGGTTGAACTGGACCGCTCGGGGGTAATGACCTCGTTTATGACAGCTTCCGATTCGCCGTCCGACATCCCCGTGGTTCAGGACGACGGACGCCCTCCCCGCGTTCTGGTCACCGGTGCCACGGGATACCTGGGCGGGCGTCTGGCACCGCGTCTGCTCGACGAGGGGTACCGGGTCCGAGTGCTTGCTCGCACCCCCAGCAAGCTCGACAACGTGCCGTGGGCGGCGAATGTCGAGATCGTTCAGGGCGATCTGAGCGATCGGGAATCGTTGAAGGAAGCGCTCAGCGGAGTCGACATCATGTACTACCTGGTGCACTCGATGGGCACCGCAGGGCACTCGGATTTCGCCGACACCGAACGCGACAGCGCCGAGAACGTCGCGGCCGTTGCTGCCGAATGCGGCGTCGGTCGCATCGTCTACCTCGGCGGGCTGCATCCGCCGACCGGTGAGCTCTCGCCACACTTGAAGTCTCGTGCCGAGGTGGGTCGCATTCTGATCGAGTCGGGCGTTCCCACCGTGGTGCTGCAGGCGGGGGTCGTGATCGGATCCGGCTCGGCGTCGTTCGAGATGATCCGGCACCTGACCAACCGGCTTCCGGTGATGACCACTCCGCGGTGGGTACACAACCGCATCCAACCCATCGCTGTGCGCGACGTGTTGCACTACCTGATCGGGGCCGCGAGTGCGCCGATCACCGAATCCAGAACGTTCGACATCGGTGGTCCCGACGTCATGCAGTACGGCGAGATGATGAACATCTACGCCGACGTCGCGGGTCTGCGGCAGCGTCGAATCATCGTGCTCCCGGTGTTGACTCCGCGTCTGGCAGGCCACTGGATCGGGCTGGTGACTCCCATTCCGCGCGGGCTGGCGATGCCGCTCATCGAGTCACTGCAATACGACGCCGTCGGCCACGAGATGGACATCGACGCCGTCGTACCCCGTCCGGACGGCGGCCTGACCGGCTACCGCGACTCCGTGAGATTGGCACTGCGCAAGATCGACGACGGTGAGGTGGAGACGCGGTGGACCGACGCCACCGGCACCGCGGCACCGTCGGACCCGCTGCCTTCGGATCCGGCGTGGGCAGGCGAGGTCGTCTACACCGACACCCGCGTCGCCCGAAGCGCAGCGAAGTCGACCGCGATCCGGCCCGCACTCGAACGATTGGCCGACGCCGACGTTCTCACCGGCTGGCACCGCGACGTCACCGGACCCGACGCATCCGCGTCGGGCACCGAACACACCACTCGGCTCAAGTCCTCCACCCGACTGCCCGGCGAGGCCTGGCTCGACCTGACGGTCGGCGGCACGGCGAAGCAGCCGACGATCGAGCAGCGGTTGGTGTTCTTCCCCCGTGGTCTGGCCGGTCGCGCGGTCTGGTACGCCTCTCTGCCGGCACGGTTGGTCGTGGCGCGCCGAATGCTGCGCACGGTGGTGCAGCGTGTGGACGCCGATGCCGCATCGCGCGCGACGGATCGCCGTGCCGGCAGTTGATGGGATGAAAGTGGCCATGCGAGGCGTTACACTGAACAGCCCGGACACAGTGTTCGGGAACATACGGGGCTGAACGGTTTCGACTTTGTATGTTGAGTCAGGGGAAGCGTGTCGGTGCAGGCGAGAGACCACCGTAAGCGTCATCGCAACCTTATAAGCGCCGATTCCAATCAGCGCGACTACGCACTCGCTGCCTAAGTAGCGACTGCGTGTCTGTCAGTCCGGGCTTGCCCTCGGTCCGGGTACTGGCATCAGCTAGAGGGCTCACCGATTCATCCGGCCGCGGGATGATGAGGAACATCAAACAGTGGCTGGGATCGTCATCCTGACTTGTTCGCGAGATCGGGAGATCCAAGTAGAGGCATAGCGGACTGCACACGGAGAAGCCCTGGCAATGCAGCAGAGGACCCGGGTTCGATTCCCGGCAGCTCCACCGACGAAGACCGGGCCGAGAGACACACTCTCGGCCCGGTCTTCTTTTTCTGTCGGACAGGTCACAATCGCCCCGTCCGAACCGATCCCACCCGAAGCGGCCGCGGTGCCGAATAACCGGCATGAGCAACGAGCCGACTCCAGTTCTGCGCACCGGCAGAAGAGTGTCCGAGCCTGCACTGGTCGTATTGGTCCTCGGCGGCGGCAAGGACGTGAGCCGGGCGCGCAGTAGGCCGTGGCACCTCGCCGGTCTGCGGATGTGGCCGTTCACCTGGATGCTTCGGCGCGTGGGACGCGCACACGACATTTCGGTCCAGCAGTTGCAGTACCGGTTCCGCGGCTGGAACGCCCCCGAACGGTCTCCGGTCGAGGACGCCCGGTGGGCGCTGAACCGAATCCGCGCGGAGCATCCCGACGTTCACGTGGTGGTCGTCGGCCATTCGATGGGTGGCCGCACCGCAGCTGCCCTGATCGACGACCCTTCTGTCGTGGGAGCGGAGCCTGCAGGAACGACCCAGAAAATCTCGGGTGTCGTCGCCTTGGCCCCGTGGTGGCCGGAGGGTGTGGAGGCCGACGGATTCGGCGCGCATCATGCGTTGCTCGTCGTTCACGGGACTGCAGACAAGTGGACCGATCCGAGAACCTCGCACCGTGCGGTCGAACGTGCGGCGGCGCGCGGGGCGGACGCCCGCTACCTTTCCGTTCCGGGTGGGCACTTCATGCTCCGCAATCCGCAGCTCTGGTCGCGGGCGACGCGTGACTTCGTTCTCGGTATCGCCGCCGATGCGCAGGCCGACTGCATGGGCAAACCGTCGTGACGCGCCGTCGTATCGCGGTGGTCGGGAGCGGTATCGCGGGCCTGACGGCCGCATACGCACTGTCGAAGAACTCGTCGGTGACGCTGTACGAGGCGGACTCTCGGCTCGGTGGTCACGCGGACACGCACTATGTCGACGGCCCCGACGGTCCGGTAGGCGTCGACACCGGGTTCATCGTGCACAACGACCGGACGTATCCGACTCTGCTGCGCCTGTTCGACGAACTGAACGTGCCGACGCAGGATTCGGACATGAGCATGTCCGTGCGCTGCGACGGGTGCGGGCTCGAGTACTCGGGCGGCCAGGGCATGAGCGGAATCCTCGCGCAACGTACGGCGGTGTTCAAGCCACGGTTCGTCTCGATGTTGCTCGACGTCAAGCGTTTTCATCGCCTGGCCAACGAACTGCTGGACAGTGCCGAACCGGTGGAGTCCGAGACGACTCTCGCGCAGTTTCTCGAAGATCACTCGTTCTCGGCGTACTTCGAATCCCATTTCATGACGCCGTTGGTGTCCGCGGTGTGGTCGTGCGATCCGGATACTGCTCTCGCCTACCCGGCTCGCTACCTGTTCACTTTTCTCCGCCACCACGGAATGCTCACCGTCACAGGATCACCCACCTGGCGCACCGTCACCGGCGGGTCCATCGAATATGTTCGCCGGGTTGCGGAGCACATCGACGAGGTGCTGCTCGATACCCCGGTGCGCGCGGTCTACAGGTCACCGGATTCCGTGCAGATCCGCGACGGCCACGACCGCCTGCGCACGTTCGACGCGGCCGTGATCGCCGTGCATCCCGGTGCCGCGCTGAAGATGCTCGCAGAACCGACGGCCCTCGAGCACACCATCCTGGGAGCGATGCCGTACTCCACCAATCACACGCAACTGCACACGGACTCGTCGGTGTTGCCGAAGAACACCAGGGCGCGTGCATCGTGGAACTACCACCTCCCGTCGTGCACGGCCAGGCCCGACCGGGTGCTGGTCAGCTACGACCTGACCAGGTTGCAGCGCCTGGGCGACACCGATCGCAGAATGCTGGTCACCCTCGGTGGAGCGGATCGGATCGACCCGAACGCGGTACTCGACGAGATGACCTACGAACACCCTCAGTACACCCCCGAATCGGTTGCAGCGCAGCGTCGACTTCCCGAATTGAATACCGACACAGTGGCATTCGCCGGTGCGTACCACGGCTGGGGATTTCACGAGGACGGTGCGTTGTCGGGCGCGCGCGCCGCACAACGGGTGGGGGCCACGTGGCTCTGACATCGGTTCTGCCGACTACCCGCGCACACGGGGCGGCGTTGTATCGCACTCGGATCGACCACGTTCGACGCGCGCCGATTCGAAATACGTTCTCGTACAAGAGTTACAGCTGGTTCGTCGATCTCGACGCTCTTCCCGAATTGCCCCGGATACTGCGACCGCTGGCCTCGTTCGATCCCCGTGACCACCTCGGTGACCCCGACGCCACCATCCGCCAGAACGTCGACGCGTTCCTGGCGGAGAGCGGTATCGACCTCGGCGGCGGACGGATCACGATGTTGGCCAGTGCGCGGGTGTTCGGGCACACGTTCAACCCATTGAGTGTGTACTGGTGTCACGATCGCGACGGAGAGCTCCGCTGCGTGGTGGCGGAGGTGCACAACACCTACGGCGAGCGATACCGGTATCTGCTGCACACCGATCATCGCGGTGCGGCCCGCACGACCAAGGAGTTCTACGTCTCGCCGTTCAACGACGTCGACGGCGAATACTCCATGCGGCTACCCGAGCCGGACGCCGCACTCCGGCTGTCGATCGTCCTCGAACGACCCGGTCGGCCTCCGTTCGTGGCGACCGTCCACGGCCGTCGTCGAAAGGTGACGTCGTGGTCCATTCTCCGCACCGCACTCGAGATCCCGTGTGCGCCGTTACGGGTGGTGATACAGATCCGCTGGCAGGGCATTCGGCTCTGGGCGCGGGGTCTGAAGATCGTGCAGAAACCTGCCCCTCCCGGGGCGCGAGAATTCCAGAAGGAAGGGGCCAACAGATGACAACTGTGTCGAAGGCCGATTCTGTGTCGAACCCGTGCGGTGGTTCCGCTGTCGGTCCGCGCCCGCTGGTGGATCCACGGGTCTGGCCTCAGATCGCCCAGGTTCCCGGTGGCATGAAGGTTGCAGCCGCAGCACCCGTCGCCGACTTCCTCTTCCGCCGCGCGGTCGCGCGATTGCAGGTTCGGGTGGCGATGCCCGACGGCGAGGTCATCGGGGCCGGCTCGGCCGATGCACCGTTGATGACCGTCTATCGACCACACGACTTCGCCGCACGGGTCGGCGACAGTGGACTCATCGGATTCGGTGAGGCATACATGGCCGGAGACTGGGATGCCGAGGATCTCACTGCTGTGCTCGAGGTCTTCGCCCGTCGCATGGCGTCCCTGATTCCGAAGTCCCTGCAGCGCCTCCGAGGGCTCTATATCCCCAAGCCTCCACGGAGCGAGCGGAATACGACCAAGAACACGCGATCCAACATCTCGCGCCACTACGACCTGTCGAACGACCTCTTCGAACTCTTCCTCGACGAGACGATGACGTACTCCAGTGCGTTGTTCGCCGAATCGGGAAACGACGACGACAGTGAGGAGCTCGCCGACGCTCAGCGTCGCAAGATAGACCGGCTACTCGACCGGGCGGGTGTCGGCGAGGGAACCAGGGTGCTCGAGATCGGTACCGGATGGGGTGAGCTGGCCATCCGTGCGGCAGCTCGTGGTGCGACGGTCCGGTCGGTGACCTTGTCGACCGAACAGCAGGAATTGGCGCGTAAGCGCTGTGCCGCTGCCGGTTACGGAGACCGGATCCAGATCGATCTCCTCGACTACCGCTTGGTCGACGGCGAGTACGACGCGATCGTGTCGGTCGAGATGATCGAGGCCGTCGGGCATCAGTACTGGGCGACGTACTTCGAGACGATCGACGCGCTGCTCGCACCGGGTGGGCGGGTTGCCCTCCAAGCCATCACGATGCCGCACGACCGAATGCTGGCTACCCGAAACACGTACACCTGGGTCCACAAGTACATATTTCCCGGCGGATTCCTGCCGTCCGTGCGGGCCATCGAGGAGGTGACCGAGCAGAGCACTTCGCTTCGGGTTCGCGAGCGTCTGTCGATGGGCGATCACTACGCGCGAACCCTCGCTCAGTGGGACAGGCGCTTCCGTGAATACCGCAGCGAGGCCGAGGAGCTCGGTTTCGACGAGGTGTTCGCGCGAATGTGGCATTTCTACCTGTGCTACTCGGAGGCCGGATTTCGATCCGGATACCTCGATGTTCAGCAGATCGTGCTCGACCGAAGGGACAACCGATGACCACCTCGACACTTTCCGTCGACCGGACCGACCGCAGTGTCGGTGTCGCACACCGGATTGCCGAGCTGATCGAACCCCTGGTGGGTGGTCCGCTTCCCGTTCGGCTGCAGGCGTGGGACGGATCCGTTGCGGGAGATGCGTCGGCACCGCGAGTGCTGTTGCGGAGCCCGAGCGCCCTTCGTCGATTGCTGTGGAGCCCCGGCGAACTCGGTGCTGCACAGGCCTACGTCACCGGGGAGCTGGACGTCGACGGCGATCTCGCCGCGGCCCTCGATCACGTCTGGGGTGTGGTGCGTGAGCGCCGACTCTCGGCGATACGACCGGGGCCGGCGTCGCTCCTGCGGTTGGCGAAACTGGCCAAGGATCTCGGAGTGTTCGGCCGTCCTCTGCCGCCGCCCGTGTCGCAGGCATCGGTGAAAGGGCGGCTGCACTCGGTGCTTCGCGACCGCGCCGCGATCAGTCACCATTACGACCTGTCGAACGACTTCTACGAATTGGTGCTCGATTCGCACATGGCGTACTCGTCGGCGTACTGGACCTCGGATTCGCCGGACTACACCCTCGACGATGCCCAACGCGACAAACTCGACCTCGTTTGTCGAAAGATCGGTCTGGACAAGCGTGCCGGGCAACGCTTTCTCGACGTCGGCTGCGGCTGGGGGTCCCTGAGCCTGCATGCGGCTCAGGAGTACGGAGCGCAGGTCGTCGGAGTGACCATCTCGCGCGAACAGAAAGCCTTCATCGACAAACGAATTGCCGACCGAGGACTGCAGGACAACGTCGAGATCCGAATTCAGGATTATCGAGAGATTCCGGACGGGCCCTTCGACGCGGTGGCGTCGATCGAGATGGGTGAGCACGTGGGGGAGGCCAATTACCCGACCTACACCGCCGCACTGCACACCAACGTCAAGCCGGGTGGACGCGTGTTGATTCAGCAGATGTCGCGAAGAGAAGGTGACAACCCCGGCGGCGGAGCATTCATCGAGTCGTTCATCGCGCCGGACATGTACATGCGCCCCGTCGGGCGGACCGTCGCGATGATCGAGGAGGCAGGGCTGGAGGTTCGCGACGTCCACGCCCTTCGGGAGCATTACGTGCGGACCGTCGATGTCTGGACCGAGCGCTTCGAGGCGCGCTTCGACGAGGTGGTGGCGATGGTCGGGGAAGAGGTCGCTCGGGTGTGGCGGCTGTACCTGATCGGCGGCGGAATGGCGTTCCGGGACAACAGGATGGGCGTCGACCAGATTCTGGCGGTTCGGTCCGAGAACGGGACGTCCGAGATGGAACCGGTGCGGCCGGTGTGGGTGGGCCCGCGGTGAACTGGTCCGACTTCCTCACGGTATCGCTTTCCAGCCTCGGCGGTACCGCCGTCCTGATGATCGTCACCGCCCTCATCGGCGCGCGCATCGGACGCCACAACGTCGTGGACGTGACGTGGGGCGGCGGGTTCGTTCTGATCGCGCTGATCTCGGCTGTGACCGGAACAGGCGAATTGTGGCGTCGAATACTTCTGCTCGTACTCGTCGGTGTGTGGGGACTTCGTCTCGCAGTGCACGTCTTTCGACGCTCGCGTGGGCACGGTGAGGATCCGCGCTACACCGAACTGCTCGCCAAGGCCACCGGTAACAAAACCCTGTACGCCCTGCGGAAGATCTACCTGACGCAGGCGGTTGCATTGTGGTTCGTGTCCCTGCCGCTGCAGGTTTCCGCTGTCGCCCACGGATCCGTTCTGCCGGTCGTCGTACTCGGCGTACTGGTCTGGATTCTCGGATGGACGTTCGAGGCAGTGGGGGATGCGCAGTTGACGGCCTTCAAGGCCGACGCGTCGAACAAGGGCAAGATCATGGATCGTGGGCTGTGGTCCTGGACGCGGCACCCCAACTACTTCGGTGACTCGGCAGTCTGGTGGGGACTGTTCCTCGTCGCGGCGTCGGCGTGGCCCGGAGTGTTCACGCTGCTGTCGCCCATGGCGATGACGTACTTCCTGGTGTTCGCCACCGGTGCGCGGTTGCTCGAGCGCAGCATGGAAAAGCGTCCGGGGTATCGCGAATACCAGCAGCGGACCAGCTATTTCCTCCCACGGCCGCCGAAAGGACCCAGCAAGTAGCTCGTGGGGGAGGCAGCGGCGCTAGGGTTGGTCGAGGATTTCGGTTCGTCGATCAACGAGGAGGCGCATCGTGGCGCACGAGAGAGCTGGAACCACTGCACTGCCGGAGGATCTGGTAGATCTTTCGCAGCTCGTGACGGCGTACTACTCGCGAGTTCCCGACGTGTCGGAACCCAGCCAGCAGGTGGTGTTCGGCACATCAGGGCATCGAGGATCCAGCTTGGATTCGGCGTTCAACGAGGCACACATCGTGGCGACGACGCAGGCGATCGTGGAGTACCGCGCTGCGCAAGGCATCACCGGGCCGTTGTTCATCGGCCGGGACACCCACGCGTTGTCGGAACCCGCCTGGACGACGGCTCTGGAAGTGTTGGCGGCCAACGACGTCGACGTACTGGTCGATTCGGGGGATCGGTACACCCCGACCCCGGCAGTCAGTCACGCCATCCTTCGGTACAACGAATCGGGCCCCGCGGCGAAGGCCGACGGCATCGTGGTGACTCCGTCGCACAACCCGCCCCGGGACGGCGGCTTCAAGTACAACCCTCCGCACGGCGGTCCTGCCGACAGTGATGCCACATCGGTCATCGCCGCTCGCGCGAACGAGCTTCTGCGCACCGGCATTTCGGGCATCGAGCGGGTGACGCTCGCGCAGGCGTTCGCGGGGAGCGTCTCGCGCTACGACTTCCTCGGCACCTATGTGGACGACCTGCCGAACGTGCTCGATCTCGATGCGATCCGTGCTGCCGGAGTTCGCATCGGCGCAGATCCGCTGGGCGGCGCGAGTGTCGATTACTGGGATGCCATCGCCGAGCGGCACAATCTGGACCTGACCGTGGTGAACCCGTTGGTGGACGGCACATTCCGCTTCATGACTCTCGACACCGACGGCAAGATCAGGATGGATTGCTCGTCGCCGAACGCGATGGCGTCGCTCATCGCAGCCCGCGATCGGTTCGACATCTCGACGGGCAACGATGCCGACTCCGACCGGCACGGCATCGTCACTCCCGACGGTGGCCTGATGAATCCCAATCACTTCCTCGCCGTCGCCATCGACTACTTGTTCACGCACCGACCCGATTGGTCGCCCACGGCGGCAGTGGGCAAGACGTTGGTGAGCTCGTCGATGATCGACCGGGTCGTCGCAGCTCTCGGCCGTCGTCTGCTCGAGGTGCCGGTCGGGTTCAAGTGGTTCGTTCCGGGTCTGCTCGCAGGCGAGCTCGGATTCGGCGGTGAGGAGAGCGCAGGAGCGTCGTTCCTCCGACACAACGGCCGAGTCTGGACCACCGACAAGGACGGCATCGTTCTCGCACTGCTGGCGTCCGAGATCACCGCCGTCACCGGATCCACGCCGTCGCAGCGCTACGGCGAGTTCACTGCGAAGTTCGGGAATCCGACGTATGCCCGCGTCGATGCACCGGCAACCCGCGAGCAGAAAGCCGTTCTCGCCAAGCTCTCGCCCGACCAGATCACCGCCACCGAGTTGGCAGGCGAACCGATCACGGCAACGCTGACCGAGGCTCCGGGAAACGGAGCCGCCCTCGGTGGCCTGAAGGTGACGACGGAGAGCGCCTGGTTCGCTGCGCGCCCGTCCGGAACCGAGGACGTCTACAAGATCTACGCAGAGTCGTTCCAGGGCGAAGAGCATCTCGCCCGAGTGCAAGCCGCAGCACGTGAACTGGTGTCGTCCGCACTCGAGAGCTCGTGACCGACTCACCTCCACCCGACAACGACAGTTCGGCTCCCGAGCCGGCATTCCGACCCGGAGGCAAGCTCCCACCCGAGATCTGGGTTCTGGTGTCGGCGGCGTTCGTCATCGCGCTCGGATTCGGCATCGTCGCGCCCGCTCTGCCACAGTTCGCCCGGGAATTCGGCGTCGGGTACACGGCGGCGTCGGCGGTCATCAGTGCATTCGCTCTCATGCGGTTGCTGTTCGCACCCGCCAGTGGTGCTCTGGTGCAGCGGCTCGGCGAGCGGCCCGTGTACCTGATCGGACTGCTGATCGTTGCGGTGTCCACCGGTGCGTGCGCTCTGGCCCAGACGTATTGGCAGCTGCTGGTGTTCCGCGGACTCGGCGGCATCGGCTCGACGATGTTCTCGGTGTCGGCACTGGGACTGCTGATCCGGATCAGTCCTCCGACCAGTCGTGGCCGCATCTCCGGCCTGTATGCGACCGCCTTCCTGTTGGGAACCATCGGCGGTCCGCTCGTCGGCGGCGCGCTCGTCGGGTTCGGTCTGCGGGTGCCTTTCGTCATCTATGCCGTGGCTCTGGTGATCGCCGCGGCCGTCGTGTATTTCACCCTGGGCAATTCCGACCTCGTCAAGCCGGAGAAGGGCTCGGCACCGCCGACGATGTCATTGCTTGCCGCGCTGCGGATCCCGTCGTACCAGGCGGCGCTGGCATCGAATTTCGCCAACGGTTGGGCTGTGTTCGGTGTTCGGGTGGCCTTGGTGCCGTTGTTCGTGGTGGAGGCGATGCAGCGATCCGAGGTGTTCGTCGGTATCGCGCTGACAGTGTTCGCAGTGGGAAATGCGCTGGTTCTCACCAGTGCAGGTCGCCTGTCCGATGTGCGCGGACGAAAGCCATTCATGGTGGGTGGGTTGGCGGTGTGCGGCCTGGGGACCGTCGTGATGGGGTACGTCCACGATCCCGTGCTGTTTCTCGTGGTGTCGTTGATCGCCGGCATCGGATCGGGTCTGATGAGCCCCGCCCAGCAGGCCTCGGTTGCCGACGTGATCGGCTCGAAGGCGCGCGGAGGGCCCGTACTGGCTGCATTCCAGATGGCCTCCGATGTCGGCGCGGTCATCGGCCCGATCGTGGCCGGGATGATCGTCGAACAGGTCTCGTTCGGTCCGGCTTTCGCCGTGACGGGAGCGCTGCTTCTCCTGGCAGGACTCTGGTGGTCGCGAGTTCCGGACACCCTCGGACGCGAGCGCGCCTGACGGACGCAACCGTAGTATTCGCTGTGTGAGCCAGAAGAAGATATCGAGTACGAAACACACACCCGAGGCAACCTCCAACACGATGACCTACGTATTGGGTGGCATCGCATTCGTCGTAGTGGTGATCGTCATCGCGGTGGCGATCATGTGGCAGAGCGGAAGCGACGCTCCACGCAACGATGGCTACGGAACGGTCAAGAATCCGGTGGTCGAATTGTCGTTGCCGGGTGACGGGGTGGTGCAGCTGTCGCGTCCGGAAGCGCAGCGGGTCATCGATGTCTTCGAGGATCCGATGTGCCCGTTCTGTGGCGACCTCGAAGTGAAACACGGCCAGGAGCTGGCTCAGAAAATCGACGACGGTGTCGTCTCGGTGAATTACCACCTGGTCAATTTCCTGGATCCGCAGTCGCCGTCCGGTGACTATTCGACGCGTGCCGTCGCGGCGTCGCACTGCGTGGCAGCGACAGAGAACGCGCGGGTCTACTCCGCATTTCACGCCGGGCTGTTCGACCCGGAATTTCGCCCCGAAGAAGGCGGTGACTCCGACCGAACCGATGCCGAACTCGCGGAACTCGCCCGATCCGTCGGAGCCAGCGATCTGGCAACGGAATGCATCGCCGCCGGTGCGCAGCGCGACGCAGCAGTAGCGGATGCGAACACCGGACGGGACGCGTTGGCGGCGTCGGGTGCCCGTGGAACGCCAGGGGTCCTCGTCGACGGTCGGGTCGTCGATGCGCTCGGTGACTCGGAATGGCTTGCGTCGATCAACTGATCTCGGGGCGTGGGTGCGGTCGGTGATCGAGGATTCGGTACCGGCCGCACCAGGTGATTTGTTGCTGCTGCGACCGATGGTGTAACTTCGTTCGAGCAACCGCATGAGCGGGAGCACGCAGTACTCGGGGCTATGGCGCAGCTGGTAGCGCACCACACTGGCAGTGTGGGGGTCAGGGGTTCGAGTCCCCTTAGCTCCACCGAGAAGGACAAGCTCGTTTTCGGTCAATGAAAAAGCGTCGCCCCCGGGCGACGCTTTTCTTGTTTCGGTGTCACCGACCGCCGAGTCGGCATCCGAGCGTCCCGCCCGGAGCCGATTCGTCGATCGACGGCTCAGTGTGCTGCGTCGAACGCCTGCTCGACCTCGGCGGGGATTCTGCCTCGCGCCGAGATGTTGTGGCCGTTCGCCTTGGCCCATTCTCTGATGGCTTTGGTCTGATTGGCGTCGCGCTTGGCGCCGGTTGCGGGAGTGCTCGACTTCTTCGTTCGCTTTCCACCGACCTTGGTGGAGTGCTCGATGTAATAGTCGAGCTTGCGGTGAAATTCCTTCGCGTTCTTGTCGCTCAGGTCGATTTCGTAGCTGACTCCGTTGACCGAATAGGTTATGTGTTCGCCACCGGATTCGATCGGTTTTTCGTCGATGTCGTCGACTAGTTGCACATAGACTTTTCTGGCCATGCTGAAGCTCTCCAATGATGCAGGGGATGATGCGGGGATGTCCAGATCGAACTGAAGCGACTATACGGCTGAACAATGTGGTTATCCACGCGGGCCGGGGAATTGTTACGTAATTCCCAGAATTGTCACAAAATCGGATCGTGTGGTTACCGAAACGTCGATATGCATGCGAGAACATTGTCTCGCTGCGACCGTGTGTCATAAAGGAGACAAAAGACGAACCGGCCGGTTCGAAGGCGGTTTTCCATCATCGAGTCGGTTCGTGGTCGTTTCGGTGGGGCCGTGGACGATCTCGGCGCGAAACGACCATTCGTGTCGGCAACGAATCGGTCACGGAAGGCACTCATTTCCCTAACGAATCATTGTGCGAGTCTCCCCGGGGCCGTCTTCTGCTTCACTTGAGGCGCAAGTGTCTGTTGTGACGTGTGGTGCCCCGCGATGCGGTGACCGCTCGGATCAGCGGTGTCCGAGGGGCCGAGAGGGGAGTAGCGCAGCGAGCTCCACCGTTGCGCCCACGACGATATGAAATCTGCACCGATGACAAGGTCGGCAGTAGCGGCGCTGATGTGCGCCGGAGTGCTCGGTGTCGGAGTGCTCGTGTCGGCGCCGGCCATCGCCGCACCGTCCAGCACGGCACCCGCCGCCGGCACCGAGTTGTCGGGGAAGACAGTGTTCCTCGACCCGGGTCACCAGGGCACCGCACACTCGGAGAATCTGCAGCGGCAGGTGAACGACGGGCGGGGAGGCACCAAGGATTGCCAGACCACCGGTATGACCACACTGGACGGCGTGCCCGAGCACACGATCAACTGGAAAGTCAGCGAGCTGGTCCGATCGAGCCTGGAGAGTCTGGGTGCGACGGTCGAGACGAGTCGAGCCGACGACACCGGCTGGGGCGGATGCGTCGACGACAGGGCGCGGGCCGCCAGCGACTCCGGTGCCGACGTGGCCGTGAGTATTCATGCGGACTCCACGAGTACGACGACCGATGCGGACAAGCACGGGTTCCATCTGATCGTTCCCACTCTGCCGATTCCGAGCGCGGCTGCCGATGCTGCCCAGTCCGAGGGGGGACGGTCGGCATCGACGCTGATGCGAGACTCCTACGTGCGCGCAGGCTTCGAGCCCGCGAACTACGCAGGGGTCGAGAACGGGATACAGGAACGATCCGATGTCGCCGGGCCCGCGCTGACCACGGTGCCCCTCGTGTTCGTCGAGATGGGCAACGGATCCAACCCCGACGACGCAGCTCTTCTCGAGAGCTCGGACGGTCAGCTCGAGCATGCGATCGCGATCTCGACGGGGATCATCGACTACCTCCTCGGAGCCGAAACCGCCTCCACCCCAGCGGACGCCGTCACCACGACTGCGGCTACCCCCGCCGCAACAGCGACGACCGACACCGCCGCGCCCGCAGCGACGTCAACCGGCCCCGCAGGCCCCGCGGCCGAGGGTCGTAGCGCATTGTCGAGGTTGCTCGAGAGCGTGTCCCCGTACGTGAATGCATTCGGCGTCGACGGCCTGGCAGGACTCGCGACCCCGGACAACGTGAGCAGTGTGTCGACGTTCGCTCGAGGCCTGCTGAAACAGATTCTCACCGACCGGTAGTCTCGGACGCCGTGGCGCGTCGACGAATTCCGGTGGTGATAGTTGCGGGCTTTCTCGGAGCAGGTAAGACCACGCTTCTGAACCACCTGCTGCGCAATGATTCCGGCATCCGAATAGGGGTCGTGGTCAACGACTTCGGGGCGATCAACATCGACTCGATGCTCGTGGCCGGCCAGGTCGATTCGATGGTCTCACTCGGTAACGGCTGCATCTGTTGCGCCGTCGACATCAGCGATATGGACGCGATGTTCGACGCCCTCGCGCACCGTCGGTCCGCCATCGACGTGATCGTGGTGGAGGCCAGCGGCCTGGCCGAACCCCGCAATCTCATCAGAATGGTCAGGGGTAGCCAGAACGAATTCATCGTCTACGGCGGGCTCGTCGGTGTCGTCGACGCGGTGGAGTTCCCGCGGACCCGCACGCGCCATCCCGAGATCGACCAGCACCTGCAATTGGCCGACCTGGTGGTGCTGAACAAGTCGGATGCGGTGACCGAGTCCGAGCGCTCCGCGGTGGTGTCGACGGTGCAGTCCGTCGTAGGAGACGTGCCCGTCGTACCCGTGGCCTTCGGTCGGGTCGACCCGCTGCTGCTGTTCGATCGGCGTGACGATCACTCGGTGGATTCGGCAATGGCGGTGCAGCTGTCGTTCGACGAGCTACTCCGGGAGAACCACGATCACGACCACGATCATGACCATCACCTGCACGCGCAGTACTCACACACCGAATTCGTCACGACGGTTCCCGTCGAACCGCGCCGTCTGATCGAGTTCTTGGAGAATCCTTCCGGAAACCTCTACCGCATCAAGGGATTCGTGCACTTCGGCATCACCGGCTACACGCAGAAGTTCGTCGTGCACACGGTGGGCCGACACATCCGATTCGAGGCTGCGTCGTGGGCCCGGGGTGAGCCCGAGCAGACGTCACTGGTGCTGATCGGTACCGATCTCGATGCGTCGGCCGTCGAGCAGCGGTTGCGTGCCTGCGTGCGAGGACCGGACGACGCCGACGACGCCTCCGCCATGCTTCCGGTCCATCGTTATCTCGAGACCGGTTAGTTCCTTTACAGCCCGACCCACTCGGTACGTCCGCCCTCGAATCCCTGACGCTTCCAGATCGGGACCTCGGCCTTGATGCGCTCGACGAGTCGGGCGCATGCTTCGAACGCTTCGGCGCGATGAGCCGAGCCGACGGCCGCGACGAGCGCGAGGTCGCCGACCCGTAGATCGCCGACGCGATGTACTGCGGCCACTGCCAATCCCGTCTCTGCCGATACCTCCGAGCAGCAGCGGCTCAGGAAGCGTTCCGCGTCGGGATGTGCGCGGTATTCCAAAGTCTCCACCGCATGCCCGCCGTCGTGATCGCGCACGATTCCGCTGAACAGTACAACGGCACCGTGACGCGAATCCTGAACTGCCACCTCTACTTCGGCAGTGCTCAACGGTTCGTTCGAGATACGGGCGACGAGCTCACTCATCGTGGGGGCCTCCTCCGGCGATCTGGGCCAGCACATGGTCGAGGAGCGGGTCGAGAACGGAGAGTCCGTCCTTCACGCCACCCGGCGAGCCCGGCAGGTTGACTACGAGCGTGCGTCCGATCAGACCCGACACACCGCGGCTGAGCACCGCATGAGGTGTCGCAGATGTTCCGCGGGTTCGGATCGCATCGGCTATCCCCGGCATGTCGATGTCGAGGAGCGCCGCCGTCGCCTCGGGGGTCGCATCGGTGGGGGATACACCGGTGCCGCCCGTGCTGACGATCAGCGACGGTTCGCCGCGTAGGGCGTCCTGCAACCCCGTAGCGATGTCGGCATCGGCGTACACCAGTGGGCCACGCACGGCGAAGCCCCGGTCGGTCAACCAGGACGCGATGGTGGGGCCGGTGGTGTCCGGGCGAGATCCGTTCGCGCCGCCGGTCGAGGCGACCAGAACCGCTGCGGACCGTGAGGAATCGAATATCGGCGCAGCCGCAGAATCGGGGGAGTCCTCTGCGTCGTCCCGTTGCCAATGTCCGTGCTTACCGCCGTCTTTGGTGAGCAACCGGACACCGTTCATGGTGGCACCGGGATCGACGGCCTTGACCATGTCGTGCAGCGTCAGGCCGGCTACGGCGACCGCGGTCAGTGCTTCCATCTCCACCCCGGTACGTCCGGTGGTGCGGGCGGTTGCCTCGACCGTGATGGACGAGTCGGTGAATCCGAACGAGATCTTCACCGAGGAGAGGGCGAGCTGGTGGCACAGCGGAATCAGTTCCGACGTCTTCTTCGCCGCCGAGATGCCCGCGATGCGGGCGGTGGCGAGAACGTCGGCCTTGGGCATGTCGTCCGCGCGCACGAGCGCGACGACCTCGGCGGTGGTGACGAACTCACCGGCGGCGACGGCCGTGCGCGAGGTTTCCTTCTTGTGCGCCACATCGACCATGCGGGCGCGGCCCTGATCGTCGAGATGAGACAGTTGGGGTTGCGGTACATCTGTGGTCACAGTGGCCACACCTCCACGTCGGATCCTGCAGCGAGTTCGGTTGTCTCGGAGTCGATGTCGATCAGCACATCGGCCCATGCCAGTGCAGCGACCAGGTGCGAGCCGGGACCGGCGACGAGCTCCACCCGCCCGTCGTCGCGCAATCGGCCACGGAGCAGTTGTCTTCGACCGGGCGGAGACACGATCGGTTCGTGCAGGGCCGCAGTGGTCGAGAGCACCGGCGGCAGACCCGCCGCTCGCCGAACGATGTTGCGCGCGAACATGATGTACGAGACGACCGTACTGACGGGATTGCCGGGAAAGCTGAGCACGGGAACACCGTCGAACATCGTGATGCCCTGCGGACCACCCGGCTGCATACGAACCGACCCGAAGTTGCCGCCGAGCGGCCGGAGTACGTCCTTGACCACCTCGAAGTCGCCCATCGATACTCCGCCGGACGTGATGATCAGCTCGACCGATTCTGCTGCGGCGTCGAGGATCTCGCGAAAGCGGCTCGGCTCGTCGGAGCTGCGCGAGACGGAGACCACCTCTGCGCCGCTGGCGCGAAGGTGTGCGGCGAGGGTGATGCCGTTCGAGTCGTAGATCTGACCGGGCGTCAGCGTCGAGCCGGCGTCGACCAGTTCGGCACCGGTGGTCACGACGGCCACGCGTGGACGCGAACGAACGTCGATGTCGCCGAAGCCGACGGCAGCGAGAACGGAGATGTGTCGGGGTTCCAGAACGCGGCCCGACTCGACCAGGACTGTTCCGACGCGTACGTCGCTGCCCTGCTCGCGTACGAATTCACCTGCTGCGCGGCTTCTTTCGATCTTCACGGAACCGGCCGCCGGTACGGAGGTGTCTTCGACGGGGACGATTGCGTCCGCTCCGTCCGGAATGGGGGCACCGGTCATGATCTTGGCGGCGCTGCCCGAGGCGAGGACTGCCGATTCCGTCGGGCCTGCGGCGATGATCGTCGAGACCGGAAGCGTCACCGGGGTCGTGGCCACGGATCGAGAATCCACGGCATAGCCGTCCATCTGCGAGTTGCGGAACAGCGGCAGATCGACCGGCGATCGCACGTCCTCGAACGCGACGCGTCCCAGCGCGTCGTCGAGAGGAATTCGCTGAGCTGTTCTCGTGGTCAACGCCGCGAGCAGAGTCTCGACCGCGGCGGTGTGTTCCTCGACCGATACAGCGGTCACTGTGCGAATCCAGTGATCGCGTGCGTGTGCTCAACCGTCATGGGTGCCAATCCTAAGCACGCCGATCCGTCCACTCGGTGTGGGCTGCGGCATAATGGGTAGACACACGAACGACAGACGTGATTTCCGACGGAGACGAGGTACGAGGTGACGGTGGACAGTGTCACCTCGCTGGGCATTCCCGGGTTCGGCACCACCAAAGGTTCGACGGCAGGCAGTGTCGGCCCGGTGTCCGACCGGCCGGACGTGCCGCATCTGATCGATCGATTCGGCCGAGTCGCGCGCGACCTGCGTATCTCCATCACCGAGAAGTGCTCCTTGCGGTGCACCTACTGCATGCCGGAGGAGGGGCTTCCGGCTATTCCTGCGTCGAACCTGCTCACGCCGGCCGAGATCGCGCGAGTGGTGTCGGTGTCCGTGCGGCTGCTGGGTATTCGGGACGTGCGCTTCACCGGAGGCGAGCCGTTGATGCGCCGCGACCTCGACGAGATCTTGAGGCTGTGCTCCGATGCTGCGGCAGGTGTACCGCTGTCGATGACCACCAACGCAGTGGGTCTGGAGCACCGCGCCGGGGCATTGGCCGATGCCGGTTTGACCCGGGTCAACGTGTCCCTGGATTCGGTCGACCGCGAAGATTTCGCGCGGCTGACCAGACGCGACCGATTGCCGTCGGTACTGGCCGGCATCCGAGCGGCGAAGCGAGCGGGCATCGGTCCGGTGAAGATCAACGCAGTTCTGATGCGCGACACGCTGTCCGGTGCAGTCGATCTACTGCGGTGGTGTCTCGACGAAGGGGTGGCACTGCGCTTCATCGAGCAGATGCCGCTCGATGCCGACCACGAGTGGGCTCGGGCCAACATGATCGACGCCCAGACCTTGCTCGACGAGCTGTCCACCGAGTTCGACCTACGTGAGGTGGGGCGCGCCGATCCGTCGGCACCGGCCGAGGAATGGAGCGTCGACGGTACCGATGCGACCGTCGGCATCATCGCGTCGGTGACGCGCTCGTTCTGCGGTGATTGCGACCGCACCAGGATCACTGCAGAAGGAACGATTCGGTCCTGTCTGTTCAGCGACGACGAGACCGATCTTCGGGCAGCTCTGCGCGGCGGTGCCACCGACGACGAACTGGCAGCGGTGTGGCGCGGGGCGATGTGGAACAAGTGGGCGGGGCACGGCATCGACGCCGACGGCTTCGTACCTCCCACCCGCAGCATGGGAGCCATCGGTGGCTGACACCCGGGTGGAGGTGCGGTACTTCGCTGCAGCGGTCGACGCGTCGCACTGCGAGTCCGAGTACCTCACCGTGCCGGTCGGTGCCACCCTCGCAGATCTGCGAGAGCTGATCCTGTCTCGGCACGGCGCGCCGATGGAGCCGATTCTTCGGGTCTCGGCCTACCTGGTGGGAGATGATCTCACCCGCGATCTCGGGCGCACGATCGGCGGCAGGGTCGACGTACTGCCGCCCTTCGCCGGCGGCTGAGCACACCCGGTTCGCCGCGCCACCGACCTGTGGCTGCCCGATTCAGCTGCTTCTCTTCCACCAATCGTCGAACGGCGTCACGGGCACCGTGCGCTTGTGACGAGTTGCGAGGAACATCTTCTCCAGCTTGTCGGCGACCTCGTCGGTGACGTCCTTGCCCTCCAGGTAGTCGTCGATCTGTTCGTACGTGACACCGAGCGCTTCCTCGTCGGGAAGCGCCGGACGATCGTCCTCCAGATCTGCGGTGGGAACCTTGCGCCAGGTGCTCTCGGGTGCTCCCAGTTCGCGCAGCAGCGCCGCACCTTGACGCTTGCTCAAGCCGGTCAGCGGAGTCAGATCGACGCCGCCGTCACCGAACTTGGTGAAGAAACCGGTGATCGCCTCGGCGGCGTGATCGGTGCCCACGACGACGTAGCCGAGTTCGCCGGCGAGTGCGTACTGGGCCACCATGCGCTGGCGCGCCTTGATGTTGCCGCGGACGAAGTCTCGGATTTCGGCACTTCCCAGCGCGTCCGCGGTCGCGGCCGCTGCGGCGTCGGCAGCGTCCTTGATGTTCACCGTCACCGTGCGGTCGGGATCGATGAATTTCAACGCGATCGATGCGTCGTCCTCGTCGGCCTGCACACCGTAGGGGAGGCGAACGGCGACGAACTCGGCCTCGTGTCCGTCGGCTCGGAGCTCCGTTGCTGCCTGTTGGGCGAGTTTGCCGGTGAGCGTGCTGTCCTGACCGCCACTGATTCCGAGTACGAATCCCGAGGCCGGAGTCGACGCCAGGTAGTCCTTGAGAAAGTCCACTCGTCTGCGGACCTCCGTGCTCGGGTCGATGGTCGACTGCACGGCCAGCTCACGCATGATCCCCGAGCGCAATTCCGAGTTGATGTGTCCCATCACGCCATCCTAATGACGAGTGCCGGGATTCGATCTCGCGCCGTGCGTAGTGTCGGTGGTCGTGAGTGGATCCTCCGATACCTTCGTCAAGCGAAACCCCCAGGCCCACCCCGACTTCTACGCCGCCGAGGCCGCCGGGCTTCGGTGGCTCGGCGAGACGGCGGCCCCGGTCGTCGGAGTGATCGGGCACGACCGGACGTACATCGAACTCGAGCGGCTGGCCGCGGCCCGTCCCACGCTCGCCGCAGCCGAACGATTCGGGCGCGCACTGGCATCGACGCACTCTGCCGGAGCCGGTGGGTTCGGTGCGCCGCCGGTCGGCTCCGACGGCGTCGCCTTCTCGGGTCAGCTGTTCATCGGATCCCGGCCCATGAGCAGTACGGTGCACCGAACCTGGGGTGCCTTCTACGCGGCCGAACGAGTGGTGCCGTTTCTCCGAATCGCGGTCGACGCCGGCACGGTGACACAGGGCGAGGCGGCGATCGTCGAATCGGCGTGCGGACGCATCGCGGACGGCGACTTCGACGACGCGGAGCCGCCGAGCCGTATTCACGGCGACCTCTGGAACGGC
Organism: Rhodococcus sp. 05-340-2; assembly: GCF_002258915.1. Classification (NCBI taxonomy): domain Bacteria; kingdom Bacillati; phylum Actinomycetota; class Actinomycetes; order Mycobacteriales; family Nocardiaceae; genus Rhodococcus; species Rhodococcus sp. 05-340-2. The sequence continues at coordinate 132,017 of NZ_NOYU01000027.1, forward strand.
AACGTGTTCTGGACCGACGCGGGAGTGGTGCTGATCGACCCGGCAGCGCACGGTGGGCACCGCGAGACCGATCTGGCGATGCTCGCACTGTTCGGTTGCCCCCACCTCGACGTCGTCGTCGACGGCTACGAGGCGGTGCAGCCGTTGCGATCCGGGTGGCGCGAGCGCACGGCTCTGCATCAGCTGCATCCGCTCGCCGTTCATGCGGCCGGGCACGGCCGCTCGTACGGCACCGCGCTGCACGCGGCGGCCGCGGCCGTCGTCGGGCTGTGAGCGACGGATCTACCGAAGGCGAGTTGCCCCGATGGCTATCGGACTCGAGTTGCCCTGCGTACCAGGTCTTCCCAGCCGTCGGCCAGGCGATCCATCGGCATCCCCAGATCTCGGTACTGGTGGAGTACCAGGGTGGCCTCGAGTGGTGTGAGCAGCCAGTACGCGAGCAATTCGAGATCCCCGTCCACCTCGGCTGCGCGGAGCAGCGACAGGACGTGGGTGAAGTTGACCATGTGCGCCGGGGCGGAATATCGCGCGTCGTCAGCGCTCTCCGCGGCGCGCAGCACTTCCCCCTGGACGTTGACGAACTCCAGTCGAGCTCGGCCGAAAGCGACGAGGCGATCGATCGGGTCGGCTCCCGGGCCGAGCGGCGGGTCGCCGAACATGAACGAGTGCTGCAGCTTCTTCTCGGTGTGGTCGAGCAACGCGCGCATCAGCCCGGCCCGGTTCCCGAAGCGACGGAATACTGTGCCCTTGCCCACTCCGGCCTTACTGGCCACTGCGTCCATGGTGATGGCGTCGGCTCCGACGGTCGCCACCAGATCCGTTGCGGCGTCGAGGAGCAGCCGACGGTTGCGCGCTGCGTCGCACCGTTCGGATTCCTCGCCCGCTATGGGCAGCATCGGGCCGGTCACAGCCGAAGCCTACCTTGCCGGGAACATAAATGGACCACGGTCCGTTTGGATGGTAGGAATTGACACGACGATCACGTCATCCGAACTTGCGAAGGAATAACCTCATGTCAGACGCTCATGTACTCGTTCTCGTCGGAAGCTTGCGCGCCGAGTCGGTGAACAGGCGAATCGCCGAGACCGCTGTCACCGTGGCACCCGCCGGTGCCGAGGTAGTGGTCTACGACGGACTCGGAGATGTCCCCTTCTACAACGAGGACATCGACGTCGAGGGATCGGTGCCCGAGGGCGCACTCGCGCTGCGGGCCGCTGCCGAAAAGGCCTCGGCGTTGTTGCTGGTCACGCCCGAATACAACGGCACCATTCCGGCCGTGCTGAAGAACGCCATCGACTGGCTCTCCCGTCCGTACGGTGCCGGTGCCATGGTGGGCAAGCCGGTCGTCGTCATCAGCGCGTCGCCCAGCGGCAACGGAGCCAAGTGGGCACACGAGGACACCAGCAAGGCCGTGCGCATTGCAGGCGGAACCGTTCTCGAAGATGTCCAGCTCTCCATCGGCGGCACCATGGACAAGTTCGGTTCGGCGCACCCGCGCGAGAACGCCGAGGTCTCCGGTGAGATCGGCCATGTCGTCGCCGAGTTGGTCAAGGCTGCCGACGAGCTCGTGAGTGCGTGACCCTGTCTCGGTTATGAGAATCATTTTCATGTAAGATGGTTTCATGAAGGTGAGAAACTCGTTGAAATCGCTCAAGAACAAGCCCGGTGCACAGGTGGTGCGACGCCGTGGCACGGTGTTCGTGATCAACAAGAAGGAACCGCGGTTCAAGGCGCGTCAGCGCTGACGACTGCGTGATCGACGACGAGGGCCCTCGAAGAAGTTCGAGGGCCCTTCGTCGTGCCGGGGGAGGGCCGGCACGCGTCACTGTCCCGGCCGAGTTCCGTTGTGATGGACAACACATAGTCGGTGTGACGTGCGACACGCCGATGCGGCCCGATATTTCCGGCCCGATAAAGCCGTGACCAGCGAATACCAAGCATGTTGTTCGCAACATCTCGTGTTGTAGGCAGATGTCGGACACTAGGTGTAGTGTTTGACCGACCGAGAGGCCACAACTCGAAGAACGTGCACAACGGGCTCGAGCAGGTCGAAGTCGCCCTGAGCGGGAGATGTTCTCGGTGCCACACGCAGAGCACATCGGTCGCGTCGGTGCACCCGATGGCGACAACGGAAAGAGGGACACCATGAGCATCACCGTTTACACCAAGCCCGCCTGCGTTCAGTGCAATGCCACCTACCGCGCCCTCGACAAGGCGGGTATCGAGTACTCGGTCATCGACATCTCGCAGGATCCCGAAGCGCGCGACTACGTCATGGCCCTCGGTTACCTGCAGGCCCCGGTTGTCGTCGCCGGTGACGATCACTGGTCCGGCTTCCGCCCGGACCGTATCAAGACCCTCGCAGCGAACGCTGCTTGAACAGAACGAGAAAGTGAGTGAGCGGTGAGTTCGCAACCGCAGTCCTCCCACTCACTGGTCTACTTCTCCAGCGCGTCCGAGAACACTCATCGCTTCGTCTCGAAGTTGGGCATTCCCGCGACACGAATCCCTCTGCGTGATCCGGACGGCACCTTTCGTGTCGACACTCCCTACGTTCTCGTCGTGCCGACGTACGGGGGAGGGACCACGTACTCCGGGCGCGACACCAACTACGTCCCCAAGCGAGTGATCAAGTTTCTCAACGACGAGCACAATCGCTCGTTGATCCGAGCTGTCATCGCTGCCGGAAACACGAACTTCGGTGACTCGTTCTGTTTTGCGGGAGATGTCATTTCGCAGAAGTGCGCAGTTCCGTATCTGTACCGATTCGAATTGATGGGCACCCCCGAGGACGTAGTGCGGGTCCGCGAGGGGCTGGAGGACTTCTGGGAACGTGAAGTCCGACGCGCCGCCCACACGCACTAGAGCACCACACACCACATACCCAGTAGGAGCATCGCCGTGGCACCGACCATCACCGACGCAGCACCCGTACCCACCACCGTCCGCGGCGACGGCGACATGGATTACCACGCGCTCAACGCGATGCTCAATCTGTACGGTCCCAACGGTGAGATCCAGTTCGAGAAGGATCGCGAGGCTGCCAATCAGTTCTTCCTGCAGCACGTCAATCAGAACACCGTGTTCTTCCACGATCTGGACGAGAAGTTGGACTACCTCGTCGAGGAGAACTACTACGAGCCCGAGGTTCTGGATCAGTACTCCCGTGAGTTCGTCAAGTTCCTGATCAACCACGCGTACTCGAAGAAGTTCCGGTTCCCCACGTTCCTCGGGGCGTTCAAGTACTACACCTCGTACACGCTCAAGACGTTCGACGGCAAGCGTTACCTCGAGCGTTTCGAGGACCGGGTGTGCATGGTGGCGCTGACGCTGGCCGCCGGGGACGAGGCTCTGGCCACCGATCTGGTCGACGAAATCATCGCCGGCCGCTTCCAGCCCGCTACACCGACCTTCCTCAACTCCGGCAAGAAGCAGCGCGGCGAGCCCGTGTCCTGCTTCCTGCTGCGTATCGAGGACAACATGGAGTCCATCGGCCGCTCCATCAACTCTGCTCTGCAGCTGTCCAAGCGCGGTGGCGGAGTTGCCTTGCTGTTGAGCAACATTCGCGAGGCCGGTGCGCCCATCAAGCGCATCGAGAACCAGTCCTCGGGTGTCATCCCGATCATGAAGCTGCTCGAGGACTCGTTCTCGTACGCCAACCAGCTCGGTGCACGTCAGGGCGCAGGCGCGGTGTACTTGCACGCGCACCACCCCGACGTCTACAAGTTCCTCGACACCAAGCGTGAGAACGCGGACGAGAAGATCCGCATCAAGACGCTCTCGCTCGGAATCGTCATCCCGGACATCACGTTCGAGCTGGCGAAGAAGAACGAGGACATGTACCTGTTCTCGCCGTACGACGTCGAGCGCATCTACGGCGTCCCGTTCGCAGATATCGACGTCTCCGAGAAGTACTACGAGATGGTCGACGACAAGCGGATTCGCAAGACCAAGATCAAGTCGCGTGAGTTCTTCCAGACGCTCGCCGAGTTGCAGTTCGAGTCCGGTTACCCGTACATCATGTACGAGGACACCGTCAATCGTGCGAACCCGGTGAAGGGCAAGATCACGCACTCCAACCTGTGCTCGGAGATCCTGCAGGTCTCGACTCCGTCCACGTTCAACGACGATCTCTCGTACAGCCATGTCGGCAAGGACATCTCGTGCAACCTCGGTTCGCTGAACATCGCCAAGACGATGGACTCGCCCGACTTCGGTAAGACCATCGCCGTGGCCATTCGCGGCCTCACAGCTGTGTCGGATCAGACGCACATCTTCTCCGTGCCGTCGATCGAGCAGGGTAACAACGATTCTCATGCCATCGGCCTTGGGCAGATGAATCTGCACGGTTACCTCGCACGGGAGCGCATTCACTACGGCTCCACCGAGGGAATCGACTTCACCAACATCTACTTCTACACGGTGCTGTTCCACGCGATTCAGGCGTCGAACCAGCTGGCCAAGGCGCGCGGCCAGTACTTCAAGGGCTTCCCGGATTCCAAGTACGCGTCGGGGGAGTTCTTCGACAAGTACACCGATCAGGTCTGGGAACCCGCTACGCCCAAGGTCGCGAAGCTGTTCGCCGACTCCGATGTCACCATTCCGACGCAGGCCGACTGGTCCGCGCTGAAGGCGTCGGTGCAGGAGTACGGAATCTACAACCAGAACCTGCAGGCCGTTCCGCCGACCGGGTCCATCTCGTACATCAACAACTCCACCTCGTCGATTCACCCGGTGGCGTCCAAGATCGAGATTCGCAAGGAAGGCAAGATCGGCCGCGTCTACTACCCGGCACCGTACCTCGACAACGACAACCTGGACTACTACCAGGACGCGTACGAGATCGGGTACGAGAAGATCATCGACACCTACGCTGCCGCAACACAACACGTCGATCAGGGCCTGTCCTTGACGCTGTTCTTCAAGGACACCGCCACCACCCGCGACATCAACCGCGCGCAGATCTACGCATGGCGCAAGGGCATCAAGACGCTGTACTACATCCGCCTGCGCCAGTTGGCCCTCGAAGGCACCGAGGTGGAGGGCTGCGTGTCCTGCATGCTGTAGTCGTCGCGGTCGGTCGACCCGTGGCGAATACCGCTGTACCGCGGCGCGCTGCGGAGCATAATCAGGCATGGACACCGAAGCGGGCGGCGAGGTCGAATCCGACACCGATGTGACGATTGCTCGGAAGGACGCGCGTCCTTCCGAGCAATTCTTGCGTGGTCGACACGCCCGCCGGCGCGTACCCCGCAGCCGCCTGGCCCTGTGGGATCCGGCCTCGCGTGGTCACGATGCGCTCGAAACAGTGCTGGCGCAGAACGTCATTCGGGTGCCGGAGCTGCTGCCGATCCGATACGCCCGAATGTCCGCATCGCCGTGGACCTACTTCCGCGGTGCCGCTGCCGTGATGGCAGCCGACCTCGCGTCGACTCCGCACACCGGCGTCGAGGTCCAGTTGTGTGGAGATGCGCACGTGCTGAACTTCGGATTGTGGGCCACTCCCGAACGAAACCTGTACTTCGACCTCCGCGACTTCGACGAAACCCTGCCCGGCCCGTTCGAATGGGATCTCAAACGGCTGGCGACGTCACTGGTGGTCCTCGGGCGAGAGAACGGGGTCGATGCGCAGCGTTCCGATCGGGCGGTCGCAGCAATGACGGCGGCGTACTGCAGAAAGATGAGGGCATACGCGAACACGCCGGAGATCGACATCTGGTACGACCGCATCGACGTTGCAGGTCTGCTCGGTCACTTCTCGTCGGGCATCGCCCGTCATGCAGAGAAACTCATCGAAACGAAAGCCGAGCGTCGGACCAGCCGTGGGGCGTCCCGCAAGTTCACCGAGACGAGGGACGGGCGTCGAAGAATTCGCGAGGACGCACCTTTTCGCACGCACGTGGGTGATTCCCAGATCGAGCTGGTGCAGGCGGTGATCGCCGGTTACAGCGAGTCGGTCGACGACCACATCTGGAGTCTGCTGTCCAGGTTCCGAGTTCTCGACGTCGTTCGACAGGTGGTCGGCGTCGGGAGCGTGGGAATGCGGGTGTATCTGGCACTGCTGGAAGAACGGCGGACGTGCGACCCGTTCTTCCTGCAGATCAAGCAGGCAGGGCCGTCGGTGTTCGAGCAGTTTCTCGAACCGAGCAGGTACGACAATCACGGTGCCCGCGTGGTCAACGGACAGAGAATGCTGCAGAGCGCGACCGACATGTTCGTGGGATGGACGGCTGTGGGGGACATGAACTTCTACGTTCGGCAGTTCCGCGACATGAAGGTCATTCCCGACGGCGAGATCATCGGGCCGTACCTGACCGAATTCGCCACCGCGTGCGGTGAGGTTCTCGCGCGAGCGCACGCCCGTAGTGGTGACGCGGAGGCGATCGCCGACTATCTCGGCCGCGGAGACAATGTCGATCGGGCGATGGTTGCCTTCGCACACGCCTACGCCGATCAGAACGACCGTGATCACGCGCAGTTGGTCGCTGCCATCGAGGCCGGAACCGTCCCGTGCTCGGTGGGGTGGTGACCGTTGACTCGTGAGACCACGGTCGTTTCCCGCGGCAACACTCCGGGCACACTTTGTAGTGCCTCCCTGAACTGTCGGACACAACGAGTAGTGTTCGTGTCAGCGACTTTTCACGTAGCTTCGTCCCCACTTCTCGCTCATCGACCTGTAGGTAGGCACTCATGGTAAAGCTCATCGATCGTGTCTCCGCGATCAACTGGAATCGGGTCCAGGACGACAAGGACTCCGAAGTCTGGGAGCGTCTCACCAGTAATTTCTGGCTGCCCGAGAAGGTGCCGGTGTCCAACGACATCCCGTCGTGGGCGACGCTGACCGCTGTCGAGAAGCAGTTGACGATGCGCGTGTTCACCGGACTGACGCTGCTGGACACCATTCAGGGCACAGTCGGCGCTGTCAGCCTCATCCCGGACGCCATCACTCCCCACGAGGAAGCGGTGTACACCAACATCGCGTTCATGGAATCGGTGCACGCCAAGAGCTACAGCTCCATCTTCTCCACCCTCAGCTCCACCCGCGACATCGACGACGCGTTCCGCTGGTCCGAGGAGAACGTCAACCTCCAGCGCAAAGCCGAGATCGTCCTGAACTTCTACCACGGTGACGATCCGCTCAAGCGCAAGGTCGCGTCGACCCTGCTCGAGTCGTTCCTGTTCTACTCCGGCTTCTACCTGCCGATGTACTGGTCCTCACGGGCCAAGCTCACCAACACCGCGGACCTGATCCGTCTGATCATCCGCGACGAGGCCGTGCACGGGTACTACATCGGCTACAAGTACCAGAAGGGTCTCGAGAAGGTCAGCGAGGCGCAGCGTGAGGAGCTCAAGAACTACACGTTCGAGTTGCTGTTCGAGTTGTACGACAACGAGGTCGAGTACACCCAGGACCTCTACGACGAGATCGGCCTGACCGAGGACGTCAAGAAGTTCCTGCGCTACAACGCCAACAAGGCACTGAACAATCTCGGCTACGAGGGCCTGTTCCCCAAGGACGAGACGGACGTCAACCCGGCGATCCTGTCGGCGCTCTCACCCAACGCCGACGAGAACCACGACTTCTTCTCCGGTTCGGGTTCCTCGTACGTCATCGGCAAGGCCGTCAACACCGAAGACGAGGACTGGGACTTCTGAGACCGCTCGCGCCGTTCCGGGACGCTCACGAATTCGGTGGGCGTCCCGGCGGGCGAATGTCCTCGGCGTCCTTGGGCATTCGGCCCTTCTCGCTCAGCGCGCGGCGCAGCAGGAACTCGATCTGAGCGTTGGTGCTCCGCAACTCGTCGGAGGCCCAGCGGGCGAGGGCGTCGTGCACCGCTGGGTCCAACCGCAGCAGTATCTTCTTACGTTCGACGGCCATGGCTCACTGGTACAGCGATCCGGTGTTGACGACAGGTTGCGTGTCGCGGTCGCTGCACAGCACCACGAGCAGATTCGACACCATGGTGGCCTTGCGCTCCTCGTCGAGCTCGACGACGTGCTTCTCCTCGAGCTTCCCGAGCGCCATCTCGACCATTCCGACGGCACCTTCGACGATCTGCTGACGGGCGGCGATGACCGCCCCGGCCTGCTGACGCCGCAACATTGCCTGGGCGATCTCCGGGGCATAGGCCAGACGGTTGATTCGGGTTTCGATCACCTCGACCCCGGCCGAACGTACACGTGCGTGCACCTCCTCCGACATGGCGGCAGTGATCTCGTCGGCGTTCTCCCGCAACGACATTCGCCCTTCGGCGTCGTACGGGTAGCTACCGGCGATGTGCCGGACGGCAGACTCGGTCTGGACGGCGACGAACTCCTCGTAGTCATCGACCTGGAACGATGCCAGTGCAGTATCGGCAACCTGCCAGACGACGATGGCGGAGATCTCGATCGGATTGCCGTCGGCGTCGTTGACCTTCGATTGCCCGGTCTCGTGGTTGCGGATTCGCGTCGAGATGGCCCGGCGGTACGTCAACGGATTGGTCCAACGAAGTCCCGGCGTCCGCAGGGTGCCGCTGTACGAACTCCCGAGAAGCTGAAGAACGCGAGCCTGATTCGGCTGAACCAGGGTCAGACCCATGAGTGCCGGCAGTGAGAGAACGAACAGAACGACCCCGGCTGCGACGAGTCCTACGACGGTGAACACGAGCCCGAGCGCGAACGCGGCGATTCCGCCGAGGAACAGCGTGAGGCCGATGCCGAGCATCGACCAGCCGGGCAGATCCCATCCCGGGCGCTCGGCGATGGTGGTGGTCGGGGTACCCGTCGGCTTCTCGGCGACGGTTGCAGGTGCTGACATGAGAACCTCCCTCTCGATGTTGATAGTAAAGTGATATCACATTATGAATCGAGAGGGGGACGGTTCGGTGGAACGGTGTCTTCGGTGCGGTGGGGGAGTCAGCGCCGGAACCACGCCGACGGCTCGCCGGCGATGGCCTTCTCTATGCGCAATCGCGAAGTGGCCGTGAGGTTTTCCGGGAGCGCGTCCAGTGCGAACCAGGCGACGTCGAGATTCTCGTCATCGGCAACATGAGGCGTGCCTCCGGTGTACCGAGCGAGGAACGTGATGTCGAGATACTGCGCGACGTCGCCGTTGGGGTACGTGATCGGCTCCGTCACGTCGACACTCGTCAGGCGCACGATCGAGGCGTCGACCCCGGTTTCCTCGCCGATCTCGCGCAGGGCGGCCGGGGCGGGTTCCTCGCCCGGTTCGAGGATTCCGGAGACCACGGCCCAGGTGTTGTTGTCCGCTCGCAGGGTCAGCAGCACGCGCCGGTCGTCGTCGAGAACGACAGCGCTGACACCGGACAGCCACAGCGGCGACGTACCGACGACGCTGCGCAGGGCGCGGACGAATTCGGGAATCGGCATCGCGTCAGGAGACGTAGGCGTTCAGGGAAGCGGACAGATCGTCCAGAACGGCCCGCGCGGCGACGACGCCGCTGCCCGACCACACCGTGTCGTTCACGGCGAACACCCGACCGTCGGTGACCGAACCGAGAGCGTGCCACGCGTCACCGTCCATCATCTCGCGCCCGAACGTCTCGCCGTCGGGGCCCGCGAATCGCACGTAGACGATGTCTCCCTCGACCGGCGAGAGGTTGTCCGACTCGACCGAGAACGTCGCGTCGCGCTGGCTCTGGGGCCGACCGACTCCCACCTCGTCGAGTATCTGGCCCGCGAACGAGTTCGGTCCGTCCACCTCGATGGAGTCCGCAGCGAATCTGACGACGGACGCCTGGGTCTGGGTGGCGTCGATCTCGCGACCCACTCGTTCGGCATCCGCGGAGAACGACGCGAGTGCCTCGAATCCCGCTTGGCCACGACCGAGCGCCGCCGCGGACTGCAGGAAGGTGTCCTTCCAACCCTGCCCGGTTGCGGTGAAGACGGTCGGGGCAATCGCCGTGAGCCTGTCGTAGGTATCGGATCCGAGAGAATCGGCACCCAGGATCAGGTCGGGGTCGAGGGCGGCGATGGCATCGATGTCCGGTGCACCCACCGGGCCGACGGACGGGACGGACGCCAATCCGGTGCCCAGGTACAGCGGTTGATCGCCGTCACCGCGGAAATCGGGGTCGATCGTGGCCGCCCCGACGACACGCTCCCAGATTCCGACCGCGCAGCTCGCGTCCAGTCCTGCGGCATCGAGTACGACGATGCGCTGGGGGTCGGCCGGAATGGCGCTGATGCCCTCGGCATGGCCCACGGGTCGGGTGTCACCCTCGATGCCGGTCGGGTCGAGTGGTGCCAGTGCTGGGCACAGGCCCACGGTGTCCCGGTTGTTTCCGACCACTCCGGCACCGGCGATGTTCGTGGTCGTGCGGATGATGGTGGACGCGTCGTCCTGCGTCTCGGAGTCGGAGCAGCCGGCCAACGCCATGGTTGCGGCAAGGCATACGGCGGCGACGGCACCGATCCTGCGCGGCGCACACGAACGGGGGACTCGCGGGTGGAGTGGCAACGCGGGACTTCCTTCGACGGGTCGGGTGGTCTCACACAGTATCGGAAGGCCGCCGTCGTAGAACACCCGAACGGACGCCGTCGAGAGTGCGGAATCGGCGACGATCGCGGCGTTCCCCGCTGCGTCGGAAATGCCGACAGCGCAGGCAGATCGCGCGATCCGGGCCTTCTCGATTCGGCCCAATACGACACACGGTAGGACCGGTTCGGCAAGTGCCGGTCCGACGGTCTACGATTCGAGGAGCGCACGACTAGATGACGTCGCCTCGTGGTTCGAGGTCCGACGCGCAATCAGGAGGATCTGTGACTGCCCTAGCGCCTAGGCCCGCTCCCGCGGTGGATGCTGCTCGGCCGTTCCCGCCGAGGACGGGACCGAAGGGGTCGTTTCTGCACAAAGCGGTGACGACCACCGATCCCAAGGTGTTGGGAATCATGTACATCGCGACATCGTTCGCGTTCTTCCTCGTCGGTGGACTCATGGCGCTGCTGATGCGCGCCGAGTTGGCCATTCCGGGAATGCAGTTCCTGTCCAACGAGCAGTACAACCAGCTGTTCACCATGCACGGCACCATCATGCTGCTGCTGTACGCGACGCCGATCGTGTTCGGATTCGCGAACTACATCCTGCCGCTGCAGATCGGCGCTCCCGACGTCGCGTTCCCGCGGTTGAACGCGTTCTCGTACTGGCTGTACCTGTTCGGTGCCTTGATCACCACGGCCGGGTTCATCACTCCCGGCGGCGCAGCAGACTTCGGTTGGACCGCGTACACCCCACTCACCTCGGCTCTGCATTCGCCGGGTGTGGGTGCAGACCTGTGGATCATGGGTCTGGCCATCGCCGGTCTCGGCACCATCCTCGGCGGCGTGAACATGATCACCACCGTGATCTGCTTGCGCGCCCCCGGTATGACGATGTTCCGCATGCCGATCTTCACCTGGAACATCCTGGTGACGTCGATCCTGATTCTGCTGGCTTTCCCGCTGCTGACGGCGGCCCTGCTCGGCCTGGCGGCCGATCGTCACCTGGGTGCGCACCTGTTCGATCCGGCAACCGGTGGCGTGTTGCTGTGGCAGCACCTGTTCTGGTTCTTCGGTCACCCCGAGGTCTACATCATCGCGCTGCCGTTCTTCGGAATCGTCTCCGAGGTGTTCCCCGTCTTCTCGCGTAAGCCGATCTTCGGTTACTCCGGTCTGATCTACGCAACGATCGCGATCGCCGCCCTCTCCATCGCGGTGTGGGCGCACCACATGTACGCCACGGGCGCTGTGTTGCTGCCGTTCTTCTCCTTCATGACGTTCTTGATCGCGGTGCCCACGGGCGTGAAGATCTTCAACTGGGTCGGCACGATGTGGCGAGGCCAGGTGACATTGGAAACGCCGATGCTGTTCTCGCTCGGCTTCCTGATCACCTTCGTCTTCGGCGGCCTGACCGGTGTTCTGCTGGCGTCGCCGCCCATCGACTTCCAGGTCACCGACACGTACTTCGTGGTCGCCCACTTCCACTACGTGGTGTTCGGCACCGTGGTGTTCGCGACGTACGCCGGCATCTACTTCTGGTTCCCGAAGATGACGGGCCGGATGATGGACGAGGCACTGGGCAAGTGGCACTTCTGGCTGACGTTCTTCGGATTCCACGCCACGTTCCTGGTGCAGCACTGGCTCGGAAACGAGGGCATGCCGCGTCGCTACGCGGACTACCTTCCCTCGGACGGATTCACCGAGCTGAACGTCATCTCCACGATCGGTGCCTTCATCCTCGGTGCCTCGACACTGCCGTTCGTGTGGAACGTGTTCAAGTCCTACCGATACGGCGAGGTCGTCACCGTCGACGATCCGTGGGGCTACGGCAACTCGCTGGAGTGGGCCACCTCCTGCCCGCCGCCGCGACACAACTTCACCGAACTGCCTCGGATCCGTTCCGAGCGTCCGGCGTTCGAGTTGCACTACCCGCACATGGTCGAACGGATGCGCGCGGAAGCGCACGTCGGGCCGGGAGCACACGGTGGTAAGACCACCGCAGTCCTCGAACAGGCCCGCCGGGCTCCGATCGCCACCAGCGATCACGAAGGGTCCGGAGACCCGGACCCCAAGTAGTCCACAGCAGAGCGAGAGCCCCTCCCGGCTACCGGGTGGGGCTCTTCGCTTGCGACAATCTCGTGGCGTGTTCGGGCTCGCTCGTCCACGACAGGTGACACGAAGACCTATCCGGCCGCTGGCCGTGCGCGAAAGGGAGATCCGGTGACTTCGAGCGACACCGCAGTGCTGGTGACGGTGACAGGGCCCGACAAGCCGGGCGTCACATCGGTGCTGTTCGCAGCACTGTCACGGCACAACGTCAGCCTCCTCGACGTCGAGCAGGTGGTCATTCGCGGCAGGTTGACTCTGGGCGTTCTCCTGTCCTGCCCCCGCGACCCCGAAGCACTCCAGGAAGAGTTGGAGGACGCGATGGCGACGGTCGGTGTGCACGTCGATGTCGAGATCGACACCGCGCGGGGCGGTGGTCAGATCCTGGCCACCCACGTCGTCGTCGTTCTGGGCCGACCGGTGACCGCTCGTGCCTTCAGCACCATCTCCCGTGAACTCGCCCGACAGGGCGCGAACATCGATGCCATTCGCGGAATCGCCGACTATCCGGTCACGGGCCTCGAACTTCAGGTGACCGCAACCGACACCTCGCCGGATGCCGACCTGCAACTGCGCACCGGCCTCGCGGCCATCGCAGCCGGAATCGGCGTCGACATCGCCGTGCAGCGCGGCGGAATCGCACGGCGATCCAAGCGACTGATCGTGTTCGACGTCGACTCGACGCTCGTCCAGGGTGAGGTCATCGAAATGTTGGCTGCCCGCGCCGGGCGAGAGGACGAAGTTCGTGCGGTCACCGAAGCTGCCATGCGCGGTGAGATCGACTTCGCGGAGTCGCTCGAACAGCGGGTTGCCGTGTTGGCGGGGCTCGACGAATCCGTCATCGACGAAGTGGGCGAGAGCCTGGAACTGACGGCGGGCGCCAGGACCACCATCCGTACCCTCCGTCGTCTCGGATTCGCCTGCGGCGTCGTATCCGGAGGATTCCGGCAGGTCATCGAGGGACTCGCGCACGAACTCGAACTCGACTACGTCAAGGCGAACACCCTCGAGATCGTCGACGGCAAGCTCACCGGCCGGGTGATCGGAGAAGTGGTCGATCGTGCTGCGAAAGCGACGGCACTGCGCGAGTTCGCGGCACAGTCGGGAGTGCCGATGGAGCAGACCGTCGCCGTCGGCGACGGAGCGAACGACATCGACATGCTGACGGCCGCGGGCCTGGGGGTCGCCTTCAACGCCAAGCCTGCGTTGCGAGAGATCGCCGACACGGCTATCTCGCATCCGTATCTGGACGCGGTTCTGTTCATCCTCGGCGTCACCCGCAACGAGATCGAAGCTGCGGACGCAGTCGACGGGGGAGTCCGCCGCGTCCCGATCCCATGATCGGCGATGACATGACCGGCGACGACATGACCGGCGGTCCCATGAGCGATGCACCGGATGACGTGGCGGCTGTGACTGTGGCCGAGGAGTTCTCGCCGGACAACACGTTCGTCTCGCGCCACGCCGAGCTCGCTCGTGGGTACGGCGGAGCGGAGGACCCGGCAGATCCGTCCCAGGTTCTGGCCATGCCGTTGGTGCTGCACATCCCCAAAATCGATCCGCCCCTGCGTAGCGAGTTGCTCGAGGCAGCTGCCAGAGCCACCGTTGCGCTGTGCCTGGACCCACGAGTGGGCGTGGGCGCTTCGTGGAACGAGGCCTTCACCGAGTGGACGTCGGCTCGCATCCGAAAGGTTGCCCGACGTGCGCGCGGTGCCCAGTGGCGTGCGGCGCAGGAAGTTCCGGGTGTGACGGTCGACGTCGGGGGAGCGTCGGCACGCGCTTTCGTGCCCGGTCGGGTCGGAGATCTGGATCCGCGGATCAAGCGGCTTCAGATCGGTGGGACCGACGTGTCGGCCGAAGACGAACCTTCGGTCTCGGCAGGCCCGGTGCTGTGGATCGACGCCTCGCTGTCCATGACGGTGGGCAAGGCAGCCGCGCAGGTGGGTCACGCGTCGATGCTGCTGGCGGGTGCGATGAGCACAGCGCAATGCCGCGAGTGGGCTGCGTCGGGCTTCGAATGTTCGGTTCGGTCTGCGAGCCCGGAACAGTGGACGCGTGCGTTGGACGAGGTTCGCGCTGGACGTGCCGTCGCGGTGCGGGATGCGGGCTTCACCGAAGTGGCACCCGGTTCGACGACCGTGATTGCCGTTCCCTAGATCTGGGGTCCACTGTCGCACAAGTGGCTATGCCGAACATGTCCAGTAGCCCCGAGACTGGAAGCATGTTCATCTCACCACGTCGTGTTGTCGCCGGTCGCCGGCTACCTTCTCGGTTGGCCGCCCTCTACGTGGGGCTGTGGCTGTACGGGGCGTCGATGTCGTTGATGATCGCCGGCGGACTGGGCGTCAACCCCTGGGATGTCTTTCACCAGGGTCTCGAGAGCCACCTCTCGCTCAGCTTCGGAACCATCACCGCGATCACCGGCGTGGCCGTACTGCTGATGTGGATCCCGCTGCGGCAACGTCCTGGCCTGGGCACCGTGAGCAACGTGGTGGTGATCGCCGTTGCGGTGGACGCGACGTCGGCGGTGTTGCCGCATCTCGACGGGCTTCCGATCAGGACCCTGGCCATGGTGTCCGGCATCGTGGTCAACGCGTTCGCAACCGCGCTGTACATCGGTGCCGGGATGGGTCCGGGGCCGCGAGACGGACTGATGACCGGTCTGGTGGCCAGGACCGGATGGTCGATTCGGCTCACCCGCACCGGAATCGAGTTGGCCGTGGTGCTCACCGGTTGGTTGCTCGGTGGGACGCTCGGTGTCGGGACGGTTCTCTATGCGCTCGGAGTCGGTCCGCTCGTGCAAGTGTTCATGACTCACCTGCCTGCGCTGCGCAGTACCAGGACCGTCGATCCGGTCACCGATATCGTCGAACCCGCTTCCAGCGCAGTGGTATCCGAGGGCACCCCGTCCACACACGAGGAATCGAGGACCGGAACGAACCGCGACGACGACCAACTCGGGCACGCCAGAGTGATGTCGGCGGGGCCGCCGGAATGGAGGACGAGGAGCGAGCTGGCGTCGTCGACCTGCCCGCCGTCGGAGGCATAGGAGCGCACGTCGGAACCGTCCACCCAGGCCTGAATGGTGCGCACCGAGTCGTCGTTCCATCGGTCCGTGTCGAATTCGACTCCGGCGGAATCGAACCACACCAGATCGGGTCGGCCGGTCGGTGTCGCGCGGCCGGTGAAGAACTCCTGCTGACGCAGGGTCGGAGCGCTCGCGCGGACGCGGAGCAGTCGGCCCACGAAGCGAATCATGTTCTGATCGGCACTGTCCCAGTCGATGGCCCAGGAGTCTGCGGCCGGTGCGTCCTCGGCGATGCAGTAGGCGTTGTTGTTGCCTCCCTGGCTGTGTCCCAGTTCGTCGCCGGCGAGCAGCATCGGTGTACCGGTGGAGAGCGTCAGGGTCGCCAGTAACGCCCGAACGTGACGTCCCCGAGCCTCGACGACGGATGGATCGTCGCTCGGACCCTCGACGCCGTGGTTGACCGACGAATTGTTGTCGGTACCGTCCCTGTTCTCTTCGCCGTTGGCCTCGTTGTGCTTTCGTTCGTACGACACCAGATCTCGGGCGGTGAACCCGTCGTGCGCGGTGACGAAGTTGATCGACGCCCACGGCAGGCGCCCGCCGCCCGCGAAGAGGTCTTCCGAACCGGCCAGCCGCGAGGCCAATTCGCGAACCCCGTGCTGGCCCGCCCAGAAGCGTCGCACCGTGTCGCGGTAGCGATCGTTCCATTCCGACCACGCCACTCCGAAGTTGCCGACCTGATAGCCGGCACCGGTGGCGTCCCACGGCTCGGCGATCAATTTGACCCTGGCCAGGACCGGGTCCGTGGCTATGGCGGTCAACAACGGTGCGCGAGAATCGAATCGCCAACCACCGGGCCGGCCGAGAGTGCTGGCGAGGTCGAATCGGAACCCGTCCACACCCATGTCCTCGACCCAGTACCGAAGGCTGTCGCACACCATCCGCACGACCGCGGGTGATGCGGAATCGAGAGTGTTGCCACAGCCGGTCAGATCGACGTCCGATCCGCGTCCGTCCAGCAGGTAGTAGCCGGGTGCATCGAGCCCACGCCAGCTGATCGAGGGGCCGTCGACCGCGGATTCGCACGTGTGGTTGTAGACGACGTCGAGGATCACCTCGATCCCGGCAGCGTGCAGCGCGTCGACCATGGTGCGAAATTCGTCCACCTCGTCACCGGGAACAGCGGCGAAACGCGGGTCGGGTGCGAAGTACGCACCCGTCGAGTACCCCCAGTGGTTTCGCATACCCCGGGCGCGAACCCCGGGTTCGGTGAATGTGGTGTGTACGGGCAACAATTCGATCGACGTGATGCCGATGCGCCCGAGATGCTCGAGCACCGCAGGCTCGGCGAGACCCAGGTATGTCCCGCGAAGATGCTGGGGCACAGCAGGATTGCGGGCCGTGAACGACCCCACGTGCAGCTCGTAGAGTACCGTTCGGTCCCAGGGCACGTCGGGGCGCGCGGGACGGCCGACTCGATCGGCAGCTGCGCGGACGACGCCGAGCGGGAGGTGTCCGAGCGAGTCCCGAGAACTGGGCGCACCGAACGGGTCGTCCTCGTAGGCGAGCAGTGCCGACGGGTCTCCGAATGCGCCCGTCACCTGGCGCGCGGCGGGATCGAGCAGAATCTTCGCGCCGTTGAACCTACGGCCGGAGTGCGGATCCCATTTTCCGTGGGCGCGGAAGCCGTATCGATCACCGGGGCGCACTCCCGGGACGAAGGCATGTCGAACCCCGAAGGTGCGGGTGGTCAGCTCCACCCGACGTTCACCGCCGTCCGGATCGATCAGACATACTTCGACTCCATCGGCCTCGGGTGCATGGACTGCAAATTGAGTGCCAGTCGACAGTGCAGTGGCACCCAGTGGGAACGGAGACCCGGGGGGATTCGAGGCGGACTCGCCGCCGGCGGTCCGGTGGGAGCTACGAGGCAGATCGTCATTGGGCGACACGCGTGCACATCCTGCCGTGAATGCACGGTCGATGTGCGGGAAGATAGGCGTCGTGTCTGAACCGGATCCCGACCTGCTCGTAGATTTCACCGACGTAGTCGTCCGCCGTGGCGGTGCGACCCTGGTGGGACCCGTCACCTGGAAGGTGGAACTGGACGAACGGTGGGTCGTGCTCGGCCCGAACGGCGCCGGGAAGACGTCCCTGCTTCGTATCGCTGCGGCCGAGATCCATCCCACGTCCGGTGTCGCCCACGTTCTCGGCGAAATCATGGGCAAAACCGACGTCTCCGAACTCCGACCGCGGATCGGCCTGTCGTCCTCCTCGCTTGCGCAGCGCATTCCCGCCGACGAACTCGTGTCCGATCTGGTGGTGTCCGCCGGCTACTCGGTATTGGGGCGTTGGCGAGAGAAATACGACGCGGTCGACACCGAGCGCGCAGTCGAGATGCTCGAGAGCCTCGGTGCAGAACATCTCGCCACCCGCACCTACGGCACGCTGTCCGAAGGCGAACGAAAGCGTGTTCTCATCGCCCGCGCCCTGATGACCGACCCCGAACTTCTCTTGCTGGACGAGCCGGCGGCCGGCCTCGACCTCGGTGGACGCGAGGAGCTGGTGGCACGCCTGACCGACCTCGCTGCCGATCCCGACGCCCCCGCGACCGTGCTGATCACCCACCACGTGGAAGAGATCCCGCCGGGCTTCAGTCACGCGTTGTTGCTCAAGGAAGGCGGCGTGGTGGCACAGGGACTCATGGACGACGTCATCACCGCAGAGAACCTGACCGAGGCGTTCAGCCAGTCGATCGCACTCGATCGCGTCGACGGTCGATTCTTCGCGCGGCGGACCCGCGCTGCAGGAGCGCACCGCCGGTAGAGCGGACCGAGCGATTCCGCTGCGAAGCGCAGCGGTACGTTGCCCTGCATGAGCTCGAACAGTGCTGCCGATCACGCGCAGGCGCGGGACGCCTCGACGGTCATCTTGATTCGTGACGGTCTGTCACGACCCGGCATCGAGGTTTTCCTGCTCGAGCGGGTCGGTGGTATGGCATTCGCGGGTGGCATGACGGTGTTTCCCGGTGGCGGCGTCGACCCCTCGGACGCGGCAGCGGACGTCCGCTGGGCAGGGCCTCCGCCGTCGTGGTGGGCCGAGCGCTTCGGAACGGACGAGGGCAAGGCTCAGGCCCTTGTGTGTGCTGCGGCGCGCGAAACGTTCGAGGAGTGCGGCGTGCTGTTGGCCGGCTCGACGCCGGAATCGATCGTTGCCGATACCGCTCCGTTCGCGGCGGAGCGGGGTCGGCTCGAGCGCCGCGAAGTGTCGTTCGCCGAGTTTCTCACCGCCCACGACCTCGTTCTGCGATCGGATCTGCTCCGGCCGTGGTCCCACTGGATCACCCCGGTCGGCGAGGCGCGACGGTACGACACCCGGTTCTTCGTTGCGGTGCTGCCCGAGGGGCAGAGTGCGGACGGCGAGACCAGCGAGGCAGCGTCGGTGAGTTGGCGCTCGACCGGTGACGCACTGGCGGACTGGCGGGCGGGAAACACAATTCTCCTTCCGCCGACCTGGAGCCAACTGGACGCACTGTCTCGGTTCGACACCGTCGCGCAGGTCGTCGAGCACGACCGCGAGATCGCCCCGGTGCTTCCGATTCTCACCCGCGACGACGGTACGGTCCGGGTGGTCTTCGAGGGCGACGATGCGTACTACGCCGGAACGCGACATCCCTGGTCGGATCGTCCGTCCGAGGCCCGGTAGCCTTTCGGCCCATGGCTGAGTTCGTGAATCTCGAAGTATCCGACGGTATCGGCACCATTCGCCTGGATCGTCCGCCGATGAATGCGCTCGATCGGCAGATGCAGGAGGAAATCCGAGCGGCGGCCCGCGAGGCCACGGTGAATTCCGAGGTCAAGGCCGTCGTCGTCCACGGCGGCGAGAAGGTCTTCGCCGCCGGTGCCGACATCAAGGAGATGGTGGCGTTGTCCGCGGCCGAGATGGCCGAGATCGCCGAAGATATGCAGTCCGCCCTCGGCTCGCTCAGTACCATTCCCAAGCCCGTCGTTGCGGCGGTGACCGGATACGCACTCGGTGGTGGGCTCGAGGTGGCATTGGGTGCGGACCGCCGGATCGCGGGCGACAACGCGAAGTTCGGTGTTCCCGAGGTGCTGCTCGGTGTCATTCCCGGCGGCGGCGGAACGCAGCGGCTGGCTCGGCTGATCGGCCCGAGCCGTGCCAAGGACATGGTCTTCACCGGCCGCTTCGTCGGTGCCGAGGAAGCGTTGCGTATCGGATTGGTGGACGAGGTGGTGGCACCGGACGAGGTCTACAACGCCGCCCGCGCCTGGGCCATGCAGTTCACCACGGGTGCATCGCGAGCGCTCGCAGCGGCCAAGGCGTCGATCGAACAGGGGCTCGACGTCGATCTCACCACCGGTCTGCGGATCGAGGCGCAGCAGTTCGCGGCCTTGTTCGCGACCGACGATCGCACGATCGGCATGAAGTCCTTCGTGGCCGACGGCCCGGGAAAGGCGACCTTCACCGGACGGTGAAGCAACGGCCCAACGGAGAAGAGTTGTTCCACAGCTACCGGATAGTAGGCTCGCCTGATGACTGCAAGCCCCCACGACGGTGTCGATCGATCGATCTCGAACGCGATGCCTTCGGCCTCGTCCGAGATCGATGACCGCCAGGTCGATCCAGCCCCGAATCCGCATGCCACTGCCGAGCAGGTCGAGGCAGCCCGGACGGACACCAAACTGGCGCAGGTGCTCTATCACGACTGGGAAGCCGAGACCTACGACGACAAGTGGTCGATCTCCTACGACGAGCGATGCATCGACTACGCGCGCGGCAGGTTCGATCAGGCGGTCTCCGGTGACGCGTCGGCGCAGTCCGCACTGCCGTACGGCCGCGCGCTCGAACTGGGCTGCGGTACCGGGTTCTTCCTGCTGAACCTGATGCAGGCCGGCATCGCAGACAAGGGCTCGGTCACCGACCTCTCGCCCGGCATGGTCAAGGTCGCTCTTCGCAACGCCGAGCACCTCGGCCTGGACGTCGACGGCCGCGTCGCCGACGCGGAGACCATTCCCTACGAAGACGACACGTTCGATCTCGTCGTCGGGCACGCCGTCCTCCACCACATCCCGGACGTCGAACAGTCCCTGCGCGAGGTGCTGCGGGTGCTCAAACCGGGCGGCCGCTTCGTGTTCGCGGGCGAACCCACCACGGTGGGCAACTTCTACGCACGCTGGCTCGGACGCATCACCTGGGAAGCGACCACCCGCGCCACCAAGCTCCCGTTCCTGGCGAGCTGGCGCAAGCCACAGGAAGAGCTCGACGAATCCTCGCGAGCAGCGGCACTGGAGGCCGTGGTCGACCTGCACACGTTCGATCCGACCGATCTCGAGAACATTGCGCTCTCGGCCGGTGCCGAGTCCGTCCAGGCGAACACCGAGGAGTTCGCCGCCGCTCTGCTCGGCTGGCCGGTGCGTACCTTCGAGGCCGCAGTACCCGCGGGCAAGCTGGGGTGGAACTGGGCGAAGTTCGCCTTCGGTGGATGGAAGACACTGAGCTGGGTCGACGAGAACGTGCTGCAGCACGTGGTACCGCGCGGACTGTTCTACAACGTGATGATCACCGGCACCAAGCCAGCTCCTCGCGCTTGATCGGCTCGGACCGCCGCAGACCCTGCGCTCGAGTCCGCTAGTGGGCTACGAATTCACCGGCACCGACCTCGACTTCCTACGAAGCGAGGCCGGTGCCGGAGCGCTTGCTGAGGTCGACGATCTCGAGCTCAGCGCTCGAACATCGGTGCGCGACACGGCCTCGGTGCGCACTCGCTTCCCCGACCACGCGAGTGCACTGATCGAAACCGTGACGGTCCGCCGCAAGGCGCGAGTGAAGTTGTTCGACTCCGACCGATGGTGGGTCACGGACGAGGCGGTACAGCAGGCCACGCCGACGCTCGTCGCGCGCAGGCGGGCCGCTCGACTCGCCGGACGACGGGTGCACGATGTCACGTGTTCGATCGGCAGTGAACTGTCCGTGCTGGTCGGCACGACGGAGTTGGCGGTGGGCAGCGATCTCGACCCGATTCGGCTTCGGATGGCCGCACACAACGTCCCGGACGCCACCGTGCTGCGCGCCGACGCTCTGACACCGACGACGCGCGACACCGTCGTCGTGGCCGATCCCGGCCGCCGAGCAGGTGGGCGGCGACGCCACGACCCGGCGGCGCTGCAACCACCGCTACCGGACCTGTTCGACGCCTATCGGGGCAGAGACCTGGTCGTCAAGTGTGCGCCCGGCCTGGATTTCGACGCGGTCGACTGGGCAGGCGAGATCGAGGTGGTCTCGCTCGACGGGGGAGTGCGAGAAGCGTGCCTCTGGTCGGAAGGGTTGAGCGAGAACGGTGTTCGGCGTCGGGCAGCTGTTCTTCGGTCCGACGGCAGTGTTCTGGAGTTCACCGATGCAGAATCCGACGAGATTCCGGTTCGGCCCCCTGGCAGCTACCTCGTCGATCCGGACGGCGCGGTGGTCAGGGCCGGTTTGGTTCGGCACTACGGTGCCAGATTCGGTCTGTGGCAACTCGATCCGAGAATCGCGTATCTGACCGGCGACACCGTCCCGGACGGGGTGCGCGGCTTTCGGATTCTGGAGCAGTCCAAGTTCTCGGAGAAAGTGCTTCGGCAACAACTGAATCGGATGGACTGCGGCTCGGTGGAGATTCTCGTCCGCGGGGTCGACGTGGATCCGGCAATACTGCGGCCCAGGCTCAAACTGCGCGGATCCGTGGCGTTGTCGGTGGTGATCGCCCGAGTCGAACGTTCTGCGGTGGCGTTCGTCTGCGCTCCAGGCGCTATCGGTCAGCCTGTGTAGGTGAAGATTTCGCCGAGGTAGCTTGCGGTGACGACCTGGCCGTCCGGGCCGAGGGAGGTGCCGACGGTGGTGCCGACGACGTCGGGAACGGACTGCACATCCACCGTCTCACCGGTGGCGGTGTCGAAAGTGAGCAGTGCCAGTCCGTCGTTTTCGCGAACGACGGTGTGCCCGCGTCCGTCTGCGGATTGGGCTGCGCTGCCTGCCTGTTCGATGTCGTCGCGAACCCAGACTCGCTCGGCGGAATCTCCGTTGTCTCGGACGCCGACGAGGGTGCCGTCGCCGCCCGAGGGCACGATCGTGCCGTCCGAGGCGATCGAGGGACTCGCACCGATGCCGAGCCCGGTGCCCTCGGTCCACTTCTGTCGCCCGTCGGCGGTGTCGAACGCGGTCAGCCTGCCGTCGACATCGGCCAGGTAGACCGTCGACCCGTCCTCGGACAGCACCGGACTCGATGCGACTCCGGCGGGCAGCAGGTCCGAGGACCAACGTTCGACGAGACCGGGAGAGCCGTCTCGGTTGTACTGCAGGGAAACGAGCTGTGGCGCAATCGAACCGGGACGCCACAGTGTCAAGTAGATCGTTCCGGTCGCACTGTCGACCGCGGGCGCTGCGGGGACGGGGCATTCGGATCCACCCGAGCTGCACTGGGCGAGTCCGGTGTCGACCGGCAGGAAATCGGAATTCGGGTCGGTCAGGAAATTCGGCGTCGGAATCAGATCCAGGATCGGTACTCGAAGTTGCCCGTTCTGCGAATCCAGAACGCTGACCTGCCCCATCTGGGTGACCGAGAGCACGCTGCCGTCCCCGAGGAACTGGGCGGACTTGGGCACTCCGTACACCGGTGTGCGCCAACGTAGTTGCCCGTGGTCGTTGTACGAGTTCATGCCGCCGTCGTCGCCGATGTAGACGTTGATGGCCGAATCGACGGTCGGCGTGGCAGTGACGACGGACGGCCCGACGCGATTGCACCAGCGCTTGCGTGCGGAGTCGATCTCGAAGGAGAAGAGGTTGCAGCCGGATTCGGTGGCGGCAGTGACGAACATCTGACCGGTCGACCCGATGGACACCGGAGAGGTCACCGTGCCGCCGGTGGGGCGCGTCCAGTCCAGGGACAGTGGAGTCGACACCGACACTGCGGTGGCACCGCTGTTGTGCGAGTTCCCATGCGCTGCAGGCCACGAATCGGGCGAGAGTGGTTCTATGGCCGACGTATCGGTGCCGCAGCCGCTCACGGTCACCAGCGCGAGCGCTGCTGCGACCGCCGTGACCTTTCTGCCGGTCCTGCCCTTGGCCCTGACGCCGCGCATCGATCGCTCCCATGACTCGAGTCCGTGCCCGACGTGGTGCCGGGGCGTCTGTGTTCGTTCTGCCGACGAGCAACAGTCGACAGGCAACCCTAGCCCGCGCGAGGGTGGCGGCAGAGAGCGGGCGAACGAGAAACTAGGGTGAACGTCCATGACGAGTATGTGGAACGCGCCGCTGCGGACACGCTGGCGCGGGTCGAGACGACGCGACACCGAACAGGCGCGATTCCTCACGCGTGCGTCCCTCGACTGGGTGCTCGCCAACAAGGCGTACACACCGTGGTACCTGGTGCGCTACTACCGCCTCGCGAAGTTCAAGCTGGCCAATCCGCACGTGATCCTCAAGGGCATGGTGTTTCTCGGCAAGAACGTCGAGATTCATTCCACTCCCGAGCTCTCGCGCCTCGAGATCGGTCGCTGGGTACACATCGGCGACGGCAATGCCATTCGCTGTCACGAGGGTTCGCTGCGGATCGGCGACAAGGTGGTGTTCGGCAAGGACAACGTCGTCAACACCTACCTCGACATCGAGATCGGCGCGTCGACGTTGGTGGCCGACTGGTGCTACATCTGCGATTTCGATCATCGGATGGACGATGTCAACATGCCGATCAAGGATCAGGGCATCGTGAAGGGGCCGGTGAGAATCGGTCCGGACACGTGGATCGCGGCCAAGGTGACCATCCTGCGCGAGACCCGGATCGGCCGGGGCTGCGTGCTCGGAGCCCATGCGGTGGTCAAGGGTGAGATCCCGGACTACAGCATCGCGGTCGGTGCCCCGGCCAAGGTCGTCCGCAATCGCAAGGTCGCCTGGGAGGCAGGTGCTGCCGAACGCGCGAAGTACATTGCTGCGCTGGAGGATATCGCCCGCAAGAAGGCTCTCGGACAGGCCGAGGCGGCGCGGGAGAACTGACCTTCCTGTTTTCAGGTACGGCCGGGGAGCGCGCGCTCGACGATGTGCGGGCGAGCCAGCGGATGCCGAACCTTGCGTTTGGCTTCCAGATAGACCTCGGCCGTCGATTCGGCGACGTGCTTCCAGTCGAAATCGACGGTGAGGCGCTCGCGGGCGGCCACGGCACGTTCCTGGGCGGCATCGGCGTTGTCGAGAACACGCCGCACGGCGGCGGCCAGCCCACCGACGTCGCCGGGCTCGAAGGACAGGCCGGTCACGCCGTCGACGATGGCTTCACCCAGACCGCCTGCGGTGGACGCGACCAGCGGGGTGCCCGCAGCGGCGGCCTCGAGCGCGATGATGCCGAACGGTTCGTACCGACTGGGCAGGACGATGGCGTCGGCTCCGTGCAGCCAGCCGAGTAGTTCGGTGTGGTCGAGGTTGCCCAGGAACGAGACTGCGCGGGCAACTCGGTGCGTGCGCGCCAGACCGGCCAGCCAAGCGAACTGTGTTCCTTCGCCGGCGATGTGCAGGGTGGTACCCGGGTGGCTTCGTCGGATGCGGGGTAGGGCTGCGATGGCATCCTGGATGCCCTTCTCGTACTCGAGTCGGCCGACGTAGAGCAACTTGGCCGGCTCCGATCGAGGCTCTCGTCGCCGAAAGTGCCAGGTGGACCGGTCGATTCCGTTGCGAATCACCTTCACCGCCGACTCGGATACTCCGAACAGGGTGGTGACCTCGTCCTTCATCGAAGCCGAGCAGGTGATCACCGCATCGGAATCGTTGGCGAGCCACCACTCGACGGAGTGCACCTGGCGGTTGACGGGGCCGGAGATCCAACCGCTGTGGCGTCCGGCCTCGGTGGCGTGGATGGTCGAGACGAGAGGCACGTCGTAGAACTCGGCGAGCGCGATCGCCGGATGCGCGACGAGCCAGTCGTGGGCATGAACGACGTCGGGTTGCCAGCCGTCTCCCAGACCCGGCTTTCCCAGCGCAACGCCGGCACGCACCATCGCGTGCCCCATCGCGAGGGTCCACGCGAGCATGTCCTCACCGAAGACGAAGTGAGCCGGGTCCTCGGCGACGGCGACCACGAGCACCCCGTCCTCGATGTGATGGGACGTCGGGTGAGTGGCGGCGTCGGTTCCGGTGGGTCGACGCGACAGAACCACGACCTCGTGCCCGCATCGGACCAGTTCGGTCGCCAGGTGATGCACGTGCCGACCGAGACCTCCGACCACCACGGGTGGGTACTCCCACGACACCATCAGAATCTTCATCGACGCCCCCCTGCACCTTCTCGCTCGCCGCCACCGTGTGCACCGGGCAGTCGGCGCGCATCCAGCGCAGGAAACAGTCCGTCCGCGCGGTTCCACTGCCGAGCCAGGTCGTGCGCCCGGCCGGGTGAACCACCTGCGGCCGCGGCAGCGATCTCGCGCAGCGCATGTGCGTGGACGTGCGCCCGTTCCCGGGCATAGCCTGCGGCGGAATCCTTGCTGACCATGAATGCCCAGTCGCTGGCCACGGCGATCAGTGTCTCACGCAGTATCTGATCGTTGACCCGATTGCGTAGTTCCGGTCCACCGGCGCGACGCTGCGCATCTCGGGCGGTATCTACGGCGTCGAGAGCGGTCCGAGACACCTCGGAGTTGAGCGCGACCAGGTCGGCGACGTCGTCGCCCGCCCACACGCGCCAGTCCTTGCCCGACCCCCACGACGAATCCTGCAGTTCGAGTGGCGCTCCGACGTAACCCTGCTCGCGCGCATCGCCGAGCGTGCCGACGGTGATGCCAGCGGCGGGAAGCGCGCGCATGAGCTTGCCGAGCCACTGTGGGCCCTCGTGCCACCAGTGTCCGAACAGCTCGGTGTCGAATGCAGCGACGACCAGGGCGTCGCGACCGATCCGCTCGGATTCGGAGATCAGGCGCCTGCGAACCACATCGACGAAGTCGGCGACGTGACGGTCCACCGTGGCCGCAGCCCGCTCGGGATCGTAGGGAGCCTTGTCGTTCGACGCGACCGAGCGGCCGGTGACCCGGGCCGGCTTGAGACCGGTGGCGTGATCGTAGGTGTGGAAATCCCGATAGGAACCGTGGCCGGGATAGCCGGACTTCGGTGACCAGACGCGGTAGCTGACCGGAAGATCGCGTCCGAACGCAACGACATCGGAGTCCCACACCGGCCTGCCGAGGGAGGTGTCGCCGCGCATCGCGGGCCCGTCGACCATGAAATGCGAGACCCCGGCCGCGGCGTATTCGGTTTCCATGCCGGGGGTGAATCCGCATTCGGGTGCCCAGATGCCTCGGGGCGTGGTGCCCCACCGAGCACGGGCGTCGAGCAGGCCTTCCCGAAGCGAGAATGCGCGTAGTCGGGGATCGAGCAGCGGCTGGAACGGGTGCGCCAACGGGCCGCCCAGCAGTTCGACTGTCCCGGTGTCGACCAGCGGTCGAAGCACCGCGGACCCGCCGTGCCGCCACCGGGACTCGAATCGATCGAGCGCAGCGGCAGAACCTCGATGTTCACGAACGGACAGGTCGCCGTCGGTCGCCTCGTGCGCTCTGAGCTGCCAGTTTCCGAGCCAGTGGTGCATTCCGGACAGGCAGTGTGGATCGTCGAGTTGAGCAGCGAGCACCGGGGTGATCCCCAGCGACAGCACGTCGGTGTAGCCGTCGTCGGCCAGCTGCTCCAGTGCCGCGGTGAGCGGCAGATAGCAGTCGGCCCAGGACTGATACAGCCATTCCTCGCCTACCGGCCAGCGTCCGTGATTGGCCAACCACGGCAGGTGGGAGTGCAGAACGAGGGAGAACATGCCCGGCACGGTTGCACCGGATGTCACCCGATCACCGTGCTCGAGCTCTTGCGGGCGACGGCGACCAGGTCGAGGCTGTCGTCGATACGGTCGGCGCTGATGTCGAAATCGTCGATCGAGATTGCCGCGACGTCCTCGGTGAGTTCGGCAGGCCATGGTTCACCGGCCAGGGCTCGTTCGATCTGGGCGTCGATGAACGAACCGCCGTGCTTGGCGTCGAGAGCGGCCAGGGTGCGTCCGTGCCGCACTCCGGTGAGTTCGTCGACCTCGAGCCGAGCGTCCACGAGAAGCTCGGTGAGTTCGGCCGCGTCGAGTTCGCGGGTGTGGAAGGGGTTGAGCGGTGTGTCGCGGCCGGGCGAGAACGTGATGCGGTTCGGCGTACTGATCAACAGAATCCCCCCGGGTGCGAGCACCCGGTGCACTTCGGCGAGGAACGCACCTTGATCCCACAGGTGCTCGATCACCTGGAAATTGACGACGACGTCGATCGAGGAATCGGCGACGGGAAGGCGGTCGAGGTTGCCACGCAGCATCGTCACCCTCGGGTAGCGGGCATGCACGTGTGCGGCGGCCGACGCGTCGTAGTCGAGGCCGAGAACGTTGGTCGCGACATCGGCAATCATGTTGGCTCCGTAGCCTTCTCCCGATCCCGCTTCGAGCACCGTTCGATCGCGACAGCGCTCGACGAGTGCGCGGTAGACCACCTCGTGGCGGCGGAACCAGTAGTTCTCCTCGGCGATACCCGGCACCGTTCTCTCGCCGGTGAGGGGGAGTGGTTCCGGTACCGGTGCCTGAGCCGAAGAATCGTTCACCGACGGAAGGTTAGTGGAGGCGTGGGAGAGGTAAGCCAACGTGGTCTCCATAACAGTCGGGGTACAGATGTATGGTCGGACAGGCAGGGAGGTATGTTACCCACGGGTAACTACGGTGAGGTAACCTCGTCCCAGACCGTAGAACTGCACGAACCGTTAGAACACTCACGATCAGCAGAACATGACCAGGAGGTCGACGCAGACCCATGACGAACATCGTTGTTTTGATCAAGCAGGTTCCAGACACGTGGTCCGAGCGCAAGCTCACCGACGGTGACTACACCCTCGATCGCGAGGCTGCCGACGCCGTCCTCGACGAGATCAACGAGCGGGCCGTCGAAGAAGCACTGCTCATCAAGGAAGCCCAGGGCGGTGAGGTCAAGGTTCTGTCCGCAGGCCCCGATCGCGCCACCGATGCCATCCGCAAGGCCTTGTCGATGGGTGCAGACAGCGCAGTGCACCTCAACGACCCGACCCTGCACGGCTCCGACGCGATCCAGACCGGATACGCGCTGGCCGCAGCGCTCGGCAACGTCGCATTCGAGAACGACGAGCCGGCCGATCTCATCATCGCAGGCAACGAGGCCACCGACGGTCGCACCGGTGCCGTTCCCGCGATCATCGCCGAATACCTGCAGATCCCGGCCCTGACGCAGCTGCGCAAGCTCACCGTCGTCGACGGCAAGGTCACCGGCGAGCGGGAAACCGACGAAGGCATCTTCGGCCTCGAAGCCGCATTGCCCGCCATCGTGAGCGTCACCGAGAAGATCAACGAACCGCGCTTCCCGTCGTTCAAGGGCATCATGGCCGCCAAGAAGAAGACGGTGCAGACCATCACGCTCGCCGACATCGGTGTCGAGGACGGCATCGTCGGCGTCGACAACGCCGGAACGACAGTCACGTCGTCCACCCCCAAGCCTCCCAAGACTGCAGGCGAGCGGCTCACCGACGAGGGCGACGGCGGCGACAAGATCGCCACCTACCTCGTCGGCCAGAAGATCATCTGATCCCGCCCCACCGAGCAATCGAAGACAAACGAGGAGCAAGTCATGGCAGAAGTACTCGTGCTCGTGGAGCACGTCGAGGGAACACTGAAGAAGGTCAGCACCGAGCTGATCACCGCCGCTCGCGCGCTGGGTGAGCCGTCCGCGGTCGTCACCGGCCCGGTCGGCACCACCGACAAGGTCGCCGACGCGCTGACCGAAGCCGGTGCCGAGAAGATCTACGCCGCAGAATCCGACGCAGTCGACGGATTCCTCGTCACCCCGAAGGTCGACGTGCTGTCGGCACTCGCGGAGTCGGTCTCGCCTGCAGCGATCATCACCGCAGCCACGATCGAGGGCAAGGAAGTTGCGGGACGACTCGCAGCACGCCTCGGCTCGGGCTACCACAACGACGTCGTCGCCCTGAACGGCGACGGCAGTGCCGTCTACTCCATCTTCGGTGGCGCGTTCACCGTCGAGGCGAAGGCCAACGGCGACGTTCCGGTCATCTCCCTGCGTCCCGGCGCAGTCGAGGCCGAGCCCAAGGCCGGAGCGGGCACCCGCGAAACCGTCGAGGTTCCCGCGCAGGAAGAGGGGGCCGTCAAGGTCACCTCGCGTGACCCGATCGTCGGCGGCGACCGTCCGGAGCTCACCGAGGCGTCGGTCGTCGTCTCCGGTGGACGCGGTGTCGGCAGTGCCGACAAGTTCTCCGTCGTCGAGGATCTGGCCGACTCGCTCGGTGCCGCAGTCGGTGCCTCGCGCGCCGCTGTCGACTCCGGCTACTACCCCGGCCAGTTCCAGGTGGGTCAGACGGGCAAGACCGTCTCCCCGCAGCTGTACGTCGCACTGGGTATCTCCGGAGCCATCCAGCACCGTGCAGGCATGCAGACCTCGAAGACGATCGTCGCGGTCAACAAGGACGAGGAAGCGCCCATCTTCGAGATCGCCGACTACGGCATCGTCGGTGACCTCTTCAACGTCGCACCGCAGCTGACCGAAGCAGTCAAGAAGCACAAGGGATAGCTCTTCCGAGCGCTGTTCCGACAGGCCCCCACCGCCCGCGCGGTGGGGGCCTGTCGTGTCGAGCAGCGCAACCTTGTTCACACAAACTCTTCCGACACGTTTCCCCGACGATGCCCGGTGGCCTTCCCCGCTCGTTAGACACACCTCATGACCACTTCCGTCATGAGCTCGACTGCATCGATCGTCCCGGCCACCGACCGCTACTCGCTCGTGTTGTCCACCGACCCGGAGCACCGACTCGCCGCGCAGCGTCTGCGCTACGAGGTGTTCGCTTCCGAGCCGGGGTTTTCCATTCCCACCGACACCGACGGCCTCGACGCCGATCGGTTCGACGAATTCTGTGATCACCTGCTCGTTCGTGACCAGTGGACCGACACGTTCGTCGGCTGCTACCGCATGTTGCCGCCGCAGGCCGCCGTGTCTGCAGGCGGGTATTACACGGCTACCGAATTCGATATCTCCGCACTCGATCCCGTCGGCATGAATATCGTCGAAATGGGAAGGGCTGCAGTTCATCCCGACCATCGATCCGGGTCCGTGCTCGGGTTGATGTGGGCCGGAATCCTGCACTACCTCGATGTGACGGGATACGAGTGGGTGATGGGCTGCGTGTCGGTGCCCATGCAGTCGGCACCAGGGGACCCCATCGGGGCCAACGTTCGCAGTGTTCGAGAGCGCCTGTTGGGCAAGCACGCTACGCCGCTCGACCGTCGGGTCCGGCCCTATTCTCCGGTCGTCGTCGACGGGGTGGACCTGATCGACATCGAACCCGCGAAGCGAACCTCGATGCCGCCGTTGATGAACGGTTACCTTCGACTCGGTGCCTCGATCTGCGGTGAGCCGGCGCACGATCCCGAATTCGGTGTCGCCGATTTCGTCGCTCTGCTCGGCCTGCACGAGACCAACACTCGCTATCTCGACCGCTTGCGTTCGGCGGCAACGACGTTCGAGTCGGGTGTCCGGTGACACGACCGATCGTGCGCGCGCACGCGTGGATGCCGTCGTCGCCGTGCAGTGACGGCTGTCTGCCGAAGAACCCACCGACGGTGGGACGAGTGGTCCTAGCGCTCCGAATCGTCCTGGCGGTGGCGGCGTTCGGGCTGCTGCCGGTGCTGGTCGTCCTCGGGGTTCCTTTCCCGCGGGTTCGCCGTTCGCTGACGCGGATCGGTGCTCGCACTCTGCTGTTCGCCATCGGGATCGACCTGACGGTGCTCGACGCTCGCTCCGAGCGCGAACGCTCCCGAACCGCCGCCGGTGCACTGCACGTCGCCGGTCACATCTCCTGGACCGACGTCGTCGTGCTCACCGCGGTACAGCCGTCGACCTTCGTCGCACGTGCCGACCTGATCGACTGGCCGGTGCTCGGTCGCCTCGCGCGGGCCATGAAGGTACTTCCGATCGATCGTGCTCGACTGCATCAGCTCCCCGGCGTCGTCGATCAGGTGGCCGATCGTGTCCGCGCCGGCGGATCGGTCGTCGTCTTCCCCGAGGCCACCACCTGGTGTGGTCGCGCATACGGCTCGCTACGGCCGGCGCTGCTTCAGGCCGCGATCGATTCGGAGACCTGGGTACAGCCCATTCGTTTGCGCTACCTGGACCGGACCGGCGAGCAGACCACCGCCACGTGCTTCGTGGGAGACGAAACGATCGGTGCATCCATCGGCCGGATCTTCCGGTTGCGCGGATTGCGTGCCGAGGTCGAGTTCACTGCCCCGGAGGCACCCGGTGGCGATCGACGCGACCTCGCCCGACGGTGCGAGGCCGCGATTCGACGCGACGGAGTGGAGCTTGCGGAACGACCGAGGAAGGACGTCTACGACCCCACCGTGCACGAGGTGATGGCCGAGGCCGATCGCAGCCCGATGCCGCCGACGGTTGCGGCGGCCTGACGGAGCATCGATCACCGTGACCGCGGACCCACCTCGCGCAGGTAGGTCCGCGGTCACGGCAGCGGGTATCGTCTAGCCTGTTATGCCTTCTGTGCGCAGTACGACTGCTCCCGTCCCGCCGCGGCCACCGGTGTACCTCGATCACGCAGCGACGACCCCGATGCTGCCGAGCGCGATCGAGGCGATGACCTCTGTGTTCGCCACGGTGGGCAACGCGTCCTCGCTGCACACCTCCGGTCGGTCCGCTCGGCGTCGGGTGGAGGAATCTCGCGAGTCGATCGCCGCCGACCTGGGTGCGCGCCCGTCAGAGGTGATCTTCACCTCCGGTGGCACCGAGAGTGACAACCTCGCCGTCAAGGGCATCTTCGCCGCACGTCGAGACTCCGATGCCGCACTGACCAGGATCATCGCCAGCTCGGTGGAGCATCACGCGGTGCTCGACGCGGTGGAGTGGCTCGTCGCACACGACGGTGCGAGTGTCACCTGGCTCCCGGTCGACGCGGAGGGGCGGGTCACTCCGGACGCGCTGCGCGCCGAGCTGGCCCTGCATGCCGACGAAACCGCACTCGTCACCGTGATGTGGGCCAACAACGAGATCGGCACCGTCATGCCGATCGCCGAGCTCGCAGCCGTGGCCGCCGAGTACGGGGTCCCGATGCACAGCGATGCGGTCCAGGCCGTGCCGCATCTGCCCGTCGGGTTCGCCGAGAGCGGCCTGTCCGCGCTCAGCATCGCCGCACACAAATTCGGTGGACCCCAGGGCGTCGGAGCGCTGCTGCTCGGCCGCCAGGTCCCGTGTGTTCCGCTCTTCCACGGCGGAGGGCACGAGCGAGACGTTCGATCGGGCACCCCGGACACTGCGGGCGTCGTCGCGATGGCAGCTGCGCTGCGGTCGACCGTCGAGAACTCGGTGCGGCACCGCGCAGAACTGAGAGCGCTCCGCGATCGGTTGATCGACGGAATCAGAGACGCCGTTCCCGACGCGATCCTCAACGGGCCGGAAGGCGACGACCGGCTGGCCGGGAACGTGCACTTCACCTTTCCCGGGTGCGAGGGCGATTCCTTGTTGATGCTGCTCGATGCGGCAGGCATAGAATGCTCGACGGGCTCGGCGTGTACCGCAGGCGTGGCCAGCGCCAGTCATGTCTTGATTGCGCTCGGGTGCGATCCGGCCGTCGCCCGTGGATCACTGCGGTTCTCGCTGGGAACCGGCTCGTCCGAATCGGACGTCACCACTGTGCTTGCGGCTCTGCCGCAGGTCGTCGAACGCGCTCGTGCCGCCGGATTGGCCGGCGTCGGAGCTCGAGGAGGAAATCGCTGATGCGTGTTCTGGCTGCTATGAGCGGGGGAGTCGACTCGGCTGTTGCCGCGGCCCGTGCCGTGGACGAGGGCCACGACGTCGTCGGCGTGCACCTGGCTCTGTCGACCGCTCCGGGCGCCCTGCGCACCGGTTCGCGTGGTTGCTGCTCCAAGGAAGACGCGGGTGACGCTCGCCGAGCTGCCGACGTACTCGGGATCCCCTTCTACGTATGGGATTTCGCCGATCGCTTCAAAGAGGACGTCATCGACGATTTCGTCGCCTCCTATGCCGCCGGTGAGACCCCGAACCCGTGCCTGCGCTGCAACGAGAAGATCAAGTTCTCCGCTCTGGCGGACCGCGCTCTCGCGCTGGGTTTCGATGCCGTAGCGACCGGGCATTACGCGCAGCTGCACGACGGAGTGCTGCGCCGCGCCGTGGATGCGGACAAGGACCAGTCGTACGTGTTGGCCGTACTGAACCAGGCGCAGCTCTCGCGTGCGATGTTCCCCATCGGAGACACCCCGAAGTCGGAGATTCGTGAGGAGGCTGCCGAGCGTGGCTT
Source organism: Rhodococcus sp. 05-340-2 (assembly GCF_002258915.1). Lineage (NCBI taxonomy): Bacteria > Bacillati > Actinomycetota > Actinomycetes > Mycobacteriales > Nocardiaceae > Rhodococcus > Rhodococcus sp. 05-340-2. The sequence goes on from NZ_NOYU01000027.1 coordinate 166,032, forward strand.
GGCCGTCGCCGACAAGCCCGACAGTCACGACATCTGCTTCATCCCGTCGGGCGACACTCGCGCATTCCTCGGTGCCCGTATCGGCGTGCGCCCGGGCAAGGTCGTCGACTCCGAGACCGGAGTCGAACTGGCGGATCACGAGGGCGTGCACGGCTTCACCATCGGCCAGCGCAAGGGTCTCGGCGTGGAAGGACCGGCCGCGGACGGCCGTCCCCGCTACGTGACGTCGATCGAACCCGACAGTGGCACGGTCATGGTCGGCTCTGCGCAGAAGCTCGACGTCTGGGCGATCAGCGGAGACCGCGCGGTATGGACCGAAGGTACCGCCCCGACCGGCCCCATCGAGTGCGTCGTCCAGGTTCGCGCACACGGCGGACTGACCGAGGCCGTCGCCGAGGCAGCGGGCGACGGTATGGAGATCCAACTGCGGGCTCCACTGACCGGTGTGGCCAAGGGGCAGGCAGCGGTGCTGTACCGCAAGGACATTCACGGAGACATCGTCATCGGTAGCTCGACCATCTCGGGCACTCGATCCGAGCGCGAGTGACACCGAGCGATTTCGCTGGACTGTCGACCGGCATCGGTTCGTGGCCGGGCACCGACATCCGTGAGGCCGCGGCAGTCGTCGTCGGGGAGTTCACCGAGCTACCGCACATCGTCGAACTTCCGGCCCGCGGCCTGGGTGCCGACATGATCGGTCGCACCGGAGCCATCATGGTCGATGTCGAACTGGACGTGCGCACCTCCGGCTATCGGGTCGTTCCACGTCCGATGCTCGCCGGTCGCCGGGCGACCGATTTCCTGGCCGAGGACCTCGACGTGCTCGAGGAACTGTGGGAGGTGTCGGGGCTTCGCGGCAGCGGCCGCACCATCAAGGTCCAGGCCGCCGGTCCGTTCACGATGGCAGCGCAGGTCGAACTTCGGCACGGGCATCGGGCCCTGACCGATCGCGGGGCGCTGCGGCATTTCGCCGAATCCCTCGGCGAAGGACTGCGCCTGCACTGCGCGGAGTTGACGCGTCGGCTCGGAGTCGAGGTCCTCGTTCAGCTCGACGAACCCAGTCTCGCAGCCGTTCTGGCCGGTAGCCTGACGGGCATCACCGGGCTCGATTCGGTGCGAGCGGTCCCGGAACCGGATGTTCTCGACCTGCTGGATTCGCTGATCGAGACGATCGACCTTCCCGTTGCGGTGCATTGCTGCGCCGGCGACGTTCCGTTCGATCTGCTTCGCCGTTCGCGCGCCGTTGCGGTCGCCGTCGACGCGACTGCGCTGCGCCGCAGCGACTTCGACGGAATCGGTGAGCTGCTGCAATCCGGCAAGACGCTGATGCTCGGGTTGATTCCGTCCGAAGCCCCCGTGCGACCACCCCATTGGCGTGAACTGGCCGAGCCGGGTGTCACGTTGATCGACCGACTCGGTTTCGACAGATCGGTTCTCGCCTCCCGTATCTCTGTGACGCCTGCATGTGGATTGGCCGGCAGCACACCGGAGTGGGCCCGTCGCGCAACAGGACTCGCCCGCGATGTGGCTGCCGCGTTCGGAGACTCACCCGATTCTTTGTGAGATCCCACAGCCGGTCGGAGTGAAACACCGGGGTCTTCTGCCGATCGAGCCCACTCCCGTCAGGACGCCGAACAGGTGTGACACTATTCACATGGCCGTTGGGGGTCTGTTGAATACGTGGGAGTTCGGAAATGGCATCAGGTGGTCGGGACTTCGATGAGGTTGCCTCCCTCCGGCGTTCCGGCAGGCACCGTCGAGGTCTCCTCGCGAAACTGGCCGCGGCCACCTCCGACTGGTATCGGGCCCCACACGATTTCGAGTGGATCCTCAATCACCGGTCGACCCGTCCGCTGACCGGGATCATTCGTGCCGTGTTCGGCACCGCCACCACGATCTATGCCTTCACCTCGATTCTGATGCTGTTCAGCGACCTCGGTCCTCAGGGCAGTGTGGCGATCGGATGGGTATTCTTCGTTCTCGTCACTCAAGTGTTCGTCGCCGCACGGTGCGTCCTCGGACCGCTGCCGGGGAAGAAATTCTTCGTCGTGTTTCTGGCCTTCGGGGACATTCTCACGACCTCGGTGTTGATTCTGTACGCACCTGTCGCGTCGCTGATCGGAACCGTGCTGTTCGCAGTCACCGGAGCGTTCTGCACCTACTTCCTCAGTCCGCGACTGCTGGTGGCGCACCTCGTGTGGACCGCGACGTTCATCATCGGGTTCGGCGTTCGGACCTTCCTGTCGGTGATGGACGGCGAGGTGGACTCCATCGACGGACCCGCTGTCGCGACCGCGACGGTGGTTCTCCTTCTGGCGACAGTGGGAGTACCCGTATTCGCTCAAGTGGCGTGGACGACGCTGTCCAACGACGCCAAGCGGTCGGTTCTCGATCCACTGACCGGGGTGTACAACCGGCGGGGCATCGACAGCGAACTGCTGGACCTGTGGCACCAGGCCAGCAAGCGGGGTATGTCCATGGCCTTCCTGGTTGTCGACATCGACAAGTTCAAGTCGGTCAACGACCGATTCGGGCACAGCCGCGGCGACGAAGTGATCGTGCGGGTCGCCGATCGGCTGCGCCGCTTGGTCCGGCATCAGGGCGGAGTGCTCGCCCGAACCGGTGGCGAGGAGTTCCTCGTCGCCATGGTCGGTGATGCGCGGGGGATGGTCGATCTCGGCTTCGACGTCGTACGAGTGCTCTGGGACCGCCGCGACGACATCCCCGTCACCGTCAGTGTGGGAATGGCGTTGTTGCGCGAGGACTCGGCTCTGTGGGACGTGGGCAAGTCGGTGGTCGGCAGAGCAGCCCGCACGGCGGACGCGGCGATGTACCGGTCCAAGCAGTCCGGTGGAAACAGCTTGGTGATCGACGAGATCTGAGGCCTCGAACCGACGTCGTTCGATGCGCCGGTGTGCTCGGGTGCGACCTCTGCGATGATCGTGCGATGTATCGGCTATCGGATGCCCAGCGACGTGGACTACCCGCCGGAGTGCTGTTGTCGGTGATGGCCTCCGTGCTCGGCGGCATCTACGCCGACTCCTTCGTGACCGGCTTCGCATTGACGGCCGGTATCTGTGCGGTGGCGATCGTCGCCGCGACGCTGTTGCTGGGTCTGATGGGACGGTAGTCGCTGCGCTGCAGCCGGTGCCACTCTGTCGGTGGGGTCGGATAATCTTCGACACGTGCCCGAATCGACCGAACCGCCCGTAGGAAACGACGAGACCGCAGGGACCGTCGATGTCGAACTCGACGCCGCGTCGTCGGCCGATCGCGAGCGATGGCAGATGCTGGCCGAGGAAGTGCGCGGTCATCAGTTCCGCTACTACGTTCGCGATGCGCCGCTCGTGTCCGACGGCGAGTTCGATGCGCTGCTGCGTGAGCTGAACGATCTGGAAGAGGCGCACCCGGATCTGCGCACGGCGGATTCACCGACGCAACTCGTCGGAGGTGGCTTCGCGACGGAATTCACCGCCGTCGACCATCTGGAACGAATGTTGAGCTTGGACAACGTGTTCGATCACGACGAGCTTCGTGCCTGGGCCAAACGGGTCGAGACCGAGGCAGGGCCGGATCTGGAGTATCTGTGCGAGGTCAAGATCGACGGCGTTGCACTGAATCTGGTGTACGAGAACGGCACGCTCGTGCGCGGCGCCACCCGAGGCGACGGACGTACCGGTGAGGACGTGACGCTCAACGCACGCACGATCGAGGACATCCCGGACACCCTGACGGGTACCGAGCAGTACCCCGTGCCGGAGTTGTTGGAAGTGCGCGGCGAGGTCTTCTTCCGGCTGGAGGACTTCCAGGCGCTCAACGCCTCACTCGTGGCCGAGGGCAAGCCCCCGTTCGCGAATCCACGGAACTCGGCGGCCGGGTCGCTGCGACAGAAGAATCCGGCGGTCACCTCCAAGCGTCGTCTGGGAATGATCTGCCACGGCTTCGGCCGCATGGTGGGGTTCACACCCGAGTCGCAGTGGCACGCCTACGAGGCACTCCGCGCCTGGGGTCTGCCCATTTCCACCCACACGACCCGCGTGCGAGGCGTCGACGCCGTCATCGAGAAAGTCGTCTACTGGGACCAGCACCGACACGACGTCGAACACGAAATCGACGGCCTGGTCGTCAAGATCGACGACATGTCGCTGCATCGTCGACTCGGGACGACGTCTCGCGCACCGCGGTGGGCCATCGCGTACAAGTACCCACCCGAGGAAGTCACCACCACGCTGCTCGACATCCGCGTCAGCGTGGGCCGGACGGGCCGAGTGACGCCGTTCGCGTACATGACGCCGGTACTCGTGGCCGGCTCCACGGTGTCGCTCGCGACGCTGCACAACGGCTCGGAGGTCAAGCGCAAGGGCGTTCTGATCGGCGACACCGTGACCATTCGCAAAGCGGGAGAGGTCATTCCGGAGGTTCTCGGCCCCGTCGTCGACGCCAGGACCGGTGACGAGACCGAGTTCGTCATGCCCACCGAGTGCCCGGAGTGCTCGACGCCCCTGGCCCCGGCCAAGGAGGGCGACGCCGACCTGCGGTGCCCCAACTCGCAGTTCTGCCCGGCGCAACGTCGCGAGCGAGTGTTCTTCGTCGCCGAGCGGCAGCGATTCGATATCGAGGGTCTGGGCTACGAGGCCGCATCCGACCTACTGGCCACCGGTGCGATCGAGGACGAAGGCGATCTGTTCTCGCTCACCGAAGACGACCTGATGAAGACGGCGATCTTTCGCACCAAGTCCGGGGCGATGTCTGCCACCGGTCGAAAGTTGCTCGACAACCTGGCCACCGCACGGAACCAGCCGCTGTGGCGGGTGCTGGTCAGTCTGTCGATTCGACACGTGGGGCCGTCCGCAGCCCGCGCACTGGCGGGGGAGTTCGGCAGCCTCGAGCGGATCCGGGCAGCGTCCGTCGAGGAACTCTCGGCGGTCGACGGGGTGGGCGGCACCATCGCGGCCGCGGTCTCCGAGTGGTTCGAGGTCGACTGGCACCGCGCCATCGTCGACAAGTGGCGGGCCGCGGGCGTGCGAATGGAAGACGAGCGCGATGCGTCGATCGACCGCAATCTCGAGGGGCTGTCGATCGTGGTCACCGGGTCGCTGACGTCCTATTCACGCGACGAGGCCAAGGAAGCGATTCTGCTGCGAGGTGGCAAGGCTGCAGGTTCGGTGTCCAAGAAGACAGCGTTCGTCGTCGTCGGCGAAGCTCCTGGGTCCAAGCACGACAAGGCAATCGAGCTCGGCGTGCCGGTGCTCGACGAAGCGGGATTCACCCTGCTGTTGACCGAGGGACCCGACGCAGTGGCTCCGACCGACGCAGAACCCGGTTCGGCGGACTGATCGGGCCGGTCGCGTCAGTTCAGTGGCGTCAGTTCAATACCGTCGCGACGATGCCGGCGAGATAGCCGAGCCGGGCAACCTCCGAGGGCCTGAACTCCGGGCCTCCAGGCCTGCCCAGCATCAGCACGGTGCCGGTGTTGCCGAGGGGCGCAGCGGCGATCTTGGTGTCCATGTCGCGCCATACCTGGGGCACCCACTCGGCGTCGGAATCCAGAGCGGCGGGGGCGTGCAGCGGGAACCACGGTAGCTCCGCGGCGTGAGTCTCGGGAGCCCCCGAGCTGCCCACCAGACGGAACGGGCCGTGCGCGTTGGTGGCGACGACAGTGCTCCACCCCACTCGAAGGACGCGGGGAGCTCCGTCGACGAGCACCTGAAGTCGATCGTCGGACGCCGCTGCGACGCGATCGATCAATTCCAGTTCGCGGTGCGTGTCGAGGACGCCGGTGTACGGGCGGATGGAATCGACCCGGACATCGGTGAGGTTCTCGGCAGCAGTGATCAGCGTGTCCGGAAGCGAACCCGGAGCAACGTCGACCACCAGATCGTCGACTGCGTAACCGTCACCGCGTTCGATGACGTCGAGGGAGAGGATGTCCGCCCCGACCGAACCGAGCGCGACGGCCAACGATCCGAGGCTGCCCGGCCGGTCCGGCAGTTGGACGCGGAGCAGGTAGGACATGTCACGCTCCCTTTCGACTTCTGATGTACTTCGGCCACCCCAGCGTCATCGGTCGTTGCTGGCAGGTGGAATGTCGCTCCGGGTCGTTCCGGGGTCGGTCCGGGGTCGTTCCGCAGGCTCCACTCCGGGAAACACGATGCACCCCGGCGCGAGCAATCCTTGCATCTTCGACCTGTCCGGTACGTCGCGCAACGCGGGCCGTGACAATTCCGACACCCGCTGTGCCCACGAGGAGTGCGCGAAAGCCCGCGTAACACTACGCACTAGGCTGGACCGCGTTCGCGAACCCGTGAGGTTCGCTCTGTACGAATACGGGGCCGCTTCTGCAGGCTCCGCTCCTACTGTCTGAAAGGGGTCTACGCGGTGCCAGACATCTCCCGCGACGAGGTCGCTCACCTCGCCCGGCTGTCGCGCTTGGCTCTCAGCGACGCCGAACTCGACGAGTTCGCCGGCCAGTTGGATTCGATTCTTCATCACGTCAAGGCAGTGGCGGAGGTGGCGACGGACGACGTTCCGCCGACGGCCAACCCCAGTGACATCGTGAATGTGACGCGTCCCGACGTGATCGTTCCCGGCCTGACGCCGGAGCAATCGCTGTCCGGTGCACCGAACGCCGAGGAGGGCCGTTTCGCGGTGCCGCAGATTCTGGGAGAGAGCGAATGACCGACCTGACGAAGCTCGACGCGTCCGAGCTCGCCACCCGTATCCACGCGCGTGAGATCAGCGCCGTCGAGGTGACTCAGGCGCATCTCGACCGAATCTCCGAGGTCGATGGTGACCTGCACGCTTTTCTGCATGTCGCAGGAGCCGAGGCGCTCGCAGCGGCGACCGACGTCGATGCGGGATTGACTGCGGGGCATGCACCGGCATCGGCTCTGGCCGGCGTGCCGTTGGCCCTCAAGGACGTGTTCACCACGACCGACATGCCGACGACGGCCGGATCCAAGATTCTGGACGGGTGGATGTCGCCGTACGACGCGACGCTGACCACCAAGCTGCGCGCAGCGGGCATTCCGGTGCTGGGCAAGACCAACATGGACGAGTTCGCGATGGGCTCGTCCACCGAGAACTCGGCCTACGGACCGACCAAGAACCCCTGGGACACCACCCGCATCCCCGGCGGCTCGGGCGGCGGCAGCGCTGCGGCGCTCGCGTCGTACCAGGCCCCGCTGGCCATCGGCACCGACACCGGCGGATCGATCCGTCAGCCGGCGGCACTGACCGGCACCGTGGGAACCAAGCCGACCTACGGCAGCGTCTCGCGCTACGGACTGATCGCCTGTGCCTCGTCACTCGATCAGGGCGGCCCGTGTGGCCGGACCGTGCTCGACACCGCGTTGCTGCACGAGGTCATCGCCGGATACGACGCGCGGGACTCCACGTCGGTGGAGACGGCAGTTCGACCGGTGGTCGCAGCGGCACGTGAGGGTGCTCGCGGTGACCTGACGGGCGTGCGTGTCGGTGTCGTCAAGGAACTGCACTCGGACAAGTACCAGCCGGGTGTCATCTCGTCCTTCGATGCCGCAGTGGCGACACTCACCGAACTCGGTGCCGAGGTGGTCGAGGTGTCGTGCCCCAACTTCGTGCACGCGTTGGCCGCCTACTACCTGATCCTCCCGTCGGAGGTGTCGTCCAACCTGGCTCGGTTCGACGGCATGCGGTACGGATTGCGGGCGGGCGACGACGGCAAGCACAGCGCCGAGCAGGTCATGGCCACCACGCGCGCGCAGGGGTTCGGACCGGAAGTCAAGCGTCGCATCATGATCGGGACGTACGCCCTGTCCGCGGGATACTACGACGCCTACTACGGCTCGGCCCTCAAGGTGCGCACGTTGATCGCCCGTGACTTCGATGCCGCATACGAGAAGGTCGACGTGCTGGTGTCGCCGACGACCCCGACGACGGCATTCCCGTTGGGGGACAAGGTGGACGATCCGATGGCGATGTACCTCAACGACCTGTGCACGCTGCCGACGAACCTCGCGGGTCATTGCGCGATGTCGGTACCGTCGGGTCTCGCCTCCGAGGACGGACTTCCCGTGGGTCTGCAGATCATGGCTCCGGCGTTCGCGGACGAGCGGCTCTACCGCGTAGGTGCCGCATACGAGGCCGCTCGCGGCGATCTGAGGTAGTTCGAGGTGCTGCATCGGTGGGCTGCCGATCTGGCTCATCTGCCCCTGCTGTCCGGTGCAGTGCCGGCGGTCGCGTTGACTGCGACCGCTGTCGTGGCGGCGGTTCTGGTCCTTGCTGTCGTCCTGAGGGTCCGGCGGGGCCGAGCCCTGGGAACGGTGTTCGGCGCGCTGAGCGCTCTCGGTCTCGGTGCCTCGCTTCTGGTGGCGGCGACAGTGCTCACCAATCTGACCGTCACTCGATACCCGACGGCGGCCGTGGCACTGGGCCACCGACCGGCCGTGCAGGCCGAGGGCACCGGCAGGTTGGTCGACGTGGACGTGCCGGGCACGGTGTCGCACTTCGCCGCGCGGTCCGCGACCGTCTACGTTCCGGCGTCGTACGATGCCGGCGCGAGCGACCTACCGGTGCTGGTGCTGCTCACCGGTCAACCCGGTCATGTCGTCGACTGGATCGAGGGTGGTCGTCTGGCCCAGACGATGGACGACTTCGCAGCACGTCACGGCGGCGCGGCCCCGATCGTCGTGGTGGCCGACGGCCTGGGGGACACCGAGGCGAATCCGATGTGCATGGATTCGGATCTCGGAAATACCGCGACGTACTTGTCGGTCGATGTGCCGCAGTGGATTCGGTCGAATTTTCGGGTGTCCTCGGATCCGAGGGCCTGGGCGGTCGGCGGCTATTCCTATGGGGGAACGTGCGCGCTGCAGCTGGCGGTGACGGCACCGTCGGTGTACCCCACCTTTCTCGATATCTCCGGTGAGGACGAGCAACGTCGGGGCACGAGAAGTGAATCCGTTGCAGCGGCATACGGCACGGACACCCCGGCGAACGAGGCGCGTTTCGAGCGCACGACTCCGCTGAACATACTCTCGCGCGCCAGCTTTCCCGATTCGGCCGGTGCCTTCGTCGTGGGCGCCGACGACGAAGAGTTCCGGCCGCAGACCGAGCGAGCGTACAGGGCAGCAGAGGCTGCGGGCCTCGACGTGCACTACAGCGAGCTGCCCGGTGGACACTCGATGCAGGTCTGGGCTCCGGCGCTGGAACAGGAGATGGACTGGCTCGGCGGGCGCGTGGGTCTGCTCGACTGACGCACGGTGTCGTCTCGGAGTACCACCATCAACGACACCGGTGCATCGTGGTGCCCTGGTCGGTTCCGTACCGATGGCCGTGACCGGCACCGACATCGAGCGCAGCGGCGAGATCGACGGACGTCTGGACGAAGCCGACGATCGGGAGCCACATCGGCATCGGTGCGTCGGGTCGGGTATTGGACGTGTTCGGTGGTGACCACAGCAGGTCGGCCGACCATCGAACCACCGGGTCCGAAGAATTCGCCAGTACCGTTGCGCCCTCGGTGTTCACGGCTCCGGCGGGCGGTCCCGCCCAGACGGCACCGCAGACACCCGGATTGCTCCGCCCGATGGAGAGATATGCGTCGCTGCCCGCCACCGCGCCCAAACTCTGGCCGTACACGATGACGTCGGGCGGTGTAGGTTCCGATGCCGCGCGCTCCGCGACCGCGCGAACCACCGCGTCCGCGGAACTGCGCGCGTCGTCCTCGGCGAACAGGAATGTCGCCCAACTGGGCGCGTTCGAGTACTGCACCGCCACGGTGGCGACATCACCGCCGAATCTGCTTTCGGCACCGGTGACAGCGTTCTCGTCCACCCACCCCGATCCGGTCGGTATCGCGACGATCACGACGCTGCGCTGAAATGCACCGGCTCGATCCATGTCGGCGACGGCCGACGCGACTCGCTGATCGAGTGTCGGGGCCGAATCGAGCCCTACGTAGACCCGCACGGTGCTGGGATCGAGACCGCCGGAGACGAACTTCCTGCCCTCTCTGCCGAGCGTGCGCCACGGGACGAGCGAGGACGGAGCTCCTGATCTCGCGTTCGAACTCGGAGCGAGCATCGTCTCGTCTACAACGGAGTTCGAGGCCGAGAACGAGTTTCGGATGACAGACCCGACCGTGGGCGCGGCAACGGAATACGACAGAAGGCCTGCGACGGCAATCAGGATCATCGTTCGACCCCCGCCGAGTGCGCAGCCGAACCCGGTGGCCGCACGGCCGAGTCCGCAGAGAACCACTGCAACGCAGATTGCCCCTGCCGCGACCTCCGCTGCGTACCGCCAGTTCACCGTCCCGACATCCATGGCGACCCGTAATCGATTCTGCCACATGACGTTCGCGGTCATCGAACCGATCGACATCAGTGTGCCTGCACTCGCCGACCAGGCTTGCAGACGTGGTCGAGCGGGTGTGGGTGAGCCGAACGCGCGACGGGCCGACCATGCGACCGCGAGCGCACTCGCCATCAGCACGCCGGTGAGCAAGGCCTGGGTGACGGCCGGCCGGGGGAGCAAGGAGGGAGCCGACGACACCATCACCGCAACGGTGAGTGCCACCGAGGTGCCGATTCGGGGGAGTAGGACACTCGTCGCAGGCGGGGTGGACGGGGTAGCCGTATCGGCAACTCCGGTGACTCCGACGACGGGCGCGATCATGCGGGTTCGATCGGCCGGGACACCGGTTCGGTGGACAGCCGGCGTCGGCGCGAATATCGGTCGGTTGCGATGACCGACAGCGCAATCAGAGCGATGCCCGCGCCGACCGCCGCGAACGGCAGCGCGGGCTCGGACACAGGTGCGCCGAAGGACTGTCGCCAGGAATTGACGTCGACGGCCGTGGCAGCCACCGATGCGGCAGCATTGCAGATCCGGCGAGGCCCGTCGTCGGTCCGGTCCGTGCAGGCGGCGTGCATACGCTCTTCCAGCTGGGCATCGATCGATCTGCGCCACTGCGGGTCCACTGTTGTCCCTGTCGCAGCGGCGTACCGGATCAGGTCGTAGCCCAGATCGTGGGCCTTGCATGCGGAATCGAACTCGGACGGCAGCGGGACCGGTGACGAGCAGTCACCGCGAGGGTTCTCCGCCATGCCGTCCTGCACCCGAGGGCGGTACCCCATCACGGACCCGAAGTTGTCGGGGATGGTCAGGGCGGCGGCGTCCGCGGACTCGGTGACCAGTGCGTGTACCGAGACCGCGACAGGTGAAGTCGAGTCGGCGGCCGGTGGTGTCGATGCTGCGCCGGTTGTCGCCATCACCGCCACCATCGCTGCGACCGCGCCCATCACGGCGCGAGAAGTGTTCCTGTTCATGGCTTTCGACGCTAGGGAGCCGGGGACCCATCGAACATCGCGCCGAAGTCTCGTTCTGCTGTGCCTGCCTCGGACGTTCGGAGGGTCCTACCGATACCTGGATACTGCACGGAACTGATACCCAGGTATGACGACCTCGTCGGCCCGCACTCCCTAGGCTCGGTGCGTGCGCAAGAACAGATCAGCAAAAGGCGAGCTCACAGCGGTGCGGCGTCGAGTGCCGACTCGAATCGGTGGATTCCGCTCGATCGACGTGCTGATCGTGGCGGTCACGGCAATGCTGTATTCGATTGCGTGGCCGACTTTGCCGGTCACACACGAGGTCTCGGGTCCGCTACTGCCCATCGTCGGCGCACTGGCCGCGTTTCCGTTCGCGTTGATCCGCGTCAATCCCGCACTGGGATGGGCCGTCTCGGCGCTGTTCGCTCTGGTGATCCCGGTAGCGTTCGACCGCGTTCCCGGCTACGACTACCCGTGGCAGGTAGTGCACATACTCGTCCTTCTGGCGTTGTTGTTCGCCGTCGCTCTGCGCTCGCCGGTGTCGGTACTGCTCGTGGCCTGGTTGGCCAGCATGCTGGTGTTCTTCGCCTACATGCCGGGCTCGGACGGCGTCGGCTGGGCGGTGGGTCTGACTGCGGTCGTGGTGTTCGGACTGTTGATCCGCTGGCTCGTTCTCTCCCGTAGACAGCTCGCGCAGCAAGAGGAAGTCAGTGAGCTCGAGCGCACCCGACGCACCGTACTCGAGGAGAAAGCCAAGATCGCCCGCGATCTGCACGACGTTGTTGCGCACCACATGTCGATGGTCGTCGTGCAGGCGCAGAGTGCGCCGTACCGACTCGATGACGTGTCCGATTCTGCAGCAGTGGAATTCGAGTCGATCGCGGCCACCGCACGGGAGGCGCTCAACGAGATCCGGGGAATGCTGGGTGTGCTGCGCAGCGACGGACAGCAGTGGCAGGACGCGCCGGCACCGAACGCACTCGATCTCGAACGTACCTTGCACGCGAGCCGCAAGGCCGGTATGGACGTGCGGTGGACTGTCACTGGGCAGGTCGAATCGGTAGCCGACACAACAGGTTTGGCGCTGTACCGAATTCTGCAGGAGTCGCTGTCCAATGCCGCTCGGCACGCCCCCGAGGCAGCGGTGACCGTCGACATCACCGTGGGGCCGAGCACCGTCGTCATGACCGTGGTCAATGCGCCTCCACCGAGCGCCGGTGTCGAACGCACCACTCGACCCGATACCGGTGGGCACGGGATATCGGGTATGCGCGATCGTGCACGCGCGGCGCACGGCTGGCTTCATGCCACCCCTCTGCCCGACGGCGGATTCGAGGTCGCGGTACACGTTCCGAACGGCATGCCGATCTCGGCGGCATCGGTTGTCCGGAACGAACTCGCCTAGGCTGTTGCGCGTGGCTACAACGGTGTTCATCGCCGACGACCAAGCAATGGTGCGGCAGGGGTTCGGTGCACTTCTCGGTGCTCAAGCCGATATCTCGGTGGTCGGAGACGCCGACAACGGCAGGACCGCGGTCAGCGAGGTCGCCCGGCTGTTGCCCGACGTGGTGCTGATGGACGTCCGGATGCCCGAGATGAACGGTCTCGATGCTGCTCGGGCGATTCTCTCTGCGTCACTTCCGTCGCCGGTGCGCATTCTGATGCTGACGACGTTCGACATCGACGATTACGTCTACGAGGCTCTTGCTCTCGGAGCGAGTGGTTTTCTCCTCAAGGATGCGCCGGCCGAGGAGTTGATCAGAGGTGTTCGGGTCGTCGCCGCAGGCGACGCGTTGCTGGCACCGTCGGTGACGAGACGGCTCATCGCCGACGTCACCTCCCGTCGGGGAGCGCGGCGCCACACGTCTCCGCGTCTGAGTGATCTGACTCCGCGGGAACGCGAGGTTCTCGAACTGATCGCGACCGGAATGTCCAACTCGGAGATAGCAGGTTCACTGTTCCTGGCCGAGCAGACCGTGAAAACGCACGTCGGCAAGGTTCTCGCGAAGCTCGGACTGCGCGACCGCGCCCAGGCGGTCGTACTGGCCTACGAGACCGGCGTCGTCACACCGAAGTGAGGACCGAACGGTACCGACGCGCGCAGCATCCCACGCCCGATTAGGCTGACGTCCGTCACCGGGTCCGCTTCACGGACCTGCGAGCAGAGAGGCGAAAATCGATGCGCATCGGAGTTCTGACCGGAGGCGGCGATTGCCCAGGGCTCAATGCGGTGATTCGCGCAGTCGTACGCACCGCGGACGCGCGGTACGGCTCCACGGTCGTCGGTTTCCAGGACGGATGGCGCGGGCTTCTCGAAGACCGTCGGGTGCAACTGCGCAACGACGACCGCAACGACCGGTTGCTCACCAAGGGCGGCACGATGCTCGGCACCGCGCGCACCAATCCGGATGTGTTGCGCGCCGGACTCGATCGGGTCAAGCAGACTCTCGAGGACAACGGCATCGACGTGTTGATCCCGATCGGTGGTGAAGGGACCCTCACCGCTGCTGCGTGGCTGTCGGAGGAGGGTGTGCCCGTTGTCGGTGTGCCCAAGACGATCGACAACGACATCGACTGCACCGACGTCACATTCGGCTTCGACACGGCGCTGACGATCGCCACCGATGCGATCGACCGTCTGCACAGCACCGCAGAATCCCATCAGCGCGTGATGCTGGTCGAGGTGATGGGTCGGCACGCGGGGTGGATCGCTCTGCACGCAGGCCTGGCGTCCGGTTCGCACATGACACTGATCCCCGAGCAGCCGTTCGATGTCGAAGAAGTGTGCACGTTGGTGCGCAAGCGTTTTCAGCGTGGAGACTCGCACTTCATCTGTGTCGTCGCCGAGGGTGCCAAGCCGATGGAGGGCTCGATGAAGCTTCTCGACGGCGGAATCGACGAGTTCGGCCACGTTCGTTTCACCGGGGTTGCCCACCAGCTCGGTGTCGAGATCGAGCGCCGCATCAACAAGGAAGTACGTACCACGGTGCTCGGCCACGTCCAGCGCGGTGGGACGCCGACCCCGTACGACCGCGTTCTCGCAACACGATTCGGCGTCAACGCCACCGATGCGGCCCATTCGGGAGACTTCGGCAAGATGGTCTCGTTGCGCGGCACCGAGATCGGCCTGGTGTCTCTGGCCGAGGCCACCAAGCAACTCAAGCGGGTACCGCAGACCCGATACGACGACGCAGCCGCGTTCTTCGGCTGACTCCCGGTGAGCCGTCAGATACGACCGGCTGCCTCCTGGATTTCGGCCTCACGTTCCTCGGTCTCGCGGCGCAGTTCGCGCCGTCGCCGCGCTGCCTCGAAACGCTGAGCACCGACCTCGGTGGTCGGCGTCAACTGGGGCAGGGTCTTCGGCTTGCCGTCGTCGCCGATCGCGACCATGGTGAAGTAACAGCTGTTGGTGTGGCGTAATTCACCGCACTGGATGTTCTCGGTTTCCACTCGAATGCCGACCTCCATGGAGGTGCGGCCGGTGTAGTTGACCGACGCCGAGAACGTGACCAGTTCTCCGACGTGGATGGGTTCGCGAAACACGACGCGATCGACCGACAGAGTGACGACATAGGCCCCGGCGTAGCGACTGGCGCAGGCGTACGCCACCTGGTCCAGGAACTTCAGAATCGTGCCGCCGTGGACATTGCCGGAGAAGTTGGCCATGTCGGGTGTCATCAGCACTGTCATGGCCAGTGTCTGTTTCTCTGGGGGAGTCACCCGTGCACGGTAACGAGTGCACGTGGTTACTCGCGCGTCGTATGGGAGTGGAGCCTGCAGGAACGACCCAGGTAGCGGGAGTGGAGCCTGCAGGAACGACCCAGGTAGCGCGAGTGGAGCCTGCAGGAACGACCCAAGTAGTCGGTGCATAAACTACTGACCATGACTGCTGCAACCGTCGATTTGATCGATTACGACGATGTGCTCGCCAAGTTCGACCCCGTGTTGGGCATGGAGGTCCATGTGGAGTTGGGCACGGCGACCAAGATGTTCTGCGGCTGCCCCACCGAGTTCGGTGCCGAGCCGAACACTCAGGTGTGCCCGGTGTGCCTGAGCCTTCCCGGTGCGCTTCCGGTGGTGAACGCTGCTGCGGTGGAGTCGGCGATTCGGATCGGGCTGGCGCTCAACTGCTCGATCACCCCGTGGGGACGGTTCGCTCGCAAGAACTACTTCTATCCAGATCAGCCGAAGAACTATCAGATCTCGCAGTACGACGAGCCCATCGCGACCGAGGGCTACCTCGATGTGCTGCTCGATGACGGCAGTACGTTTCGAGTCGAGATCGAGCGCGCGCACATGGAGGAGGACACCGGTAAGTCGACGCACGTCGGCGGGGCGACCGGCCGTATCGAGGGGGCGTCGCATTCGCTTCTCGATTACAACCGTGCCGGTGTGCCGCTGGTGGAGATCGTGACCAAGACCATCACGGGAACCGGTGCGCGTGCACCCGAGGTCGCCCGGGCGTACGTCACCGCGCTGCGTGACCTGTTGAAGTCGCTGAACGTGTCCGATGTGCGGATGGATCAGGGCTCGTTGCGCTGCGATGCCAACGTGTCCCTGATGGAGAAGACGGCAACCGAATTCGGCACGCGCACCGAGACGAAGAACGTCAACTCGCTCAAGAGCGTCGAGGTTGCCGTTCGGTACGAGATGCGGCGTCAGGCAGCGGTTCTCGAATCGGGCGGAGAGGTGACTCAGGAGACTCGGCACTTCCAGGAGTCGGACGGCACCACCACCGCCGGCCGCAAGAAGGAGACCGCCGAGGACTACCGCTACTTCCCCGAGCCCGATCTTGCGCCGGTCGCTCCCGACGCGGCGTGGATCGAGGAGCTTCGGACCACGTTGCCCGAGCTGCCGTGGTTGCGCCGCGGTCGGATTCAGAAGGACTGGGGTGTCTCCGACGAGGAGATGCGCGATCTGGTGAACTCCGGTGCGCTCGAGCTCGTCGCCGCGACGGTCGAGGCGGGTGCGTCGGCGCAGGCGGCGCGGTCGTGGTGGGTGTCGTACCTGGCGCAGCAGGCCAACATCGCCGGAGTCGAACTGACCGATCTGTCGATCACCCCCGCTCAGGTCGCCGAGGTGGCGGCGTTGGTCGCGGACGGCAAGCTCAACAACAACGGTGCCCGTCAGGTCGTGGACGGTGTGCTGGCGGGCGAAGGTGAGCCTGCTGAGGTCATGGCTGCGCGCAATCTCGTACTGGAGAAGGACGACACCAAGTTGCAGGCCGCCGTGGACGAGGCGCTCGCAGCGAATCCCGGTGTGGTCGAGAAGATCCGCAGCGGCAAGGTGCAGGCCGCCGGGGCCATCGTCGGCGCGGTGATGAAGGCGACACGCGGCCAAGCCGATGCCGCTCGCGTCAAGGAACTCGTACTCGAGGCCTGCGGCCAGCCCTGATCACGACGGAGAACGACCGAGGCCGAGCGCGATACGCGCTCGGCCTCGGTCGTTTCTCGTTCAGTCGAAGCCGCCTCCGCCGCCGCCGGGGAACGGCACTTTGACGACGCGGTCGTCGGTGGGTCCGGGCTCCGCACCGTTCTTGTTGACGGTGCCCACCAGAATCTGTCCATCGGCCGAGCTCGTCGCGCCGTTCAACTGGCCGTACTCGTCCTGGATCAGCAGTGTCGGTTCGGCCGAGACAGCTCCGGTGTTCGCGTCCGTGGTCAGTGCTGCAACGGCTTTGGCCGTTGTGAGTGCAACCGCCACTCCACCTTCTCCCGCTGCGCATCCGGCAACACCCGGACGGTCCGGCCACGTCCACACAGGGTTGAACACTGCGCCCAGCGAGTCGATGCGCTGCAGGCGATCCTCGATCGCGGTGCGGTCGGTGACGTAGATGTTTCCGGTGCCGTCGGTGCAGACGTCGCCGGCCGTACCGATGCCGCTCAGTGCGATCTGCGGCCGCGGGGGGTTCGTCGACGGAGACAAAGAGGTCACCCGTAACAACTTGCCGGACAAGGAGTTCGGGCTCGCAGCGGCAGCTGGATCACCGTTGTCGCCGGTGAGGACGAGTAGTTCGTTCGGCGTGTAGAAGTCGATCGCCCCGCGATTGCCCGACGCGCCGCGGGGAATTCCGGTCAGGATGTCCTTGGGCACATCGCCCTGCGCGAGTCGGACCACCCTGGTGTCCGCGGACGTGGTGATGAGGGCGTAGAGCAACCCGTCCTCGTTGTACGTCGGAGACAGCGCGATGTCGAGAAGGCCGCCGTCACCGGTGCCGTCGACATCGATTCGAGCCACCTCGACCGGCGTCCGGCCGGCAGCGACCTCCATGATGCGACCCGTGCGGCGTTCGGCAACCAGCGCCGACTGTCCGTCGGGGAGCGCAACGAGTCCGCCCGTGGTGTCCAGGCATGTCGCGATCACCGAGGGATCGGGGTCGACACACGGGCCGGTCGGCGGGGGCGGCGCGTTGGGATCGGACGGCTGCGGCGTCTCACTGGGGGTCGTCGGATCCAGCTCGGCCGCGCCCACCTCCGGCGCAGGAGTGAACGGCGACGTATTCGAGTCGTCGAATCGGGCGCACCCGGCGAGCAGGGCAGCGGTCATCGTCAGGGCGACGACGGCAGCGGTTGCAGTTCGTGGCGACGCTCCGACCGGCTTCATGCTTCGAACGGTACGGAACGCCGGGGGAGACTCGCCACGCGGCCGTGAGCGTCAACGTCGGTGAGGAGCGCACTTCGGCTCTAGTGTGGAGAGGTGACCGATACACCGCGCGACCCCAACCGGCCGGATACGTCGTACGAACCGGCCGAAAGTCCGTACGACAATCCCACGGAGAAGATTCCACCCTCCTCGCGCTCCACCTCCGAGACGTCGGCGTCCGACCGCACCGACGCCTCGGGTACGCCGACCACGGCGTTCGGCGCTCAGCGCTCGGACCGACTGCCGCGAACCGACGACGAACTCGACTTTCCGTACTCGTCGTCGTCCGACGCACGCTCGTCCGATGCACAGCCCACGGAGAAGATGCAGACCTATCGACCGTCGGCCTTCGCGGATTCGCCGACCGATCGCAAGTCGGCCTCCGACACCACGTCGTCGAGTGCGTACTCCGACAACTCCACTGCGTACCTCGGTAGCACCGCAGCCGCGGTGCCTGCGGCAGCCGTCGCTCCGGAGCCAGAGATCCGTACCGAGACCGTCGAGGTTCCTGCCCGTCGCGGCAGCACCGACCTCGGCCTGGTCGTCCTGCGCGTCACCATCGGCGCGGTGTTTCTCGGTCACGGACTGCAGAAGCTCGTCGGACTGTGGGACGGCCCCGGCCTCGACGGATTTCAGAACCTGCTGGAGACCTCGGGATTCCGCTACTCGGAAATCCTCGCGATCGCGGCCGCGGCGGGCGAAACCCTCGGCGGAGCGCTGCTGATCCTGGGTCTGGCAACACCACTGGCAGGCGCGGCCGTGCTGGCCACGATCATCAACGCCTGGTGCTTCAAGCAGGCCGTCGAGCCCGGATTGCAATTCTCCGGCACCGGCGGCGTGGAGTACGAGACGGTTCTCGGCTTCGCGGCTGCCGCGATCATCCTCACGGGCCCGGGAAAGATCGCGTTCGACGGCCGACGCGGATGGGCCACTCGGCCGCGGATCGGTTCGTTCCTCGCGCTCGTCGTCGGCATCGCCGCAGGCGTGTGCATCTGGATCTTCCTCAACGGGGCCAACCCCGTCGTCCGCTGACCCGGATACCGACCCGACCACGTGAGCGGAACTTCGTAGCCTGCTACGAAGTTCCGCTCACGCGCGTTTCACCCTCAGGGCACGTAGCGAACGGCACCCTTGTCCGCTGATGTCGCCAGCGCGGCGTATGCGCGCAGAGCGGTGGTGACCGTGCGCTGACGGTCCACCGGCTGCCACGGTCGCTCGGACGCGTTCATCTTCGCGCGTCGGGTCTCGAGGGTCTCGTCGTCGACGAGGATCTCGAGGGTGCGGGTGGCGACGTCGATCCGGACCTGGTCGCCGTTCTCGACCAGCCCGATCACACCACCGGCGGCTGCCTCGGGGGAGATGTGTCCGATGGACAGTCCCGAGGTCCCGCCGGAGAAGCGGCCGTCGGTGATCAGTGCGCAGACCTTGCCCAGTCCGGCACCCTTGAGAAACGCCGTCGGGTGCAGCATCTCCTGCATGCCCGGACCGCCCTTGGGCCCCTCGTAGCGAACGACCAGTACGTCACCGGGCCGAATCTTCTTCTGCAGGATGGCCGAGACAGCTTCTTCCTGGGACTCGACGACCAGTGCCGGGCCCTGGAAGGAGAACAGGTCCTCGTCGATGCCTGCGGTCTTGAGGATCGCACCGTCGACGGCGATGTTGCCGCGGAGTACCACCAGGCCACCCTCGACCGTGTAGGCGTGTTCGAGATCGCGGATGCAGCCGCCCGCGGCGTCGGTGTCGAGCGAGGACCAGCGGTTGCCCGTGGAGAACGGTTCGACGGTGCGGACACCGCCCGGTGCGGCGTGGAACAACTCGACGGCCTCGTCGGACGCCTTGCCGGAGCGGATGTCCCAGGTGTCGAGCCAGTCGTCGAAGCTCTTCGTGTGCACGGTCGAGACATCGGTTTCGAGCAGGTTCGCGCGCCGCAGTTCGCCGAGGAGCGCCGGGATTCCGCCGGCGCGGTGCACGTCTTCCATGTGGTAATCGGAATTGGGAGAGACCTTCGACAGGCACGGAACCTTGCGGCTGATGGCGTCGATGGTGTCGAGGTCGAAGTCGACCTCGCCCTCCTGTGCGGCTGCGAGGGTGTGCAGCACCGTATTGGTCGATCCGCCCATCGCGACGTCGAGAGCCATGGCATTGCGGAACGCGGCCGGAGTGGCGATGTTGCGCGGGAGTACGGATTCGTCCTCGTCGCGGTAGTACTTCAACGCTGCCTCGACGATGGTGGTGCCGGCGCGCGTGAACAGCGCTCGGCGGGCCTGATGCGTGGCCAGGGTGGAGCCGTTGCCGGGCAATGCCAGGCCGAGCGCCTCGGTGAGGCAGTTCATCGAGTTCGCCGTGAACATGCCCGAGCACGACCCGCACGTGGGGCACGCGCTGCGCTCGACCTCGTCGAGGCCGGCCTCGGACACGGCGTCGTTGGCGCTGGCGGAGATCGCGGTGATCAGGTCGGTCGGTGCCTGCGCGACGCCGTCGACGATGACGGCCTTGCCTGCCTCCATCGGTCCACCGGAGACGAAGACGGCCGGGATGTTCAGGCGCATCGCGGCATTGAGCATGCCGGGGGTGATCTTGTCGCAGTTGGATATGCAGACGAGAGCGTCGGCGGTGTGGGCGTTGGCCATGTACTCGACGGAGTCGGCGATGATCTCGCGGCTGGGCAGCGAATACAACATCCCGCCGTGGCCCATGGCGATCCCGTCGTCGACGGCGATGGTGTGGAACTCCCGGGGGACGCCGCCTGCCGCCCGTACGGCATCGGCGACGATCTCGCCGACGTTCTTCAGATGCACGTGGCCGGGGACGAACTGGGTGTACGAGTTCGCGATGGCGACGATGGGTTTTCCGAAATCCGAATCGGTCATTCCGGTGGCGCGCCACAGCGAGCGTGCGCCCGCGGCATTGCGTCCGACAGTGGTGACCCGTGAGCGTAGCGGCGGCATAGTGCGTAGTCCTCGTTCGTTGCAGCGGTTTCTCGCATCGACGAGATTACTCGCCGCCCGCTACTGCTCCTTCGGTGCCTGCTCGCCGTCTTCCTCGGCGTTCTCGGCCTCCGCACGGTCTCGATCCTCGGCAGCGGCCGCGGCCGCTGCGTAGGGATCGGTGATGCGGCCCCCGCTGGCCGCAGCGAGTTGGGGGAGTAGATCGAAACGCACGAGCGGCAACGACTTCTCGCTCTTGTCGGTCAGAACCACCCGCGCCCAGCGACGATCCGGGAAGTGCAGACCCGCCACCGATTCCCACGCGATCACGTCCGAACCCACGAACCGTCGAGCCGTGATCGCCTCCGGGGAGATGACCGTGCGCACTCGAAACACCCAGATGCCCGCGACGATCGGCAGGATCAGCAGCCATCCCATTGCCACGGGCCAGCTGGCGGCGGTCAGTCCCGTGCCGAACAGCAGCAGTCCCACGCCGAGGAGCGCGAGGCGCGGGACTCGGATGACCTGCGTTCTCGATGGCTGCGGTCCCTCGGCACCGTTCGGTGACTCGGGTGCAGTGTGGGATGATGGCCGAGGTGGTTCGGACTGCTGCGAAGACGACACCCATTCATCTTCGCATTGCATCTACGCGATCTCACATAATGGGATTGCGTCGTGACGAGTTTGACTCTTCCCTGTGCGCGCGCCTACCGTCGAGCGCGTGAAGCGGAATTGGATACTCGTAATCGGCCGGCGCGTCAACGCCTGAGCCGGTTGTTCAAACTCGCATCGACGCGCCACCCTCGTACAGCTCACGCTGACGGGGGTTTTTTCTTGCCCAGAGATCGCCCAGCAATTTCACATTCCTGAGGAAGCAATCAGTGAGCGCACCAACCGCACGCCCAGGGCCCACGACCCGTAAGTCGGGGACAGCGTCCAGCCCGTCGACCAGCCCGTCCGCAGAAGCGGCGACCAACGGATCGCGACGCCACGTCGCGCCGGAGAAGGTCACCGGCGCACAGTCGGTCGTTCGGGCCCTCGAAGAACTCGACGTCGACACCGTATTCGGCATTCCCGGAGGCGCGGTTCTCCCGGTCTACGACCCGCTCTTCGACTCCGTGAAGGTGCGCCACATTCTGGTGCGCCACGAGCAGGGTGCGGGCCACGCCGCGACCGGCTACGCCCAGGCGACCGGCAAGGTCGGCGTCTGCATGGCAACGTCCGGTCCGGGCGCGACCAACCTCGTGACTCCGCTCGCCGACGCTCAGATGGATTCGGTTCCCGTCGTCGCGATCACCGGTCAGGTCGCCCGCAGCCTGATCGGGACGGACGGCTTCCAGGAAGCCGACATCTCGGGCATCACGATGCCGGTCACCAAGCACAACTTCCTCATCACCGACGGTGCCGACATCCCGCGCATCATGGCCGAGGCGTTCTACATCGCCTCCTCGGGCCGTCCCGGTGCCGTGCTCGTCGACATCCCCAAGGACGTGCTACAGGCACCGACCACGTTCTCGTGGCCGCCGGAGATGCGTCTGCCCGGCTACCGGCCGGTGACCAAGCCGCACGGCAAGCAGGTTCGTGAAGCAGCCCGCTACATCGCCGACGCCAAGCAACCGGTTCTGTACGTCGGCGGCGGCGTCATCAAGGCCAACGCCTCGGCAGAGCTGCTCGAGCTCGCCGAACTGACCGGAATTCCCGTCGTCACCACTCTGATGGCTCGCGGTGTGTTTCCCGACTCGCACAATCAGAACCTCGGAATGCCGGGAATGCACGGCACCGTCGCTGCAGTCGCCGCGCTGCAGCGCAGCGATCTGCTGATCACGCTCGGAGCCCGGTTCGACGACCGCGTCACCGGTCAGCTCTCGTCGTTCGCGCCGAACGCCAAGGTCATCCACGCCGACATCGACCCGGCCGAGATCGGCAAGAACCGCTACGCGGACGTGCCGATCGTGGGCGACTGCCGTGAGGTCATCACCGAGCTCATCGAGGCGCTGCGGGCCGACCGCGCGACCGGAACCACGCTCGATCTCGAGCAGTGGTGGGTCTACCTGAACGGCATCCGCAAGACCTACCCGCTGAGCTACGACCGCCCGTCCGACGGATCGATGTCACCGGAGTTCGTCATCAGCTCGGTCGGCAAGTTCGCCGGACCCGACGCGATCTACTGCGCAGGCGTTGGTCAGCACCAGATGTGGGCCGCACAGTTCATCAACTACGAGAAGCCGCGTACGTGGCTCAACTCGGGTGGCCTCGGCACGATGGGGTACGCGGTCCCGGCCGCAATGGGTGCCAAGAGGGGCCTCCCCGACGCCGAGGTGTGGGCCATCGACGGTGACGGATGCTTCCAGATGACCAACCAGGAACTCGCGACCTGTGCGGTCGAGGGCATCCCGATCAAGGTTGCACTCATCAACAACGGCAACCTCGGCATGGTCCGCCAGTGGCAGACACTGTTCTACGAGGAGCGTTACTCCAACACCAATCTCGGTACGCACGGTGCCGTCCGCATCCCCGATTTCGTGAAGCTCGCGGAGGCGCTGGGTTGCGTCGGGCTGCGGTGCGAGCGGGAAGAGGACGTCGATGCGGTGATCGCGCAGGCACGAGCGATCAACGATCGTCCGGTCGTCATCGATTTCATCGTCGGAGCCGACGCGCAGGTGTGGCCGATGGTGGCTGCCGGAACCGGCAACGACGAGATCATGGCCGCCCGCGGAATCCGTCCGCTGTTCGACGAGGACGAGACCGTGGGCAGTGAGCCCGGCCTCGACGAGGCCATGGAGCGCGAGCAGGCCCCGCACCCGCAGATCGACGACGTGAAAGGCACCGACAAGTGAGCACGAGCCATACCCTCAGCGTCCTCGTCGAGGACAAGCCAGGTGTGCTGGCCCGCGTCGCCGCGCTGTTCTCGCGCCGTGGATTCAACATCTCCTCGCTTGCCGTCGGCGGCACCGAGATTCCCGAGATCTCGCGGATGACGATCGTGGTCACCGTCGACGAGTTCCCGCTCGAGCAGGTGACCAAGCAGCTCAACAAGCTCATCAACGTCATCAAGATCGTCGAGCAGGACGACGATTCCTCGGTGGCTCGCGAGTTGGTGCTGATCAAGGTCCGCGCCGACGCCAGTGTGCGCAGTGAGGTCATCGAAACGGTGAACCTGTTCCGCGCCAAGGTGATCGACGTGTCTCCCGAGGCCGTGACGGTCGAGGCGACGGGCACCCGCTCGAAGCTCGATGCGTTGCTGAAGATGTTGGACCCCTATGGAATTCGAGAAATAGTTCAGTCGGGAGTCGTTGCCGTCGGACGTGGACCGAAATCGATCACAGCGTCGCGCTGAGCGACGGACGTGATTTTCAGCGAAATCGAAGAGGAAAGGTTACAAACAGTGGCAGTCGAGATGTTCTACGACGACGATGCTGATCTGTCGATCATCCAGGGCCGCAAGGTCGCTGTGATCGGTTACGGAAGCCAGGGCCACGCGCACTCGCTGAGCCTGCGCGACTCCGGTGTCGATGTGCGCATCGGCCTGGCAGCGGGCTCGAAGTCCCGCGCCAAGGCGGAGGAGCAGGGCCTGAAGGTCGGCACTCCCGCAGAGGTGTCCGAATGGGCCGACGTGATCATGGTGCTCGCACCCGATACCGCGCAGGCCAAGATCTTCTCCGAGGAGATCGAGCCCAACCTGAAGGACGGCGACGCGCTGTTCTTCGGCCACGGCCTCAACATCCACTTCGACCTGATCAAGGCTCCGGAGTTCGTCACCGTCGGCATGGTCGCACCCAAGGGCCCCGGCCACCTCGTGCGTCGCCAGTTCGTCGACGGCAAGGGTGTTCCCGCGCTCATCGCCATCGACCAGGACCCCAAGGGCGAAGGTCAGGCACTGGCTCTGTCCTGGGCCAAGGGCATCGGTGGAACGCGCGCAGGCGTCATCAAGACCACGTTCAAGGAAGAGACCGAGACCGACCTCTTCGGTGAGCAGGCCGTGCTGTGCGGTGGCACCGAGGAGCTCGTCAAGACGGGCTTCGAGGTCATGGTCGAGGCCGGCTATGCGCCCGAGATGGCGTACTTCGAGGTTCTGCACGAGCTCAAGCTCATCGTCGACCTCATGTACGAGGGCGGCATCGCTCGGATGAACTACTCGGTGTCCGACACCGCGGAGTTCGGCGGCTACCTCTCGGGACCTCGCGTCATCGACGCCGGAACCAAGGAGCGCATGAAGGCAATTCTGGCCGACATCCAGTCGGGTGAGTTCACCCGTCGCCTGGTCGCCAACGTCGAGAACGGCAACACCGAGCTCGAAGGCCTGCGCAAGGAAAACGCCGAGCACCCCATCGAGGTCACCGGCAAGAAGCTGCGCGACCTGATGAGCTGGGTCGATCGCCCGATCACCGAGACGGCCTGATTCTCATCGAATCACGTTCTCACGCATGCTGATCGAAGGGCACCCCTGCATCGGTAGGGGTGCCCTTCGGTGCGTGCACCAGGTGGCGTCACAGTTCGGCGACTCCGGCCTCTAAACTGTTTCTGCTGCACCAGCTCCGAATTTCACCGACAACAGTCTCGTACCGACCTAGGGAGTTTTTCACGTGAGCCAGCCAGGCCGTCCTGTCGTTCTGATCGCCGACAAACTTGCGCCGTCCACCGTCGAGGCATTGGGCGACGGCGTCGAGGTCCGTTGGGTCGACGGCCCGGACCGCCCCGCGCTGCTCGCCGCGGTTCCCGAGGCCGACGCGATCCTGGTGCGCTCCGCGACCACGGTCGACGCAGAGGTTCTCGCCGCCGGAACCAAGCTCAAGATCGTCGCCCGCGCCGGTGTCGGCCTGGACAACGTCGACGTTCCCGCAGCCACCGAGCGCGGTGTCCTCGTCGTCAACGCCCCGACCTCCAACATCCACACCGCCGCCGAGCATGCCGTGACGCTGCTGCTGTCGGCCGCACGCCAGATTCCCGCTGCCGACGCCACTCTGCGTCAGCACGAGTGGAAGCGCAGCAAGTTCAACGGTGTCGAGATCTTCGGCAAGACCGTCGGCGTCGTCGGACTCGGCCGCATCGGTCAGCTGTTCGCACAGCGTCTCGCCGCATTCGAGACCCACATCATCGCCTACGACCCCTACGTCTCGGCCGCGCGTGCCGCCCAGCTCGGCATCGAACTGGTGAGCCTGGACGAGCTGCTCGAGCGCGCCGACATGTTCTCGGTTCACCTGCCGAAGACCCCCGAGACCAAGGGAATCATCGGCAAGGAAGCCCTGGCCAAGACCAAGCCCGGTGTCATCGTCGTCAACGCCGCTCGCGGTGGACTGGTCGACGAGCAGGCCCTGGCCGACGCCATCACCAGTGGCCACGTCTTCGCCGCCGGAATCGACGTCTACGCCTCCGAGCCGTGCACCGACAGCCCCCTGTTCGAGCTGCCCCAGGTCGTCGTCACCCCGCACCTCGGCGCGTCGACGACCGAAGCCCAGGACCGCGCGGGCACCGACGTGGCCAAGTCGGTACTGCTCGCTCTCGCAGGCGAATTCGTCCCCGACGCCGTCAACGTCAAGGGTGGTGCCGTGGGCGAGGAGGTCTCCCCGTGGCTCGAGATCGTGCGTAAGCAGGGTGTACTGCTCGGCGCTCTGTCCACCGAACTTCCCACGTCGCTGTCGGTCGACGTACGCGGCGAACTCGCCACCGAGGACGTCGAGATCCTCAAGCTCTCGGCGCTGCGCGGACTGTTCTCCGCCGTCATCGAGGACTCGGTCACGTTCGTCAACGCCCCGTCGCTCGCCGAGGAGCGTGGCGTGACCGCCGAGGTCACGACCGCGTCCGAGAGCGAGAACCACCGCAGTGTCGTCGACATCCGCGCCGTCTACGGTGACGGCTCGGTGCTCAACGTCGCGGGCACTCTGACCGGCACCACGCAGGTCGAGAAGATCGTCAACATCAACGGTCGTAACTTCGACCTTCGTGCCGAGGGCAAGAACCTCATCGTCAACTACGCGGATCAGCCCGGCAGCCTCGGCCGGATCGGCACCCTGCTCGGCGACGCCGGCATCGACATCCAGGCCGCCGCACTGAGCCAGGACTCCGAGGGCGACGGTGCAACGATTCTGCTTCGCGTCGACAAGGACGTTCCGGCCGAGTTGAGCGCAAGCATCGCCACCGCGGTCGGCGCGTCCACCATCGAGCTGGTCGATCTGTCCTGAGCATCGCTCGCAGTCGATCGAACGACGTCGAACAATCACGAGGAGTGAGATGAAGCTGGCCGTCATCGCCGGGGACGGAATCGGACCCGAGGTCGTCACCGAGGCGCTCGCCGTGCTCGATGTGGTTGCACCCGGGGCCGAGAAGACCGAGTACGACCTCGGTGCGCGTCGCTACAACGCCACCGGAGAACTGCTGCCGGACTCGGTGTTGGCGGAACTGCGTGAGCACGACGCAATTCTGTTGGGAGCCATCGGAGATCCGTCGGTACCGAGCGGCGTGCTCGAGCGTGGACTGCTGTTGCGAGCTCGGTTCGAGCTCGATCACCACATCAATCTGCGCCCGGCCAAGCTGTACCCCGGAGTGGTCGGCCCGCTGGCCGGTGACAAGCAGATCGACGTCGTGGTCGTGCGTGAGGGCACCGAGGGTCCGTACACCGGAAACGGTGGAGCACTTCGCGTCGGCACACCGCACGAGGTGGCCACCGAGGTCAGTGTCAACACCCGCTACGGCGTCGAACGGGTGGTGCGCAACGGTTTCGAGCGTGCTCTGACTCGACGCAAGCATCTGACGCTGCTGCACAAGACCAATGTGCTCACGTTCGCAGGCAGCCTCTGGGCCCGCACGGTGGACGAGGTCGCGGCGGAGTTCCCGGACGTCGAGGTCGCATACCAGCACATCGATGCCGCGATGATTCACCTCGTGACCGATCCGGGCCGGTTCGACGTCATCGTCACCGACAATCTGTTCGGTGACATCGTGACCGACCTCTCGGCGGCGGTGACCGGTGGAATCGGTTTGGCCGCAAGCGGAAACATCGATGCGACCGGTACCAATCCGAGCATGTTCGAGCCGGTGCACGGCAGCGCTCCCGACATCGCAGGGCAGCAGAAGGCCGATCCGACCGCTGCCATCCTGTCGGTGTCGCTGCTACTCGATCATCTCGGCGACGCGGCAGGAGCGGCGCGTGTGGAAGCCGCTGTCGCAGCGGACCTCGCCGAGCGGGGAACCACCACCGCGTCCACGAAGGACATCGGCGCACGAATCGCCGCTCGCCTGTAACTGGACCGACACGAAATGCCACGGTAGGCCGACCGGCCACCGTGGCATTTCGTGCTTCTCGGGTATACCGCCGTGCTGGATCAGCCGGTGCTGTCGGCCTTCTCGTCGGGAACCTCGGGACGTGGATCGTCGGGGACGATCGGCACGGAGAGTGCGGGGAAGATCGCCGACACCAGGAATGCGATGGGAAAGCTGACCGCCGCAAGTGCCCCGAACACCGGCGGCACGGCCGACGCGAACACGTACTGACTCGTGTTCTGCACGCCGAGGGCGCGGCCGCTCCAATACGGTCCCGATATCTCGGCAACAGCGGTGAAGGCAAGACCGTTCGGGGCAACGGTGGCGACCGACGCGACGACGAGCATGACGATCGCGACAGGGGAGTCGAACCAGTCGGCCACCCCGAGTCCGAGCATGCTGACGGCGGCAGTCACCGCGACCCACCGGAGGGGCCGCATGCGGCTGCCGACCCGATCGGACAACGCGCCGACGCTCATCCGGCCCAGTGCACCGAGAATCTGCGTCGCCGTGACGAGGACTCCCGCCGCCGCAGCCGTCCATCCTCGGTCGGTCATCAGCCATACGAGCGCATACGTCCAGACCACGTACTGCGGCACCACCAACAGGATCGAGGTGGCGTGAATGCGCCACAGCTGCCTGCTGCCTCGGTACGGATTGTCGAGCAGACCCTGCTCCGCCGCATCGATGCGATTCGGACGCGGGGGGTCGACCACCGCGAGACACATCAGTGCGGCAATTGCGCACACGGCGGCGGGTACGAGCAATGCTGCACCGACGCCGTGGTCCCGGGCGATGGGTGGGATGGTCAGGGCCGCGATGGCAACGCCGAGAGGGACCGACATCTGCCTGATCCCCATGGCCAATCCACGACGCTGCGGTGGGAACCAGCCGACCACCACGCGTCCGCTGGCGCTGTTCGCACTCGCCGCGGCCATACCGCCCAGCAGGAGCAGGATTGCCAGCAGGGGAATGGAGGAGGTGAACACGGCGGCTACGGCGGCGAGCGCCGTCAGACCGAGCCCGACTGCGAGTACCAGTCTTTCGCCGATTCGATCGACCAGCACACCCCAGGCGATCAGGGTGAACATGATGCCCACGGTGGGCATGGCGACGACGAGTCCGGCGGCGGGCAGGCTCAGGCCGCGGTCGTCGTGCAAGGCGGGAATGAGAAACGCTGCGCCGTTGATGAACACCGCGCCTGCGGTCTGCGCGAGCATGCCGAGGGCAAGCATGAACCATCGCCTGAACTCGCCGATGTCGGACAGCTGCGCGGTGGCGTCCATCAGTTCTCCATCTCAATATATGGACGTATGTTCTTGCAATGTGGTATCGGAGATCGACCCTACACCGGCCCGAATCGCGCTGAACGGACGGTGGCGGAGTGCACACCACGCATGTCGATACACTTCCGACATGCGTCTCGGTCGAATTGCAAGTCCTGATGGTGTGGCATTCGTGAGTATCGAAGGTGAGGGCGACTCGCAGACTGCGAAGGAAATCGCCGAACATCCCTTCGGCACACCCACGTTCACGGGTCGGTCGTGGCCGCTGGCCGATGTGCGACTGCTCGCGCCCATCCTCGCCAGCAAGGTCATCGCCATCGGAAAGAACTACGCCGCGCACGCGGCCGAGATGGGCGGTGAGGCACCGAAGGATCCCGTGATCTTCATCAAGCCGAACACCTCCATCGTCGGCCCCGGTGCGGCCATCGTGCTGCCACCGTCTTCGAACGAGGTGCACTTCGAGGGCGAACTGGCGATCGTCATCGGCCGTCCGTGCAAGGACGTCCCCGCCTCGAAGGCGTACGAGGTGGTGCTCGGCTACACCGTCGCCAACGACGTCTCGGCCCGCGACCATCAGAAGCACGACGGACAGTGGACTCGCGCCAAGGGACACGACACCTTCTGCCCACTGGGGCCGTGGATCGAGACCTCACTCGACCCGACCGATCTCGAGATCAAGACCGAGGTCGACGGCGTGGTCAAGCAGCGGAGTCGCACTTCGCTTCTGCTGCACGACATTCCGAAGATCATCGAGTGGGTGTCCGCAGTGATGACGCTGCTCCCCGGAGACGTCATTCTCACCGGAACCCCCGAGGGAGTCGGACCCATCACCGACGGAGACAGCGTGTCGATCACCGTCGAGGGAATCGGTACCCTGACCAACCCCGTCGCAGCGAAGAAGTAGGGCGAGCATGACCACACCAACAGATGTCCGCGTTCGGTTCTGCCCGTCGCCCACCGGTACCCCGCACGTCGGCCTGGTCCGAACCGCACTGTTCAACTGGGCGTTCGCCAGGCATCACGGCGGCACCTTCGTCTTTCGCATCGAGGACACCGACGCCGCACGTGACTCCGAGGAGTCCTACGCCGCCCTGCTCGACGCGTTGCGCTGGCTGGGCCTCGAATGGGACGAGGGCCCCGAAGTGGGCGGCCCGTACGAGCCGTACCGTCAGTCGCTGCGCCGGGACCAGCACGTTGCCGTCGTACAGCAGTTGCTCGACGCAGGGGAGGCCTACGAGTCTTTCTCGACGCCGGAGGAAGTGGAAGCCCGTCACAAGGCAGCCGGACGCGACCCCAAACTCGGGTACGACAACTTCGACCGCGACCTGACGCCGGAGCAGCGACAGGGCTTTCTCGACGAGGGGCGCGGGGCCGTCGTACGACTGCGGATGCCCGATCACGATCTGACGTGGAACGACCTCGTGCGCGGGGAGACCACGTTCAAGGCGGGGACCGTACCCGACTTCGCCTTGACCCGCGGCAACGGAGTTCCGCTGTACACGTTGGTCAATCCGGTCGACGACGCACTGATGAAGATCACGCACGTCCTGCGCGGCGAGGACCTGTTGTCCTCGACGCCGCGTCAGCTCGCTCTCTACGAGGCATTGATCCGGATCGGTGTCGCAGAACGCACCCCCGAGTTCGGGCACCTGCCGTTCGTCATGGGCCAGGGCAACAAGAAGTTGTCCAAGCGTGACCCCGAGTCCAACCTGTTCATCCACCGCGATCGTGGGTTCGTTCCGGAGGGATTGCTGAACTACCTTGCTCTTCTCGGATGGGGTATCTCGGACGATCACGACGTCTTCTCGCTCGACGAGATGGTGGCCGCGTTCGAGATCTCGTCCGTCAATTCCAATCCGGCCCGCTTCGATCAGAAGAAGGCCGACGCGATCAACGCCGAGCACATCAGGTTGCTGGCAGCGGACGATTTCGCGGCGCGATTGCGCGAATTCCTCGTTGCCCGAGGACATCTGGTCGAACCGATCGACGAGAAGATCTTCGCTGTTGCCGCCGATCTGGTGCAGACCCGCATCGTCGTCCTGTCGGATGCATGGGGACTGTTGAAGTTCCTGTTCGTCGACGAGGCGGACTTCGAGATCGACCCCGCAGCCGCGGCCAAGAATCTCGGTGCCGATGCCGCACCCGTTCTCGACGCCACTGTCGAGGCACTGACGGCGTTGCAGAGCTGGACCACGGCCGACCTGGAGGCGACTCTCAAGGACGTGTTGATCGAGAAGCTGGAGCTCAAGCCGCGCAAGGCTTTCGCCCCGATACGGGTGGGAGTGACCGGGTCGCACATCAGCCCGCCGCTGTACGAGTCCATGGAATTGCTCGGGCGCGAGAAGACCTTGGCGCGCCTGGCTGCGGCACGCGCCCAGGTGGCGTGAGGGCGCACGGCCGCCGGCGCACCCCGGTCCCCGGGGAGAGCCTCGAATGAGTGTGTCCGATCGACTGGATCGACTCCAGCGCAGGCGGCCGGTTCTCGGATATCCCATTGCGGTGGTGTACAAGTTCGTCGACGATCAGGGTGGCTACCTCGCTGCCCTGATCACCTACTACGCCTTCGTCTCGCTGTTTCCCGCACTGTTGCTGTTCTCGACGGTTCTGGGCATCGTGTTGGCCGGTAGTCCGGAACTGCAGCAACAGATCCTGAACTCGGCGCTCGGTCAGATCCCGGTGATCGGAGACGAACTGGGCCGGCCCGAACGCATCGGTGGAGGCACCGTCGGTCTGGTGGTGGGTGTCCTCGGCTCCCTGTACGGCGGACTCGGGGTGGCGGTGGCGCTCCAGAACGCGATGAACACCGCGTGGACGGTGCCGAAGAACCTACGGCCCGATCCCATCCGCGCTCGGGTGCGCGGCCTGGGTCTGCTGAGCACGGTCGGTCTGGCCGTGCTGGCCATCACAGCACTCAATGTGCTCAGTGCCGCAGGATATTTCGGTCCGGAATCCGGCCTCGTGGTATTCGTGGTCGGCACGTTCTTCTACGTCGGCGTGTTCGTCGTCGCGTTCAGGCTCGCCACAGCGAGATCGGTGTCGATCCCACAGGTCCTTCCCGGGGCCATCGTGGCCGGTCTGATCTGGCAGCTGCTGCAGACGTTCGGCAGTGTGTACGTGAAGTACGTCGTCAGCAACGCGACCGTGACCAACGGTGTGTTCGCTGTCGTACTGGGACTGCTGGCGTTTCTGTACGTGACGTCGGTGTCGATCGTGATGTGCATCGAGATCAACGTGGTTCGCGTCGATCGGCTGTTTCCCCGAGCCCTGCTCGGCCCGTTCACCGACGACGTCGAACTGACCGAGGGCGACAAGCTCACCTACACCGGACAGGCCGAAGCGCAACGCAACAAGCCGTTCGAGGACATCGACGTGACGTTCGTGGACCCGCCGCGTGCTCAGTCCGAATCCGGCTCCGAACCGGCAGCCGAGGCACCGTAGAAGCGGTCGATTCTCGTTTCCATCGGAAACCGGACCGCCGTGTCGCCGAACATCAGCCGGGTTGCCGACAATGCCGACCCGGCAATCGCTTCGGCGGCACGATCCGACTCGGCGACGGGACAATGCACCACCACCTCGTCGTGCTGAAAGAACACCAATTCGCTGTCGGTCCCGGAATTCCGGTCGCTCCTGCGGGCTCCGCTGCCGGAATTTTGGTCGCTCCTGCGGGCTCCGCTCCCGGCCAACCGACCACGCAGATCGGCCAGCAAGCACAGCGCCCACTCGGCGGCGGTGGCCTGCACGACGAAATTGCGAGTGAACCGGCCACGGGCATGGGCGTCACCGGCGGACCACCACTGCGCCGAGGGCGGTGGGCAGGCCCGTCCCAGCCACGAACGAACGACCTCGCCACGTTCTCCGGCGCGGGCGGCCTCCTCCACCAGTGCGACGGCACCGGGGAACTTGGCCCGTAGTCGCGTCAGCAGAGCGCGCGCCTCACCCGAGGTCGCGCCGTAGAGCACCCCGAGAACGGCGACCTTCGCGTGGCCGCGATCGCCGTCGAACGATTCTGCCGCCACCGGTGCGTACAGATCTGTGGTGCCTGCCGCGGCGACCATGCGCGGATCGCCGGACATCGCAGCGAGGATGCGTGGTTCGAGCTGGCCGGCATCGGCAGCCACGAAGGTATAGCCGGGATCGGCTATCACGCTGGCGCGCAGGGGTTTCGGGATTTGAAGGCCGCCCCCACCGCGACTGGCCCACCGACCCGACACCACAGCGCCGGGAACGTAGACCGGCCGGAATCTGTCGTCGCGAACCCATGCGTCGAGCCACGCCCACCCGTTCGCGGCATGCAGTTTCGAGAGATCACGGTGGCGCAGCAGCAGCGGAACCGCCGGGTGGTCGATGTCGCGGATGACGTGCGCGCGAGTCGATGTCAGTTCGATACCGACGCGCGCGAACGCGGCCACCAACTCCACGGGCGAGGCGGGATTGACGCGTCGGCCGAATACCGACGAGATCTGGTTCTCGAGTTCCACGAGGGCCGGGGGAGTGGATCCATCGAGCGGCCGGGTACCGAGCATCGTCTCGAGATGACGGCGATGCGCCGACGCCGAGAACGGCAACCCGTCGAAGGTCATCTCCGCTGCAGCAAGTCCTCCGGCCGACTCGGCCGCTGCCAGCAGGTGCAGTGCGCGATCGTCACCGATGTCGCGCAGCTGACGCCGATACTCGGTGAGTACCGCCACGGGATCGGAGTTCGGGTTCGCGTCGAACAGGCCCGGTCGCAGGTCGGCAGGAGCCGACGGGACGGTCGCCGAGCCGGCCCGCATGGACAGAATGGCACCGACCAGTGCGAGATCGTGACAGCGGCGTACGCGTATCCCTCCGTCGAGCAGTCGAGGGTAGATCCGGCTCGTGTCTTCCCACACCCACCTCGGTCGATCGTCGCGCTCGATCTCGGCTACGGCCGCGGCCGGATCCTCGACCACGATGGGATCACTCAGCGTCGAGCCGTCGTCGGCGAGGTACGTCAGCACGGCCTGCTCGCCCTGTGGAACGAGCAGAACCTTCATCGGACTCGGCCGGGTCTGCGATCGGTCACGGAGAACAAGTCTGCTCCACGCGTCGGCCGAGGTGTGGAGGGGGCTCTTCGGGCCCCACGCGAGGGTGTCTCAGCGGCTCCCGACGCGTCCTTGGGGCGGTTTCGGTGGCTCTGAGCAGCCGATTTGGAGAATGGGTAGTCACCTTTGATAGTCTCTATCCCGGCTCGAAACGCAGTGCACATCGATCGTGATGAGCAATTCGATTCAAGTCCATTGGGGTATGGTGTAATTGGCAACACAGCGGTTTCTGGTACCGCCATTCTAGGTTCGAGTCCTGGTACCCCAGCGAGCAGGTGAAGGCGATTTTGTCGCTGAGGCCGAGGCAGTTAAGCTGGCTCAGCACGTACAAGCTCGAACACAATGCAGGTGAAGTTCCTGGCCCCGTCGTCTAGCGGCCTAGGACGCCGCCCTCTCAAGGCGGTAGCGCGGGTTCGAATCCCGTCGGGGCTACAACTGACAACACCCTCTCGATCCTCGGATCGGGAGGGTGTTGTCGTTTCGGTGTGGGCTTCTCAGACGCTCTTGCGGCGGAACATCTTCTGATGGTCGGCCGGACCGTGGGCGTTGTTGACCTTCGGTCCACCGTCCTTGTGTTCGACGGAATTGTGAGACTTGCTGTTCTTCTGTTCCAGAACCTCGCGGAACTTCTTCTTCAGTTCTTCACTGCCGGATTCGGGCATGGGATGACTCCTCGCAGTCGTCGACCGGCCGGGTAGGCCGTTCGAGACGAAGGTACCCCACTCTCGCAGCTCGATCAGCTCGTTTTCCTCGGGCCGACGGGGCCTGCATGCTTCTATCGGAGTCGCTTGTTCAGTGCGTCCGCGGCCGCCAGGAGATCCGCGGCCCAGCGCGCTCCTGGCTTGCGTCCGATTCGATCGATGGGTCCGGATACCGAGATCGCCGCCACCACAGTGTCGTTGCTGTCTCGAACCGGCGCTGCGACGCTCGCGACGCCCGGTTCACGCTCGCCCGCACTCTGTGCCCATCCGCGCCGCCGAACTTCGAGGAGGACACGCTCACCGAATTCTGCATCGGGCAGAACTGTTCGTTGAGTCTGCGAATCTGCCCATGCGAGAAGCACTTTCGCACCCGATCCGGCCGTCATCGGAAGGCGTGCGCCGACGAGCACGGTGTCGCGAAGTCCGGTCGGCGGCTCCATGGACGCCACGCACACCCGCACCGTCCCTTCCCGCCGATAGATCTGCACGCTCTCACCGGTGATTTCGCGCAGGCGTGGGAGTACCGAGGCGGCGGCATCGAGCAGGGCGTCCGATGCGCTCGCCGCAAGCTCTCCCAGCCCCGGCCCCGTCCGCCACAGGCCGTCGGCATCTCGTACGAGTAGTCGGTGGGTCTCCAGGCCCACCGCGAGTCGGTGGGCCGTGGCCCGGGGCAGGCTCGTTCGCGCGCACAGATCGTTGAGATTGCATGGCTTCTCGGCCACCGCGTGCAGCACGGTCATCGCCTTGTCGAGGACCCCGATACCGCTCGATTTGTCGACGAGGCCATTCGGGCTATGCTGTCTCATAGAACGATATTAGCCTCCCGAATGCTGAGATTGCACAACTACGAGATCTTCAGTGCGCGTCAGGGGCATGATGTCGAGACGATCACGCGAGGTGGACCAGCCCGTTCATCGGCGCGACGACGACAGGGAAGACGAGGTCCGCGACAGCGATGTCCGAAACACCGAAGACTTTGGCGGAGAAGGTATGGGACCAGCACGTGGTGGTCCGAGGCGGCGGAGAAGGCGGAGCGCGTGAGCCGGACCTGATCTACATCGATCTCCATCTGGTGCACGAGGTCACGAGCCCGCAGGCGTTCGACGGCCTTCGGCTGGCCGGCCGCGGACTCCGGCGTCCCGATCTCACGATCGCGACCGAGGACCACAACGTCCCGACGGCAGACATCTTCGCGCCCATCGCAGATCTGGTCTCGCGCACACAGGTCGACACTCTTCGACGCAACTGCGAGGAATTCGGCGTTCGGCTCTACCCGATGGGCGATCTCGATCAGGGCATCGTGCACATCATCGGGCCACAGTTGGGTCTGACCCAGCCCGGCATGACCGTTGTGTGCGGAGACAGCCACACCTCGACGCACGGTGCCTTCGGCTCGATCGCGATGGGCATCGGTACCAGCGAGGTCGAGCACGTCATGGCCACGCAGACCTTGTCGCTGCGTCCCTTCAAGACGATGGCGATCAACGTCGACGGTGAGCTCGCCCCCGGTGTGACGAGCAAGGACCTGATCCTTGCTGTCATTGCACAGATCGGCACCGGCGGCGGCCAGGGCTACGTCCTCGAGTACCGCGGTGAGGCCATTCGCAAGCTGTCGATGGAAGCGCGAATGACCATCTGCAACATGTCGATCGAGGCCGGTGCGCGGGCAGGCATGATTGCTCCCGACGAGATCACCTACGAATACCTGAAGGGGCGTCCGCACGCTCCCAGCGGTGTCGACTGGGACGCGGCGGTGGCGGCGTGGGACGAACTGGCGACCGATCCGGATGCGGTGTTCGACAACGAGGTCCACATCGATGCCGATACGTTGACGCCGTTCGTCACGTGGGGAACGAATCCGGGTCAGGGTGCGCCACTGGGCGATACGGTGCCCGATCCCGAGGCGATGGTCGACGAGAGCGAGCGGGCCGCCGCGCAGAAGGCTTTGCAGTACATGGGCCTGGAAGCAGGCACACCCATCCGCGAGATCGCCGTCGACACCGTGTTCGTGGGCTCGTGCACCAACGGTCGAATCGAGGATCTGCGGGCCGTCGCGTCCGTTCTCGAAGGGCACCGGGTTGCCGACGGAGTGCGAATGCTGGTGGTACCCGGGTCCATGCGGGTGCGGGCGCAGGCCGAAGAAGAGGGCCTCGGTGAGATATTCACGGCCGCAGGAGCGGAGTGGCGTCAGGCCGGCTGCTCGATGTGCCTGGGAATGAATCCGGATCAATTGGCGGCGGGCGAGCGATCGGCGTCGACATCCAACAGGAATTTCGAGGGTAGGCAGGGTAAGGGTGGTCGCACCCATCTCGTGTCACCGTTGGTTGCGGCGGCAACTGCAATCCGCGGAACCCTGTCCTCTCCGGCCGATCTCGCGTAACGCACGTCTTCGCTCGGATCGATCGAACGCATAGGAGCACATTCGATGGAAGCTTTCACTCGACACACAGGTATCGGAGTTCCGCTTCGGCGGTCCAACGTCGACACCGACCAGATAATCCCCGCGGTCTACCTCAAGCGCGTCACGCGTACCGGATTCGAGGACGGGTTGTTCGCGGCCTGGCGCTCGGACCCGAACTTCATCTTGAACCTCGAGCCCTACGACCGAGGCTCGGTGCTCGTTGCCGGGCCCGATTTCGGTACGGGATCGTCACGCGAACATGCCGTCTGGGCACTCTCGGACTTCGGATTTCGGGTTGTGATCGCTTCCCGTTTCGCCGATATCTTTCGCGGAAACTCGGGCAAAGCCGGGCTGCTGGCCGCCGAAGTCGATCAGTCGGACGTCGAATTGCTGTGGAAAGCCTTAGAAGAACAGCCCGGTCTGGAAATAATTGTCGACCTCGTCGACAAGACCGTAACGGCTGGAACGTTGGTGGTGCGCTTCGCGATTGACGACTACACGCGGTGGCGTCTGCTGGAGGGTCTGGACGACATCGGATTGACATTACGCCAGGTAGAGGCCATTACGGAGTACGAAAAGTCAAGGCCTTCATACAAACCCCTGACCCTCCCGGCGCGGATCGAGACACCCGCCGAAAGCTGACCGGGCACCGGTCCGACACGCTTTGCGGCCGTGAATCATTGCGCGACACCAGAATGAAAATTGGCGTGGCGCATAGACTCTTGACGACTTGGGGTTTACCGTTGTAGTAGTCGGTCCGACGATGGACCACCATATAGCGGAGGAAATCCATGAACAAGGCAGAGCTGATTGACGCCCTGACCGAGAAGTTGGGGTCTGATAGGCGGAGCGCCACAGAGGCTGTCGAGAACATCGTCGACACCATCGTGCGCGCAGTACACCGCGGCGAGAGTGTCACGATCACGGGCTTCGGCGTGTTCGAGCAGCGTCGTCGCGCAGCGCGCGTCGCCCGTAACCCCCGCACCGGTGAGACCGTTCGCGTCAAGCCGACCAACGTTCCGGCATTCCGTCCGGGTGCACAGTTCAAGGCCGTCATCGCGGGCGGACAGAAGTTGCCCGCCACCGGTCCTGCCGTCAAGCGCGGTTCGGCTGCGGCTCCGGCCAAGAAGACTGCGGCTGCGAAGAAGACGGCTGCGAAGAAGGCGGCCGTGAAGACGACCGCCCGCAAGGCAACCACTGCCGCCGCCAAGAAGGCAGCACCGGCGAAGACCACGGCTCGCAAGGCTGCGGCTCCCGCGAAGACCGCTGCGAAGAAGGCAGCTCCCGCGAAGACCACCGCACGCAAGACCGTTGCGAAGAAGGCTCCGGCCAAGACGACCGCGCGCAAGGCGGCAACGACTGCTGCTCCCGCCAAGAAGGCTCCGGCGAAGACAGCGGCCAAGAAGACCGTAGCGAAGAAGGCTCCGGCCAAGAAGGCTCCGGCGAAGAAGGCTCCCGCGAAGCGCGCAGCAAAGAAGTAGAGCCTGCAGCTCTCACTCGTGAGGCGCAGCCGCTGATGCGGCTGCGTGAGTGTGGCAGCGTGGACAAGGCAGAAGGCCCCCGACTCGAAGAGCGAGTCGGGGGCCTTCCGTCGTTCGTGTTGCGTTGCTCAGCCGTCGGCGGCGAGGGTGGACAATGGACTGGCGATGTGGTCGGCAGCGATGAGCCTGCCGTCGCGGCGCGAGAGGACCCAAATGCTGCCCTTGCGATTTCTGTTGGCAGGCAACGTTATTCCGTCCTTCTCGGCCCACCATCGCATCAGGTCGGGGATCACCTTTCCCTGGCTGCAGATCACGGGGGTGCCGGGTAGTTCGGCGATGTCGCGTGCGCGGTGGCGCCCCTTACGTGGGTCGTCGGCGTACCCCTCCTCGGACAGGAGGTGCTCGGGAGTGATGTCCACCCCCAACGATTCCGCGAACGGAGCGACTGTCTGGACGCATCGAGCGCGGTCGGCGGCGTACACGGAATCACCGCCGAAGGCCCGAAGCAACGAGACCAAGGATTCGGCCTGACGTCGTCCGGTTCTGTCGAGTGGACGGTCGACGTCGTTGCCCTTGAACCGTGAGCGCGATCCGGCACTGCCGTGCCGAACCAGCAACACCGTGGAGGTGTCGGCAGGCTTGGCCACGAACCGGCGAAGGATCTTGTGGTCCATGGGATACGAGAGCTCGCGGCCGACGTCCTCCGGAGTCACCCAGCGCAGTTCGTCCACCTCGACATTGGGAACGAACTCGCCCCCGGTGACCTCGGCCGCCCAGTACAGCACCTTCTTGACCCGGCGGTGCCCCGGGATCGGATAGGTGACGTAGGACAGCGACCGTCCGAGTCGCGAGTCGAATCCGGTCTCCTCCTTGACCTCTCGGACCGCGGCGTCGACAGCTGTCTCACCGGGATCGAGCTTTCCCTTGGGGAACGACCAGTCGTCGTACTTGGGCCTGTGCACCAAGGCGACCTCGACGCCGGGGTCGCCGCTCGGTGAACGTCGCCACAGGATCGAGCCCGCCGCGAAGATGTTGGCGCGGGGAGAGCCGTCGGAAGTGCCCATCAGGACGCCTGATTCCTCCGACTGCGCATCAGGTCCACCTGATGCTCACGAACTTTCTCACCTCGAGCCGGTGACGCGACCCAGCCGCCGTCCGGTCCCAGCTCCCAGCATCGAGTGGTGGGGTCGAGGGCAGAATCGAAGATGTCGCTCAGCTGGTTCGCCAGTCGCGGATCCTTGACCTGAGCCATCACCTCGACTCGGCGATCGAGGTTGCGGTGCATCATGTCTGCGCTGCCGATCCAGAACTCGTCCGCACCCTGGAAGTGCAGAACTCGCGAGTGTTCGAGGAATCGGCCGAGGATGGAACGAACTTCGATGTTCTCCGACAGGCCGGGAACTCCTGGCTTGAGTGCACAGATTCCGCGCACCACCACCTTCACCGGAACTCCTGCCATCGATGCTCGGTAGAGCGCGTCGATGACCTGCTCGTCGACCAAGGCGTTGGCCTTGAGACGAATTCCGGCCGCGCGGCCTTCCTTGAGGTGTTCGACCTCCGCCTCGATGCGCTCGACGATGCCGCGCCGCACCCCGTACGGTGCGACGAGGAGGTTGCGGTACTTGGACTTTCGCGAATATCCGGTCAGTGAGTTGAACAGATCGGTGAGGTCGGCCCCGATTTCGGGCGACGACGTCAACAAGCCCACGTCCTCGTAGATTCGCGCTGTCTTGGGGTTGTAGTTGCCGGTACCGATGTGGCAGTACCGGCGAATGACGGATCCTTCTCGGCGCACGACCAGGCAGGTCTTGCAGTGCGTCTTGAGGCCGACGAGGCCGTACACCACGTGGACGCCCGCCTTTTCGAGCTTGCGTGCCCACTCGATGTTG
Organism: Rhodococcus sp. 05-340-2; assembly: GCF_002258915.1. Lineage (NCBI taxonomy): Bacteria > Bacillati > Actinomycetota > Actinomycetes > Mycobacteriales > Nocardiaceae > Rhodococcus > Rhodococcus sp. 05-340-2. The sequence continues at coordinate 206,991 of NZ_NOYU01000027.1, forward strand.
GCCTGTTCGTCGAAACGCGCCTTGATCTCGACCAGTGCAACGACCTGCTTGCCCGCTCCGGCGGCGTCGACGAGCGCGTTGACGATCGGGGAATCGCCCGAGGTCCGATAGAGCGTCTGCTTGATGGCGAGCACCTGCGGATCGGCCGCCGCCTGTTCGATGAAGCGTTGAACGCTGGTGGAGAACGAATCGTAGGGATGATGTACCAGCACGTCGCCGTCGCGCAGGGTGGAGAAGACGCTCTTGGGGGTCTCGCGCTCACCGAATGCCGGGTGGGTGGCCGGGACGAAGGGGGCATCCTTGAGGTTGGGGCGGTCGACGCTGTAGACCTGCCACAGGCACGACAGGTCGAGCAGTCCGGGGACCTGAATGACGTCGCCTGGATCGACATCGAGTTCGCGAAGCAGCAATTCGAGCATGTGCTCGGTCATGTCGTCGGCGATCTCGAGGCGGACCGGCGAGCCGAAGCGCCTGCGCGCGAGCTCACGCTCCAGTGCCTGCAGGAGGTCCTCGTCTCGGTCCTCCTCGACCTCGAAATCGGCGTTGCGCGTGATGCGGAACGCGTGAGACTCGACGACCTCCATCCCGGGGAAGAGGACGTCGAGGTGAGCCGAGATCAATTCCTCCATCGAGAGGAAGGCATCGATGCGGTGATTGCCGTCGCCGCGCTTGACCCGTACGAAGCGATCCACATTGTCGGGAACCTTCACGCGGGCGAAGTGCTCACCGGTCGTCGAGTAATCCTTCACTGTCACAGCGAGATTCAAGCTCAGGCCACTGATGTACGGGAAGGGGTGGGCCGGGTCGACGGCCAGCGGCGTGAGAACCGGAAAGACCTGCTCGGTGAAATACTCCGACAGCCGCGTGCGCTCGTCGCTGTCCAGGTCGGACCACCGGATGATCGCGATGCCCTCGGCGGTGAGCTCGGGCAGGATCGAATCGAGCAGCACACGCGCATGTTTGAGCGCGAGCTCCTGGGTGCGTTGCCCGATCACGGCGAGCTGCTCGCGCGGAGTCATACCGTCGGCGGAGCGAACCGACAGACCGGTTTCGTCACGACGCTTGAGGCCGGCAACTCGAACCATGTAGAACTCGTCGAGGTTGGATGCGTAGATGGCGAGGAACTTCGCCCGTTCGAGCAAGGGGAGCGACGAGTCCTCCGCCAGCGCGAGAACTCGCGAGTTGAAGTCGAGCCAGCTCAATTCCCGGTTGAGATAGCGATTTTCGGGGAGCACGGTGGCAGCGTCCACGGATTCCGGCGTGGCAGCCGGTAGAGCGGAGGGAATGCTCGGCATCGTCGCCGCGATCGGAGCGCTCCATGCCGGCTCCGCACCGGTGGCCTTTCCGGTCTCGATCGGCGGATCCTGGTTCGCGGGCTGCACGTCGTCTTTGCTCACCGCACGATCATCCCCCATACCCGGCGTGGGTGAAACTCCGATGGCCGAACTCACCGCCGGTGTTCACTCGACTGCCGCGGCGGTCCGCACGCTCACGCAGTCGTCGCAGATGCTTCGTCACTCCAGCCGAGCGAGTGGAGGACGGCCGCCGTCGCCGGTCCGACCCCCAGACGGTGCGCTCTACGGACGTCGTCGGCGGTGTCCACGTCCAGTCGAAGACCCGGCCACGTGCCGTCGAGTTCCCGTGCGCCCGACTCGGTGTGGCGGTGTGCGGAGTCTCTGCCGAACAGTGGAGCCAGCTCGTCGGGGGAGTCCTTGAGGATCAGGGCAGCGGTCCCCGTGCCGTGATGATCGACCACGAGTGATCTGCCTCCCCGGCGGGCACCGGTGTAGGCCTGGGCGAGTTCCACCGAACGCATCGCCGGAAGGTCTGCTTGCAACGCGATGATGTCGACTCGGTCTGCGGCAACGGTCGAGCCCCCACGACCGTCCGCGCCGACGTGACCGTGTCGCAGTACGTGCGCCGCGGCGGAGAACGCGTGATTGAGGCGTTCGTCCGGTGGCAGCGCAGGATCGCGGACCGGTTCGTCGAACACCCGTGCACCGATTCTGCGCGCGGTCTCCGCGACGAGAGGATCCGGGGTGACCACCGTGACCGAATCGACCACCGACACCGCGTCTGCGGCCGCCACGGTGTCGCTGAGCATGGCGAGCACCAATCGTGTCCGGTCGGGTGGCGAGAACTCCGCCGCCAGGCGCGACTTCGCCGCGGTGAGATCCTTCACCGCGATGAGAACCCTGACGACGCGGTCGCCGTCGCCGTCTCGTGATGCACCCATGGTGCTCGATCCTGCCAGCGTCACGGATCTGTGCCGACTCCGACCGCCCGAGCAGGTCTGCGAGTTAGGGTGATGCGCGCGTGGACAGGGCATCGGCGAAGTAGGCGAGGGGTTGGCGGAATGAGCAGAGCAGCGGTATTGGGGTCGGGTTCGTGGGGGACCGCATTCGCCAAGGTGTTGGCCGATGCGGGAACGGACGTCACCATGTGGGCCCGCCGCGAGGAACTCGCTGCATCCATCACCGACGACCACGAGAACAAGGATTATCTGTCGGGAATCGAGTTGCCGTCGTCGATTCGCGCGACGAGTGATCCCGTCCGTGCACTCGACGGAGCCGACATCGTGGTGCTGGCCGTGCCGTCGCAGAGTCTGCGGGCCAATCTGGGGGCGTGGACCGATTCGATTCCGCCGCACGCGACCCTGCTCTCCCTGGCGAAGGGAATCGAGACCGGAACGCTCATGCGGATGAGCCAGGTGATCTCTCAGGTCACCGGTGCGGACCCCAGCCGGGTCGCGTGCCTGTCCGGGCCGAATCTTGCGCGCCCCATAGCCGAGGGACAGCCCGCCGCGACCGTCATCGCGTGCTCCGACTCCCAGCGTGCCCTCGAGATTCAGAAGTCCTGCGCCACCGGATATTTCAGGCCGTACACCAACAGTGATGTCATCGGTGCCGAGATCGGTGGCGCCTGCAAGAACGTCATCGCCCTCGCCTGCGGGATGGCCGCAGGCGTCGGATACGGCGAGAACACCCTCGCGTCGATCATGACCAGGGGTCTGGCCGAGATCATCCGTCTCGGAGTAGCGCTCGGTGCCAAACCGTCGACGCTGTCGGGCCTGGCAGGCGTGGGAGATCTGGTCGCCACCTGCTCGTCACCTCTCTCGCGCAATCGCACGTTCGGAGAACGCCTGGGTTCGGGTGGCTCCCTCGAGAGTGCGCAGGAAGCGGCGCACGGGCAGGTTGCCGAGGGCGTCAAGTCCTGTACCTCGGTCCGGGCGCTCGCCGAGAGTTACGACGTCGAGATGCCGCTGACCGACGCGGTCCATCGGGTGTGTCACGGCGGCATGTCCGTTCCGGATGCAGTCGGGCACCTGCTGGGACGTCGCATCAAGCCCGAGTGAGGCAGTGATCGGGGTCTCGCGACGAACAGGGCGAATCCGCGTTCGATGAGCCGCGGCGGTACGGTTTCTCATCGTGAGTACTCCCCGCATCAAAGTTGCCGTCGTCTTCGGTGGACGCAGCAGCGAGCACGCTGTGTCCTGTGTATCGGCAGGTAGCGTGCTGCAGAACCTCGATCCGGCCAAGTACGAGGTGGTTCCCGTGGGAATCACCGCGGACGGTGCCTGGGTACTCGGTTCCTCCGACATCGACGCGCTGACGATTCACGACCGGGTGCTTCCGACCGTGGACAAGACCGGCGCATCGCTTGCTCTCAGCACGGACCCGGGTCACGCCGGCGCTCTGCTCGCCCTCGGCGAAGGGGAAGGCGGGACGGTGCTCGCATCCGTCGACGTCGTGTTCCCGGTTCTGCACGGACCGTACGGCGAGGACGGCACCCTGCAGGGTCTGCTCGAATTGGCAGGCGTTCCGTACGTCGGGCCGGGTGTGCTGGCCAGTGCTGCGGGGATGGACAAGGAATTCACCAAGAAGCTGCTCGGAGCCGAGGGACTGCCGATCGGTCGCCAGGTGGTACTCCGGCGCGCGGTCGACGACCTGACGGCTGCCGAGCGTGACCGAATCGGTCTGCCCGCATTCGTCAAACCGGCCCGAGGCGGGTCGTCCATCGGAATCTCGCGGATCACCGCGTGGGACCAACTCCCCACCGCGATCGCCGTCGCGCGCGAACACGACCCCAAGGTGATCGTCGAGGGCATGATCCACGGCCGCGAGGTCGAGTGCGGGGTACTGGAATTTCCCGACGGCACCGTGCGTGCGAGCGCCGTCGCCGAGATCCGAATTCCCGACGCGGACATCGACGATCACGCTTTCTACGACTTCGACACCAAGTACCTCGACGATGTCAGTGAGTTCGACATCCCGGCTGCCCTCGACGACGCCACGAGCGACCGCATTCGTGAACTCGCCGTCGCTGCCTTCCGTGCGTTGGACTGCCAGGGCCTGGCGCGGGTGGATTTCTTCGTCACCGAGAACGGTCCGGTCATCAACGAGATCAACACGATGCCCGGGTTCACCTCGATCTCGATGTACCCCAAGATGTGGGCGGAATCCGGCGTCGACTACCCGACGCTCATCGCCACCCTGATCGACACCGCTCTCGCCCGCGGTATCGGTCTGCGTTAGAGCTGTTGCGGCCCAGCGCTACTGCAGCGGAGCCGGGTCGAGAGGTTGCTGGGGCAGCGCGCCGGACACGGCCGAGGACGCGTCCTGCAACGGGGTGGGGCCCGAGTCGCCCGGAATCGTCAGGGCCACGTACACACCGCGATCGACGACGAACCATGTGCTGGCGTCGATCCCGTCGTCTTCCCCGGACACCTCGAACCACTGAACGTCGTCGATCACCTGCAGGGGTGCAGCCACATCGAACCCGATCGGCCGGGGCAGGCCGCAGCGCAACACGACCGGCTCGGCGTTCTCCTCGGCCGAGACCCATGCGCGGACTCCGACCGGTGCCGGATCGGCCAACTCGGCTCTGGTGTAGTCGCCGAGGTTGTCGGGCAGGGCGTCGAGCAGCGACGTGCACTGCGCACTCGCGGCATCGGGGGAGTCGACCGGGCCCAGAGCGACCGGATCGTGGACGGGCGAGCGGTTGACCGCGATGGCGGCAACCAGAACGCCGACGACCAGCGCGACCGGTAGTGCGATCGCGGTGGCGATGACCGCAGGATGGCGCTGCTCGCGAGTGCCCTCGGTCTCGGCGGGGCTGTCTTCGGTGCCGGCGTCGTTGCCGGTGTCGGGTGAATTCACGAGCTATCCGACGGACGTCGTGGACTGCGGGGCTACAGGACAGGTGAGGGTGCGAGTGATGGCATCGACCTTCTGGATGCGGGAGACGATCTCGGCGATCTCGGCGTCGGAGGCACCGTCGGCGCGGGCGATCACGTCGTAGGGCCCGACCACTGCCTCCGCCGACACGACACCGTCGACGGCCTCGATCTGCTGTGCGACGGCCGTCGCTCGGCCGACCTCGGTCTGAACGAGAACGAATGCTTGCACCATCGGTGGTCCCTTTCCCCTGCCGGACTTCTCGACTGTAGGTTGAGTCGACTACGTTCTCTTCGCACGTAACCTGCTGCATCGGTACTGTCCCGACCGCCGCTAAAAGGTACCGCAGGCGCGGCGCGCGCTCCGCGTGAGACCGTCGCGCACGTACCGCGTTCTCAGAGAGGAACATCATCGACGACTCCGTCACCGACTCGGCCACCGGCAGCGAGCGCACCGTCGCGCAGGTCGGCGAATTCGACGTGATCGCCCGTGCGATCGCAGACCGTGTGCAGCCACCGTCGACCATCGTCGGGCCGGGCGACGACGCAGCCGTTGTTGCTGCGTCCGACGGTCGGATCGCGGCGTCCACCGATATGTTGGTGCACGGCAGGCACTTTCGACTCGACTGGTCGAGTCCGCTACAGATCGGCCGTAAGGCGATCGCGCAGAACGGCGCGGACATCGCCGCAATGGGTGCGCAGTGCTCGGGCTTTCTCGTCTCTCTCGGATGTCCGGCCGACACGCCGGTGAGCGTGACCGACGGTCTCAACGAGGGCATGTGGCTCGAGGCAGTTGCTGCGGGGTCGGCCGTTGTCGGTGGCGATGTGGTGCAATCGCCGGAGCTGGTGATCTCGATCACCGCGCTCGGCGATCTTCAGGGCCGGGCCCCGGTTCTTCGATCGGGGGCGCGTGCCGGCAACGTGATCGCGTACGCGGGGCGGCTCGGCTGGTCGGCGGCCGGACTGGCCCTACTGCTCGGTGACAGGGACACAACCGGCCACGACGCCGTGGTGGACGCGCACCGGGTGCCCGTCCCTCCGTATCGCGCCGGGATCGACGCCGCAGAGGCGGGTGCGACCTCGCTCACCGACGTCTCCGACGGGTTGTTGGCCGATCTCGGCCACATCGCCGACGCGTCGGGCGTTCTCCTGGACCTCGATCCGGACCTGCTGGAGATCCCCGACGAACTGCGGTCGGCAGCAACGCTGGTGGGGCACGATCCGCTGGAGTGGGTACTCACCGGAGGCGAGGATCACGCGCTCGTCGGCACCTTCCCCGATGCCGCAGGCGTTCCTCGGGGATGGACGGTGATCGGCCGTGTCCAGCACGGCGGTGATGGACAGAGCCCGCGAGTGACGGTCGGTGGACGCGTTCACGAGGGTAGATCGGGATGGTCGAGTTTCGAGGGCGAGTGAACACGGGTCGGGTCCATCGAGTCGGCTAAGTTGCAGAGATGGCTATCTATGCACTCGGTGATCGTGAACCCGACATCCACCCCGACGCCTACGTTCATCCCGACGCCGTCGTCATCGGAGCGGTGACCCTGGCTGCCGGATCGTCGGTGTGGCCCACTGCGGTTCTGCGGGCCGACTACGGCACGATCTCGATCGGCGAGGGCACCAACGTGCAGGACGGAACCGTGGTGCACTGCACCCCGATCGACGCAACGGTCATCGGATCCGGATGCGTACTGGGCCACAACGCGCACGTCGAGGGTGCGACCATCGGGGACAACTGCCTCATCGCGTCGGGCTCGGTGGTGCTGAACGGTTCGAAGATCGGTGCCGGTTCGATCGTCGGTGCTGGCGCGGTTGTGCCGTTCAAGTTCGTCGTTCCCGAACGTTCCATGGCGCTCGGTGTGCCCGCGAAGATTCGCGAGGGCTACCAGGTTCCCGACGGCCATGTCGACATCAACGTGCAGATGTACTCGGCCAACGCCGCGTACTACCGCGACGCGCTGCGCCGGATCGATCGGTGACGCCCAAGCCGCTCGCCGATGCCGTCGAATCGGGATGGGCACGGGCCCTCGCGCCGGTCGAGTCGAATGTCGCTGCGATGGGCGACTTCCTGCGGGCCGAGCTCGCCGCAGGACGGCACTATCTGCCCGCGGGAGAAAACGTACTGCGGGCGTTTCGCTACCCCTTCGACGACGTTCGAGTCCTCATCGTCGGCCAGGATCCGTACCCGACGCCGGGACACGCAGTGGGGCTGAGCTTCTCGGTTGCACCGGACGTGCGACCCGTCCCGCGGAGTCTGAACAACATCTTCAAGGAGTACTCGGACGACCTGGGTTTGCCCACGCCCAGCAGCGGTGATCTCACGCCCTGGTGCGACCGCGGCGTGATGCTGCTCAACAGGGTGCTGACCGTCGAGCCGGGTCAGGCGGCGTCGCACCGAAAGAAGGGGTGGGAAGCGGTGACGGAGCGGGCTATTCGGGCCCTGGTCGCCCGAGCGGAGACACCCGACGCGCCCGGACTTGTCGCCGTTCTGTGGGGACGCGACGCGGCAACCCTGAAGCCGATGCTCGGATCCGTGCCCTGCATCGAATCCGCTCATCCATCACCGCTGTCCGCCTCGCGCGGGTTCTTCGGATCCAAGCCCTTCACTCGTGTCAACGAGTTGTTGGTCGAGGGCGGAGACGAACCGATCGACTGGACCCTGCCCTGACCGGTTCAGGAGAAGTCGGGACGACGCTTCTCGACGAACGCGTCGACCCCTTCACGTCCGGCAGGTGACGTCGCAGCTGCTGATATCGAGGCGGCTTCGGCGTCCAACTGCTCTGTCAGAGTTGTCGATTCGGAGGTTCCGAGCAGTTTCTTGATTCCCTGGTACGCCGATGTCGGTCCGTTGGCGAGGGTTCGAGCCAGACGCTCGGCCTCGCTGTCCACGATGTCGTCGCCCACCAGCCGGCTGAGGATTCCGAGCCGAACGGCGTCCTCTCCGTTGATGATCGCGTCGTTGAGCAGGATGTCCATCGCGCGGCCCGAACCGACGATTCGGGGCAGTGTCCAGGACATTCCACCGTCCGGAGTGAATCCGATCGAGGGGTACGCGGGGCGCAGCTTGGTCGACGGTCCGCCGATGGCGACGTCGGTCAGACAGACCAGGCTCATGCCTGCACCGGCGGCCCAGCCGTGCACACCGGCGACGATCGGGACGCTGACTGTGGCGAGTTCGCGAACGAAGGCATGAAACGTGTCGGCGACGGAACCGACGAAGGCACTGCGATCGGCCGCGCCGGCGAAATCGCGCACGTTGCCGCCGGCGCAGAAATTGGGTCCCCTACCGATGAGCAGGACGCTTCCGATCGCGGTGCTGCCGGCATTGACGGAGCGTAGAGCCGAGGTGCCTGCGTCGATTCCCTCGAGGTCGAGAGAGGCACCACCGGCATCGGTGGCGACGACGATGCGCAGTACACCGTCCTCGATGCTGACCTTGCTGGAAATGTCTGCGTCCGAATAAGTCACGCTCGGGACTCTAACCGACGTTTCTGTTCCGCCGTGGGGCCGCCGTGCTCGGGCACGGATGCGGGAGCCAACTGTCGGAGCCGCTACCGGGGTCGGAGACGGGGCAGCCGGACGCTGAAGACCGTGGTCGAATCCACTCGGTCGACAGTGATGGTGCCGCCGTGCAGGCGTACGTTCTCGGCGGCGAGGGACAGTCCGAGTCCGCTGCCTTCGCTGCGGCCGCGAGCGGTGTCCACCTTGTAGAACCGTCGGAAGATCGCGTGGTTGTCCTCCGGCGATATCCCTGGCCCGTGGTCCACCACTGTCACGTCCACCCACTCGGGACGAGCGCTCATCTCCACGCGTACCGGGGGCGCGCCGTGACGAAGGGCATTACCCACGAGGTTGGCGACCACCACGTCGATGCGTCGGGGATCCACGGTCGCGTCGATACTGTCCGGCCCTCGCAGTTGGACGCTCTCTGCCCATCCGCGGCGGGTCAGTGAGTGTCGGACCAGCTCGACGAGGTCGACATCGTCGAGAACGAGGCGCGCCTGTTGTGCGTCGTGACGAGACATCTCGATGAGATCCTCGACGAGTCGAGCGAGCTTCCCGATCTCACCGCTGACTATCCGGGCGGCTGCTCCCGCATCGGCCGAGAGTTGGGGGATCTCCTCTCGGAGTATCTCTCCGACCGGAACCAGTGCTGCCAGTGGAGTTCTGAGCTCGTGGGAGACGTCGGCGACGAACCTGCGCGCCTGCTCTTCCGACTCCTCCAACCCGCGAATGACCGTCTCGTTTCTGGCGATCATGGTGTTGAAGGTCGTCGTCAGCTCGGCGAGTTCGGTCACGCCCTCCTCGGAGAGTCGAACACTCAGATCACCGTCGGCGGCGCGGGCAGCGGCCCGATCGAGGCGTCGCAGTGGACGCACCAGGGTCGAGGCGATCCACATTCCGAGCAGCCCACTGACCAGTACTCCGCCCGCCAGGGTGAGGGCCACGGCGCGCAGGAGATCGTCGAACTTGTCCTGCACGCCCTCGAGCGGCCGAATGGCGACGGCCGTGACCAGGGTTTCGTCGCCGTCCGGATCGGTCGCCTCGAAGACACGGACCGACATGGCGATCATGATCCGTTCGGAGTCGAGTCTGACGAAGCGGATGATTCCGCGACTGCCCACCCCGGCCAGAAAATCGGGGGAGAGCGTGGCCGGGTCGACGGATCCCCGTTGTACTTCGTCGTCGCCGACGAGCAACGTCATGTCGGACGGAAAAATTTGTATCAGTTCGGATGAATTCGCTCGGGTCACCTGGGCCCCGTCGGCATCCTGGAGTTCGTCGCGGAACTGCGCAGTCGCCACGTCCTGCGCGTTGGAGTAGATCCACGAACGCGCCATGAACGACACCACACCGGCCGTTGCACCGGCGATGATCACGACGATGGTGATGAACACCAGGACCAGTCGAGTACGCAGGCCGTCGACTCGCAGCCGGGACGGCATCAACGAGCCGGGCCGGGATCGAATCGATATCCGAACCCACGCACCGTTTCGATGGTGGCCGGTGCAGCGGGATCGTCCTCGATTTTTCCGCGTAGTCTCTGGATCGCAGCATCGACGATTCGGGAGTCACCGAGGTAGTCCTGATCCCATGCTGCAGACAACAATTGGCCTCGGCTGAGCACGTGACCCACGTTCTCGGTCAGAGCGAGCAGGAGCCGAAGCTCGGTCGGCGTCAGCGTCAGCAGAGTTCCGCCCTTCCTCACCTGTAGTGACGAACGGTCGACGGTCACATCGCCGTACTGCTCGACGATCGCCGTTGCCGTTGGCGTCGCCGCGGGAGTCGTATCGGTCGATCGTCTGATCACAGCCTTGATGCGCGCGTCCAGGACTCGTGGGCTCGTGGGTTTGACGACGTAGTCGTCCGCACCGGCTTCCAGACCCGCAACGGTGTCGATGTCATCGGAGCGGGCTGTGAGGATGATGATCGGCACCGAACTCTGCGCGCGGATTCGTCGGCAGATCTCGAAGCCGTCGGCTCCGGGGAGGCCGAGGTCGAGCAGGACGATCTCGGCGGAGCCCAGCGCGTTGTCGAGATCACCGTTGCCGTCGGGGCGATGGTCGACTCGGTGACCGAGTCGGTTCAGCCCCAACGTCATTGCTTCGGCCACAGCCGGATCGTCCTCCACGAAGAGAATGTTCACCATGTCGAGGACCTCGTGTAGTAGGGGCAATCGCGGTCGGCCAAGGGTACAGGGCTCACACCTGCGCGAGACGTTCGTTGCCGGGGTCGGCCAGCGTCGAATATCGGGGCGCGGAGATCCTGATCGGAAATGCGGAGACCGCCAGGGCATAGCACCCGACGAGCAGCAGCGCGCCGAGGGCGTCACTGGGGCGGTGCCATTTCAGGACGACGACCGACACAGCAGTTCCGACGATGAGCAGTGCACCGTTGATCGCGACGACGATCCGCCAGCGGTGAGCGGACGCGAGGTATACCGCACAGACGACAGCGGTGACGCAGGTGAGGGTGCCGCTGGGAAAGGAGTTGTGCTGGACGAGGCCATCGAGGTTCGGTCGATCGAGCGAGTACTTCAGAATCCAGGCCGTCGCGATCGGTCCGAGCGTCATGATTCCTGCTCGCAGCGCAAGGGCAATCCTGTTGCCGCGCCAGGCGATCAGGCATACGACGAGAACCGCTCCTGCGGCCGAGACCGGTGCGACGATTTCGACGAAGTCGGCGCAGATCTCGGCGAGGTCACCGGACAGTGATTCGGCGCTCACCATCAGCCTCTGATCCACGGTTTGGCCTGTGGTCGTCAACACGCACAGGCAGTAGACGAGGACTCCAAGGTTCAGCAGTACGAGAGCGGCGACAAGTCGCCTCGGTTCGACCCGTGTCATTGTCAGCCCTCCGATCGTTCTTCGGATGGGTCGTCGAGTGGGGCCGGGCAGGTGCCGCCCGCACTGGTCGCCATCTCGAAGTGCCACATTTCGTTGGCATAGGTCTGGCACAGGCCGTAGTCGCTGCCGTGTCGGATCATCCAGTCGGCGGCGTCCGTCGGTCCGACATCCACCGCCCGTCCGGTGACATGCTTGGAATTGTTGGGTGTCTGCACCCAGCGTCTTGCTTCGTCGGTGCTGCCGTAGCGGGTTACGGCCTCGTCGAACAAGCGTTGCTGGTACGACGCGGAACGCCATCCGGAGGTGACGTACACATCCACCCCGGACGATGTCGCATCCGCAGCAGCGGACTGCAGTGCCATCAGCAGGCCGCGGTCGAGACGGGCGAGTGCGGGAAGATCGGTGTTGTCGAGGCCTATCCGGTCGTCTATCTCACCGCCGGCCGGCCCCGAGTCGGGCTGACTGGCCAGATAGCGCGCGGCCGTGGGCGTGTCGGGCTCTGTGTTCGAGCATGCCGTGAGCGTCAGCGCTGCGAGCGCCGTGACGAGGAGTGTGCGTGTTGTCGCCATGCGTTCGAGACTGCTCGGCCGGTGTCACCGGCCGGTGCCCGTGATTCGCCATGTCCGTCACGGTCCCGACCGGTTGTGTAACAGAACAGAACGCGAACGGAAGCAAATACGACTGTGCCCCGCCTCCGAGATCGGGGGCGGGGCACAGTGCTCGCACGCAGTCGAGGCCGTGGAGGAAATCGAAGAGCGAGGCCGAAATCAGCCCCGGACCACCTTGCCTGCCTTCAAGCAGGAGGTGCACACGTTCATGCGCTTGGAGTTTCCAGGCGCAACCTGAGCGTGAACGGTCTGGATATTCGGGTTCCAACGACGGTTGGTCCGTCGGTGCGAGTGCGAGACCGACTTACCGAAGCCGGGCCCCTTGGCGCATACGTCGCAGACGGCAGCCATAGTCGCGAACTCCTTGATAGATGTTGATCGATACATGTGGTCGAAGACATCGAAACGAACTACGAGCAGATGCAAGGATTGCAATGCGTGAAGATCGCCTCGAGGCAACCCTGCAAGAATAGCGGCGTCGCACGCAATCACCAAACCGCCACGGCAGACGCTGCGTGAGGGCTCACGGAAGGCGCGCCACCGATCATGCCCGACTAAGCTTCGGGCACTGTCCGCGAGGGAGTTCGGACGAGGTGGCGTGTGTGGACGCGGGGGGAGGCTGCTCGAGGTGGTCGACGTTCTCGAATCGATCGATGCCGCAGCTCTGCGACGGTGGGCCTACCGCTGCGTCGATTCCCTGACCGCGCGGTGCGACGAGATCGATGCACTCAACGTTTTCCCCATCCCCGACTCGGATACCGGCACCAATCTCATGTTCACCTTCCGTGCCGCGGTGGAGTCGATGCGTGCAGCCGGGCCCACTGCGGACGTCCGCGCGATCGGGCGGGCACTGGCCGTGGGGGCGGTCGCGGGTGCGCGGGGCAACTCGGGAGTGATCGTGTCCCAACTCTTGCGCGCTGTCGCCGAGGCCTCGGCCGACGGCCCGTTGGACACGGTGTCGGTCCAGGCCATGTTGCGACGCGCGAAAGTCCTGGTTGCGGGAGCGGTCAGCGTTCCCGTCGAGGGCACGATGCTCACCGTTCTGGCCGCCGCCGATCGCGAGGCCTCCGCCCACGATGCCAATGTCGGCCTCGCCACTCTGGTGGTCGACATCGCCGAGGCCACCGCTCGTGCTGTCGACAGCACGACGGACCAACTCGCCGAACTCCGGGAGGCGGGGGTCGTGGACGCAGGCGCTCTCGGTCTCTCGGTGATCATCGATGCGCTCGTGGAGGTGGTGATCGGCCGCACTCCACCGCGCCGGCGATACCGTCGCCCACACGAGCACGAACGCCGGACGGTGGGCGATGCGTCGAACGTCTCGTCGGACTGCGACGGTGCACCCGAGCCGGGGTACGCAACGGGTCGCCCTCTCGGGTACGAGGTGGTCTACGTCGTGCACGGCCAGAACGATGCGGGGGCGGCGGAGCTTCGCCGGGCCCTGGCCGACATCGGTGATTCGGTCGTGGTCGCCGGTGACGGTTCCGGGGCCTGGTCCACGCACGTACACACCGCCGACCCCGGCGGTGCCGTCGATCTCGGAATCGCTGCCGGAGATGTTCGCGGAGTGCGGATCTCGTGTTTCGGATTCGCCGAGCCGGCCGGAGCGGTGAGCCCCGAAGCGCACGACGGAGCAGAGTTGTCGGTCGGTCGCGATATTTTGGCGCTGGTGGCCGGTGACGGTGCTGCGGATCTCTACGTTCAGGAAGGCGCGACGGTGGTGCGGTGCGACGAGGCGATCGACTCCTCGGTGCTGCATCGAGCGATCGTCGGGATGAAGCATCGCGAGGTGTTGGTGTTGCCGAACGGCGCGTTGTCCGCGCAGGAACTCGTAGCCGTCGGCGCAGCTGCCCGAGCAGACGGCAAAGACGTCGTGATGTTGCCGTGCTCGGCGATGGTGCAGGGGTTGGCCGCGCTCGCGGTGCACGATGCCGCCAGGGCTGCGGTCGACGACGCGTTCACGATGTCCGAGGCTGCGGCGGGCACGAGGTGGGGTTCACTGCGTATCGCCCAGGAGCGATCCCTGACGTGGGTCGGCACGTGCGAGCCGGGAGACTGCATCGGGCTCGCAGGGCAGGAGGTGGTGATCGTCGCCGCTCGTCCGCTCGATGCGGGGTGCCGGCTGCTCGATCAGCTCCTGGCCACGGGCGGGGAGATGGTGACAGTGCTCGTCGGGGCCCAGGCCTCGGAGGACTTCGGTGATCGGCTGGCCGAGTACGTGGCCGGCGCACATCCCGGAGTCGACGTGGTGGTCTATACAGGTGGGCAGCCGGGGGATCTCGTGCAATTCGGAGTGGAATAGGGAATCTCGGACAATGGCAACGCTGGTGGACCGGCTCGATCACATCCTCGGAGCCGCGGCGGCGACGCCGCTGGCAGACGTCTTCGGTATTCACACCGTCGAGGACCTGCTTCGGCACTATCCGCACCGCTACATGACACACGGTTCGGAGCTGGGGGAGAAGGAGCCGCCCGAGGGCGAGCACATCACCATCGTCGCCACGATCGAGTCCGCGACGCTGCGCTCGATGAAGAACCGCAACGGTCAGTTCCTCGCAGTGACACTCGCCGCCGACGGACAGCGGATCGACGCCACCTTCTTCAGCCCCCACAAGCTCAAGCACGTTCTGGTACCCGGTCGCCGAGGAATGTTCTCGGGCAAGGTCAAGTACTTCGGCAAGCGCTGGAATCTGACGCACCCCAGTTACGTGATTCTCGGCGGAGACGACAACGACGGTGCCGTCGTGCCCGCAGGGCGAATCGTCGGCGGCGGCACCCTGGCCGGACTCGCTCGTGGTTCCGTCGATTCGTCCGGTGCCGTCGACATGTCGGTGTTCGATCGAGCATTCGTGCCCATCTATCCGGCCGCGAAGGACGTCGAGAGCTGGACCTTCATGCGCTGCGTGCGGCAGGTGCTCGACCAGCTCGACGACGTGGTCGATCCGCTGCCCGAGTCGGTCCGTGCGCAACGCGGTCTCGTCGACATCGACACCGCGCTGCGGTCGGTCCATTTCCCGGACACCGCACAGGACAAGGACTCCGCGCGCGAGCGGCTCAAGTTCGACGAGGCGCTCGCCGTTCAACTCGTCCTCGCCGATCGCCGACGCGACGCATCCACCCGGGTGGCAGCGCGATGCCCACCGATCACCGACGGTATCGCCGCCGAGTTCGATCGGCGTCTGCCGTTCGAGTTGACGGCCGGCCAGCACCAGGTCGCAGCCGAGATCGCCCACGATCTGTCGGCACCGCATCCGATGTCGCGGCTGTTGCAGGGTGAGGTCGGCTCGGGCAAGACGATCGTCGCACTGCGGGCGATGCTGCAGGTGATCGATGCCGGGCATCAGTGTGCGCTGCTGGCACCGACGGAGGTTCTCGCCTCCCAACACGCGCGCTCGATTCGGTCGATGCTCGGGAGCCTCGCGGCCGGTGGGGAACTCGGATCGCACGAGTTGGCGACCAAGGTCGCCTTGTTGACCGGCTCGATGTCCACGGCGGCCAAGCGGTCCGCCCTGCTCGATGCCGTCACCGGTGACGCGGGCATCGTGATCGGTACCCACGCTCTGATCGAGGACCGAGTGGAATTCCTCGATCTCGCGATGGTCGTCGTCGACGAACAACACAGGTTCGGCGTCGAGCAACGAGATGCGTTGCGCGCGAAAGCTCGCGACAACACCAGTCCGCACTTGCTGGTGATGACCGCGACCCCCATCCCGCGCACCATCGCGATGTCGACACTGGGTGACCTCGAGACGTCGGTGCTCACCGAACTGCCGCGCGGCCGATCGCCCATCGTCAGCAACGTCGTACCCGCCAGGAGCAAACCGGGCTGGGTCGATCGAGCGTGGCAGCGTATTCACGAGGAAGTGGCAGCGGGTCGCCAGGCCTACGTGGTGTGCTCCCGTATCGGCGACGACGAGGACGCGGAGAACGGGAAGAAGAGCGCCGCGAAGAAGAAGAGCGCGAGCGCGGAGGACGGCCCCGAGACGACGGCTGCGGTGGACCTGTACGAGACTCTCTCCACCGGGCCGATGCACGATCTGCGCGTGGGGCTGCTGCACGGGCGACTGTCGGGAGACGACAAGGACATCACGATGTCCGAGTTCAACTCCGGCGAGATCGACGTGCTCGTCTGCACCACGGTGGTCGAAGTGGGCGTGGACGTTCCCAACGCGACGGTCATGGTCATCATGGATGCGGACCGATTCGGCGTGAGCCAACTGCATCAGTTGCGAGGCCGGATCGGCCGAGGCGGGCACCAGGGCCTGTGCATCATGATCAGCTATCTCAGCCCCGCGGGTGGCTCCTTCGCCCGGCTGGAGGCGGTGGCGGCCACCAACGACGGTTTCGAGTTGGCCAAGCTGGATCTGGCCACTCGTCGCGAGGGCGACGTTCTCGGAGCTGCACAGTCGGGCACGGTCAGCGGACTGCGGCTGCTCTCGTTCATCGACGACGAGGACATCATCGCCGACGCACAGGACTGCGCGCGGTCTCTGTTCGCGCGGGACCCGTCGCTGGCGAACGATCCCGGCATTGCGTCGATGATGCGGTCGGCCTGGCGATCGGATCGAGTCGACTATTTGCAGAAGTCCTGACGGGGCAGGAGTGGAGCCTGCAGGAACGACAGGGGAAGGCAGGAGTGGAGCCTGCAGGAACGACCGGGAACGATCAGGAACGGCGTAGGGACTCACTGCACCGTTTCAGTCGGCCGATTCGAGCAATTCGTCCCGAATGGTGAGATCAGTACACCTCGGTGGCTCACGCTGCCGGGTAAGTTGAGCCAATGTTCTCCAAAGTTTTGGTTGCCAACCGCGGTGAAATCGCCATCCGCGCCTTCCGCGCCTCCTACGAACTAGGGGCCTCGACCGTTGCGGTGTTCCCGTTCGAGGACCGGAACTCGGTGCACCGGACGAAGGCCGACGAGGCGTATCAGATCGGGGAGAAGGGTCATCCTGTTCGCGCGTATCTCTCGGTCGAGGAGATCGTCGCCGCTGCCAAGCGCAGTGGTGCGGACGCGGTGTATCCCGGGTACGGATTCCTTTCCGAGAACCCGGATCTGGCCGCGGCGTGTGCCGAGGCGGGCATCACCTTCGTCGGCCCGTCGGCCGACGTGCTCGAACTGACCGGTAACAAGGCGCGGGCCATCGCGGCCGCCAAGGCCGCAGGGCTTCCTGTACTGGCGTCGTCGGACCCGTCGTCCGATGTGGACGAGCTCGTCGCGGCGTCCGAGACGATGACGTTCCCGTTGTTCGTCAAGGCGGTCGCCGGTGGCGGTGGTCGAGGTATGCGCCGAGTGGCCGAGCCCGAGCAGCTGCGCGAATCCATCGAAGCTGCTGCGCGCGAGGCCGAATCGGCCTTCGGTGATCCGACGGTGTTCCTCGAGCAGGCCGTGATCGATCCTCGGCACATCGAGGTTCAGATCCTCGCCGACGGCCAGGGCAACGTGGTGCACCTGTTCGAGCGCGACTGCAGTGTGCAGCGTCGGCATCAGAAGGTCATCGAGCTCGCTCCGGCTCCCAACCTGCCCGAAGGATTGCGTGAGAAGATCTGCGCCGACGCCGTCGCGTTCGCGAAGCAGATCGGCTACTCGTGCGCCGGGACCGTCGAGTTTCTGCTCGACACCCGTGGCAATCACGTCTTCATCGAGATGAACCCTCGAATTCAGGTGGAGCACACCGTCACCGAAGAGGTGACCGATGTGGATCTGGTGCAGTCCCAGCTGCGGATCGCCTCGGGTGAGACGCTCGCGGATCTGGGTCTGCAGCAGGAGAACATCGTGCTGCGCGGTGCGGCGCTGCAGTGCCGCATCACCACCGAGGATCCGGCGAACGGATTCCGGCCGGACGTCGGACGCATCACTGCGTACCGCACACCGGGCGGTGCGGGCGTGCGTCTCGACGGCGGAACCACGCTGGGCGCGGAGGTCGGCGCGTACTTCGATTCCATGCTCGTCAAGCTCACCTGCCGCGGCCGCGACTTCGACACCGCCGTGGCGCGGGCCCGACGAGCGTTGGCGGAGTTCAGGATTCGCGGTGTCGCGACGAATATCCCGTTCCTGCAAGCGGTTCTGGTCGATCCCGACTTCACCGCGGGCCGGGTCACCACCTCGTTCATCGAGGAGCGGCCGGAACTGCTCACCTCGCGATCCTCGGGCGACCGCGGCACGAAGATTCTCGCCTACCTGGCCGACGTGACGGTCAACAAGCCGCACGGCGAGCGTCCGTCCCCGGTGTACCCACACGACAAGCTTCCCGCTGTCGACTTCTCGGCTCCGATTCCCGACGGTTCGCGTCAACGACTGCTCGCGCTCGGGCCCGAGGGTTTTGCCCGCGATCTGCGCAACCAGAAAGCTCTCGGCGTCACCGACACCACGTTCCGTGACGCACATCAGTCGTTGTTGGCGACGCGAGTGCGGACGAGCGGACTGCTCGGTGTCGCCCCGTACGTGGCGCGTACGACGCCGCAGTTGCTCTCCATCGAGGCGTGGGGCGGTGCGACGTACGATGTGGCGCTGCGGTTCCTGCACGAGGATCCGTGGGAGCGCCTGGCGAGTCTGCGAGAGGCCGTGCCGAACATCGCAATTCAGATGTTGCTGCGCGGCAGGAACACCGTCGGCTACACCCCGTATCCGGAGAAGGTGACCCGCAGCTTCGTTGCCGAGGCCACCGACACCGGCATCGACATCTTCCGTATCTTCGACGCCCTCAACAATGTCGATCAGATGCGCCCGGCCATCGATGCCGTGCGCGAGACCGGTACGGCGCTCGCCGAGGTGGCACTGAGTTACACCGGTGATCTGTCGAACCCGAACGAGAACCTCTACACCCTCGACTACTACCTGAAGTTGGCCGAGCAGATCGTCGACGCAGGCGCGCACGTGCTCGCCATCAAGGACATGGCAGGACTGCTCCGCGCACCCGCAGCCAAGACGCTGGTGACGGCGTTGCGCTCGAACTTCGATCTGCCCGTGCACGTACACACGCACGACACACCCGGTGGTCAGCTCGCGACGTACCTCGCCGCGTGGGAGGCCGGGGCCGACGCTGTCGACGGTGCCAGCGCGGCGATGGCGGGTACCACGAGCCAGCCTGCGTTGTCGGCGATCGTGGCGGCTGCCGCGCACACGGAGCGTGACACCGGCCTGAATCTTCAGGCCGTCTGCGACCTGGAGCCGTACTGGGAGGCCGTGCGAAAGGTGTACGCGCCGTTCGAGTCCGGGCTGCCGGCACCGACGGGCCGCGTCTACACGCACGAGATTCCCGGCGGACAGCTCTCGAATCTACGGCAGCAAGCTATTTCGCTTGGTCTCGGTGATCGGTTCGAGACCGTCGAGGCCAATTATGCTGCAGCCGACCGCATGTTGGGCCGATTGACCAAGGTGACGCCGAGCTCGAAGGTCGTCGGCGACCTGGCTCTGGCTCTGGTCGGTGCAGGCGCGTCCGCCGAGGAATTCGCCGAGAATCCCGGCCGCTACGACATCCCCGATTCGGTGATCGGATTCCTGCGCGGTGATCTGGGCACGCCTGCGGGCGGATGGCCGGAACCGTTGCGGACGAAGGCGCTGGAGGGTCGTGGAGAGGGCAAGCCGGTGAGACCGCTCACCGAGGAGGACGAGAAGAACCTCGACGGCACGTCGGCTCAGCGCCGCGAGACACTCAACCGTCTGCTGTTCCCCGGTCCCACGGCCGAACTCGCTGCCCACCGCGAGAAGTACGGCGATACGACGCGGCTGTCGGCCAATCAGTTCTTCTACGGGCTGCGGCAGGGCGAGGAGCATCGGGTGGCACTGGAGAAGGGCGTCGAGCTGCTCATCGGGCTCGAGGCCATCTCCGATCCCGACGAGCGTGGCATGCGCACCGTGATGTGCATTCTCAACGGACAGTTGCGGCCGGTGTCGGTGCGCGACCGATCCATCTCCAGCGAGGCCCCCACGGTCGAGAAGGCGGACCGATCGAACTCCGGGCACATTCCGGCACCGTTCGCAGGCGTCGTCACACTGTCCGTCGAAGAGGGACAGAAGATCTCGGCCGGCGACACCATCGCCACGATCGAGGCGATGAAGATGGAGGCTGCCATCACCGCTCCTCGCGGCGGCTCGGTGACCCGGCTGGCGATCTCGGGCGTGCAGCAGGTGGAGGGCGGCGATCTGCTCGTCGTCATCGGTGGGGGGTCGACGGGCGAAGAGGCCGGCAGCGAATGACACGGATCGTGGCGGGTGTCGCGGGCGGTCGACGATTGTCGGTTCCCGGCCAGGGCACCCGTCCCACCTCCGAGCGAGTTCGCGAAGCGTTGTTCAGCTCGCTGGAGAGTCGAATGGAACTCGACGGTGCCGCGGTGCTGGATCTGTTCGCAGGATCGGGAGCACTGGGGCTCGAGGCACTCTCGCGTGGAGCGTCGTCGGCGGTGTTGGTCGAATCGGACGCCCGAGCGGCGGCGGTGGTGCGAAAGAACATCGCATCGGTGGGTTTGCCCGGCGCATCGGTCCGGTGCGCTCCGGTGGCGTCGGTGCTGGCGGGCGCTGCGGATGCGGCGTACGACCTGGTGTTGGCCGACCCGCCGTATGCCGTGACCGACACTGCCGTCGCCGGCCTGTTGGACAGACTCGTCACCGGGGGATGGCTCGCTCCCGACGCGGTCGTCGTCCTCGAGCGGTCGTCGCGTTCGCCGGAGACCCGATGGCCGGCCGGACTGGTTCCGGAGAAGTCGAAGAAGTACGGCGAGAGTCGGATCGAGATCGCAGCACGCGCGTGACGAGCGAGCCCGGGATCGGCTGATAGGTTCGCGGGCATGACTGGCGCACTCTGCCCTGGATCCTTCGACCCGGTGACCAACGGTCACCTCGACATCTTCGAGCGTGCCGCCGCCGCCTTCGACGAGGTGGTGGTCACGGTGATGGTGAACAAGAGCAAGAAGGGCATGTTCAGCATCGACGAGCGGATCGAGATGCTCGAGGTCGCCACGGATCATCTGCCCAATGTCAGAGTCGGTTCGTGGTACGGCCTGTTGGTCGATTACGCACGGCAAGAAGGCTTTTCGGCGATCGTCAAAGGTCTGCGCAGTGCCAACGACTTCGATTACGAGTTGCAGATGGCGCAGATGAACAGAACGTTGACCGGTGTGGACACGCTGTTTCTCCCGGCGAATCCAGCTCACGGCTTCCTGTCGAGTTCGTTGATCAAGGAGGTCGCGACCTTCGGGGGAGACGTCACCGGCATGCTGCCGCCCTTCGTTCAGGACCGACTGACGGCCCGTATCGCCGAGCGGGCCGCAGAGTAGTTCGAAGAGCGACACACCGGGCCGGTATAGCGCAGACGCACGCGTCGACGGGCAGACTGAACAGCGCAGCACTGCGAGTGAAGACCGCGCAGTGGCAGATTCGACGATTGGGGTAACCGGTGTACCGCGTATTCGAGGCGCTCGACGAACTCGTCGCCATTGTCGAGGAGGCGCGCGGCGTTCCGATGACTGCCGGGTGCGTCGTCCCTCGCGGCGATGTCCTGGAACTGCTCGACGACGTCCGAGACGCCATCCCCGGCGAGTTGGACGACGCCCAGGACGTACTGGATCACCGCGACAAGCTCGTCGGCGACGCCAGGGCCACTGCGGAGAAGACGGTCGGCACCGCCAACGCAGAGGCCAAGGACACGGTCGAGAACGCCAGGGATTCGGCCGATCGCATTCTCGCCGACGCCAAGGCTCAAGCGGATCGCATGGTGTCCGAAGCGTCGGCCCACGCCGATCAGCTCGTGGCCGATGCCGAGGCGGAGGCCGAGCGAACGGTGCTCGACGGCCAGCGTGAGTACGAGGAACTGACCGTTCGTGCGCGCACCGAGGCCGATCGGATGATCGAGTCCGGTACCGCGTCGTACGAGCGGTCGGTCGCAGACGGCACAGCCGAACAGAACCGGCTCGTCTCGGAAACCGAGGTCGTCCAGGCGGCCCGCGCCGAGTCTGCTCGGGTGATCGACAGCGCGCACGCCGAATCCGATCGGATGCGCAGTGAGTGCGACGTCTACGTCGATACCAAGCTTGCAGAGTTCGAGGAGTTCCTCAGCGGCACCATTCGTTCGGTCGGCCGTGGGCGTCAGCAGCTGCGAACCGGTTCGGGTGTACCGGAATACGGCAATGAGCCGTACGGTGACTCCGCGTACGGGAGCCCGGACCAGGGCCGTCGCAGCCGCCACTGAACGGCAGCGATTTGCCCTCGTATGCGCGTATGCGTATCGTTGTGGGGTTGCTTACCGACAGTAGGCATACCGACAGTAAGGAAGAACAGCCGTGCCCCCGCCCAAGAGAACGACGCGTCCGGAATTGGACGACGGATTCGTTCTGGACATTCTCAACCTCGGTCGTCGACCCGGGTCGACGAAGGCCATCGAGCGGACGGTTCCGGCTCCTTCCCGAATCGGCCTCGATGCCATTGCCATCGAAGCCGGTGTTCCGGTCTCGCTCGATCTGCAGTTGCAGGCGGTCTCGGAGGGCGTTCTCGTCACCGGCTCCGTACGGGCAGCCACGGCCGGCGAGTGCACGCGCTGCCTCGACCCGGTCGGTGGCAACGTCGACGTCTACCTGACCGAGTTGTTCGCTTACCCGAACAGCATCACCGAGGAGACCACCGATGCGGACGAGATTCACCGCATCGTCGACGACCTGATAGACCTCGAACCCGTCATCGTCGACGCGGTCGGTTTGGAGCTTCCACTCCACCCCGTCTGCAGTGACGAGTGCGAGGGATTGTGCCCAGAATGCGGCGTTCGCCTGGCGATTGCTGAATCCGGCCACAGTCACGATACAATTGATCCTCGCTGGGCTGGTCTTGCAGCCAAATTTGGCGTGGATCCAGAACCGAGCACAGAACTTGTGAACAACGAAGCCGAGGAGAAGTAAGTGGCTGTCCCGAAGCGCAAAATGTCGCGTTCCAACACGAGGTCGCGTCGTGCACAGTGGAAAACCACTGCGCCCACCCTCGTGACGTGCCCCAACCGCGGTTGTGGCGAGAAGACTCTGCCCCACATCGCGTGCCCCTCGTGTGGCACCTACAAGGGCCGCCAGGTCGTCGCAGCGGTCTGATTTCCGCTTACGTGACAAACGAAGTAGTGGACCGGCACAACAGCGGTTCGCAGAAGAATAGCTCCACTGCCGTCAGCGGCGGGGACGACCGAGAGTCGCTCCTCGCCGCTATCGGTGTCTCCCTGTCGGAACCATTGTTGACATTGGCTCTGACGCACCGGTCGTTCGCGTACGAGCACGGTGGTCTGCCGACGAACGAGCGGCTCGAGTTCCTGGGGGACTCGGTGCTCGGCCTGGCCGTCACCGAGCATCTCTACGCGGTGCACCCCACCAAGTCCGAAGGTCAGCTGGCCAAGATCAGGGCGAGCGTGGTCAACATGCATGCCCTGGCCGAGGTCGCGCGTGGACTCGGCGACGGCGGCTTGGGTCGCCACCTGCTGTTGGGCAAGGGCGAGGAGCAGACCGGCGGACGCGACAAGCCGAGCATCCTTGCCGACGGCATGGAGTCGATGCTGGGTGCAATCCACCTGCAGCACGGCATCGACGTCGCGCGCACCGTGGTCCTGACGCTGTTCGCAGGTCTCCTCGATCGGGCTCCCAAGCTCGGTGCGGGGCTGGACTGGAAGACGAGCCTGCAGGAATTGACCGCCGAACGTGCACTGGGCGTTCCCGCGTACGAGATCTCGTCCACCGGGCCCGATCACGACAAGGAATTCACCGCGACCGTGTTGGTCGGCGGATTCCCTCGCGGCGTCGGTATCGGTCGATCGAAGAAGGAAGCCGAACAGAAGGCTGCCAGTCTGGCGTGGAACACACTGTCGAACAACGACACTGCGATTCCGGCCGAGTCGGCAACCGACGAGACCTGATGCCGGAACTGCCCGAGGTCGAGGTCGTCAGGCTCGGTCTGGAATCTCACGTCGTCGGCAGGACGATGCGGTCGGTGGAGGTGCTGCACCCGCGCGCCGTGCGACGACACGATCTCGGGGGCCTCGATCTGATCGGCCAGCTGCGCGGTCAGCGTGTCTCCTCTGCTCGGCGGCGCGGCAAGTACCTGTGGCTGGTGATGGAACCCGGCGACTTCGCGACCGTCGTGCACCTGGGTATGAGCGGACAGATGCTGGTGCAGCCGCCGTCCGCCCCGGACGAGAAGCACCTGCGGATTCGCGCTCGACTCGACGACGGCACCGATCTGCGCTTCGTCGATCAGCGCACGTTCGGCGGCTGGGCTCTCGCCCCGATCGTCACCGTGGACGGCACGGAGGTACCCGAACCGGTCGCACACATTGCCCGCGACCCGATCGATCCACTGTTCGACGCCGAATCGGTGGTGAACGTGTTGCGCGGCAAGCACACCGAGATCAAGCGGGCACTGCTCGACCAGACCGTGCTCTCGGGCGTGGGCAACATCTATGCCGACGAGGCGCTGTGGCGTGCGAAGATCCACGGCAATCGAATCGCGGAGACCCTGACGCGGCCGGCACTGCGACGCCTTCTCACCGCGGTGCACGCGGTGATGGGCGAGGCGCTGGCACAGGGCGGAACTTCGTTCGACGCGCTGTACGTGAACGTCAACGGACAATCCGGCTACTTCGATCGTTCCCTCGACGCCTACGGTCAGGAGGGTCTGCCCTGTTCTCGGTGCGGAGCCCCGATCAGACGCGAGAAGTTCATGAATCGCTCCTCGTTCAGCTGCCCAACCTGCCAGCCGCGACCCCGACACGTGCGCGGCTGACCGGGCGCAGGTCATTCCGCGGGCTCCACTCCTGTGCGAACACGTCATTCCGCGGGCTCCACTCCTGTGCGAACACGTCATTCCGCGGGCTCCACTCCCGAACCGCCCGCCTAGTATTTCGGTCATGGCAGAACAGAGCACGCCGACCAACCTCTGGGTCGAGCGCACAGGCACCCGTCGCTACACCGGCCGCAGCTCACGAGGAGCCGAAGTGCTCATCGGGTCCGAGTCGGTCGAGGGCGTCTTCACCCCCGGCGAGTTGCTGAAGATCGCACTCGCCGCCTGCACCGGTATGAGCTCGGACCTACCGCTCTCGCGTCGACTGGGCGATGATTACGCCGCCACCGTCGAGGTGTCCGGTGCCGCCGATCGCGAAAACGAGCGGTACCCGGAACTGAACGAGATTCTCCGAGTCGACCTCAGTGAGATGGATCCCGAGGCGCAGGAGCGTCTGCTGACGGTCGTCCAGCGCGCCATCGACAAGGTGTGCACCGTCGGGCGGACCCTGAAGGCCGGTACGACTGTCACCCTGGACATCGACGTGGACGCCTGATGAAAGCCGGGGCAGCCGTGGTCGTCACGGGTCTGCTCCTCGGCGCGGCGACCGCCCTGTCACCCACCGCGGACGCGTCGAGCAGCTGCACTCCGTGGTCGGTGAGCACGGTGGCGTCGGGATTCGGGATGCTCGAAAATCTCGAATTCGACGGCCGCGGTTCGATGGTCGTCTCCGAGACCTCTCCCATCGGACCCGGCGCTCTGCGTACCGTGGCTCCGGGCGGTGACCGGGGCACACTCGTTGCCGACGTCGAGTCGCCGGGCGGACTGGTCACCGATGGTGACACTCTGTATTTCACGACCGGAAACAGCGCTGCGGCAGGGTTTTTCGATACCCGAACCGGCACTGTCGACACGATCGATCTCGGTACGGGGGTTCGGTCGACGTACGCGTCGGGCCTGGCCATGCCCAACGGGCTGGCGAGATCGGAGACGGGTGATCTGTTCACCACCCGCAATCTGGGTGTCGTTGCAGGCCTGAGCCGGATCGCGACCGATCGCACCGTGTCGACGGTACGTACGGACGTGGGCACGGCGAACGGAATCGGCATCGGCGGCGGAAAGATCTACGTGGCCAACACGTTCGATCTCGAGACGACGCTCACCGTGCTCGACGCGAACAATCCGTCCGGGCCCTCCGAGCGCATTCGTATCGACGGTATCGGACCGCTCACGATGTCGGACGATCTGACCGTGGCCGATGACGGAACGGTCTATCTCGCACAGAATCTCGCCGGCAGGGTGGTCCGTATCGACCCCGAGACCGGATCGTCCTGCGTGATGGCCACCGGTGTTCCGCTGACCTCGTCGGTCGCCTTCGGCGGGGTCGGATTCGACGAGAAGGCCTTGTACGCCACCAGTTTCGACGGAACAGTCCGAAAGATGAGTCAGGTATGACGGACGAACGGCTGACGGCGTGGGTGCACGGACTGGTTCAGGGGGTCGGGTTTCGGTGGTGGACTCGCTCGCGTGCGCTGGAGCTGGGATTGGTCGGGCACGCGACCAATCACGCGGACGGACGTGTTCTGGTGATAGCCGAGGGCCCACGTGAGCGTCTCGAGGCGCTTCTCGAGTTGCTCCGAGGCGATCGGACCCCGGGCACGGTCACGCTCGTCGTGGAGAGTTGGGACACCGCCCGCGGAGATCTGACGGGCTTCGTCGAACGCTGATCGCCCGATGCGGACGGCTCGGCGCACATCGCTGCGTACTACCGGTAAAGTACGGACGCTATGTATCTCAAGAGTCTGACGCTGAAGGGCTTCAAGTCCTTTGCTTCGGCGACGACTCTTCGTTTCGAGCCCGGAATCACCTGCGTCGTCGGGCCCAACGGTTCGGGTAAATCCAATGTCGTGGACGCCCTGACCTGGGTGATGGGTGAACAAGGTGCCAAGGCGTTGCGCGGCGGGAAGATGGAAGACGTCATCTTCGCGGGCACGTCGGGCCGAGCCCCGCTCGGCCGCGCAGAGGTTACTCTGACGATCGACAATTCCGACGGCGCACTGCCGATCGACTACTCCGAGGTCTCGATCACCCGGCGAATGTTCCGAGACGGCGCGGGTGAGTACGAGATCAACGGCAGTTCGTGCCGATTGATGGACGTCCAGGAACTGCTCAGCGACTCCGGTATCGGCCGCGAGATGCACGTGATCGTGGGGCAGGGCCGGCTCGCCGCGATCCTGGAATCGCGGCCCGAGGACCGGCGAGCCTTCATCGAGGAAGCAGCCGGGGTGCTCAAGCACCGCAAGCGCAAGGAAAAGGCCGTCCGCAAGCTCGACGCGATGCAGGCCAACCTGGCGCGGTTGACCGACCTCACGACCGAATTGCGCCGCCAACTCAAGCCTCTCGGTAGGCAGGCCGAGGTTGCGCGTCGCGCGCAGACCGTCCAGGCCGACCTGCGCGATGCCCGGTTGCGACTGGTTGCCGACGACCTGGTGGCCAGGCGCGAGGAATTCGCGAACCAGACTCAGGACGAGGAAGCGGCTCGTGAGCAGTACGCGATGGTGCAGGACGCCCTCGAAGCAGGCTCGGTGGCACTCGGCGAACACGAGCAGGCCGTCGCTCGGCTGACTCCGAGCGCCGAAGCGGCCGGCCAGACGTGGTTCCGTCTCTCCGCGTTGGCCGAACGCGTGAATGCGACGGTGCGCATCGCGCACGAACGAGCTCGACATCTCGACGCCGTCCAGAGCACAGGTCGCGGACAGGACCCGGACGAGCTCGAAGCGCAGGCCGAGCGAGTGGCCGAGGAAGAGATGGAACTCGTCGAGGCCGTCGAGATGGCACGCGAAACCCTCGAGGCGGCACGTGAGCAGTTGGCCGAGCGCGAAGCCGCTGCTGCGGCCGCCGAGCGTGCCCACCTTGCGGCCGTACGCGCGGTGGCCGACCGCCGCGAGGGGTTCGCGCGCCTGTCCGGCCGAGTCGACACCTTCCGAACCAAGGTCGAGTCGATCGACGCGGAGGTGGCGCGCTTGTCGGTGGCCATCGACGAGGCACGAGAGCGCGGCGAATCGGCTCAGCGTGAATTCGAGAGTGTGCAGGATCAGATCGGCACCCTCGACGCGAGCGAACTGAGCCTCGACACCCACTACGAACGAGCCGTCGCCGCGCTGCGGCATGCCGATGCCCGAGTGACGGAGCTGCAGGCCGAAGAGCGCATCGCGGGCAAGAGGGTGGCGTCGTTCGAGGCCAGGATCGAGGCGCTGACGATGGGCCTCGAACGCAAGGACGGTGCCGGGTGGCTGGTGGAGAACCAGCAGGACGGTCTGTCGGGTCTGCTCGCAGGCCATCTCACGGTCGAGCCGGGGTACGAGATCGCGGTGGCAGTGGCAATGGGTCCGGCCGCCGATGCCGCACACGCCGAATCGTTCGATGCCGCGCGTGATGCGGTGCTGGCGCTGCGTGCTGCCGACGGTGGCCGCGCGTCCATCGTGCACGGCAATGTGGCTGCAGCGCAACCGGTTCCACGTCCGGACCTCCCGAGCGGCGCTCGATGGGTGCTGGACCTGATCGAGTATCCGGACCGGTTGGCCGGGGCCATGGCGGCCCTGCTCGACGGTGTGGTCGCCGTCGAGTCGCTCGACGCTGCACACCGTCTCGTCTCCGATTCCGGTGAGCTGCGTGCGGTGACCAAGGACGGCGACGTCGTCGAAGCCGGCTGGGTCACCGGCGGCTCGGATCGTCGCCCGAGCACCCTCGAGGTGCAGTCGGCAATCGACACGTCGACGGTGGAGTTGGCGGCGGCAGTCCGACGAGCGGAGGAGCTCGACGCAGCGCTGTCGGGAGCGTTGGCAGAACAACGGGATCGGCGCGAGTCGGCCGAGCAAGCGCTCGCAGCGCTCAACGAATCAGACGCTGCGATGGCCGCGGTGTACGAGCAGCTGGGCCGATTGGGTCAACTGGCGCGTTCGGCGCACGCGGAGTCGGCACGGTTGACGACGCAGCGCAGCTCTGCCGAGGCCAGCCGAGAAGAAGCGATTGCCCGGCTTGCCGAGCTCGAAGAAAATCTGCGGACGGCTGAGGACGAGCAATCCGGTTTCGCGGGAGACGGCGAGAGCGGTGATGCGGCGACCACCATGGAACGGGAGATGGCGGCAGCGGCACTGACCGAAGTACGTGCCGTGGAGGTCGAAGCTCGGTTGAACGTGCGGACCGCCGAAGAGCGTGCACAGTCCGTGCGAGGCCGGGCAGATTCGCTTCGACGGGCGGCGCGAGCCGAGCGCGAGGCCAGGGCGCGAGCCGAACGCGAGAGCGCAGCGCGTCGGCACGCGGCCGCAGTGGCCGCGGCGGTCGGAGAATCCGGCGAGGAGGTCGCCGCGCGGTTGGCTACGGTCGTTGCCGCAGCTGCACGTAGGCGCGACGAGCTCTCTGCCGAACGTGCAACGCGCACAATCGAACTCGACAAGGTGAAAGAGCAAGTCCGCGCCCTGCAGGGTCAGCTCGCGTCGATCACCGACGCCGTGCACCGGGACGAGGTGGCCCGCGCACAGGCAGCGCTGCGGATCGAACAGCTCGAGACGACGATTCTCGAACAGCACGGCATCGGCCTCGACGATCTGGTGGCCGAGTACGGGCCCGACGTGGCACTGCCTCCCACCGAACTCGAGATGGCCGAGTACGAGGCGGCCAAGGAGCGTGGTGAGCAGGTGGTGGCACCTGCCCCGATGCCGTTCGACCGAGCCACGCAGGAGCAGCGCGCCAAACGCGCCGAGCGTGACCTGGCCACACTCGGCAAGGTGAACCCGCTCGCCCTCGAAGAGTTCGCGGCCCTCGAGGAGCGCTACAACTTCCTGTCCACTCAGCTCGAGGACGTCAAATCCGCGCGCAAGGACCTGCTCGGCGTGGTCGCCGACGTCGACGAACGGATCCTGCAGGTCTTCACGGAGGCCTGGCTCGACGTCGAACGAGAATTCACCGGGGTGTTCGCCAAGCTCTTCCCAGGCGGCGAAGGACGACTGATCCTGACCGACCCGTCGGACATGCTCACCACCGGAATCGAGGTCGAGGCCCGCCCGCCCGGCAAGAAGGTCAAGCGGCTCTCGCTGCTCTCCGGTGGCGAGAAATCGCTGACCGCGGTGGCCATGCTGGTGGCCATCTTCCGTGCCCGACCGTCTCCGTTCTACGTGATGGACGAGGTCGAGGCTGCACTGGACGACACCAACCTGCGTCGACTGATCGGACTGTTCGAGCAGCTCCGCGAGAAGTCGCAGCTGATCGTCATCACCCACCAGAAGCCGACGATGGAGGTGGCCGACGCGCTGTACGGCGTCAGCATGCGCGGCGACGGCATCACCACGGTCATCTCGCAGCGGTTGAACCGAGAACGCGTCGCAGTGGACGCACCACAGCCGGACTCAGCCGAGCCAGACGCAGCCGAGCCGGACGCAACGGAGCCGGAGGCGACACCTGTCGTCGCCGAATCCGACACCGTGTCCTGAGGTTCGTCCGCCGGAGCTACTGCTTGGGGTAGAGCTGTTCGGCGTAGGACGGTCCGTAGTACTCGCGTAGTTCCTCCACCGTCTCGGGAGCCTGAGGAATCAGCGCCTTCGTCAGCGTCGCG
Organism: Rhodococcus sp. 05-340-2; assembly: GCF_002258915.1. Taxonomy (NCBI): domain Bacteria; kingdom Bacillati; phylum Actinomycetota; class Actinomycetes; order Mycobacteriales; family Nocardiaceae; genus Rhodococcus; species Rhodococcus sp. 05-340-2. Next base: position 237,472 of record NZ_NOYU01000027.1, read on the forward strand.
ACGTCGGGGATGGCGTCGGCTTCCCAGGTCTCGGGCTGCCACAACTTGGATCGCATGAATGCCTTCGCGCAGTGGTGGAACACCTGCTCGATGTCGACGACCAGGCACATGATCGGTCGGTGGCCTTTGACCTGTAGCTCGTCGAAGAACGGGGCGTCGGTGACCAGGGAGGCTCGACCGTTGATGCGGAGGGTGTCGCCGCGACCGGGGACGAAGAAGTTGAGCCCGACGAACGGGTTCTCGAGAATGTTGCGATAGCCGTCCATCCGGCGGTTGCCCGGCCGTTCGGCGAGAGCGATCGTGGCGTCGTCGAGGACGTGCACCAGACTGCCGGGCGGATCGCCCTTGGGTGAGACGTCGCATCGCCCGCTCGCGTCGGAGGTTCCGAGGAGGCAGAACGGTGAGGCAGCGAGCCACTGCACGTCCAGAGGGTGCAGTGTGCGTCGGTCCTTGTTGGCGGCTCGGAAGCTCGGCTCTCCGAACATCTCGGTCAGTTCGGCGGCGTCGCGCACCGTGGTCCACTCCATGACCGTGAACGCTATCGACACTCCACTCCGGGCGGGAGCGGATTTTCACGGTCGGTGCACCACCGGTGACCGACGGCCATGATCGCCTGAGAGGATGTCCTACGTGAGTAACCAAGCGTGGATCATCGTCGCGGCGATCGCTGCCGTCCTGCTCGTCGTCCTCGTCGTCGGGCTTGTCCTCTCCCGTCGTCGGAGAGTGTCCCTCAAGTCGGACGAGGCCGCACGAATCGAGGACGCGGCCGCCAAGGACAGATCCGGTGGCTACACCGCGGGCAGTGGTTTCTCGTTCAGTCAGGGAACGGCGACAGCCGAGCCCGCGGTCCCGAAGCCCCCCAAGCCTGCCGAACCGAAGCCGGTCGAACCGAAGCCTGCCGAACCGAAGCCGGTCGAGAACATCCCCGTCGAGCCGCCGCCGGTGGTTCCAGCGCCTGAACCGGTCGAAACGGAGACCGTGTGGATCGAGCCGGAGGTGCTCGAACCCGAGGCCCCGGCGACCGACGTCTCCGTCGCCGAGCCTGTTGCGCCCGAGCCCCCCGTAGTCGACACCGTCGCCCCTGCGCCTCGCCGCTTGGACACCATCGACCCGACCGAGGGACGGCTCGACCGTCTCCGTGGCCGGTTGGCGCGATCCCAGTCCGCGGTGGGCAAGAGCCTGCTCGGCCTGCTCGGCGGCGGAGACCTGGACGAGGACTCGTGGGAAGAGGTCGAGGACACCCTGCTGATCGCCGATATCGGGTCGGCCACCACCGCGGAGATCATGCGAACGCTGCGTGAGCAGATGGCGGCGCGCAGTATTCGCACCGAAGCCGATGCCCGGGCCCTGTTGCGCGAGATTCTGGTCGCGCAGCTGCATCCCGAGTTCGATCGGTCGATTCGTGCTCTGCCACACGACGGCGCGCCCGCCGTGCTGCTGGTGGTCGGCGTGAACGGCACCGGCAAGACCACGACCACGGGCAAACTGGCTCGCGTGCTGGTCGCCGACGGACGGCGGGTGTTGCTCGGTGCCGCCGACACGTTCCGCGCAGCTGCGGCCGATCAGCTGCAGACCTGGGCCGAGCGAGTGGGGGCCGAGGTGGTTCGCGGCAAGGAGGCCGCGGATCCGGCCGCCGTCGCGTTCGACGCGGTGAGCAAGGGGATCGAGAACGGTGTCGACGTGGTTCTGATCGACACTGCGGGACGGTTACACACCAAATCGGGTCTGATGGACGAGCTGAGCAAGGTCAAGCGCGTCATCGAGAAGCGGGCCCACGTCGACGACGTTCTGCTCGTTCTCGACGCAACCGTGGGCCAGAACGGACTGACACAGGCCCGTGTCTTCGCCGAGATCGTGAACATCACGGGAGTCGTGCTGACCAAGCTCGACGGAACCGCGAAGGGTGGCATCGTTTTTCAGGTGCAGCGTGAGCTCGGAGTGCCCGTCAAGCTCGTCGGTCTCGGTGAAGGTGCCGACGATCTGGCTCCGTTCGAGCCGGGGGCGTTCGTCGACGCACTGCTCGGCTGATCGACCGCGGGGGCGGCCCGCTAACCGGGGTAAAAGCACAAACGCCAGCACGAAACCTTTTTGCAACAGGATTCGGTCATGCGTTCACATATCCGAAACACCAGAGTGTCACGGATGAAACCTCGTGAAACCACTCTTCTTGCGTAACGGCGCGCCAACCGGTGTGCAGGAGAATGGAGGGTGTACGTGAGTCCCGAGGATATGTTGGCCAACTCCGGCAACGCCGCGTGGATGCTGATGGCAGCATCGCTGGTACTGCTGATGACGCCGGGCTTGGCGTTCTTCTACGGCGGTATGTCGCAGTCGAAGTCCGTGTTGAACATGATGATGATGTCGTTCGGAGCGATGGCCGTCGTCTCGATCATCTACTTCCTGTGGGGCTGGTCGATGTCCTACGGCACCCAGGACATCGGCGGTGTCTTCGCCAACCCGTTCGAGTTCTTCGGACTCAAGGATTCGATCACCGATGCGGACGGTAACTACATCGCCGGCGCATGGGGTTACGCCAACGTCATCGACGTGGCATTCCAGGTCACCTTCGCCATCATCACGGTCGCACTGATCAGCGGCTCGATCGCCGGTCGCGTCAAGTACGGCACCTGGCTCGCCTTCTCCGGCATCTGGGTCACTCTGGCCTACTTCCCGCTGGCGCACATGGTCTGGGGCGGCGGACTGCTCTCCGGATCCGAGAACGGTCTTGCGGCAATGATCTTCGGCACCACCGACGACGGTGAAGGTGGACTCGTCGCCAACGTGGCTCCGATCGACTTCGCCGGTGGCACGGTGGTGCACATCAACGCCGGTATCGCCGGTTTGATCCTGGCGATCATCATCGGCAAGCGTGCCGGCTTCGGCAAGGTCGCCTACCGCCCGCACAACCTGCCGTTCGTCATGCTCGGTGCAGCTCTGCTGTGGTTCGGCTGGTTCGGGTTCAATGCCGGTTCCGCCTTCGCAGCCGACGGAATCGCCGGTGTGGCCTGGGTCAACACCACCGCAGCCACGGCAGCGGCAATCGTGGGCTGGCTCATCACCGAGCGCATTCGCGACGGACACGCCACCAGCCTCGGCGCTGCCTCGGGCATCGTTGCAGGTCTGGTCGCCATCACCCCGGCCGCAGGCGCACTCACGCCGGTCGGTGCCATGATCCTCGGCGTCATCGCCGGCGTGCTCTCCGCGCTGGCGGTCGGCCTGAAGTTCAAGTTCGGCTACGACGACTCGCTCGACGTCGTGGGCGTGCACCTCGTCGCAGGCCTGTGGGGAACGATCGGAATCGGCTTCCTCGCATCCGAGACCGGCCTGTTCTACGGCGGCGATTACAAGCAGCTCGTCGTGCAGATCGTCATCGCACTGTTCGCGTTGATCTTCACCGCCATCGTCACCGCGGTCATCGCGTTCGCGCTCAAGCCTCTCGGCTGGCGCGTATCGGACGAGGAGGAGGCGAACGGCATCGACGAAGCCGAGCACGCCGAGACTGCATATGATTTCGCCTGACAAGGTAGAGATAGACGTGAACGCTGCACCGTACGACAACGGGCACTCGAGGTCTTGTGAAGGGAAGCAAAAATGAAGCTGATCACGGCAATCGTCAAACCGTTCACCCTGGAGGACGTCAAGACGGGGCTGGAGCAGGCCGGCGTACTCGGAATGACAGTCAGTGAAGTTCAGGGTTACGGCCGCCAGAAGGGCCACACCGAGGTGTACCGAGGTGCCGAGTACTCGGTCGACTTCGTCCCGAAGGTCCGTGTCGAGGTAGTCGTCGACGACGCCGCTGTGGAGAAGGTCGTCGAGGTCATCGTCGAGGCTGCTCGCACCGGCAAGATCGGTGACGGCAAGGTCTGGGTTTCCCCGGTCGACTCGGTCATCCGAGTCCGCACCGGAGAACGTGGCGCCGATGCACTCTGACCCCAAAGGGTCTCGGGCCGTGGGCCCCGGTTCTGGCGCGAAAGCGTCAGGATCGGGGTCTTCGGTCTCCATGGGCTCCGCATCGAAGGGCACGAGCGATGCTGCAGCAGATCTCGCTCGGGCCAGAAAACAACTACTCGACGGCGGAACACGCAATCGTCGCCTCGATGCACCCTCGCTTCGGCAGGCTCTGGTCGATCTCCACGAGTTCTGGCTGACCACCAAAGGGGCCGAGCTGGGGATCAAACCGGACTCCGGTTTCGCGATCGTCGCCGTCGGCGGTCTTGCGCGTCGTGAACTTCTGCCGCATTCGGATCTGGACCTGATCCTGCTGCACGACGATCTCGAACCACGCATCGTCTCCGACGTCGCAGACAAGCTCTGGTACCCGCTGTGGGACGCACACATCAAGCTCGACCACAGCGTGCGAACGGTGCCGCAGGCTCTGCAGGTCGCTGCAGCCGACATGACGGCATCGCTCGGAATGCTCGAGGCGCGTCACATCGCCGGCGACGTCGAATTGAGCAACCTTCTCATCGGCGGCGTACGTCGCCAGTGGCGCAACGGCATTCGAGGGCGTTTCGACGAGCTGATCGAGCAGACCCGCGGGCGGTGGTCGCGCAGCGGTGAGATCGCGCACCGCGCCGAACCCGATCTCAAGAGCGGTCGCGGGGGACTGCGCGACGTTCAGTTGCTCGACGCCCTCTCCATCGCGCAGTTGACCGACGGTATGCCCGGGCTCGGACCCGAATCGCCGGGTGGTGGTTTGGCATTCGCACACGGACGCCTGCTGGACGTGCGCACCGAACTGCATCGTGTCGCCGGTCGAGCACGGGATCAACTGCGGGCACAGGACGCCGACGAGATCGGTGCCGCGCTGCGAATCGGTGACCGTTTCGATCTTGCTCGCGTACTGAGCGATTCGGCCCGCACCATCAGCTACTCGGTCGACGTCGGACTGCGTACCGCCGGCAATTCGCTTCCCCGAAAGGGTCTTTCACGCCTTCGTCGAGTCCCGGTCAGGCGGCCGCTGGACGAGGGGGTCGTCGAACACGGCGGCGAGGTCGTTCTCGCCCGCGACGCGCGGCCGAACAAGGATCCCGGTCTGATCATGCGCGTCGCCGCGGCATCGGCGCAGACCGGGATGCCGATGTCTGCCTCGACCCTGAACCGACTGTCCGACAGTGCGCCCGAGCTCCGGGAACCCTGGCCGAAGGAAGCCCTCAACGATCTGCTCGTGTTGCTCGGATCGGGTCGCAAAGCCATTGCGGCCATCGAAGCTCTCGATCGAACCGGACTGTGGGGCAGGCTCATTCCGGAATGGGGTGCGGTACGCGATCTACCGCCGCGAGATGCCGTGCACACGTGGACAGTCGATCGGCATCTGGTCGAAACTGCTGCCTACGCAAGCGCATTGACCACCCGAGTTGCGCGTCCGGACCTGTTGGTGCTCGGCGCGCTGATCCACGACATCGGCAAAGGACGCGGCGGCGACCACAGCGTCGTCGGAGCCGATCTGGCCATCCAGATCGGCAACAGGCTCGGACTGTGGCCGTCCGACGTGGCCCTGCTGACGTCGATGGTGAGATACCACCTGCTGCTGCCGGAGACCGCCACCAGACGCGACCTCGACGACCCAGCAACCGTGCAAACCGTCGTCGACGCACTCGGTGCCGACACCATCCTGCTCGAGCTGCTTCACGCACTGGCCGAGGCGGATTCGCTCGCCACCGGACCCGGGGTGTGGGGCGACTGGAAGGCATCGCTCATCCGCGAGCTCGTGCGTCGCTGCCGATTGGTGATGGCGGGGGAGAGTCTGCCCTCCCCGGATCCACTCGACCCCGCCCACATCGAACTCGCAGCGAGGGGAGGCGTCCATGTCGACATCTCGCCGACCGACGGGCTGCACACCTTCGTCGTCACCGTCATCGCCCCCGACACGCCCGGGCTGCTCTCCGACGCTGCGGGAGTCCTCGCACTCCATTCGCTTCGTGTGCTCTCGGCCTCCCTCGGAAGTCACGAGGGGTCGGCGATCAACTCGTTCGACGTTGCGCCGCTCTTCGGATCTCCGCCACAGGCGGGTCTGTTGCGGCAGGAGATAATCCGCGCCCAGGCAGGCGAACTCGACCTCGTCGCCGTGCTCGACGCCAAGGAACGCGACGCCAGAGCCGAAACCGTCGAGGACGACGCCGAGGATTCGGCAGTCCCGGTTCTGTACGCCCAAGCTCCGCCTCGGGTGCTGTGGTTCGACGACAACGAACCAGGTCAGGTGGTGCTCGAACTACGAGCGGAGGACCGGCTCGGTCTGCTGTGCCGATTGGCCAGCGCGATCGAACAGCAGGGACTCGACATCCGATGGGCCCGCGTCTCGACCCTGGGCAGCTCGGTGGTCGACTCCTTCTGCATCGACCTGGCGGGAGCGGACAGCAGGGCGGTCCGCGAAGACCTCGAGCGTGCGATCCTCGCGGTCGTACCTGCCCCGGAACCGCCCAAGCCCCCGGAGAAGCCGGAAGGCACCTGACCGCGGGTCGGAAAGCGACAGCAGACCGACCCGCGCTGGTGACTATTCACGAACTTCCGGCCGACGGGTATGCCGCCGATGCCGATTTGTTACATTCGTCCCCGACGCAGAAACGACACTCTCAATCGTTCCTGCACATTCCACACTGCTCGAACCACGCCGTTCCTGCAGGCTCCACTCTGCTCGAACCACGTCGTTCCTGCAGGCTCCACTCCTGATCATTCGAGAGGCACGAACTGTGGGATCCCACCGACGGTCGACCGTCCACGTACCGACCGACATCGCAGCGCGTCCGACGCGCGGCAGACACCGCGCCGTTCAGGACACCCCCGACCTCGGTCGACGCGCGGCAACGATCGTCGCCGCGACCGGCGCGATCGTCGTCGGAGCGACGTCGATGGGTGCCGCAACTGCAGGGGCCGCGCCGATCCAGGAGGCACCAGCAGCCGGACTCTCGTTCGCGGTACCGGAGGGTCTGCTCCCCGCGGGATTCGAGCTGCCCCAGTTCGAGCTTCCGCAGTTCGTACCCCCACAGTTCGCGCCCCCGCCCGCACCGTCACAGCCCGTACCGCCCGAGGCCGCACCGGCACCGGCTGCCGAGCCACTGGCCGCGTTCGGAGTCACCGATCCCGCTGCCGCCGCCCAGCAGTGGCTCGACGATGTGGGCCTGGGGCAGTTGGGTGCGCAGTCACCCCTCGACAGCCTGCGCTCGCTGAAGAAGGGCACAGTGCAGCCAGTGGCGGGGGTGTTGACGTCCAACTTCGGCTCGCGATGGGGCACTCAACACAGCGGCCTCGACATCGCGGCACCCATCGGGACGCCCATCCACGCGGCTGCCGACGGCACCGTGTCCGACGCAGGACCGGCATCCGGCTTCGGTCTCTGGGTCAAGGTGCGGCACGACGACGGCACCGAGACGGTCTACGGACACGTCAACGACTTCTCCGTCCAGCCAGGCCAGCGCGTGTCGGCCGGTGAGCAGATCGCCACCGTGGGCAACCGTGGCCAGTCGACGGGCCCACATCTGCACTTCGAGGTACACGATCCCTCGGGCGTCAAGGTCGACCCCGCGCAGTGGCTCGCGACGCGGGGCGTGGCAGTGACGTGGAACGACTCCGCGCGGCTGGCCTGACCGCTCGACATCGCCACGTTCGACTCGACAGTCGAACGCCCCAGCGACGACGCGGCGTGCTGCCGCTAGTGTGGTGACCGTGCCGGATTCGGCTCGTTTTCGGTGATCGGCTAGCTCAGGAGTGCAATCGGTGTTCGAATCCCTTTCAGACAGGTTGACCGGGACTCTCAAGGACCTGCGTGGCAAAGGTCGACTGTCCGGCGCGGATATCGACGCCACCGCCCGTGAGATCCGTCTGGCCCTGCTCGAAGCGGACGTGGCACTGCCCGTCGTACGTGAGTTCATCAACCGCATCAAGGTCCGGGCCAAGGGTGCCGAGGTCTCCGGCGCGCTCAACCCTGCCCAGCAGGTAGTCAAGATCGTCAACGAGGAACTGGTCGGCATCCTCGGCGGCGAGACTCGCAGGCTCGTCTTCGCCAAGAACCCGCCCACGGTGATCATGCTCGCCGGTCTGCAGGGTTCGGGTAAGACGACGCTCGCGGGCAAGCTCGCGAAATGGCTCAAGGGCCAGGGCCACACCCCGTTGCTCGTCGCGTGCGACCTCCAGCGTCCCGGTGCCGTGAGCCAGCTGCAGATCGTGGGCGAGCGCGCCGGTGCCGCCGTCTTCGCGCCGCATCCGGGCACGTCCATCGGCGGCGGCGACAATGCGCTCGGCGTATCGGCCGCGGATCCCGTCGAGGTCGCCCGGGCCGGCATCGCCGAGGCTCGGAGCAAGCAGTACGACGTGGTCATCGTCGACACCGCCGGTCGCCTCGGCATCGACACCGAGCTGATGAGTCAGGCCGCGGGAATTCGTGACGCGGTCCAGCCGGACGAGACACTGTTCGTTCTCGACGCGATGGTCGGCCAGGATGCCGTCAGCACCGCCGAGGCGTTCCGCGACGGAGTCGGCTTCACCGGCGTTGTGCTCACCAAGCTCGACGGCGACGCGCGTGGCGGCGCAGCACTCAGTGTCCGCGAGGTGACCGGACAGCCCATCATGTTCGCGTCGACCGGCGAGAAGCTCGAAGATTTCGACGTCTTCCACCCCGATCGTATGGCCAGCCGCATCCTCGGCATGGGCGACGTGCTCAGCCTGATCGAGCAGGCCGAACAGCACTTCGATGCCGAGCAGGCCGAGGCGACGGCCAACAAGATCGGATCGGGACAGCTCACGCTCGACGACTTCCTCGAGCAGATGATGGCCGTCCGCAAGATGGGGCCGATCGGAAACCTGCTGGGCATGCTGCCCGGTGCCGGCCAGATGAAGGAACTCGCCAACGTCGACGAGAAGCAGCTCGATCGCGTTCAGGCGATCATCCGCGGCATGACGCCGCAGGAGCGTACCGACCCGAAGATCATCAACGCATCACGTCGGTTGCGTATCGCGAACGGTTCGGGCGTGAAGGTCTCCGACGTCAATCAGCTGGTAGATCGGTTCTTCGAGGCGCGCAAGATGATGTCGGCCATGGCCGGTCGAATGGGCATGCCCGGTGCGCGCAAGCAGGTGCGGAACAACAAGAAGGGCAAGAAAGGCAAGAAGGGCGCTCGCGGTCCGACGCAGCCGAAGATCCGCGGTGGATTCCCCGGCATGCCGGGCGGAATGCCCGCAGGTATGCCCGACCTGTCGTCCATGCCCAAGGGTCTCGACCAGTTGCCGCCGGGGCTCGAAGGCATCGATCTGTCGCAGCTGAAACTGCCCAAGAAGTAAGCGCGTACACGTGTCGGCCATGCGGGTGCGGGGCCGCGGGCTGCCGGACGGGACCGAGATCGATCTCTGGATCGACGGCGGCGTTCTGTCGACCGAGCCGATCTCGGATGCAGAATTCGTGTACGACGGCGGCTGGATTCTGCCCGGTCTCGTGGACGCCCACTGCCATGTCGGAATCGAATACGGCGGGGGACACACCGACCTGAGCGGGTCGATCCGGCAGGCCGAGACCGAGCGAGGCGTCGGCGCTCTGCTGTTGCGCGACGCCGGGTCGCCGGTCGACACGCGCGCTCTGGACGAGCGCGAGGACCTTCCTCGGATCATCCGAGCGGGCCGCCACATCGCATCACCCAAGCGATACATCCCGGGTCTGGCGATCGACATCGAGGACGAATCGCAACTGCCAGAGGCGGTGGCTCAGCAGGCTCGATTCGGAGATGGCTGGGTCAAGCTCGTCGGCGACTGGATCGACCGCTCGGTGGGAGATCTCCGACCGCTGTGGAACGATTCGATCCTCGTCGACGCCATCGCGGCTGCTCACGCCGAGGGTGCGCGAGTGACCGCCCACGTATTCGGCGAGGATGCCCTGCCCGGACTGATCGCGGCGGGAATCGACTGCATAGAACACGGCACCGGCCTGACCGACGAGACCGTCGAGATGATGGTCGATCACGGCACCGCCCTGGTACCGACGCTCATCAACATCGAGACGTTTCCCGGAATCGCGGACTCGGCCACCCGATACCCCGTGTACGCCCGGCACATGCGGGCGCTGCACGAACGCGTCGCCGATACCATCGGACGTGCTCACGACGCAGGCATTCCCATCTACGCGGGCACCGATGCAGGTGGTTCGATCGCGCACGGCCGCATCGCCGACGAGGTCGCCGCGCTCGCTGCCGTCGGACTCTCACCGACCGACGCGCTCGGCGCTGCCTGCTGGGACGCCCGGTCGTGGCTGGGTCGACGGGGGCTCGAGCACGGCGCGCCCGCAGATCTCGTCGTCTACGCCGAAGATCCGCGCGGGGGACCGGATGTGCTGTCGAACCCGGAGCTGGTCATCCTGCGCGGACGCGTGACCGACCGGCGCGGTCGCACGAGGAGTGGAGCGGCGGCCCGAGGGTGACCGATCCGAGAAGCGCTGCAGGACAATCCGATCCGGACCGCCCCAGCTGGGCGGGAATGGCACCGATGAATCACGTTCAGCAGCAAGGATCGGGATTGTCCGAAACCTACTGGCGGGCCGAGCAGGCCGCGCTCGAACGCACGAGCGGTCAACGGTGGGGACTACCGGCCGCGGCGCTGGTACTGGGGCTAAATCTCGCGGGATTCCTGATGCTCGGCGTCGTCGTGTCGTCGGACGCGTCGGCCGTCTTCGTGGTGGGCATCATGATTCCGAGCTTGCTCGCTGCCGGACTGGCGGTGGCCATCTCGAAGGCGCGGGGCAACGGACCCGTCGTCGACTTCGGCCTCCCCAGATCCACCCCCGAATTCCTCGGTCACCTCCGATCCGGGTTGGCGTGGGGTGGCGTCGCGGTGGTCGGTGGCATCGTGCTGGCTCTGATTCTGTTGTCCCGTATCGATTTCGACGACCCGACGCCGCTGGGCAACGTCACCGATACGGCCGTCGGATGGAAGATCGTTCTGGCACTGTGGATCTGGATCGGTGCACCGATCTGCGAGGAAACGATGTTCCGCGGCATGCTGTGGGGAGCGCTCGAGAAACGCACCAGCCCCATGCCCATGGCCTGGTTGGGCAATAGATGGGTCGTGCTGGCGATCACCGCGGTGTTGTTCGCGATCTGGCACCGCGAGTGGTGGCGCTTCGTGGTACTGCTGTGGGGAGGGTTCGCGATCGGCATCGCTCGAATGCGCTCCGGTTCGATCGTCGCGTCGACCACGGCCCACTCGCTGAACAACACTCTCCCTGCCCTGGTGATTCTGCTGGCCTGACGGGAGCGGTTCTGCGGGCCCGATTCACCGATCGTGCTATCCGTCTGGCACAATGAACAGTTGTTCGCCCGTCATCCGGTTACGTACCGAGCGGCGGTCACAACAACCCTCAACGCAAAACCGGGTTCGCATGCCGTGCGGACCGCTGAATTGCGCCGTGACCAACTTTCGAAAGGCTTCACCAGAACATGGCTGTCAAGATCAAGCTCATGCGTATCGGCAAGATCCGCACCCCGCACTACCGCGTCGTCATCTCCGATGCCCGCACCCGTCGTAACGGCCGTGCGATCGAGACCATCGGCACGTACGAGCCCAAGCAGGACCCCAGCATCATCGAGATCAACTCCGAGCGGGCGCAGTACTGGCTGAGCGTCGGCGCACAGCCCACCGAGCCTGTCGAGGCACTGCTCAAGATCACCGGTGACTGGCAGAAGTTCAAGGGCCTCCCCGGCGCCGAGGGAACCCTCCGCCTCGCCGAGCCCAAGCCGTCCAAGCTCGACCTGTTCAACGCCGCACTGGCGCAGGCCGACTCCGAGCCCCAGGGCGAGGCCACCACCGCCAAGAAGAAGAAGGCTCCGAAGGCCGACGACGCCGCTGCGGAGACCACCGACGCTGCAGCAACCGAGACGGCAGACGCGCCGGCCGCCGAGGCTGCTGAGAAGTGAGTGCCGTTGTCGCCGATGCCGTCGAACATCTCGTTCGCGGCATCGTCGCCAATCCCGATGACGTTCGCGTCGAGATGATCACCGGCCGTCGTGGCCGCACCGTGGAAGTCCACGTGCACCCCGACGATCTGGGCAAGGTCATCGGCCGTGGCGGTCGCACCGCCACGGCACTGCGCACGCTCGTCTCGGGTATCGGTGGTCGCGGCATCCGTGTCGACGTGGTCGACACGGACCAGTAGGTCACACACCCATCATGGAGCTGGTCATCGGCCGTGTTGCGAAGTCGCACGGCATCAAAGGCGAAGTCGTCGTCGAGGTTCGCACCGACAGCCCCGACGATCGCTTTGCCGCAGGAACCGTTCTCTCGGGCCGCAAGCCTCGATCGAACGCCGAACCAGCCTCGTACACAGTGGACGCCGTCCGGGAACACTCCGGGCGGCTTCTGCTGCGTCTGAACGGTATCGACGACAAGACGGCCGCCGACCAACTTCGGGGCATTCTGTTCGTCGTCGAATCCACCGACCTTCCGCCGTCCGACGACCCGGACGAGTACTACGACCACGAACTCGAAGGCCTCACGGTGATCCTGACCGACGGCACAGTCGTGGGAACGGTCCGCGAAGTCCTCCACTCCGCAGCGGGGGAGCTGCTCTCCATCACGCCGAGTCCGGGCTCCGGCGAAGCCACACGCACCGAGATTCTCGTGCCGTTCGTGGCGGCCATCGTGACGTCGGTGTCGTTGGCAGACAAGACGATCGAGATCGATCCGCCCGAGGGTCTGCTGGATCCGGAGTAGATCGTGCGCCTCGACGTCGTCACCATCTTCCCCGAATACCTCACGCCGCTCCGAACTGCGTTGCTGGGCAAAGCAATCGACCGCGGCCTCGTCTCGGTCGAGGTCCACGATCTGCGGTCGTGGACGCACGACGTGCACAAGGCCGTCGACGATTCGCCCTACGGCGGCGGACCGGGAATGGTCATGAAACCGACTGTCTGGGGAGACGCACTCGACGACGTGCTGACAGACGATTCTCTCCTCGTCGTGCCGACGCCGGCCGGAGTGCCGTTCACCCAGCGGACGGCCGAGCGATGGTCCTCCGAGCAGCATCTCGTCTTCGCCTGCGGCCGATACGAAGGCATCGACCAACGCGTGTTCGACGACGCCGCACGTCGCGTCCGGGTCGAGGAAGTCAGCATCGGCGACTACGTGCTCATCGGCGGCGAGGCGGCCGTCCTCGTCATGGCCGAGGCCGTGGTGCGATTGATGCCGGGTGTCCTGGGCAATCAGCAGTCGCATCAGGAGGACTCGTTCTCCGACGGTCTGCTCGAAGGACCGAGTTACACGCGCCCCGCACAGTGGCGTGATCTCGACGTTCCGCAGGTACTTCTCTCGGGTGATCACGCCAAGATCGCTGCGTGGCGTCGACAGCAATCACTGGACAGGACCGCCGAGCGTCGTCCGGACCTGTTGCAGGACTGACGAATTCAGCTGACGGTGCCGGCGGGGAAGAGCATCGAGACGAAGCCGGTGAGAGTTTCCCGCGCATGCAGGGCGCTGGCGTCGTCGCTGACGTCGACGACGGCGGTGTCCGGATAGCGTTCCATGTCGTCTGCGTAGAAGATGTCCTCGCGTGACGACAGAGCCAGAACGTAGCGGTTGTCGACGCCGATCGTGCCTGTCGACAGGTGTACCCACCGATCGGACACACAGCACATCCAGCCCTGTTTCACAGCGTGCACGCTCTCGCCTGGCAGACCGTCGACGATCCCGAAATGCTGTTTGTAGCCGTCCGCGGCAATCGGTGCCGAACGCCGCAGCATTTCGATCACGACGTCCGTCGAGGCAGTCGTCAGACCGCCGCTACCGTTGAGCAACCCCGCGTAGTAACCGACCAGGTCGCTGGGCGTGGTCTCGGTGTTGTACCACTGGTCGTCACCGGGAGCCGTGGTGTTCGTCAAGCCGTAGCGAGCCGCGACCGTCCGCACGATCTCGGACGAGCCGTAGCGGTACCAGAGCGTGTATGCGGCGTTGTCGTCGGACAACTCGAGCATGCTGGTCATGGTGTCCAGGTCATCGGCGGAGACCGGACGGTTCTCCGACTGCGCGCGGAACAACACCTCGTCGGCGATGAAGAGTTTGGACACCGACGCGGTTTCGACCTGAACATCGGCATTGCTGCTGTAGTAGGAGCCCGTCTGACGATCCAACAGCGCGAAATCGACATCGGCACCACGGGACTCGGCCGACGCGATCGCCATCGGGATACGAGCTTCGAGAGCTACACCGTCGACCTTCTCCATATCGGGAAAGGGCGATGCCGACGTCTCTGCGGTTTCCTTCGAGGCGGAGTCACCGATCTGATCGTCGGGAGGAACCGAGCACCCGGCCAGAATCAGTGAGGCGCAGGCTGCAGCCAGGAACCGAGACCCCCTGACCATCCGCGTATCTCTCCCACACGTTGAACCGCTGACCGACTTGTCCCACAGTAGCGGTAGGGTCCATCGCCGTGACCACTGCTCTGAAATCTGTGAACAAGCGCATAGCCGAAGAACTCGACGTTCGTGAAGAACAGGTTCGTGCCGCCGTGGAACTACTCGACGGCGGGTCGACGGTCCCGTTCATCGCGCGCTACCGCAAGGAAGTCACCGGCACCCTCGACGACGCACAACTGCGTCAGCTCGACGAGCGGCTGCGGTACCTGCGCGAGCTCGACGAGCGCAGAGACGCCGTCATCGAGTCCATCCGCTCGCAGGGCAAGCTCGACGACGCGCTCGAGCAGTCGCTGATGCTGGCCGACACCAAGGCGCGCGTCGAGGACATCTATCTGCCGTTCAAGCCCAAGCGTCGCACCAAGGCTCAGATCGCGCGTGAGGCCGGGCACGAGCCCGTCGCCGACGCCCTGTTCTCCGACCCCTCCACCGACCCGGCCCAGTTCGATCAGGAGCAACTCGACGGCGCACGGGCGATTCTCGTCGAGCGCTTCGCCGAGGACGCGGACCTGGTGGGCGAGCTGCGCGAACTGATGTGGACATCCGGCAAGCTCGTCGCGTCGGTCCGCAAGGGCAAGGAGGAGGAAGGTGCCAAGTTCTCCGACTACTTCGAGTTCTCGGAACCGTTCACGAGCCTGCCCTCGCACCGCATCCTCGCCGCGCTCAGAGGCGAGAAGGAAGAGGTGCTCTCGCTCGGCTTCGAACCCGAGCGCGACGAACCGACCCCCGGGGTGCCGAGCGTCTACGAGGGTCGG
Organism: Rhodococcus sp. 05-340-2; assembly: GCF_002258915.1. NCBI lineage: Bacteria > Bacillati > Actinomycetota > Actinomycetes > Mycobacteriales > Nocardiaceae > Rhodococcus > Rhodococcus sp. 05-340-2. The sequence goes on from NZ_NOYU01000027.1 coordinate 252,608, forward strand.
ATCGCCACCAAGTTCGGAATCGCGAATCGGGGACGGCCGGCCGACAAATGGCTGCTCGACACCGTCCGATGGGCGTGGCGCACCAAGATGCTGGTGACCGTCTCCCTCGATACCCGGATGCGCCTGCGTCAGTCGGCCGAGAAGGACGCCGTCGACGTCTTCGCCAGCAACCTCAAGGACCTGCTGCTCGCCGCTCCGGCGGGCAACCGCACCACGATGGGCCTGGACCCGGGTTTCCGTACCGGCACCAAGGTCGCCATCGTCGACGCCACCGGCAAGGTCGTCGCCCACGACACCATCTACCCGCACAAACCGCAGGGCAAGTGGGACCAGGCGGTGGCCACCCTGGCAGGCCTGGCCGCCAAGCACAACGTCGAACTGATCGCCATCGGCAACGGCACCGCATCGCGTGAAACCGACTCGTTGGCAGCAGAATTGATCGCCAAGTTCCCTGCCGCCAACCTGACGAAGGTCGTGGTGTCCGAGGCCGGAGCGTCGGTGTACTCCGCGTCCGCGTACGCCTCGAGCGAGCTACCCGAACTCGACGTCTCGATCCGCGGTGCCGTCTCGATCGCCCGCAGGTTGCAGGATCCGCTGGCCGAACTGGTCAAGATCGATCCCAAGTCGATCGGCGTCGGTCAGTACCAGCACGACATCTCCGAAACCCTGCTGGCCCGTTCCCTCGGGGCCGTCGTGGAGGACGCGGTGAACGCCGTCGGCGTCGACGTCAACACCGCGTCGGTACCGTTGCTCTCACGGGTCTCCGGTATCGCCGGCTCTCTTGCCGAGAGCATCGTTGCGCACCGCGATCAGAACGGTCCGTTCTCCAGCCGCAGCACACTCAAGGACGTACCGCGTCTGGGCCCCAAGGCTTTCGAGCAGTGCGCCGGATTCCTCCGCATCTCCGGGGGCGAGGATCCACTGGACCGGTCGAGTGTTCACCCGGAGGCATATCCCGTCGTGCGGCGCATCGTCGGCAAGGCCGGCGTCGGAGTGCGGGAGGTCATCGGCAACACGGCGCTGTTGCGCGGACTCGACCCCGCCGAATTCGCCGACGAGCGATTCGGTCTGCCCACCGTCACGGACATCATCTCCGAACTCGAGAAGCCGGGACGCGACCCTCGTCCGGAGTTCAAGACCGCGACCTTCGCCGCCGGAATCGAGAAGGTCGCCGACCTGAAGCCGGGCATGATGCTCGAGGGAGTCGTGACCAACGTGGCGGCGTTCGGGGCATTCGTCGACGTCGGTGTGCACCAGGACGGGCTCGTGCACGTCTCGGCGATGTCGCACAACTTCGTCAAGGACCCCCGCGAGGTCGTCAAGTCCGGGGACGTCGTGCGCGTCAAAGTGATGGAGGTCGACATCCCCCGTCAGCGCATCGGTCTGAGTCTGCGGCTGGACGACGAGCCCGGTGCCGGTGGTGGCAAGGACTCCGCCCGCGGACAGCAGGATCGGCCTCGGGGTCAGGGACGGGCCCCGGGCGCGAACCAGGGTGGCCGCGGTCGAGACGCACGCCCGCAACGGGATCGCCGAACGGCCGGGGGTGCTGGCGCGGCGACACCGGCTGCCGGTTCGATGGCCGACGCGCTACGGAAGGCAGGATTCGGAAAATAGCGAGCGGTTCCTCGGTCGATGCTGCCGTGGGCGGTCCCGGACGCGAATAGTGTGAAACGCGTTCACCGGTCGTTCGGCCGTTCGGCAGGAAGGACGTGAGGCACACGTGAGGTGGTTGCAACACGGGGTCATCGATCACGGCCGCCTGCCGCTGCTGTGTTTCCTACTGGGACTGTTGGTGGGCTTCCTGCTGATCCGACTCAGCGTCAGGATGATTCGCGCAGATGTGAAGTGGTGGCCGGGAAACATCACGCCGGGCGGTCAGCACATCCACCATGTCGTGTTCGGAATCGTGCTGATGCTGCTGGCGGGTATCGGCTTGATCGCGGTGTACGTCGACGGTTCCGAGTCGGTCGGCGCGGTGCTGGCGGCGATCTTCGGTATCGGCGCCGCTCTCGTCCTCGACGAGTTCGCGTTGATCTTCTATCTCCGCGATGTCTACTGGTCCGAACAGGGGCGAACGTCGGTGGACGCCGTGTTCGCGGCAGTGGGCTTCACCGGCCTGCTGCTGCTCGGCTTCCACCCTCTCGAGTTGCTGAGCCCGGCCGGCTTCCGCGCCGATCCCGACCCGTGGGTGCGCGGCACCCTGGCTGTGTTGGCCCTTGCCAATCTCGCGCTCGGTGTCGTCGTCCTGCTCAAGGGAAAGATCTGGACTGGACTGCTCGGGCTGTTCGTCCTGCCGATCCTCGTCCTGGCCGCAGTGCGGTTGAGCAGGCCGAGCGCCCCATGGGCGAGGTGGCGTTACACCACCAGGCCGAAGAAGATGGAACGCGCTCTGCGCCGGGAGAAGCGGTGGCGACGGCCGATCATCCGGGCCAAGATCTATCTCCAGGACGCGATCGCAGGCAAGCCGAGCATCGTGCACGCACGTGAGGCCACCGAGCAGGAACTGGCGCGGACGGTACTACCTGCGCCGATGGCGAGTGGGACGGCTACAAGCCGGGAAGCGCCGATTTCTTCGAACGCCTGATGGTCTGGCACAATGGTCGGGTTGCCTCTAGCAGGCACGGACCTCACTCGGAGTACGAACCAGTCGAGCCGTTGCATCAGCGAGCCGCTCGGTTCCTCTACTCATGCGCAGAACGCAAGGATGGCACAACCGATGAACACACTGGACTTTCTCGACAATCAGTCGCTGCGTGGCGACATCCCCGATTTCCGCCCCGGCGACACACTGAACGTGCACGTCAAGGTCATCGAAGGCTCGAAGGAGCGCATTCAGATCTTCAAGGGCGTCGTCATCCGACGTCAGGGCGGAGGCGTTCGCGAAACGTTCACGGTCCGCAAGGTCTCGTTCGGCGTCGGCGTCGAGCGCACCTTCCCGGTGCACAGCCCCAACATTGCGCAGTTCGAGGTCCTCACCCGCGGTGACGTCCGTCGCGCCAAGCTCTACTACCTCCGCGATCTGCGTGGCAAGGCCGCCAAGATCAAGGAAAAGCGCTGACCGGTTCCGCCCGGACACATCAGTTCACACCATGCCGCGTCGCCCGTCAGGGCGACGCGGCATGGTTCGTTTTGCCCGCGATCGTCCCGCGTTCCACCCTGCCGACGGGCGGATCGAGAGCCGTGAACCGCCGATGCGCAGACCGTCCGGCCGTGTGGTCGACGGTTCCGGCTAACCTGATCACGTGACGCAGTCCCCACAGGATCCAACCGACGAGCCCGACGACGAGTCTTCACGGAAGAAGCGTCGGGAACGCAAGCCCCGATCGTTCTGGCGCGAGCTTCCCATTCTGATTCTGGTAGCGCTGGTGCTGAGTTTTCTGCTCCAGACATTCGTCGCTCGGGTGTATCTGATCCCGTCCGAATCGATGGAGCCGACCTTGCACGGCTGCACCGGCTGCACCGGTGACCGCATCGTGGTGGAGAAGATCGGATACAGATTCGGCGACCCGAAGCCCGGTGACATCGTCGTCTTCCGCGGCCCGGATTCGTGGAACGACGAGTTCGTGTCACAGCGGTCCGACAATTCGGTGATTCGTGGGGCACAGGAAGTCGGTTCGTTGATCGGAGTTGTCGCTCCCGACGAGAACGATCTGGTCAAGCGCGTCATCGCCACCGGCGGTCAGACGGTCGAATGCTGCGACGACCAGGGTCGAGTTCTCGTCGACGGGCAGCCGTTGGACGAGCCGTACATACAGATGGACTTCCCCTTCACTCCCGGCACCATGACGTGCGACACCGAATTGAAGTCCGGACGATGCTTCGATCCCATCACGGTGCCGGAGGGCAACATCTGGGTGATGGGCGACAACCGAAGTAATTCACGGGATTCCCGGTACCACATCGAGGACGAGTTCAAGGGCACCGTCCCGCTCGACAACGTGATCGGCAAGGCCGTGTTCATCGCGCTTCCACCGTCACGAACCGGCCTCCTGGATTCTCCCGACATCCAGGGTCGATGACGGTATCCGGTCGCCGCGCGCCGCGCGCACGCGCCTCTCTGACGCGGTCGTCGTGGCCGCCGCGTCCGATCATCCGACGAGCGGCCGGCTTGCGAACGATGGAATCGGCGCTGGAGCGGGGTGGTCTGGGACCGGTCGCGGGAGTCGACGAAGCGGGACGAGGAGCATGCGCCGGTCCGTTGACGGTCGCGGCGTGTGTGCTCGGTGCGCGGGCTCATGCGGCTCTCGCGGACCTGGACGACTCGAAGAAGCTGACCGAGCGACGACGCGAGGAGCTCTTCCCCAAGATTCAGAGGCTGGCACTGGCATGGAGCGTGGTGTCCATCGATGCGGCCGAGGTCGACCGCATCGGAGTCCACGTGGCGAACATCGAAGGAATGCGACGCGCGGTTGCCGGGCTCGGCATGACCCCGGGTTACGTACTCACCGACGGTTTCCGAGTACCCGGTCTTCCGGTTCCGTCGTTGCCGGTGATCGGCGGCGACGCCACCGCGGCGTGCATCGCCGCGGCGAGCGTGCTGGCGAAGGTCTCCCGGGACCGATGGATGGTGCAGCTGGACGAGACGATTCCCGGCTACGGGTTCGCCGTGCACAAGGGGTACAGCACGCGCGCGCATTCCGCCGCGATGACGGCACTCGGCCCGAGTAGGGAACATCGCATGTCGTACGCCAACGTCGCGGCAGCGGCGGCAGGCATGTCACGCGAGAGAGTCGACGCCCTGGGGCGAATGGACTGCCCGGACGCACGTGCGCGATGATTGCCTCTCACGCCCGACTGGAGGATGAAAGAGACCGATGAGTGCCGAAGATCTCGAAAAGTACGAAACCGAGATGGAGCTCTCGCTGTATCGCGAGTACCGGGACATCGTGGGTCAGTTCAACTACGTCGTCGAAACCGAGCGTCGGTTCTATCTGGCGAACTCCGTCGAACTCATTCCGCACAACGCCGACGGTGAAATCTACTTCGAATTGCGAATGTCCGACTCGTGGGTGTGGGACATGTATCGCCCCGCCCGTTTCGTCAAGCATGTCCGGGTGATCACCTTCAAGGACGTCAACATCGAAGAGTTGGACAAACCAGATCTTCGTCTGCCGGAATAGCTCTCCTCGTCCGACGGTCCGGCGTGACGGAGTCGCCCGAGCGTCGGACGTCGGAGCAGCGAGCTGTGAACCGCCTGATTCGATGCGATCGCTGTTGTTCCGAGCGTAATGCCGCACGAAAAACTGGACACCCGGCCAAATCGGTCCGCATGTCCTGTTTTCGTGTCCGGTGTCACGGAAAAGCTGTGCTCGGTCGAATGATGCACGTGGGCTACGCGCGTGAAACCGACTGCGCAACAGCGATATTCGAATTCAGAGATTAGTCACCCGAAAAGCTGATCAATTTCTGCACCGATATTCGTCGATTCGACACGATGCGAAACGCCTGCAGTTCTTTGCGTGGATACGAGAATGGGTGGTAGAACTTGAATATCACATCCCCCAGACGTGTAAGAGGTACGAGATGGCACGCAAGACACTTGTGCAGATGATCGACGATGTGGACGGATCGGTCATCAAAGACGGCCAAGGTGAATCCATCGAATTCGGCATCGGTGGAAACCAGTACCGCATCGATTTGAATCTCAAGCATGCCAACGAATTGCACGAACAGTTGGCATTCTGGATCGAGCATGCCGAGAAGATTTCCGGACGCCGTACCCGTAAGGGCGGTGCTGCAGCAGCACCGGTTCGCGGCAAGGTCGATCTGCAGGACATTCGAGCATGGGCACGCGAGAACGGCCACGAGGTCAGTGCCCGCGGCCGCATCAGTCAGGATGTGCAGGCGGCCTACGAGGCTGCTCACTGACAGTCCTTCAAAACCGAGGCATGAAGTCTCGGCAGACGTTCTACGTATCGGTACTTTCGGGTTTCGGTACCGATACACCGCATCAGCTCCGTCCGATTTCATGAATCCGGACGGAGCTTTTTGCGTATCGGGTCTGCTCTCACCCGGCCGCTCGAACACGCTCGGGCCGTAGCACGGCGGTCCGACACAGCGGACCGATCGCCGCCGACAATCGGACCGTCGGTCCACAGTCGAGTAGTTGTCCACAGGGCAATTTCCCACCTGCACTTTCTTCGTTTCTCCTCTTTCGGGTCGTGCCACCGTCGAGACGACCGAATCGGCCGCAATACACGGTCGGAGAGTGGAGGAATGGCGGACATGGCAACCAACCAGGAGCTCGGTGCGCGCGGTGAGGAACTCGCGGTGCGCCATCTCGAGGACATCGGCCTGGATGTGATCGAGCGGAATTGGCGGCATCGGTCCGGAGAACTCGACATCATCGCGCGCGACGGCGACACCATGGTTTTCGTCGAAGTGAAGACTCGCTCGGGAATCGGTTACGGAACACCGGCCGAAGCGGTGACGTACGCGAAGCAGACGCGAATCAGAGGTCTCGCGCTGCGGTGGCTTTCGCTGCAGCAGGGACCGTGGGTACAGATCAGGTTCGATGTGATCGCAATAGTGGTCGGTCGTCACGAAGAACCGGTCATCACGCACGTTCGGTCCGCGTTCTGATGCCACTCGGAAGAGCGCATTCGGTTGCGGTCAACGGGGTCGACGGTGTGTTGGTGGAGATCGAAGCGGACATCGGGCAGGGCTTGCCCGGTACGCATCTGGTTGGGTTGCCCGATACTGCTCTGAACGAATCGCGTGATCGAGTCAAGGCTGCGGTGAAGAACTCGGGCGGAACGTGGCCGGACAGCCGGGTGATTCTCGCTCTGTCGCCCGCGACCCTGCCGAAGGGCGGATCGGTGTACGACTTGGCATTGGCGCTGTCGGTTCTCGACGCTGCCAAAGCGATTCCGCGTGGATGCCTGTCCGACACCGTGTTTCTGGGTGAGTTGGCACTCGATGGCAGGCTGCGCGCAGTTCGTGGGGTCCTGCCCGGGGTGCTCGCGGTCAAGAGTGCTGGCTGGCAGCGGGTGGTCGTTCCGCTGCAGTGTCTGCCCGAAGCGGGGCTGGTGGACGGGATCGAGGTGCTGGGTGCGGGTTCGCTCGGGGACGTGGTGGCCTGGCTACGTGGTGAGGAGGCCCTCGAATCACCCATCCCGACCGAATGGCACGAGGAGATCTACCCGGACCTCAGTGACGTTGCGGGACAGGCGGATGCGCGATGGGCTCTGGAGGTCGCCGCCGCAGGCGCACATCACATCATGCTGACCGGGCCACCGGGCATCGGAAAAACGATGCTCGCGCAACGTCTTCCGGGGATTCTGCCCCCGCTGACCGAATCGGAAGCGCTCGAAGTGACAGCGATCCACTCGGTGGCGGGCCTGTTGACCACGGCGCGGCCGCTCATCACGTCGCCGCCGTTCATCGCTCCACACCATTCGACCTCGGTGAGCGCCTTGGTAGGGGGCGGAACCGGAATGGCCAAACCGGGAGCGGTCAGTCGCGCACATCGAGGAGTCCTGTTTCTGGACGAGTGCGCCGAGATGAGCGTTCGGGTACTCGAGGCGTTGCGTACTCCGTTGGAGGACGGCGAGATTCGCATTGCCCGTCGCGACGGTGTGGCCAGGTATCCGGCCAGATTTCAGTTGGTTCTCGCAGCCAATCCGTGCCCGTGTGCACCCGCGCGGCAGGTGGACTGCGTCTGCCCGCCCACAGCGCGACGCAAATATCTCGGCAAGCTGTCCGGGCCGTTGCTGGATCGCGTCGATCTGCGCATTCAGATGATGGGTGTCGCGACAGGTGCACTGGTCGACGAGGTGGGGGAGGGTACGAGCGAGATCCGCGCACGCGTGACCGGGGCCAGGGACGCCGCTGCGCAGCGGTGGCGGGAGTTCGGCTGGAGAACCAACGCGGAGGTTCCAGGACCCGCTCTGCGCCAACGATTTCGATTGGCGCGCTCGACGCTCGCTCCGGTCGAGCGCGCGTTGCGCAACGGATCGCTGACCGCGCGCGGCGCGGACCGCGCCATTCGGGTGGCGTGGACGCTGAACGATCTGGCCGGTGGTTCGGTCCCCGGCGCCGACGAGGTCGGAGCCGCGTTGGACTTCCGTGACAGGGGCGTGGCATGACGCACGACGCACGGCGACTCGCCTGGGCGTATCTCTCTCGCGTGGCGCAGGGCCCGCATCGGCCGGTGGTCGAGCATGCTGCAGCTCACGGTCCCGAAGCGACGGCAGAAGCCGTGCGGGCGGGCAGATTGGGGGAGCGGCTAGCGGTTCGCGCCCACATCGACACCGCAGCAGCAGATCTCGACCACATCGCTGCGCTCGGTGGCCGGTTGATCACGCCGGACGACGACGAATGGCCGGCGTGGCGCTTTCTCGGATTCGACGGACCGGGAATGACCGCAGGGGTGGACACCTGTCCGCCGATTGCGTTGTGGACGCTGGGAACTCGACAGGTGGCAACGATCACCGAGCGATCGGTGTCGATCGTCGGGACTCGTGCATCGAGTCCTTACGGCGATCATGTGACGGCGGAGATATCCGCCGATCTGGCGCTCGACGGCTGGACCATCATCTCGGGAGCGGCTTTCGGCATCGACGCCGCGGCACATCGGGCGGCCCTCGGAGTCGAGGGTACGACGATGGCGGTGCTCGCCTGTGGCGTCGATCGTGCGTATCCAGCGGGCCATTCGCGGCTACTGCGGCAGATCGCTGCTCACGGGCTGGTTCTCAGTGAGTACGCGCCGGGCACGACGCCGGCGAAGCATCGTTTCCTCGCTCGCAACAGGCTCGTCGCGGCACTCGGATCGGCTGTGGTGGTCGTCGAGGCCGGGTGGCGGAGCGGTGCTCGCAACACGGCGGCATGGGCAGCGAAACTGGGTCGGCCGGTGCTGGCGGTCCCTGGGCCGGTCACGTCGCCCTCGTCCACCGGCTGTCACCGCATGATCCGGGACGGCGAGGCCGTGCTGGTGTCGAACTCTCACGACGTGGTCGCCGAGGCGGGCGCTCTCGGGTCCCCGGAGGAGTCTCGGCCCGACCTCTTTCGTGAAACCGATGCGCTCTCGGACACGGCCCTGTTGATCTACGACGCGTTGCCGGCATCCGGATCACTGTCGAGTCGAGAATTGTCCGAGCACTCCGGTGTGCCGTTGAGCAAGGTGCGCGCATCCCTGCCGGTAATGGAGATGGACGGATTCGTGGCCAGCGACGAGACCGGATGGTTCCGCGTGGTGCGTGGGTGAGCGCACTATCGTTCACGAGCTCGGACGGTAGGGTGTTAGGTAATGCTTAGTCGATGCATCGGGTATCGGCGTCGTTCGCTCGAAGAGGGGTCCGAAGTGCCACGCAAGAAAACCACCTTGTCCGTCCAGCGCACCGAAGCGCTCACCCCGCACATGCACCGGGTCTACCTGGGTGGGGCCAACTTCGACGACTTCGATGCGATCGACGAGACCGACGCCTACGTCAAGTTGTTCCTCGGTACCGAGGACGAACCGATCATGCGCACGTACACCGTTCGCTCGGTCGACACCGGCGCGCGGGAGATAGCCATCGACTTCGTGGTGCACGGAGACGAGGGAGTAGCCGGGCCGTGGGCCACCCGCGCGAAGCCGGGAGACGAGATGTCGTTCTTCGGCCCCTCCGGTGGGTACGCCCCGCGCCCCGACGCCGACTGGCACCTGTTCGCCGGCGACGAATCGGCGATTCCGGCGATCTCGGCTGCCGTCGAGGCGCTCCCGGAAGACGCCATCGCCAAGGTCTTCATCGAAGTCGCCGACCGGCACGACGAGATCTACATGGAGACGCTCGCCGTCGTCGATGTGACCTGGGTCCACCGGGGTGCCTCCTCGAACGAGGTCGGGGACGACCGGGCGGGAGACAACGCGCCGTTGATCGCAGCGGTGAAGGGAACCGAATGGCTGCCGGGGCAAGCGCAGGTCTTCGTACACGGGGAAGCGCAGGCGGTCATGCACAACATCCGGCCCTACATCCGCAAGGAGCGCGGGGTCGGTGCCGAGTGGGCCTCGATTTCGGGGTACTGGCGTCGCGGCCGAACCGAGGAGACGTTCCGCGTGTGGAAGCGCGAACTCGCACAGGCCGAATCCGGAGTCGATGCCTGATCCGGCGACAACCCAGCTCGGACGGCGTGTCCGGTTGTCGCGCGGCCGGCCAGCGCTCAAGCTGAGCCGATGACCGATTCGCTGCCGCCTCACCTCGGCGTTCACGTCGAGGAGTTCGCCGAGCATCTTCGACTCGGTCGAGAGCGATCCGAGCACACCATCCGGGCCTACGTCTCCGATGCTCGTTCACTGCTCGCGCACTTCGCCGAGTCCTCGCCGGATGCCACGATCGCCGACCTCGACCTCCGGGCAGTGCGTTCGTGGTTGGCCACGCACTCGGCGGCCGGATCGGCCAGAACGTCGATGGCGAGGCGAACCTCGTCGGCGAGGACGTTCGGGAAGTGGCTCGAGCGGGTGGGAGCAGTGACGGCGGCACCGGCAGAACGCCTGGCCGGTCCGGCCGGCCACCGCACGCTGCCCGGTGTTCTTCGCCACAGCCAGGCGGCACAGGCGTTGGCCGCTGCCGAATCGGGTGCCGCCGAGCTCGACCCCATCGCGCTGCGGGACAGGCTCATCGTCGAGTTGCTGTACGCGACCGGGGTGCGCGTGGGGGAGTTGTGTGGACTCGACATCGACGACGTGGACACCGAGCGCCGCCTGGTCCGCGTCATCGGCAAGGGAAACAAGGAACGCTCGGCTCCGTACGGTGGACCGGCAGCCCACGCGGTCGAGAACTGGCTGGTCAGCGGCAGACCCGAACTGGTCTCGGATCGATCCGGTGCGGCATTGCTGCTGGGACGTCGAGGTGGACGGCTCGACCAACGGCAGGCGAGAACGGCGGTACACGCCGTACTCGACACCGTCCCCGGTGGTCCCAGCCTCGGCCCACACGGCCTGCGTCATACAGCGGCAACTCACTTGCTCGAAGGTGGAGCCGATCTGAGGGTGGTGCAGGAGTTGCTCGGCCACGCCTCTCTGGCGACCACCCAGATCTACACACACGTGTCGGTGGAGCGGCTGCGTGCCGTGCACGATCAGGCTCATCCCCGAGCGTGAGCCGAGCGTCGGCAGCACAACGTTTGGTAGCGTCGTGTACCGACTGACAACACCGAATACGGGGGACCGTGGACCGCGACCGACCGCAAGGTACTTCGGAGACGTGGTCCATGCATGTCCGGAACGGCTCCGCCGCCGATCATCAGAGCTCCTCTGGTCGGTCGGACAGCGCACGCGACACTGCCGGCGGGCCCGTATCGTCGAATTCGATGTCCACTCCCCGCTCGACGCCTCGGCAGCCGCCACCCTGGCAGACACCCGACTCGGGCGACCGACAGCCGATGCCGCCGCGGTACAACCCGCCGGTGCCGGTCGAGCCCGGGCCTCCGGCCGTGCAGCCGGACCGATACCAGCCGGACCGATACCAGCCGGACCGATACCTGCCGGTGCCGCCGCACACCGAGGATTCTCGGACGCACCCCGATCGATGGTCGCCACAACCCTGGTCGGGGGCACCCAACGCCTATCGACCCAACAGTCAGGATCTGGGCGCGGACTCGCTGCTCAAGCGTCCCAAGCGAGCGTCGAACTCGGGCTGGCGGCGAGGCGTGCACCGGCTCACCGGCGGCGTCATCAACCCAGGCGAATCGACGGCCGAAGAGCGGTACCGAAACCAGGTCGAACGCATTCGGCAGCCGGTGCTCGGCGACTACCGGATCGCCTTCCTGTCGCTCAAGGGTGGCGTCGGTAAGACGACGACCACGCTGGGCCTCGGTTCGACTTTCGCATCGCTGCGCGGAGATTGCGTCATCGCGGTGGACGCAAATCCCGACTTCGGCACCCTGGGGGAGCGAGTTCCGCGTCAGACGGCGTCGACCGTGCGCGATCTGCTGGCCGCCGCACCCAACATTCGTCGCTACTCCGACATCCGCGAGCACACCTCGCAGGCGCCGAGTCGACTCGAAGTGTTGGCAGGCGAGCGCGACCCCGCCGCGTCGGAGATGTTCGGCGAAGAGGACTACCGCGCCGTCATCGACATGCTGCAGGTGTACTACAACCTGATCCTGACCGACTGCGGCACCGGGATCATGCACTCGGCGATGAACGGGGTGCTGCAACTGGCGAACGCGCTGGTTCTGGTCAGCTCGCCGGCAGTCGACGGTGCGCGCAGTGCTGCGGCGACGCTGGACTGGCTGGAGCTGCACGGCTACGGCCATCTGGTCGAACGGACCGTGGTGGTGATCAGCTCTGTCCGCCCGGGTTCGTCGGCGGTGGACATGAACTTGCTGCAACAGCACTTCCTCGAGCGCTGTCGCGCCGTGCTGGTGGTTCCGTTCGACGAGCACCTCGCCGAGGGTGCCGTGGTCGATCTCGACCTGTTGCGTCCCCAGACTCGAAGTGCGTTCGTCGAACTCGCGGCGATGGTCGCCGACGATTTTCCCGCGGCGTCCGGCAGACACTCCGGCCCACAGCGCTGACGATCATCTGCCGTCTTCGTCGAGGGGTTTCAACCTGATCGGAGTCGCGCGCACCGACGCCGTGGGATCGAGATAGTCGCGGCCACGTCTGATGCCCCAGTGCAGGCACGTTGACGTGCAGCTCTCGTGCCCCGAGGTCAACGAACCCAGCACGGTCCCTCGACGAACTCGCGCGCCGGCGGCAACCGAGGCCAGCACAGGTTCGTACGTCGATCTCAGTCCGCCCGGATGATCCACCGATACGACGGGCTTTCCCGCGACCGACCCAGAGAACACCACGGTGCCGTCGGCGACGGCCAGAACCGACTGGCCCTCCTGTGCGGCCAGGTCCACACCACGGTGGCCGGGCAGCCAGTTCTGCTCGGGACGGTCGAACGGGGTGACGACCTGCGGCCGCGGCTGCAGCGGCCAGGCGAACGTGCCTGGCTGCGCCGATGCGACCGGCGTCGAGAGAGCTACCGCCGTCGCGAGGCACACGGCGAGTGTGCGGCGCATGGGAGAGGTGTTCACCCGTCGACCATCTCCTGGATCGGAGCGATCGAACGGACCCGAGGGTGATTTGTGGACAAGTGATTTCTTTGTCCACAGGCCCCGGAATCTCTTGACAGTCGGGCCTGGTTATGACGGGGGCGGTGGCAGGTCTACACTCGTCACTTGCGGCCTGTGCGTGCACGGGTCGACTTCGCGCGTCCGCGTCATCGCATCGTCTGCTTCGATCAGAATCACCGATACGAGAACCGGTTGTCGGCGGTCCTGAGATCTTCGTGATGTCAGGTCCGGCAACTTCAGCGGGCGCCAGGGCAGAGGTCACCGACACTCTGCGTCAACCGCACCATCGAAAGAGAGTTCTTCAGCCATGGCTGTAGTAACAATGAAGCAGCTGCTCGACAGCGGCACACACTTCGGACACCAGACCCGTCGCTGGAACCCGAAGATGAAGCGATTCATCTTCACCGACCGCAACGGCATCTACATCATCGACTTGCAGCAGACTCTGACCTTCATCGACAGGGCCTACGAGTTCGTCAAGGAGACCGTTGCCCACAATGGCACGGTTCTGTTCGTCGGCACCAAGAAGCAGGCGCAGGAGTCCATCGCCGCTGAGGCAACCCGCGTGGGCATGCCCTACGTGAACCAGCGCTGGCTCGGTGGCATGCTCACCAACTTCCAGACGGTGCACAAGCGTCTGCTCCGCCTCAAGGAGCTCGAGGCCATGGAGCAGACCGGTGGCTTCGAGGGACGCACCAAGAAGGAAATCCTCATGCTCACGCGTGAGATGACCAAGCTCGACCGCACCCTCGGTGGCATCCGGGACATGTCCAAGGTTCCGTCGGCCATCTGGATCGTCGACACCAACAAGGAGCACCTCGCGGTTGCCGAGGCTCGCAAGCTGAACATCCCGGTCATCGCGATCCTCGACACCAACTGCGATCCCGACGTGGTCGACTACCCGATCCCGGGTAACGACGACGCGATCCGTTCCGCTGCGCTGCTGACCAAAGTCGTCGCATCCGCAGTCGCCGAGGGCGTGCAGGCGCGAGCGGGTCAGAACACTGCATCCGACGCCAAGCCCGAGGTCGGCGCAGGCGAGCCCCTCGCCGAGTGGGAGCTCGAGCAGCTCGCTCAGGCTTCACCGGCAGCAGAGGCTCCCGCAGCAGAGGCCCCCGCGGCGGACGCTCCGGCAGCAGAGGCTCCCGCAGCGGACGCTCCGGCAGCAGAAGAAGCACCGGCCGCTCAGGCTTGATCGAATTCGGTCCCGGTTCACCCTCAGGGGTGGGCCGGGGCCGCTTCGGTATGTCAGGGTTGTGGTCGTTACGGCTCCGCAGTGAGCCCGTCGATCCCGCCCTGTGAACAGCATTTTTCGTCAACGCCCGTACCCAGACTTTTGAGGAGGCTCGCCCACGATGGCGAACTACACTGCCGCCGACGTCAAGCGGCTCCGTGAGCTCACCGGCTCCGGAATGATGGACTGCAAGAACGCGCTCGCCGAGAACGACGGAGACTACGACAAGGCCGTCGAGTACCTGCGTATCAAGGGTGCCAAGGACGTCGGCAAGCGCGCCGAGCGCAACACCGCCGAAGGCCTCGTCGTCGCCGAGGGTGGAGTGCTCGTGGAGATCAACTCCGAAACCGACTTCGTGGCCAAGAACGACGAGTTCCAGACGTTCGCCGCGTCCGTCGCGGCGACGGCTGCAGCAGGCAAGCCGGCCGACGTCGATGCCCTCAAGGCGCTCGACCTGAACGGCAAGACGGTCGAAACGGCTCTGAACGAGCTGTCGGCGAAGATCGGCGAGAAGCTCGAACTGCGTCGCGTCGTGTCCTACGACGGCAACACCGCCACGTACCTGCACAAGCGCAGCGCGGACCTGCCGCCTGCCGTCGGCGTGCTGGTCGAGTACACCGGTGACGGCGATGCCGCAGGAGATGCCGCACGCGCAGCTGCGATGCAGATCGCAGCCCTCAAGGCCAAGTACGTCACGCGCGACGAGGTCCCCGAGGACCTCGTGGCCGCCGAGCGTCGCATCGCCGAGGAGACCGCTCGCGAAGAAGGCAAGCCGGAGCAGGCACTGCCGAAGATCGTCGAAGGTCGCGTGAACGGATTCTTCAAGGACGTCGTTCTCACCGAACAGAAGTCGGTGCAGGACGGCAACAAGACCGTCAAGGCCATTCTCGACGAGGCCGGCGTCACCATCACCCGCTTCTCTCGGTTCGAGGTCGGCGCCAGCTAGTCTGCGCACCGGTTCGGTCGAGGCGATGCCGTTCATTCGATTCCATCGAGTGGGCGGCATCGCTCGTGCGCGGGGCAGGTGGGTGTGCAGGACGGAGCCCTGTCCACCACCCGGGCATCGATAGGGCAGGATGATCCAAGAAGAAACCGTAGTGTTCGACGAGTACCGAGGAGAGCTATGACCGATCCGGCCCCTGACCGTCCCGGGTTCCGACGCGTGATGCTCAAACTGGGTGGGGAGATGTTCGGAGGCGGCCAGGTCGGTCTCGATCCGGATGTCGTGAACAACGTTGCCGAACAGATCGCCGAGGTGGTGGCCACCGGGGTTCAGGTCGCGGTGGTGATCGGCGGTGGCAATTTCTTCCGTGGTGCCGAACTGCAGCAGCGCGGCATGGACAGGTCTCGCTCGGACTACATGGGCATGCTGGGTACCGTGATGAACTGTCTTGCGCTGCAAGACTTTCTGGAGAAGCAAGGCGTTGCCACCAGGGTGCAGACCGCGATCACGATGGGTCAGGTCGCAGAGCCGTACCTCCCGCTGCGTGCGCGACGGCACCTGGAGAAGGGGCGCGTCGTGATCTTCGGAGCCGGCATGGGCATGCCGTATTTCTCCACCGACACCACGGCTGCCCAGCGCGCGCTGGAAATCGGTGCCGAGGTGTTGTTGATGGCCAAGGCGGTCGACGGCGTGTACTCGGCC
The DNA here is from genome assembly GCF_002258915.1 of Rhodococcus sp. 05-340-2. Lineage (NCBI taxonomy): Bacteria > Bacillati > Actinomycetota > Actinomycetes > Mycobacteriales > Nocardiaceae > Rhodococcus > Rhodococcus sp. 05-340-2. Next base: position 268,534 of record NZ_NOYU01000027.1, read on the forward strand.
GATCCGCGCCTCGACCCCGATGCCACGATGTTCGACACCATCACGCACCGCGAAGCCATCGAACAGGGACTCAAGGTTGCCGACGCGACGGCCTTCAGCCTGTGCATGGACAATCAGATGCCGATGCTGGTGTTCAATTTGCTGATTCAGGGAAATATCGCTCGCGCTGTGTCCGGTGAGAAGATCGGCACGCTGGTCACGTCGTGATCGTCGCCGACAGTGACGTGAGCGAATCGAAGACGAAGACGATGGAGGACAGATCGTGATTGACGAAGCTCTCTTCGATGCCGAAGAGAAGATGGAAAAGGCCGTATCGGTTGCACGTGACGATCTGTCCTCGATTCGCACCGGACGTGCCAACCCCGGAATGTTCTCCCGCATCGTCATCGAGTACTACGGTGCCCTGACGCCGATCACCCAGCTCGCCAGTATCAGCGTCCCCGAAGCGCGCCTCGTGGTCATCAAGCCGTACGAGTCCAATCAGCTCGGGCCCATCGAAACCGCCATTCGCAACTCCGACCTCGGTGTCAATCCCACCAACGACGGCAACCTCATTCGAATCGGAGTTCCGCAGCTCACCGAGGAACGGCGCCGCGAATTCGTCAAGCAGGCCAAGGGCAAGGGCGAGGACGCGAAGGTGTCGATTCGCAACGTCCGCCGGAAGACGATGGAAGAGCTCAAGCGAATCCAGAAGGACGGCGAAGCAGGCGAGGACGAGGTCGTCCGCGCCGAGAACGATCTCGACAAGACCACTGCGAAGTACACCGCCTCCGTCGACGAACTCGTCAAGCGCAAAGAGGGCGAGCTGATGGAGGTCTGACCCGACCTCGACAGCTGCTTTTCACGACGGACGACGATGAAATTCGAGGAGATGACGACAGTGGTGGGACCGGATCGGCAGGAGGGCAGCGGTACGCCCGCTGCCTCGTCCGGGGTCGCCGCAGCGAAGTCGACGGGCAAGGCAGGCCGTAATCTGCCCGCCGCGATCGGAGTCGGCGGGTCGTTGGGCATCGGTCTGATTCTCGTCCTCGTCTTCGTGCCGCTGGTGTGGATCGGGGTGGTGGCCGTCGCGCTGGCCGTTGCCACCTACGAGGTGTCGAAGCGCCTGCGCGAGGGTGGGGTACTGGTGCCCCGCATTCCCCTGATCCTCGGCGGTCAGGCGATGATCTGGCTCGGCTGGCCGTTCGGGGCGGTCGGTGTGCTCAGCGCTGCGGTGGGCACTGTCCTGGTGTGCATGGTGTGGCTGCTGCTGCGGCAGGGATTCGGCACCGCTCCGAAGAACTACCTCGAAGAACTTTCCGTCACCGTCCTCGTGGCATGTTGGTTGCCGCTGCTGGCCTCGTTCACCGTCCTGATGGTGCTGCAGGACAACGGCGCAGGCCGCATCCTGGTGTTCGTCATCGGCGTCGTGTGCTCGGACATCGGCGGTTACATCGCGGGTGTGTTGTTCGGAAAGCACCCGATGGCACCTGCCATCAGCCCGAAGAAGTCCTGGGAGGGGCTCGCCGGGTCACTCATCTTCTGCATCATCGGATGTCTGCTGACGGTCACGCTCATCCTCGAGGCCAACTCGATGATCGGCATCCTTCTCGGCGTGGTGCTGGTGGTGACCGGCACGTTGGGCGATCTGATCGAGTCGCAGGTCAAGCGTGATCTCCGCATCAAGGACATGGGCACCCTGCTGCCCGGCCACGGCGGCATCATGGACAGGCTCGACTCGCTGCTGCCCTCGGCTTTCGTGGCATGGCTCGTCTTCACCGTTCTCCTCTGAGCAGACTGCTCTCGGGCGTGCGCAGTGATGTCACCGGGGTGATTCCCAGCCCCAACATCTGGAACTGGCCACACCTGTACGAGGCGGAGAACCGCGCTCAGGACGTCGACGGTGCACTGTTCGATGCGATCCGGTCGGTTGCGGACTGGTCGGCGAAGACTGTCGTCGACGTCGGCTGCGGAAGCGGCTTCCATCTTCCGATCTTCGCGGCCGACGCCCAACGAGTACTGGGAATCGAGCCGCACGAACCACTCGCTGCCTCGGCGAGAGCACGAGTCGCGAACCTGCCGAACGTCGAGGTGAGGACGGCGCAGGCGGATTCCCTGCCGATCGGCGACGGCACAATGGACGTCGTCCATGCGCGCACCGCGTACTTCTTCGGACCGGGCTGCGGGCCGGGAATCGTCGACGCCATGCGCGTGCTCGGGCCGGGCGGAGCGTTGGTCGTCGTGGATCTGGACGCCACCGCGTCGCCGTACGGGGATTGGATGCGGGCCGATCTACCGCATTACGACCCGTTCACGGTCGAGGCGTTCTTCGAGGCACAGGGTTTTGCACTGACCCGCGTCGACACGAGGTGGTCGTTCCCGAATCGACGCGTGATGCGCGATGTGCTGGGAATCGAGTTCGGCCCACGCGTTGCGCGTGATGCCATGAAGTCGGTGGACGGGGTGTCGTTCGATGTCCGGTATCGAGTCCACGTCCGATACAAGCCGACCGGAATCGAGTTGCGCTAGCGAGCCGGTGGGCAACGGCCGACGCACCTCGACTGCGGGGCTGTATCAGGAGGCGGCAGAGATTCCGAAGATCTCCGCCAGTTCGTTGATCTTGAGTGCTTTCGCCAGACGAGGTAGGTCGCTTCCGTCCTTGACGTGTGCTCCGTCGGCACCGAGGGCATCGATGACGTCACGGGCCCACGACACATCCGTGGGTGACGGGGCGAGCTCGCGGTTGACGATGGCAGCCTGCTCCGAATGCATGCACAGCTTGCCCGTCATGCCCATCGACAGGGTCAGAGCTGCATCGCGTCCGAGGATGCTGTCGTTGGCCGTCAGTGTCGGTCCGTCGATCGGCCCCGGGATGCGCGCTGCGCGTGAGGACACGACGAGGCGCGAGCGGGGGTATGCCATCGCCAGCGGGTCGTCGCTCATGCCCGTGTCGCGGCGGAAGTCGCCACTGCCGAAGGCGAGACGGAACGTCGAATCCGCGCGGGCGATCTCCGTTGCGGCTTCGAGGCCCATCGCCGACTCCACCAGTGCCAGGATCGGGGTGCCGGGTGCCAGGCGAGCAGCTGTTGCCTCGACCTGGCCGCCGCTCTCGGTTTTCGCGAGCATGACACCGACCAGACCGGGTAGGCCGGACAGAGCGGCGAGGTCATCGGCCCAGTACGGGGTCGTTGCGTCGTTGATGCGGACCCACGCAGAGTTTCCTTCGCCGAGCCACCGCACAACGGCCTCGCGCGCGGCCGGCTTCTTGGCGGGCGCGACTGCGTCTTCGATGTCGAGGATGACGGCATCGACTCCCGACGCGACGGCGTCGCCGAAGGTTTCGGGCTTGGTGGCCGGTACCAGCAGCCAGGACCGTGCTCGGTCGGGGGCTACGCCGGATGCCACGGGTGTCTCCATGAAAGTTGTCACGTCATGCTCCTCGAGTGAAGTGGGGCACCCCAAGCCTGATCGATTCAGTCGATGCGCGCCACCTTCTGTACATAGTGTTCACGATCTGTGCTGCTACTTCTTCTTCGCTGCGCGCCGGACCTGAAGGATTCGAGCTCCGCCGACCATCGCCATGACCAGTGCACCTGCGATCGCGGCCAGCAGCATGCTGATGCCCAATGGCAGATCGAGCTGCCAGGCGAAGATCTGTACGGTGACGGAGTCGAGATTCTGCACGATGAACACGAGCAGAACGACCAGGACCACGGCCCCGACCACGAGGCCGGTCCACAGCGCAGCGGTGCGGGTGTGGGCGATGTCGGTCGAGCTGCCTGCCTGGGGCTCCGGGACGAACTCGGGATCCGGCGCGGAATGACCGTCCGAATCCGGAGTCGTGATGGGAGCGAGGTCACCCGAGGCGCTGTGGTCGCCGGGGTGAACCGCACCTGATGTGTCCAGCGATGTCTCGTGACTGTCGTCAGCTCTGGTGGCCATGTCGATGATCCTTCCGCACGTGAAGGCCGAATGCACGCGCATCCGGCCACGACCTCGATACCCATCGGGTAACGGACGGAAACCGGCGCGAATAGGACTGCGAGGCAATGAGGTGGACAATGGAAACATGCAGCGTCAGCGAAAGATGGGGGGTGGAGCATGAGTGACTCCGCCGAGGCAACGAACACGTCGACCGAGCAGAAGAGGCCCAATCTCCCCTTGGTCTTCACTGCGCCGCGTCGCGGCATGCCGTCGCGTCACCTCGCCGACCTGGACAAAGAGGGTCTGCGGGATGCGGTCAAGGCGCTCGGTCTGCCTGCGTTTCGCGCCGATCAGCTGGCCCGGCACTACTACGGGCGTCTGGAGGCCGACACCACCAAGATGACCGACCTTCCGGCCGAGGCCCGCGAGAAGGTCGGTGCCGATCTCTTTCCCACATTGCTGACGCCGATCAAGCACCTGGCATGTGACGACGGTGACACTCGAAAGACCCTGTGGAAGGCCAACGACGGAACACTTCTCGAAAGTGTCCTGATGCGGTACCCGGATCGGGCGACTCTGTGCATCTCGAGTCAGGCCGGCTGCGGAATGGCCTGTCCCTTCTGTGCGACCGGCCAGGCCGGTCTGACGAGGAACCTGTCGACGGCCGAGATCGTCGACCAGGTCCGTTCGGCTGCAGCCGATCTGCGTGACGGCGTGGTTCACGGGGGCGAAGGACGACTGTCGAACGTGGTCTTCATGGGGATGGGCGAGCCCCTGGCGAACTACAAGAGGGTCGTCTCCGCGGTGCGCAAGATCGTCTCGCCCGCACCCGACGGACTCGGCCTCTCACAGCGATCGGTGACGGTGTCGACGGTCGGACTGGCACCGGCCATTCGGAAGCTGGCCGACGAGGGACTGTCGGTGACGCTGGCGGTGTCGTTGCACACGCCCGACGACGAGCTCCGCGACACGCTGGTTCCGGTCAACAATCGCTGGTCGGTGGCCGAAGTACTGTCGGCGGCCAGGTACTACGCCGATCAGACCGGTCGGCGTGTGTCGATCGAGTACGCGATGATCCGGGACGTGAACGATCAGCCGTGGCGAGCGGACATGTTGGGCAAGAAGCTGCACAAGGCGCTCGGCTCGCGGGTCCACGTGAACCTGATCCCACTCAATCCGACTCCGGGTAGCGAATGGGACGCCAGCCCGAAGCCGGTGGAGAGAGAATTCGTTCGTCGGGTGATCGCGCAGGGTGTCTCGTGCACCGTCCGTGACACCCGCGGTCAGGAGATCGCCGCGGCGTGCGGTCAGCTGGCAGCCGAGAACTGAATCGGTTGCTAGCGGGGCTTGCGGCGGACGATCACGTCTCGCACGACGAGCCCGACCAGCGTCGCCGCGAATCCGATCAACCACAGATCCTCGACCTTGCCGGTGTGGTTGCCGATCATCATGAACAGCAGGAACACGGCGACGACGATGGCGGCCACCCGCATCGCGCGATTCGACTCACCACTCCACCCCCACTCGGCGGACGGCACGTCCGGCACCTCGTGGCGGGTATCGACGACCTGGTCGTACGAAGCGGATTCCAGTTCGGTATTGGCCACCGGTCGGTCCTCTCGGGTGATGAATTCTCGAAGTCGTCCTTCACGGGGCGTCGAGCCTGCCGCGTTCGGACAATATTGGCATACGACCGCCCGTCGTAGCCATCAGGGTTGTGTGCTCATCCGGCGCGACAGCCGACTTCGATGAGAGACTGCGGCGGTGACGTCCGAGCGCCTTCCGCATCCGCTGACCCAGTTTCCGTTGAGCTACCCCCGAGACATGGTGGGGTACGGCCGCACGCCGCCGCATGCCCAGTGGCCGGGTGAGGCCAACATCGCTGTTCAGTTCGTCCTCAACTACGAGGAGGGTGCGGAGAACAACGTCCTCGACGGTGACACCAAATCCGAGACGTTCCTCTCGGAAATGATCGGGGCACAAGCCTTTCCGAACCGCCACATGAGCATGGAGTCGCTGTACGAGTACGGCTCGAGGGCCGGCGTGTGGCGGGTGCTGCGGGCGTTCGAGAAACGCGACCTACCCCTGACGGTGTTCGCTGTCGCGAAGGCCATGGAACGAAACCCGGAAGTGGTTGCCGCACTGGCGGAATTGGGCCACGAGATCGCATGCCACGGTCTGCGGTGGCTGTCCTACCAGCAGATCGACGAGAACGTCGAGCGCGAGCACATGGCCGAGGCCGTGGCCATCCTTCAGGGCCTCACCGGCTCGGCCCCGCTCGGGTGGTACACCGGACGTGACTCTCCGAACACCCGGTCGCTCGTCGTCGAGCACGGCGGATTCGTGTACGACTCGGATTCCTACGCCGACGATCTTCCCTACTGGGAGAAGGTCTCTCGCGGCTCCGAGGTGGTCGATCATCTGGTGGTGCCGTACACCCTCGACACGAACGACATGAGATTCGCCTCGCCGGGCGGCTTCTCGACCGGGGACGAGTTCTATGCGCATCTGCGGGACGCGTTCGACGTGCTGTACGCCGAGGGGGAGAACGGCAGCCCCAAGATGCTCTCGGTCGGACTGCACTGCAGGCTGGTCGGCAGGCCGGCTCGCATCGCCGCCCTCGAACGTTTTCTCGATCACGTTCAGTCTCACGAGAAGGTGTGGGTGGCGAAGCGAATCGACATCGCCGAGCACTGGCGCGCCGTACACCCGCCCTCCTCCTGACTCAGCGCGGCGACCGGCACGCAGACTCCAGCGCGGCCAGATAGCGATCGGTGAACAGGGCCTGGACCCGCTTGCCCACCGGACCACCGAGCCTGGTGTACCAGCGGCCGGGGTTCGAGAACGCGGTGATGTGCGCGGAGACCGTCCCGTCCTCGGGGGAGTAGTCGACGTAGAACAGTTCCTCGCCGGACTCGGGATGGCCGTCGAGCGTGCCGTAGGCGAAGCCCTGTCGGTTGGCTTCGTCGATGACGTAGACGACCCGGCACGGGATGCGGACGGGCCCGAGGGTGAGCACGACCACGGCGTCGGGGACGGCGTTGTCGTTGCTGGAGTGAACCTTCAGCCCGGTGCCGCGATGCATGTCCCAGCGCATCAGTGCGTCGGCTGCGGCTACGAAGTCGTCGACTCCGGATCCGATGACCCGCGACTTCTCGACGTGGTGGTAACCGGTCGGGAGCCTGCCGCTCGTTGCCCCTACGTCGGCGTAGTTGAACGATGCTGCGGTGTACTTCGAGACGTCCATGTCTTCCACCCTGCCAGCATCGGCGGAGCGCATAGGGGTTTCTCAGGCTCGGTAGGCAACAATGGACCGGTGTCAGACCATCGTGAGCGAACGACCACCTCGGATCGCCCCGAGCCGATTCGCGTGCTGCTGCTGGGGAGCACCGGCTCGATCGGAACCCAAGCGCTCGACGTCATCGCAGCAAACCCGGATCGCTTCGTCGTCGTGGGTCTTGCGGCCGGCGGCGGAAACATCGACCTTCTTCGTCGTCAGATCGCCGAGACCGGCGTTCGGCGTGTCGCTGTCGCCGACCCCGCCGCTGCCGCCGAGCTCGACCTTCCCGGGGTTCTGAGCGGGCCCCGTGCGGTGACCGAGCTCGTCGAATCGACGCAGGCCGACGTGGTGCTCAACGCGCTGGTGGGCTCGCTCGGTCTCGAACCGACGTTGGCGGCGCTGAAGACCGGAGCCCGGCTGGCGTTGGCCAACAAGGAATCGCTGGTGGCAGGCGGCGAACTCGTACTCGCTGCCGCCGCGCCAGGACAGATCGTTCCGGTGGACTCGGAGCATTCGGCGCTGGCGCAATGCCTGCGCAGTGGCCACCGAAGCGAGGTGGATCGACTGATCCTCACCGCATCGGGTGGACCGTTCCGAGGCTGGAGCGAAACGGAACTGAAGTCGGTGACGCCTGCCCAGGCCGCGGCTCATCCCACCTGGTCGATGGGTCCGATGAACACGTTGAACTCGGCGACGCTGGTCAACAAGGGCCTCGAGCTCATCGAAGCGCATCTGCTGTTCGGGGTGCCGTACGAGAAGATCGACGTCACCGTGCACCGGCAATCCATCGTTCATTCGATGGTCACGTTCGTGGACGGATCCACCATTGCGCAGGCCAGCCCGCCGGACATGAAGCTGCCGATCGGGTTGGCGCTCGGGTGGCCGGAGCGAGTGCCCGACGTCGCGCGTGCACTCGATTTCACTGCAGCGTTCTCCTGGGACTTCGAACCACTCGACGATCGAGTGTTCCCCGCCGTTCAGCTGGCCCGCGAGGCCGGAATCATGGGCGGGTGCATGACGGCGGTGTACAACGCGTCCAACGAGATCGCTGCCGAGGCGTTCCTGGCCGGCCGCATCGAATTCCCCGAGATCGTGCACACGGTGCGGGCCGTTGTCAGCGACGGCGGAGGGGACTGGTCGGCGGTGCCGACTACCGTGGACGACGTCCTCGCGGCGGATTCCTGGGCTCGCGCACATGCGCGTGAGCTACTGAAACAGAAGGGCCTTTAGACTCACATGCTGTTCGCTCTGGGCGTGGTTCTGTTTGCCGTCGGCATCGGTGTGTCGATCGCACTGCACGAGGCAGGACACATGTGGACCGCGAAAGCGCTCGGCATGAAGGTTCGCCGGTACTACATCGGGTTCGGTCCCAAGATCTTCTCCTTCCGGCGCGGCGAGACCGAATACGGCCTCAAGGCGATCCCGGCCGGTGGCTTCTGCGATATCGCCGGAATGACCGCGATCGACGAACTCGCACCCGACGAGGTCGAGCGCGCGATGTACCGCCAGAAGACGTGGAAGCGGATCGTCGTCATGGTCGGCGGCATCGCGATGAACTTCGTACTCGGCATCGTGCTGGTCTATGCGCTGGTCCTCGGCTGGGGAACGGTCGACCGTGAGACACCGACGACGACGGTTCAGGGTGTCGTCTGTGTCGGGACGACGCAAACGGTCGACGGGGAGATCGCGGACTGCACGGGTGACGGTCCGGCCGCGGCGGCAGGTCTGCGGCAGGGCGACATCATCACCGCGGTGGACGGCAAGCCCACGGAGGTCTGGTCCGACGCCGTGCTCGCCATCCAGGCGTCGTCGGGCTCGGTCGACCTGACAGTCGACCGTGACGGTGCTTCGCGGACGATCACGGTCCCGGTCACACAGGTTCAGCGATACGTCATCGATCCCGACACCGGCGCGAAGGAATCGACGACGGTCGGGGCGGTGGGTGTCACCGGAGGTCCGCCGCCGAACATCACGTACAACCCGATCGAAGCGGTGCCCGAGACGTTCGTCTTCACCGGAGAGATCTTCGTGCAGACCGGCAAAGCTCTCGTGCAGCTACCGACCAAGGTGCAGGCGCTGTGGGAGTCGATCTTCGGCGGCGAACGTGGCCTCGACACTCCGATGAGCGTCGTGGGTGCCAGCGTCATCGGTGGTCAGGCCGCAGAGACGAACAACTGGGCGACGTTCGTCGGACTGCTCGCGTCCTTGAACTTCTTCCTCGGAGCGTTCAACATCGTGCCGTTGTTGCCGTTGGACGGCGGCCACATCGCCGTGACCATCTACGAGCGGATCAGGAACATCTTCCGCAACCGTCGCGGCCTGCCCGACGGTGCGCCGGTGGACTACATGAAGCTGATGCCGGTCACCTACGTGGTCATCGTCGTTTTCATCGGGTTCTCCTTGTTGACACTCACGGCGGACATCGTCAACCCGATTCAATTGTTCTAAGTAGACTCGTCAGTCGTAGCTAGGAAAGAAGGCCACTGTGTCCGTGTCAGTCGGATTGGGAATGCCGGCACCGCCGGTGCCAGTACTCGCGCCGCGTCGAAAGACCAGGCAGCTCCAGGTCGGGTCCGTGGGGGTGGGCAGCGACAGCCCCATCTCGGTGCAGTCCATGTGCACCACCAAGACCCACGACATCAACGCCACGCTGCAGCAGATCGCCGAACTCACGGCATCGGGCTGCGACATCGTGCGTGTGGCATGCCCCACACAGGACGACGCGGATGCATTGTCGATCATCGCCAAGAAGAGTCAGATTCCGGTGATCGCCGACATCCACTTCCAGCCCAAGTACATTTTCGCCGCGATCGACGCAGGCTGCGCCGCGGTACGAGTGAACCCGGGCAACATCAAGGAATTCGACGGCCGGGTCAAGGAAGTCGCCAAAGCTGCCGGTGACGCGAACATTCCGATCCGCATCGGCGTCAACGCCGGATCGCTCGACCCTCGCCTGATGAAGAAGTACGGCAAGGCGACACCGGAGGCCCTGGTGGAGTCCGCGCTGTGGGAGGCGGGTCTGTTCGAGGAGCACGGGTTCGGCGACATCAAGATCTCCGTCAAGCACAACGACCCGGTCGTCATGGTCGCCGCGTACGAGCAACTCGCTGCGCAGTGCGACTACCCGCTGCACCTCGGCGTCACCGAAGCCGGGCCCGCGTTCCAGGGGACAATCAAGTCCGCAGTCGCCTTCGGCGCGTTGCTGTCCAAGGGGATCGGCGACACCATTCGCGTCTCCCTGTCGGCCCCGCCTGCGGAGGAGATCAAGGTCGGCAACCAGATTCTGCAGTCCTTCAATCTCCGCCCCCGCAAGCTCGAGATCGTCTCCTGCCCGTCATGTGGACGGGCGCAGGTCGACGTGTACACCCTGGCCGACGAGGTCACCGCGGGACTGGAGGGCATGGAGATTCCGCTTCGCGTCGCCGTGATGGGATGTGTCGTCAACGGACCGGGCGAGGCGCGCGACGCCGACCTCGGCGTGGCGTCGGGCAACGGCAAGGGCCAGATCTTCGTCAAGGGCAAGGTCATCAAGACCGTGCCCGAGGCTCAGATCGTGGAGACCTTGATCGAGGAAGCAATGCGCATCGCCGAGGAATTCGACAAGGATGAGACTGCAGACGGTGGCGCACCGGTCGTGACGGTCAGCTGAGCAGGTTCGACCGGTTCGGTGTCCGGTTTGCCGCTCTGCCACCGGCGGAACAGGTTCTCTGGAATGATGCGGTACACGCTCGGTCGGTGTGTATGCGGTAGGTGGGTCAGGAGGTCGGTAGGTGCTCAAGCTCCTCGGTGCGAAGCCTCTCGGTAATCGGGACGTGGCGCACGTCCTGCGGGTGCTCGACGCCGACCCGGTCGCCACCTGCATGGTCGCCGCTCGGGTGCAGGAATCCGGACTGGATCCGAGATCGTTTCACGGTGAGATGTGGAGCCGAGGCGGCCCCGACGAGTCGTTGTGTTTCTACGGAGCCAACCTCGTTCCTCTGCTCGGATCCAGCGACGATCTGCGTTCGTTCGCCGATCGCGCATGCCGCGGACCACGGCTGTGTTCCTCATTGGTCGGTCGAGCCGAACTGACGCTTCCGCTGTGGGAGATGCTCGAGACCGACTGGGGTCCCGCCCGCGAGGTCCGCGGTGAGCAGCCGCTGCTGGCCACGTCCGTTCGGTCGTCCATCACGCCCGATCCACACGTCCGCCTCGTTCGCCCCGAGGAGCTGGACGTGTATCTGACTGCGGCAGTGGCGATGTTCATCGAGGAAGTCGGTGTCGACCCGAGACAGAACGACGGCGGCCGCGGATACCGACGACGGATCTCGAGTCTGATTGCTGCGCAGCGCGCGTGGGCTCGATTCGAGGACGGTCGGGTGGTGTTCAAGGCCGAGATCGGGTCGCAGTCGGCGACGGTGGGACAGATCCAGGGGGTGTGGGTTCACCCCGATCGGCGGGGGCACGGTCTCGGCGCGTCCGGTACCGCCGCGGTGGTGAACTCGGTGGTCCGCCAGGGCCGCACCGCGAGCCTGTACGTCAACAGTTTCAACTACGTCGCCCGACGGGCCTACGCGAAAATCGGCCTGACCCAGGTGGCGACCTTCACGACGGTGCTCCTCGACTAGTTCGAACGTCTCTCGATCGGGTTGTGGCGAACCGCGATTCGTTGCCGCAGCCGGAGGCAGCGCCCTATTACGATGGGGCGCAATGAGATCACGTGGTGCAACCGAAGTGCGGTATCGGGTCGGAGCGGTATCGGTGGTCGCAGCCGTCATTGCTGCCGCCCTCACCGGATGTACCCCCAAGCCCGACGGGCCCGAGCCGGCCGCCCAGGCATTTCTTGCCGCGTTCGAGTCCAACGACATCGCCGCCGCGGCGGCGGACACCGACAAGCCCGACGCGGCGGCCACGGCACTGACCGAGGCGTGGACCAATCTTCAGGCCGAAACCCTGGATGCCGAGACGACGTCGGTGCAGGTCGACGGTGACACCGCCACAGTCGGCTACACCTACACGTGGCGGCTGCCGAAGGATCGCGTGTGGACGTACGACGGTCAGCTGAACATGGGGCGCAGCGAGGGCGAGTGGGTGGTGCGCTGGACGGCGTCGGACATCCATCCCAAGCTCGGCGACACCCAGACGATGTCCCTGCGATCCACGGCGGCTCCGCGCGCACGAGTCAACGAGCGCTCCGGGACCGATGTGTTGGTGCCCGGCGTGGTGCACCGAATCAAGTTCGACGCGGCGAATGCGAACAATGTGGTGGCCTCGGCGACGGCGCTGTCGACGTTGCTGACGCCGTTCGATGCGTCCATCACCGCGCAGTCCATCGTCGAGTCCGCCACCTCGGTCGACGGCGACTACCCGGTGGCGTTGCTTCGAGACAGTGACTACCAGCCGATCTCGGCCGCACTGACCGAGATCCCGGGAGTCACCGCGTCCGACGAATCGGATCTCGTGTCCACCGACCCCACGTTCGCACCGGACCTCGTCGGCCAGGTCAAGAAGGCCGTCATCGACGAGGTCGACGGCAAGGCGGGGTGGAGCGTGGTGACCACGAACCGCAACGGCGTCGACATCGATGTCCTCACCGACACCCCGCCGGAGCCCTCTCCGTCGTTCTCGATCAGTCTCGATCGCAACATTCAGGTCGCGGCTCAGCGAGCGGTGAACGCGCGGACCGAGCAGGCGATGACGGTGGTCATCCAGCCGTCCACCGGTGCCATCCTTGCGGTGGCACAGAATCCGGCTGCCGATCGGGACGGGCCGGTCGCGTCCGCCGGACTCTATCCGCCGGGGTCCACGTTCAAGATCATCACTGCAGGTGCCGCGATCTCCAGCGGACTTGCGACTCCGGGCAGCACCGTCCCGTGTCCGGGTCGCATCGTGATCGGTGAGCGCAGCGTGCCCAACTACAACGAGTTCGCGCTCGGTGACGTGACGATGAGTACTGCGTTCACCCGATCGTGCAACACCTCGTTCGCCAAGCTGGCCAGCGAGATGTCGCCCGACGCGTTGACCGTCGCGGCGTCCCAGTTCGGCGTCGGCCCGGACTACGACGTCGTCGGACTGCCGACCGACTCCGGTTCGGTGCCACCGGCCGAGGAGCTCGTCCAACGCACCGAGGACGGCTTCGGTCAGGGCAGAGTGGTCGTGTCGACGTTCGGTATGGCCCTGGCCGCCGCGACGGTGGCTCATGGCTCGACGCCGGTGCCGAACCTCCTGGTCGGACGCGACACCGTGATCACCGGAGAGCATCCGCCGATCGAGCCTGCGATGGTCGACGGGCTGCGCGGAATGATGCGTTCGGTGGTCACCAGCGGTACGGCCGAGCGCATCGCAGACCAGGGCGAGGTCTACGGCAAGACCGGTGAAGCAGAGGTCGACGGCGGCTCGCACTCGTGGTTCGTCGGCTACCGCGGAGACATTGCGTTCGCCACCCTCGTGGTGCGGGGCGGCAGCTCGGACAACGCCGTTGCGGTGACCCGAGAGATGTTCGAGCAACTGCCGCCCGGGTACTGACCGCGCTGCGGTGTCCCTGGTTCAGGAGGGCAGCACGCCGAGTCGACGGCACGCGACCACGGCTTCGTATCGGGTGTGCGACTCGGTTTTGCGCATCACGCTGCGCAGGTACGACTTGACCGTCTCGGCACCGATCGACAGGCGCGCAGCGACCTCGATGTTGGTGCAGCCCAAGGCAACCTGCGAGATCACGTCGATCTCGCGTGGTGTCAACGACTGCGACACCTCCTGGGCCCGTATGTCGTGGGGTATGTCCTGACCGAACGATGCGGCCACCCGCGCTGCGACTGCGTCGAGTCTGCGCCGGATCGTTGCGTCCCCGATCGACCGGGCGAGATCGGACAGTTCCTCGTGGACGCTGCGCAGTTCGGCCGTACGCGAGACATCCGAGTCGAGCATCGAACGGGTGGTGGCCAGCAGACGGACCCTGCGGTCGACCTCGTCACGTACGGAGATCTCCTGACCGAGGCGCCTGGCGGCGGTCGTCATGATGTCGCCGACACGATCTCCGAGGGGGCCGCGTTCGCGGAGCGCCGCGTACATCACTATTCGCGCGACACCCGCCACGACCACCGGCACCGCCAGTATCGATTTGAGGCCCTCGCCGAGCACCGGGCGATCGAAGTGATGAGTGATAGACATCGAGGCACCGTAATCGCTCACTGCCGCGGGCCTGCGCTGTTCCATGACCCGTCCGCCGAGGCCGGATCTGGGTGGGATGGCGAGTCCGTCCAGGCCCCGGGTTCTGGTCCCGTGGAACTCACTCAGGTGCAGGGTCTCCGACGAGACCTCACCGCCGAACACGACCGGCACGTCGGACATCGCTGCCACCTGGCGCAGTTCGGCGCGCAGAGCATCACCGTCACGGGGCCGCAACAGATTCGAATGGACCACGGTGCTTCCTTTCTCGTGTCGGCTGCACGAGCGACGAACGTGATCCGGATCATATCCACAACGCCGTGCGCTGTTTCGACTGGTACGGGCACTGCGCTGCGGTTCGGAGCCGAATACGAGCCGACTACTGTGGACGCCATGTCTGTGACCGCCGAGAGCAAGCCCCGTCAGCCCCTCGTACCAGGCGTCGTATCGCCCGTCCTCGCGGTACCCAAGTCGATCGAGCGCCCCGAATACGCGTGGAAGTCGACCGTCGCAGAAGGTAGTGAGCCCTGGGTTCAGACCCCCGAGGTCATCGAGAAGATGCGGGTGGCGTCGAAGATCGCGGCCAGGGCGCTGCAGGAAGCGGGCCGGGCAGTGGCACCGGGAGTCACCACCGACGAGCTGGACCGAATTGCCCATGAGTACATGATCGATCACGGCGCTTACCCGTCCACGTTGGGCTACAAGGGCTTTCCGAAGTCCTGCTGCACCTCCCTCAACGAGGTCATCTGCCACGGCATCCCGGATTCCACGGTGATCGAAGACGGTGACATCGTCAACATCGACGTCACCGCGTACATCGACGGCGTCCACGGTGATACCAACGCAACCTTCCTGGCCGGCAACGTCTCCGAGGAAGCGCGCCTGCTGGTCGAGCGCACGCACGAGGCCACCATGCGTGCCATCAAGGCCGTCAAGCCCGGGCGCGCGCTGAACGTGATCGGCCGCGTCATCGAGTCGTATGCGCACCGGTTCGGGTACGGCGTGGTGGAGGATTTCACCGGACACGGCATCGGTACTACCTTTCACAACGGTCTCGTCGTTCTCCACTACGACCAGCCGTCGGTGGACACCGTCATCGAACCGGGAATGACGTTCACGATCGAACCGATGATCAACCTGGGCACGATCAACGCCGAGATGTGGGACGACGGCTGGACGGTGGTCACGCACGACAAGAAGTGGACCGCGCAGTTCGAGCACACGCTCGTGGTGACCGAGACGGGTAGCGAGATTCTGACCCTGCCGTGAGCGGAGCCTGCGGAGTGAACAGAAATACGATGCCGTGAGTCCGAAAGGTGCCCTGCTGGTTGCGGGGACGACGTCGGATGCGGGCAAGAGTGTGTTGGTCGCCGGGCTCTGCCGGATGCTGGCGCGCCGCGGGGTGCGGGTGGCTCCGTTCAAGGCGCAGAACATGTCCAACAATTCGGTGGTCACGCTCGACGGCGGTGAGATCGGGCGGGCGCAGGCGATGCAGGCGGCGGCCTGTGGCCTCGAGCCGAGTGTGCGCTTCAATCCCGTGTTGTTGAAACCGGGAAGTGACCGGACCTCGCAGTTGGTGGTGCGCGGGCGTGCCGTGGCGCAGGTGAGTGCGAGCAACTACATCGAGCATCGGCAGTCGTTGCGCGCTGTGGTGGCAGACGAATTGGCCTCTCTGCGGGCGGAATTCGATGTAGTGATCTGTGAAGGCGCAGGCTCGCCCGCCGAGATCAATCTGCGCGCAACGGACTTGGCCAACATGGGGTTGGCGACGGCGGCGTCTCTTCCGGTGATCGTGGTGGGGGATATCGATCGCGGGGGAGTGCTGGCTCATCTGTTCGGCACCGTTGCGGTGCTGTCTTCGGAGGATCAGGCGCTCGTCGCTGGGTTCGTGATCAACAAGTTCCGCGGTGATCCTGCTCTGCTGGCACCCGGTCTCGAGCAGTTGCGCGCGTTGACGGGACGTCCGACGTACGGTGTCGTTCCGTTCGCGGACGGATTGTGGATGGACGCCGAGGACTCACTCGGAACCGTTCCCGATGCTCCGGTGGGGCGACCGCGTGCACCGCACGGCTCGCAGTGGCTGCGCGTCGCGGCGGTGCGTTTGCCGAGAATCTCCAACACCACCGATGTCGAGGCGTTGGCCTGCGAGCCCGGGGTGTCGGTGCATTGGGTCACCGAGCCGTCCCGGCTCGAGGACGTGGACCTGGTGGTCGTCCCGGGCAGCAAGTCCACCGTGTCTGATCTGGAGTGGTTGCGGCGCAACGGTCTTGCCGATGCGATCGCGGCACGCGGGGCTGCGGGCCTCCCGGTTCTGGGGATCTGCGGTGGCTATCAGATGTTGGGCCGAACGATCGACGACACCGTCGAATCCGGAGCCGGTGCAGTCCGAGGTCTCGGTCTGCTCGATCTCTCGGTCGAGTTCGCGGCCGACAAAGTGCTCGCGCAAGTGGCGGGGCGATCGGTGCAGTTCGGCACGCATTCCGTGTCGGGCTACGAGATTCACCATGGGCGGGTTGTGCGGAACGGCGACGACGCGTTGTCGACCTCCGCGTCGGGTATCTCCGAAGGCAGCCTGCGCGGCAGCGTTCTCGGTACCCACTGGCACGGATTGCTCGAGTCCGACGACTTCCGGCGTTCGTTTCTCACCTGGGTGGCGGAGAAGTCGGGTCGCACGGGATTCGGGGTGGCATCCGACACGTCGGTCGCTGCGATGCGCGAGCAGCAGTTGGACCTGCTGGCGGATCTGGTGGAAGACAACCTCGACGTCGACGCCGTCCTCGATCTCATCGAGCACGGCGTCGATCCGGGCCTCGACACGATTGTCAGCCGCGTGTCGTGAACGGCCGGAGACTCACCGGTATGCCGACCAGGTCTTCGTGAGTCGGTCGGGGGCCTGCTCTTCCTCCGCCTCGACCGCAGGCAGTACCGTCGTCCCCATGGAGTTCACGCATGTGAGTGCTGCGGGTGGGCAATGTTCGGTGCGAGTGGCAGGCCCGGACAGCAGGCACGCCGTTCTCTTGCTTCCCGATGCAGGCGATCCGGTGGATGTGTACGACGCCGTCAGTGAACGGCTGCACAATTCGGATCTGAAAACCGTTGCGCTGGAAAGCATCGACGGCGTCAGCGACGACGCGATCCTCACGGTTCTCGACGAGCTGAAACTGTCGTGGGTGCATCTCGTCGGCAGCGGAGCGGGTGCGGAGTCGGCATGGACGTTGGCTGCCAAGACCTTCGGGCGCTTCGCCAGTCTGATCGCGGTGAACCGTTGTCACCCCGCGATCGCGGACGAGCAGGGCACCGTGCGTGCCGCGGACTGCCCCCCGGTCGAGTTGCCGACGACATTGGTCGTCGGGTCCTCGCTGGGCCGCGCATCCGCCGACGCGAGCGGAAGGTTCGTCTACTCGGACTTCCGGGTGGTCCAACTCGACGGCGGCGCGAATGTCGTCGCCGACGAGCCGGCTGCGCTGGCCACCGAGATCGTGCTCCGCACCAGCCCCTGGTAGTCGGAACTACAGTTCGAGCCCCAGCAGGGCGTTCTCGACCACCTCGGGCAAGCCGGGGTGAATCCAGTACTGGCCACGTGCCATGTCCTGGGCCGACAACCCGAAGCTCATCGCCTGGATGAGGGGCTGAATCAGGGTCGGGGCCTGCGCACCGATGATGTGCGCGCCGAGGATCTTTCCGGTGCCCTTCTCGGCGATGATCTTGCACAGACCTTCGCTGTCCTCCATGGCCCAGCCGTAGGCGACATCTCCGTAGTTCTGGACCTTGACGGTGATGTCCAGGCCGGCGTCGCGGGCTTGCTCTTCGGTCATGCCCACCTCGGCGATCTGGGGATCGGTGAACACCGCCGCGGGAACGAACCGATGGTCGTTCGTTCGTAGGGCCGAGGTATCGCCGTGCCACGCGTCCTGCAGCAGGTTGTACTGGACGACCCGAGCTTCCTGGTTGGCCACGTGCTTGAGCTGGTACGGAGACGACACGTCGCCGAGCGCGAACACACCCTCGGCCGTGGTGCGTCCGAATTCGTCCACCACGATGCGGCCGTCGTCGTCGAGCTCGATGCCTGCGGTACCGAGATCCAGACGGTCACCGTTGGGCTCGCGGCCCACGGCGACGAGGAAGGCGTCGCCGAGAACCTTGGTGCCGTCGGCCAGTTCGACGCCGTGCAGCGCGCCCTCGGACACTGCGCGGGTATCCCCGGAGTCGAGATGGACGTCCCACTTGGCGCGGGCGAGATCGGTGAACCGCTTCGAGATGTCGGCGTCCAATGCGCGGAGCAAGGTGTCCTTGCGAGCGACGAGCGAGACCTTCGAGCCGAGTGCCGAGAACACGTGCGCGAATTCTGCTGCGATGTAACCGGATCCGAGAATCACCAGATGCTCGGGGAGCTCGGGCAGACGCATCACATCGCTGTTGGTGTGGTACGTGACGCCCGAATCGGCGATGGACTGCGGCACCACCGGCCGCGATCCGGCGGCGATGACGACCTGGTCGGCGGTGATGACGGAACCGGTGCCGGTGTCGATGGTGCGTGGGCCGACGAAGGTGGCATGCCCCTCGAACAGGGTGACGTTGGGGCTGCCTTCGGCGCGGTAGCGCTTGCCGCCCTCCGAGATGGGGTCGATGCGGCCGAAGACGCGGTCGACGATGTCGGGCCAGCGCACGCCGTCCACGTGGGCGTCGACGCCGTATTTTGCGGAATCGCGCACCGTGCGAGCGACTTCGGCGGCGTAGACGAACATCTTCGTGGGAATGCAGCCGACGTTGAGGCAGGTGCCGCCGAAGGTGGAATTCTCTTCGAGCAGAGCGATCTTCTTGTCCTCGAAGCGCGAATCGGCGATGGAGTTGCCCGATCCTGAGCCGATGATCGCGATGTCGAAATGCTCGGTCATGAAATGTGCCCGCTCTCGGTATGGTCTTTGCCCGACGCGTGGTCGGTGCTCTCGCTTCGATGCAACCACTCGATCCACTCGTCCATTTCCTCGAACGCCCGCGCGCGTGGATCCTCGGTGGACAGGAAGACGTCGTGCCGGGCTCCCTCGATGGGCACGATCGTGGTGCGGTCGCCCAGGCAGCCGGCCCACCGGGCGATCTGGCGAACGTCGAGTACGGCGTCTGCGGCGTCGACTGCGGAACTGTACCGGCGTGAGAAGTGCGTCACTTTCGAGCGCAGAATCAGTGCCGGGATTCCGATGTCGAGGCCGCGATGGAGTTCGGCATGACCGTGGCGCACGGCGCGGATCCAGCCGAAGGTGATGGGGAAGCCGGCGAGTGGCTTCCAGTCGAGGTCGTAGTCCCATTCGCCGTTCTCGGACGCAGCGAGCGACAGTCCGTAGGTGTCGAGGCCGCCGCCGGGGACCTGTGTCTTGGACCTGAATCGGCCGATGACGTCGATCGCTGCGGTGCCGACGCTGCGAATGGCGGGTGGACCCTGCAGGTCGAACCAGGGGCTGTTGAGGACCACGCCTGCCAGGCCGAGACCGGCCGACCCACCTTCCCGGCGGTTGAGACGGTTGAGCCACAGCGGCAACACGAGACCGCCGGTCGAGTGCGCCATGAGCAGCACCGGGGCACCTGCGCGTTCTGCGCGGACGAGGGCGAGAGCCTCGTTCAGCTCGGTGTCGTACATCGCCAGATCGGTCACGAAGTGCGCGGTCTGACCTTCGCGGCGCGAGCGTCCGCACTTGCGCAGGTCCAGCGCGTAGAACGCGTACCCCTTCGCGGCGAAGTGCTCGGCGATGTGTCGCTGGAAGAAGTAGTCGGTGAAACCGTGGACGTAGATCACCGCGCGCTCGAAGTTCGCGGCGCCCGACGGTTGATATCGCACGAGAGTGGCCTCGACCTGCCCCTCGCCGTCCGGATCGTCACCGAGTGGAATGGTCGTCTGTTCGTAGCCGTCGCCGAGGACATCGGGCACCCAGGTAGTCACAGATCACAACTGTAGTGGGCGCCGCGGACGGCGTCCGAGGAGCACAATCGAGACCGGGTTGACGTGGTGTCCGATGGGGTAGGCCCAGCTAGTAACCTGACCGCATCGGGTGAGTAGCCCTCTACAGCAGAGTTCTCCGGTCGATACCGCCACCGGCCGAGACCTCCACAGACAAGGAAGTCGATTCTCCAGTGTCCAAAGATGAGCAGGGTAAGCGGATCAAGACCGACGTCGTTCTGGTCGGTGCCGGAATCATGAGCGCCACCCTCGGTGCGCTGCTCCGTCAGCTCGAACCGAACTGGTCGATCGACGTCTACGAGCGGCTCGATGCGGCCGCGGCCGAGAGCAGCGACGCGTGGAACAACGCGGGCACCGGCCACTCGGCACTGTGCGAACTGAACTACACGCCGCAGAACAAGGACGGCAGCGTCGATATCGCCAAGGCGCTCAACGTCAACGAGCAGTTCCAGGTCTCGCGTCAGTTCTGGGCACACGGCATCGAGACCGGCGTGCTCTCCGACGCCAAGAACTTCATCAACCCCATTCCGCACGTGAGCTACGTGCACGGGGCCGAGAACGTGAAGTACCTGCGGGCGCGGTACGAAGCGCTCGTGGGCAACCCACTGTTCGCAGGCATGGAGTACATCGACTCCAAGGACGAGTTCTCGGCGCGACTGCCGTTGATGGCCAAGGGCCGTGACTTCTCCGACCCCGTGGCACTGAACTGGAGTCAGGAGGGCACCGACGTCGACTTCGGTGCGCTCACCAAGCAGCTGCTGAACTACCTGTCGTCCGCGGGCGGCACCGTGCACTTCGGACACGATGTGCGCAACATCACCAAACAGTCCGACGGCAGCTGGGACGTCAAGGTTGCCAACCAGCGCACCGGCGTCAAGAAGACCGTCAACGCCAAGTTCGTGTTCGTCGGCGCAGGCGGCGGCGCACTGCACCTGCTGCAGAAGTCGGGGATCGCGGAGATCAAGGGATTCGGCGGCTTCCCGGTCAGCGGCGAGTGGTTGCGGTGCACCGATCCCGCACTGATCGAGCAGCACTCGGCCAAGGTCTACGGCAAGGCATCTGTCGGCGCTCCTCCCATGTCGGTGCCGCACCTCGACACCCGCGTGATCAACGGCCAGCAGGGTCTGTTGTTCGGCCCGTACGCAGGCTGGTCGCCCAAGTTCCTCAAGCAGGGCAAGATCACCGACCTGCCCTCCTCGGTCAAGCCCGGCAACCTGATGTCGATGCTCGGAGTCGGCGTGACCGAGCTCGGACTCGTCAAGTATCTGGTCAGTGAGCTGGCTCAGTCGCAGGCGGATCGTGTCGAGACGCTGCGCGAGTTCGCGCCCTCGGTGCTCGGCGAGAACTGGGAGCTCGTCACCGCGGGTCAGCGCGTCCAGGTGATCCGCAAGAAGGGTCGCGGCGGCGTGCTCGAGTTCGGTACAGCCGTGGTCAATGCTGCGGACGGCACGATCGCAGGTCTGCTCGGTGCCTCTCCCGGCGCATCCACCGCCGTTCCGGCCATGCTGGACGTGCTGCAGCGGTGCTTCGGAGACAAGTACGACGCCTGGCAGCCCAAGCTCAAGGAAATGGTCCCGTCGCTCGGGGTCAAGCTGGCTCAGAACAGCTCGTTGTTCGACGAGGTCTGGGGCTGGACGTCCAAGACTCTGGAACTCGAAAATGCTCGTGAGCTCGCACAGCCCACGGGTGTGTGATAGCAAAAGGTATGAATACGCAAGCAGCAGCTCTCAAACGATCATGGGCACTAGACCTGTCCAACAGCACGTTGTACGACCTGTTGAAGCTGCGTGTCGAGGTGTTCGTGGTCGAGCAGGCGTGTGCGTACCCGGAGTTGGACGGGCGTGACCTGCTGACCGAGACACGGCACTTCTGGCTCGAACGGGACGGCGAAGTGGTGTGCACACTCCGCCTGCTCGAGGAGCACGACGACGGTGAGAAGGCGTTCCGTATCGGCAGGCTCTGCACGCAGCGCTCGGCCAGGGGACAGGGCCACACCACGCGGATTCTGCGAGCCGCGCTTGCCGAGGTCGGTTCGGCTCCGTGTCGGATCAACGCTCAGAGCTACCTCGTCGACATGTACGCCAAGCACGGCTTCCTGCCCGACGGCGAAGAAGTTCTCGAGGACGGCATTCCGCACACGCCGATGCGTCGGGGCGGCGGCACTGCCTGGAGCGAGGCCTGACCTTCCGCAGTACTCGATCGACGAATGCCACACCCGGTCCATACCGTGTGTGGCATTCGTTCGTTCGGCGGTAGTGTTCGGTTCGAAGTCGGTCGCGGAGAAGTCCTGTGTCAATCAGGCGCGGTCCCGCCACTGTGTTCAGGGGATTCTTCGAGCAGAAGATTCCCCTGTCAGCCAGATCGCCGCTCGGCTTCGCGTATCTCGACCGAACGTCCGGCGCGGAACTCCGGGCACGAAGGGAATTGGCTGTGCAGCGAAGTGGGAGTGTTCCCGAACCGGGATATCCGTTCAGTGCGATCGTCGGTCAGGATCAGCTGAGGTTGTCGTTGATCCTGTGTGCCGTGCACCCCGGTATCGGCGGTGTACTGGTGCGAGGGGAAAAGGGCACCGCGAAATCTACGGTGGTGCGTGCCCTCGCGACACTGCTGCCCGCCGTGGAGGACGAGGACGGGTCGCGCCCGGCGAAGCTCGTCGAACTCCCGGTGGGGGCAACCGAGGATCGAGTGGTGGGGTCCATCGACCTCGAGAAGGTTCTGCGCGACGGCGAACGTGCGTTTCAACCCGGTCTTCTCGCCGCTGCGCACCGTGGTGTTCTCTACGTCGACGAAGTGAACCTGCTGCACGATCATCTGGTCGACGTGCTGCTCGACGCGGCCGCGATGGGTCGAGTTCACGTCGAGCGTGACGGTGTATCGCATTCACACCCAGCGCAATTCGTCTTGGTCGGCACGATGAATCCCGAGGAGGGCGAGCTTCGTCCGCAGCTGCTCGACCGGTTCGGTCTCGCAGTGGAGGTGACGGCGTCCCGCGATGTGGACGTCCGCATGAACGTCGTGCGCCGCCGGATGAACTACGAGCGTGATCCGCATGCGTTCGCCGCCCGGTTCCGCGACGACGATATCGCCGTGGCCGAGCAGATTCTGGCCGCCCGGAAAATTCTCGACGACGTGGTGTTGAGCGACAAGGAACTTCGGCGTATCGCTGCGCTTTGTGCGTCGTTCGACGTCGACGGTATGCGCGCCGATCTGGTGCTGGCCCGTACCGCCTCCGCGCACGCCGCGTGGCGGGGCGCGAGCGAGGTGACCGAGGAAGACGTGCGTGTTGCCGCCGAACTGGCTCTGCCGCACCGGCGTCGGCGCGATCCCTTCGACGAGCCGGGCATCGACGACAAGCAGTTGGACGAGGCCATGCGGGACGCGGCCGAGCAGGCCGAGCAACAACCCGACCCGGAGCCCGACCCCGACGGCGGCGGGGGAGCGCCCGATCCCGAGGCTCCCGACGACGCCTCCCAGTCCCCGTCCTCCGACACACAGTCCTCCGATTCGCACGACGAGCCGGCGCAACCACCGCCGTCCTCGGGGACCGGCAGCGAGAAGCAGGCAGGTACTCCAGGAGCGCAGTTCAGAGCGCGATTGCTCGAGGTTCCCGGAGTGGGCGAGGGCGCGCCGGGTCGACGCTCGCGGTCACGGTCCTCGCACGGGCGGTCGGTACGGCCCACCGTCGAGGCAGGTAAGGGTCTGCACCTGGTGGGCACTCTGTTCGCCGCGGCCGAGCAGCAGGTCGTCCGCGGCCGTACCTCCGGCCGGTTGAAGCTCGAGCCTGCGGATCTGCGGGGTGCGATCAAGGAGGGGCGCGAGGGCAACTTGATCGTGTTCGTCGTCGACGCCTCGGGTTCGATGGCTGCGCGAGATCGACTGTCCGCGGTGACCGGTGCGGTGCTGTCGCTGCTGCGCGATGCGTATCAGCGCCGCGACAAGGTCGCCGTGATCACCGTGCGCGGCACGGAAGCCGAGACGGTATTGCCGCCGACGTCCTCGGTTGACGTGGCCGTGACGCGATTGCGGAAGATGAAGACCGGTGGCAGATCGCCACTGGCGCAGGGCTTTCTGCAGGCACGTGAACTCGTTCTGCGAGAGCGTGTTCGGGACCCGCTGCGGCGCGCGCTGGTGGTCGCGCTGACCGACGGACGGGCCACCGGAGGTACCGACCCTGTCGGCCGGGCCCGGATCGCCGCGGGACGCATCGCGTCGGACAAGATCGCCTCCGTCGTCGTCGACTGCGAATCGGGAGTGGTCCGCCTCGGACTCGCTGCCGACTTCGCGGCGTGCCTCGGCGGCGGTTACGTGGCCCTCGCGGATCTGTCGGCGGAGCAGGTCGCCGCCGTCGTTCGCGCAGCGGCGTAGGGGGTACGCGATGCCTCAGGGTGTACCGGCTCCCGGAACCGTTCCGCAGGACGGCCTCACAACGCGTCAGCGCCGCAATCTGCCCGTGCTCGCCGTGCACACCGGCCCGGGCAAGGGGAAATCGACCGCCGCATTCGGCATGGCGTTGCGGGCCTGGAATCAGGGTTTCGACGTCGGAGTGTTCCAGTTCGTCAAGAGTGCCAAGTGGAAGGTCGGCGAGGAAGCGGCATTTCGCACCCTCGGCGAACTGCACGAGAGCACCGGGGTCGGCGGAGCCGTCGAATGGCACAAGATGGGCGAGGGCTGGTCGTGGACTCGCAAGAAGGGCAGCGACGTCGACCATGCCGAGGCTGCGGCAGAGGGCTGGCGGGAGATCGCCCGTCGAATCGAGCAGCAGTCGCACCGGTTCTACGTGCTGGACGAGTTCACCTATCCACTCAAGTGGGGGTGGGTCGACGTCGCCGAGGTGGTCGACGTCCTGACCCACCGACCGGGCAATCAGCACGTCGTCATCACCGGACGCGACGCACCTCGTGAACTGATCGAGGCGGCCGACCTGGTCACCGAGATGGCCAAGGTCAAGCATCCGATGGACGCGGGACGCAAGGGTCAGCGAGGCATCGAATGGTGAACGCGTCCTGTCCCGCAGTGGTGATCGCGGCCCCCGCGTCGGGCAGCGGAAAGACGACGGTGGCCACCGGACTGATGGGTGCGCTGCGCAATGCCGGTCGCACCGTCGCACCGTTCAAGGTGGGGCCGGACTACATCGACCCCGGATATCACTCGCTCGCGGCCGGGCTCCCGGGCCGCAACCTCGACGCCGTGATGGTCGGTGCCGACCGCATCGGGCCCCTGTTCCGACACGGCAGTCGAGGATGCGACATCGCGGTCGTCGAGGGCGTCATGGGACTGTTCGACGGCAAGATCGACATGACCGGACCGGGGGAGGCCTCCGCCGAGGGATCGACCGCACGAGTGGCCGCGATGCTCGGTGCCCCGGTGATCCTGGTGGTCGATGCCCGCGGACACAGTCAATCGCTTGCCGCTGTGCTGCACGGCTTCTCGACGTTCGACGCCAGCGTCCGCATCGGCGGAGTGATTCTCAATCGCGTCGGCAGTCAGCGGCACGAGGACGTGTTGCGCCAAGCGTGCGAACGGGTGGGTGTTCCGGTACTCGGCGCGTTGCCGCGCATGAGCGAACTGGTCGTCCCGTCACGGCATCTGGGGCTGATCACCGCAGTCGAACACGGTGGTGCCGCAACCGATGCCGTCGACGCGATGAGCGCCCTCGTCTCCCGGTTCGTCGACATCGAGGCAGTGAGTGCCCTAGCGCGATCGTCGGTGACAGCACCGCAGTGGTCCCCGGAGAACGAGGTACACAGCTCCGATGGATCGCCCGTCGTCGCGGTTGCCGGTGGCCCCGCATTCACCTTCGGATACACCGAACACGTCGAACTGCTCCGCGCAGCCGGGGCCGACGTGGCCGTGTTCGATCCGCTGCGTGACGGATTGCCGCCCGGCACAGCAGGAGTCGTTCTTCCCGGTGGATTCCCGGAGGAGCATGCGGCCGCACTGTCGGCGAACGAACTACTGCTCGCGGACGTTCGAGCAGCGGCGGCCCAGGGATTGCCGATCCACGCCGAATGCGCCGGATTGCTGTATCTGGCACGGCGATTGGACGGTCATGCCATGGCCGGAGTCGTCGACGTGGACGCGGAATTCGGGAACACCCTCACCCTCGGATATCGCGACGCGGTTGCCCTCGAATCGTCGACACTGTTCGACGCGGGCACCCGCGTCACCGGCCACGAGTTCCACCGAACGAAGCTCGTCGCAGTGCGCGAGGCGGCGTCGGCTGCCTGGGGCTGGCACAAGCAGAGCCCCGACGGCAGAACCGCGGCGCGCGAGGGCTTCGTACAGGGCGGCGTCCACGCGTCGTACCTGCACACCCATGCCGCGGGCAATCCCGAGTCGATCACCCGATTCGTCTCCGCTGCCATCGACTACGCGCGCGTGTAGAGCCGGCCCAGAATGCGGGTGGTCGTCGGAATAGGTGCCCGAGCCGGCGTCGATGCCGCCGACGTCGTGGCCGCGATCTCCACAGTGCTGCAACCGGACTGGCATGTCGAGGCCATCGCCTCGATCGACCGAAAAGCAGAACTGGTGGCCGCGGTGGCGTCGAGCATGGGGGTTCGGGGCGTGACCTACTCGGCGAGTGAACTGTCGACCGTCGTCACGCCCACCGTGTCGGTCCGGGTTCTCCGTGCCGTCGGAAGTGCCAGCGTCGCCGAAGCAGCGGCGCTGCTGGCCGGTCGTTCGACGGAGTTGGCGGTACCCAGGTTCGGTCTGGACGGTGTCACCGTTGCCGTTGTCGCGCTCTGCCTTGACGGTGGACCGGGGGTTCGGGACATCCTGTAGGTATGACCGAGACGATGAAAGCCGTTGCCTACACCCGCTCGCTTCCGATCGACGATCCCGCCAGCCTCACCGATGTGGTCATCGACGTGCCCACCGCGGGGCCGCGAGACCTGCTGGTCGACGTGAGAGCGGTGTCGGTGAACCCGGTGGACGTCAAGGTCCGTGCCGGCAGCGACCCGCAGGGCGTCCCGAAGGTCCTCGGGTTCGACGCCGCTGGTGTGGTGCGCGCCGTCGGTGCCGACGTCACCATGTTCGCACCGGGGGACGAGGTCTACTACGCGGGAGACATCGGCAGACCCGGGACCGACTCGCAGTTCCATGCGGTGGACGAACGCATCGTGGCGAAGAAGCCGACGACCCTCGATTTCGCACAGGCCGCGGCGTTGCCGCTCACCGTGATCACCGCCTGGGAAGGACTGTTCGACAAGCTCCGCATCACTGCCGAGACCACCGGAACATTACTGATGGTGGGAGCCACCGGAGGTGTGGGATCTGTTGTGCTGCAGCTTCTTCGGACCCTCGTTCCCGGCGTACGCGTGATCGCGACGGCAGCGGACGAGGACGCCGTGGAGTGGGTCCGTTCTCTCGGTGCAGCCGACGTCGTGAATCACCGCCGCGATCTTCGCGACGAAGTACGTCGAGTGGCACCGGACGGCATCGACTACGTGTTCACCGCCCATTCCTCCGGGCAGGCCGAGATCTACGCCGACCTGTTGACGCCGTTCGGACAGATAGTCGCGATCGACGATCCCGAGACGCTCGACGTTCTCCCGCTGAAGACGAAGGCGATCTCGTGGCACTGGGAGTTCATGTTCGCGCGTCCGATGCACGACACACCGGATCTGATTCGCCAGCACGAGCTGCTGACCAGGGTGGCCGAGCTCGTCGATGCGGGTTCGGTGCGCACCACCGCCACGACGGTTCTGTCTCCGATCGACGCCGAGCAGCTACGCGAAGCGCATCGGTTGGTCGAGGCCGGGCACGTACGGGGCAAGGTCGTCGTCGCTGCCCGCTCGTGATAACCGATCCGCGCCACTGACTGGCGAAAGCGGGCCGACGCGGGCAATGTGGAACCAATGACTTCCGACAGCACCGTCCTACTCGGCCCGATCGTTCGGTACGTCGGTACCGAGACGGCGACCCTGTGGTTCGAGATGGCCGAATCGGCGACGATTTCGGTCGTCACCGACGCCGGCGTCCGGGGTTCCGAGCGGACGTGGGGAGTGCACGGCCACCACTACGCGCTGGTGCCGCTCGAGGGACTACCGGCCAACGCCACGGTGACCTACGAGGTGTTCGTCGAGGACCGTCGCGTGTGGCCGCCGGAGGGTCGGACGGCCGCCATCCACACCGTCGACGCCGAGGGACCTGTCACCCTCGCCTTCGGATCGTGTCGACGGGGCGACAACTACAGCGACGAATCCTTGAAGCAGATCGGGGCCGACGCCTTGGCCGGGCTGGGGAACGCGCTGATCGAGCAGGATCCGAGTCGGTGGCCGCAGGCGTTGCTGCTCCTCGGTGACCAGGTCTACGCCGACGACCCGTCGCCGGAGATCGTCGAACGGCTCCAGGCGCGCCGACGCTCGGGCGAGGGTCCCTCCAGCGCGATCGGGACCGACGCCGAGAACGAGATCTGCGATTTCGAGGAGTACTCCTGGCTGTACCGGGAATCGTGGGGACTCGAGCCGGTACGGACCCTGATGGCGAGTATCCCGTCGTGCATGATCCTCGACGACCACGATCTGCGCGACGACTGGAACTCGTCCGCTTCGTGGCGTCGCGACATCGTGACACGGCCGTGGTGGAACGATCGCGTGGTCGGCGCATATTCGTCGTACTGGGTGTACCAGCACCTGGGCAACCTCTCGCCCAAGGAGTTGGCGCAGGACGAGATGTACGCCGCGGTTCGGTCGGCCGACACCGACGCCGAACGAGAGAAGTTGTTGTCCGACTTCGCGATACGGGTCGACCGCAAGCCCGAAACCGGACGCTGGAGCTTCTATCGCGACTTCGGCGACACGCGGCTGATCATGATCGATTCCCGCTGCTCTCGAAACCTCGATCCGGACAACAGAGAAATGGTCGACGAGAAGGAGTGGGCGTGGGTACGCGACCGCGCACTCGAAGCCAGCCCCCGGCACCTGCTGTTCGGGTCGTCGTTGCCCTACCTCATGCTGCCCGCCCTGCATTACCTCGAACAGTGGAACGAGGCTGTGGCGCAGGGCAGTTGGGGGTCGATGCCGGCCAAGGTGGCCGAGAAGATGCGGATCGGCCTCGACCTCGAACACTGGGCTGCCTTCACCAACTCGTTCAACGACATGGCGGCGTTGACGCGTGAGCTCTCCCGCGGCGAGAACACACCCGCCTCGATCATGTGGCTCTCGGGCGACGTCCACTGCTCCTACGTGGCGAACGCGGACTTCGGGGTCGGCGGGCGCGCAGTACCGGCCACGTATCAGCTCACCATGTCGCCGTTCCGCAATCCGCTCGATCTGCCGATTCGTGCGGTAAACAAGTTGGCCATCAAGCGTCCCGCCGCCCGAATTCTGTCGAAGCTCGCGCGCGCGGCCCACGTGGGCCCGTCCGGTGTCGAATGGGAGGCCGAGGCAGGTCCGTGGTTCGCCAACGGCGTCATGCTGCTGACCCTGCACGGCGACTCCGCGCGGTTGCGGGTGCACCACGCCCACGTCGACGATGCGGGCAAGCAGGTGCTCACCGAGACGTCGACCCTGGCCCTCGCCTAGTGATCGAGTAAACGATTGGCCATCGCCGGGCCGATGAGGTTGGCTGGTTCGTTGTGGCCCACCTCGAACTGAACGACATCGTCTACTTCCTGCCCGACGGACGGCAGCTGCTCAACGGTGTCGGGTTTCGGGTCGGCGACGGCGCCAAGACCGCCCTGATCGGGCCCAACGGAACCGGCAAGACGACGCTGACGCGGATCATCGCGGGTGACGAGACCCCCGACGAGGGGTCGGTGTCGAGCTCCGGTTCGCTCGGGGTGATGCGGCAGTTCGTCGGCCAGCTGCGCGACGACTCGACCGTGCGTGATCTGTTGCTGTCGGTCGCGTCCCCGGCCGTGCGAACGGCCGCGGCGGCATTGGACGCAGCCGAGAACACGATGATCGAGGTCGACGACGAGAAGACCCAGATGAAATACGCACAGGCCCTGTCGGATTGGGGCGATGTCGGCGGTTACGACCTCGAGCCGTTCTGGGACAAGGTCACCACGGCAGCACTCGGAATGCCGTTCGACCGCGCGAAGTGGCGCGCTGCGTCGACGCTCAGCGGCGGTGAGCAGAAACGCCTCGTACTCGAAGCGTTGTTCGCCGGCACCGACAATCTGTTGCTTCTCGACGAGCCGGACAACTACCTCGATGTGCCTGGCAAGCGTTGGCTCGAAGCGACCATTCGCGACTCCGACAAGTCCGTCCTGTTCATCAGCCACGACCGGGAGCTCATCGCCAACGCAGCGAATCGGATCGTGACACTGGAACCGGGCGTCAGCGGTGCCACCTCGTGGGTGCACGGGGGCGGGTTCGCGACGTATCACGCTGCGCGTGAGGACCGGAATGCTCGGCTCGACGAACTGCGACGGCGGTGGGACGAGGAACTGGTCAAACTCCGGGCACTGGTGCTGCGCCTGCGGGAGAAGGCCAAGTTCAACGACGGGGTCGCTGCTCGCTACCACGCGTCCCAGACTCGGTTGGCCAAGTTCGAGGAGGCCGGACCGCCGGAAGCGGTGCCGTTGAAGCAGCACGTCACCGTTCGTCTGCGTGGCGGCCGAACAGCCAAGCGCGCATTGGTGTGTACGGCTCTGGAACTGACCGGACTGATGAAGCCCTTCGACACCGAGATCTGGTACGGAGACCGCGTTGCGGTGCTGGGTTCCAACGGTTCCGGCAAATCGCACTTCCTGCGGTTGCTCGCCAACGGTGGTACGGATCCGGAGAAGGAACACGAGCCGGTTCAGGAACTGGCTCTCGATCCGGTTCCACACACCGGCACCGCGGTGCTCGGCGCTCGTGTTCGGCCCGGCCTGTTCGCGCAGACCCACACTCGGCCGGATCTCGCGGGCAACACGCTCCTCGACATCTTGCACATGGGCAACGAACACCGCGACGGCATGGGCCGAGAGGCTGCCGGCCGGGCACTGGACCGCTACGGTCTGGCCCGCGCCGCCGAACAGTCGTACGACAATCTCTCCGGCGGCCAGCAGGCGCGCGTGCAGATTCTGCTGCTCGAACTCTCCGGTGCCACCCTGTTGCTGCTCGACGAGCCGACCGACAACCTCGACCTGATGTCCGCAGACGCACTCGAAGACGCGATCGCAGCGTTCGACGGCACTGTCATCGCCGTGACCCACGACCGGTGGTTCGCTCGCAGCTTCGACCGATTCCTGGTGTTCGGCAGCACCGGTCAGGCCTACGAATCCGACGAGCCCGTATGGGACGAAAAGCGGGTGCAGCGCGCGCGGTAGCGTTTCCTCTCGTGAACGCGACTGACTCTCCCTATCTGGTCGGCCTCAATCTGGAAGGTCGACGCGTCGTCGTGGTCGGTGGCGGCACCGTCGCGCAGCGTCGATTGCCGTTGCTGATCTCCTGCGGTGCAGAGGTACACGTCATCACCCGGGAGGCAACGCCCGCTGTGGAGGCGATGGCGACGGCCGGTCAGGTGAGCATGGAGTTGCGTGACTATCGCGAGGGCGACCTCGCCGACGCCTGGTACGCCGTCGCGTGCACCGACGAGGCCGAGACCAACATCGCCATCGTCGCCGAGGCCACCGCGTCCAAGATCTTCTGCGTGCGAGCCGACATCGCCAAGGACGGCACCGCGGTCACCCCGGCGTCGGCCGAATGGGACGGGCTGACCCTCGGTGTCCTCGCGGGCGGCGAACACCGTCGATCGGCCGCGGTACGCAATGCTGTCGTCGAAGCCCTGCAGTCCGGTGTGGTCGCCGACTCGGCCCATGCGCCGTTGACGGGCGTCGCGCTGGTCGGTGGCGGACCCGGCGATCCGGACCTCATCACGGTCCGCGGGCGCAGGCTGCTCGCCTACGCCGACGTCGTGGTGGCCGATCGGCTCGCACCGCCCGAGCTGTTGGCCGAACTGGGCCCGCACGTGGAGGTCATCGATGCCTCGAAGATTCCGTACGGCCGCGCGATGGCGCAGGAGGCGATCAACCAGGCGCTGATCGACGGCGCGAAAGCAGGCAAGTTCGTCGTCCGGCTCAAGGGCGGCGATCCCTACGTGTTCGGTCGGGGATACGAGGAGCTCGAAGCGCTGGCTGCCGAGGGAATCCCGGTGACCGTGGTGCCCGGTATCACCAGCGCTATCTCGGTGCCCTCGTCCGCAGGCATCCCGGTGACGCATCGCGCCGTCACTCACGAGTTCGTCGTCGTCAGCGGCCACGTGGCACCCGACCATCCCGATTCGCTCGTCGACTGGAACGCGCTCGCCAAGCTCAAGGGCACCATCGTGTTGCTGATGGCCGTCGAACGCATCGGGAAGTTCGCCGACGTTCTCATCGCCGGTGGCCGGCCGTCCGATACTCCGGTGATCGTCGTTCAGGAAGGCACCATGCGCACCCAGCGTGAAGTTCGCGCGACTCTGAGCACCGTCGCCGATGCGGTTCGCGATGCGGAGATCAGGCCTCCGGCGATCGTGGTCATCGGAACCGTTGCCGGTTTCTCTGTACACGCCGGTAACGTGAACGCCCGTGCCTGAATCATCGATGTCCGATACCTCCAGTACCGAGGTCAAGTACCCGGTGACGACCCGAGCGTTCGGGTTGGCGATCATCGTCCTGAGCGGCCTGCAGTTGATGGTGGTGCTCGACGGCACGGTCGCCAACCTCGCTCTGGCACCGTTGCAGGCCGATCTTGGTCTGTCCGATGCCGGACGCAACTGGGTGCTCACGTCGTATGCCCTCGCTTTCGGTGGGCTGATGCTCCTCGGCGGCAGACTCGGTGACGCTTTCGGTCGAAAGAAGATGTTCCTGGCCGGCGTTGTTCTGTTCACCGTCGCATCCCTGCTGTGCGGGCTCGCGGTCAACGAGGCGACGTTGGTAGCGGCGCGCGCGCTCCAGGGGGTGGGTGCCGCGGTGGCGTCGCCGACGGCGTTCGCGCTGGTGGCGACCACCTTCGCGCCGGGCCCGGTACGAAACCAGGCCATCGCGATCTACGCGGCCATGACCGGTGTCGGCTCCATCGCCGGGCTCATCATCGGCGGTGCGTTGACCGAGGTGTCGTGGCGGTGGATCTTCCTGATCAACGTGCCGATCGGTGTCGTCATCGTGGTGCTCGCGGTCGTGTCGCTGCAGGAGACGGTGGGGGCGAAGCTACCGCTCGACGTGCCGGGAGCGATTCTGGCGACGCTCGGCTGCACCGGCGTGGTGCTGGCATTGAGCGAGGGCACCGAACTGGGCTGGACCAATCCGATCGTCATCGTCTCGCTGATCGCCGGCCTGCTCTTCCTCGGGCTGTTCCTGATGGTCGAGCGACGCGCCGACAACCCGTTGCTTCCGTTCTCGCTGTTCGGCAGCCGAGACCGAGTGGCGACGTTCGTGGCCATCTTCTTCGCCGGTGGGGTGATGTTCTGCCTCGCCGCCTACGTGGCACTGTTCGTTCAGGACATCCTGGGATACAGCCCGTTGCACGCGGGCCTGGCGTTCGTGCCGTTCGCCTTCGGGCTCGGTGCCGCCGCATTCCTGGCCTCGCAGCTGGTGACCCGCATCGCCCCACGGTGGCTGATTCTGAGCGGTGCCGTGATCATGGTCGGGTGGCTGATGGTGTCGGTCGCGACGATGAACGCGGATTCGTCGTACTTCCCCGGACTGTTCTTCCCCGTCATCGGCATCGGATTCGGCGTCGGCCTGACGGTCGTGCCACTCCCGCTGTGCGCCATCGCCGGAGTGAGCCCCACCGAGATCGGCCCGTTGACCGCTATCGCCCTGGTTGCTCAGACCCTCGGCGGGCCGCTCGCGCTGGCCGTCATCGGCGCGCTGGTGACCTCGCGCACCCTGTCCCTGGGCGGCATCTCGGGACCGGCGACGCTGATGAACGACACCCAGCTCGATGCGTTGAGCTCGGGCTACATGTTCGCGTTGTTCTGCTGCGCCGTCTGCGCCGTGGTCGCGGGAATCGCTGCGGTGTTCATTCGTTTCACCCCGCAGCAGGTCGCTCAGGCCCAGGCTGCGCAGGAAAGCGCCCAGAAGGGCTGACGAGCAGGGGTGATCACACGCCCAGTACGGCCTTCGCGATGAGGAAGTAGACGATCAACCCCGTCGCATCGCAGAAGGTGGAGATGAAGGGCGTCGAGAAGACCGCCGGGTCCACCCCGATCTTCTTCGCGATCAGCGGCATCGCGCCGCCGACCGTCGCCGCGAGCGTGCAGATCGACAGCAGCGTCGTTCCGATGACGACCCCGAGGTGCCAGTCGTAGACGAGTCCGGCGATGACGAAGCCCAAGGTGCCGAGCATCGCACCCATCGTCGCTCCGACCCGAACCTCGCGAAAGAGCACCGCGGCGATGTCCCGCGGTCGCACGTCACCCAGCGCGAGCGCCCGCGTGACAGTGGTCGCGGCCTGCGAGCCGGTGTTGCCGCCGGTTCCGGTCAGCAGCGGAATGAACAGCGCGAGAGTGACGACTGCGGCGAGCGCGTGCTCGAAGATCTCGAGAACCTGCACCGTGAGGATGGCCGACAGCGCGAGCACCAGCAACCACACCACGCGAGAGCGAACGATGGACAGCACCGGCGTCGACAGATACGGCCGACGCAGCGGCTCGGAGCCACCCGCGCGAGCGGCGTCCTCGTCCTCGGCTTCTTCCAGGATTCGAGAGGACTGCTCGAGCGTGAGAATTCCGATCAGCCGTTGCTCGGAATCGACCACCACCACCGCAGGACTACGGTGCTCGAAGCACAGCCGTGCAGCCTCCTCCGCCGACGAATCGGCCTCGACCACCGGATGATCCGAGTACAGATCGCCGACCGGAGTGCTCGGTGCCGCTGTCGCCAGATCGGCGAGCGTCACCACCCCCAACAGAGTGCGGTGATCGTCGGTGATCGGCAACAGATACACCGACTCGGCCTCCGAGCCGGTACGACGCACGGCATCGAGGGCGTCGCCGGCGGTCGCAGCGGTCCGTAGACGAACGAACTCCGGACTCATGCGGCGGCCGACCGATCTGCGGTCGTATCCCAGCATGGGGGCGGTGAGTGCGCGTTCGTCGGGGGACAAGCCCACCAGCAGTCGATGCGCGACGTTGGAGGGGAGTTCGTCGAGCAATTCGACACGGTCGTCCGGGTCGAGTTCCTCGAACAGAGCGATCACATCGTAGCTGCGAAGACTCTCGAACAACTCACCGCGAACGGTGGCGTCGAACCGCTCGAAGACCGCCACCGCCTCGTCCTTGGGCAGAAGGCGAAACAACACCGCGCGTCGAGACGAGTCGACACGCTCGAGCACGCGCACCGCATCGGTCGTCGACAGCTCGGCCATCAGAGTGGACAGTGCGGCCATGTCACGGTCGGTCAGGAGTTCGGACGTTCGCGTCATGATGTCGTCGAGAGTTTCGGGCACAGAACCATTTTGCCTTGCGAACGGGCGGTCGACTCACATACCTCAGCGCGAGAGATCCGCACGATCCGCCGCGGCCTGGCCCGAATCCCATCCCTCGGCGTCCAGGCGTGGGCCGCGCATAGGCTTCGCCGTCGGGAACAATCGATCGAATTCGGCTTCGACGGCGACGGTCTGCGCGGCGAGAATCGGTAGCAGATCACCGGATTCGTGACGCGCCTCCTCCAGCGCGTGCGCGTCGGCGTCGGTCAGACGGTCTCCGATACGGATGGCGTACGCGTACAGGAATGCCTTGCCGAACGCTGCCGATCCGGCCTTCTTGCGCTTCTTCGCCTGCGGCGAATGTCCGAGGGCGCGCGTTGCCTGAACCAGCAGAGAGGTGAACAGCAACTCGGTCTGTTCCACGTCCACCGGAGCTCCGACCAGGGTGGCGACGGCGAACTCCGGATCCCAGATCGCCTTGACGCGGTTGGCGGTTCCGACCACGTGCAACAGCTGCGCCTTGGCCGGGGCATGCGGGCCGTCGACATGAACGCGTCGGCCGTGAATATCGATGTGGCCCTGGGAGAGCAACATGGTGTCGATGGAGTAGCGCGTCATCAACTCCTGCGCCTTGGCCGTGAGCGTCTCGGCCTCCTCCTCGAAGTCCGTGGCGTCGGCCTTGGCCAGTAGACCGCGAATCTTGCTCAGCATCTTGGTGTTCGGGGAGTCGGAGCCGGCGACACCCGACACCGTGGGGCGAGTGCGCGGCCACTGGGACGGCTTGGGGCCGAGCTGAGGCCACCGGGGGAGTGTCTGCCATCGACCGAGCAGGGTGAGTACGTCGAGCCACTGATCACTGGCCGCGATGTAATCGGTCTTACCGGAAGACGTCAGGTACGCGGTCAGGAAATCGGGCGTGGCCTCGACCCGGGCCGCAACCTTCGGGAACTGCTCACAGACCGTGGACATCTGATCCACCCAGTCCTGTGGGGCCCGAGAGGCGGCGTCGGTGAGATCGGCCTGATGCAGCAATGCCGCGGCAGCGAGATCGGCCACGGCCACCGTGTGCTGACGCCGCACGACGTGCACGAGATCCATGGGCTGCCAACCATTTTCGTACATCGTCTCGATCATGTTCGTCAGCGCCCGAGAGCCGAGTTCGGTCGCGTCGAGCGAGACCAGTCGATCTGCGACGTCGTCGGCGACGCGTTGGCTCTTGGTCTTGCCGACCGAGGCGTCGGAGCCGCGCCGGAGCAGTCCCGGAATCTCGCTCATTCGGTGAGCACGATCAATTCGGTGCTCGACGCCACTTCGACGCGCAGTCCGGCCTTGGATGCCACGCGCGCAACGGCTTTGACGTCCTTCGGCTCGGCGGTGGTCAGGGTCAACGCGCGCGCGAGCAGGCCCTTGTGGTGCTTGTTGAAGTGGCTCACCACCGATCGGCTGCCGTCGGGCTTCTCGGTGAGCACCGTTGCGGTGATCGCGCCGGGGACGGGCCCGAGCTGCTGATAGGTGCCCGATCGGAGGTCGACGACGATCCCCTCGTCCTCGGCGTCGATGGCGTCGGAGAGTTCGGGCTTCCAGTGTGATCGCAGCGTCCCGAAGTTCGGCACGGTCGATCCACCGGAGAGTCGGTAGGACGGAATCGGATCGGAGGCACGGACGGCCCCGAACAGGGCCGAGCCGATCCACAGCCTCGCGTCCGCTCGGGCACGACCGGCCCGGGTGAACGACGCCGCGTCGAGGGCGTCGTAGAGCACGCCGGTGTAGCGCTGCAGCGCAGGTGTGGTGGGTGAGGTCCACAACCGAGCGTTGCGTTCGATCTCGTCCACCTGGGTGGGGCCGAGGCCGAGCGCCGCGATCGACGCGTCGACGTCGCCGGAGAGTTCCACCAGCGCATCGGCGAGCTTTCGGCGGAGCGGTGTCAACGTGGGCAACGACAGTCGGTCCAGATCGAGAGGTGCTCCGGAACCGCCGTCGGACTTCGTCTCGGAGGGAGGCAGCAGAATCAGCACGGGCTCGAGGCTACTCACTGTACGGCCGCCTGCTCACAGGCACTGTGGGAGCGACTAGTCTGACAACCCGTGATCACCCGTCTTTCGCAGTTGTTCCTTCGTACCCTTCGCGACGACCCGGCCGACGCCGAGGTCGACAGCCACAAGCTGTTGGTCCGCGCCGGCTACGTTCGTCGTATCGCTCCGGGCGTCTACTCCTGGTTGCCGCTGGGTCTGCGGGTGCTGCGGCAGGTCGAGCGTGTCGTGCGCGAGGAGATGAACGCCATCGGTGCGCAGGAGATATCTCTGCCCGCGCTGCTGCCGCGCGAGCCGTACGAGACCACCAATCGGTGGACCGAATACGGCGACGCGCTGTTCCGGTTGCAGGATCGCAAGGGCAACGACATGCTGCTCGGTCCCACCCACGAGGAACTGTTCGCGCTGACGGTCAAGGCCGAATACAACTCGTACAAGGACCTGCCGGTCACGCTGTACCAGATCCAGACCAAGTACCGCGACGAGGAGCGTCCCCGGGCCGGCATTCTGCGCGGCCGCGAGTTCGTGATGAAGGACTCGTATTCCTTCGACATGGACGAGGACGGACTGAAGAAGTCCTACGCCGCCCACCGCGAGGCGTACCAGCGCATCTTCGCCCGCCTCGGTGTCAGCTACGTCATCGTCGCCGCGACGTCCGGTGCCATGGGAGGCAGCGCCTCCGAGGAATTCCTGGCCGAGAGCGACATCGGTGAGGACACCTACGTGCGCTGCATCGAATCGGGATACGCCGCCAACGTCGAGGCCGTCACCACTCCGGCGCCTGCACCGCTGCCCATCGAGGGACAGCCCGCTGCCGTCGATCACGAGACCGGCGACACCCCCACCATCGCGACTCTGGTGGAGTGGGCCAACTCTGCGGATCTCGGACGCACCGTCACCGGCGCGGACACGCTGAAGAACATTCTGCTCAAGGTGCGTAACGCAGAAGGGGAGTGGGAACTGCTCGCCGTCGGCCTGCCCGGTGACCGCGAGGTCGACGAGAAGCGCCTCGAGGCGTCCCTCGAGCCTGCCGAGTTCGCTCTGCTGACCGACGCGGACTTCGCTGCCAATCCCTTCCTCGTCAAGGGATACATCGGGCCTCGCGCGTTGCAGGCCAACGGGGTTCGCTATCTCGTCGATCCGCGGGTGGTCGACGGTACGTCGTGGATCACCGGCGCCGATGTCAAGGGCAAGCATGTGGTGAACCTCGTCGCCGGTCGCGATTTCGTTCCCGACGGCACCATCGAGGCAGCCGAGGTGCGTGACGGCGACATGTCACCCGACGGTCGCGGGCCGCTGGTCAGTGCGCGCGGAATCGAGATCGGGCACATCTTCCAGCTCGGTTACAAGTACACCGATGCGTTCTCGGTCGACGTCCTCGGTGAGACCGGCAAGCCGGTTCGCCTGACTCAGGGTTCCTACGGTGTCGGCGTCTCGCGTCTGGTCGCCGTGATCGCCGAGCAGATGCACGACGACAAGGGTCTGCGGTGGCCGTCGGAGGTTGCACCTGCCGATGTCCACCTGGTGATCGCGAACAAGGACGACGCTGCTCGCGCGGGCGCGGAATCGATTGCGACGCAACTCGATACACAGGGCATCGAGATTCTGTTCGACGATCGCAAGGCCTCGCCAGGAGTGAAGTTCAAGGACTCGGAACTGATCGGTGTTCCGCTGGTGGTCGTCATCGGCCGCGGCTGGGCCGACGGCAAGGTCGAGATCCGCGATCGTTTCACCGGTGAGAGTCGCGAACTCGACATCGACTCGGCGGTCGAGGAGATCGTGAAGGCTGTGCGGCACACACCGTAGGGGAGTCTCGCGATCTCTCTGCACTGTCGTTTACCCGCTGGTAGCTTCGGGTCAACGACTAAGAGAGGTCACCACGTGTCTCACTATGCGCTGTTCGATCCAACAACGTTCGATCCGGCCGAGCTCGACGACGACTCTCGTCGACAGCTGCGCGCCTTGATCGAGTGGTTCGAGAATCGAGGCAAGGCCAGGCTGCTCGCGGACGATCTCGATGCAGTCTGGCCCGCGGAGTTCATCGAGTTCGTCGCCGAGCAGAAGCTGTTCGCAACCTTCTCCACGCCCGCTGCCTATGCGGACGGATCGCCGAACACGCGCTGGGACGCTGCTCGTAATGCTGCGCTGAGCGAGGTTCTCGGGTTCTACGGTCTGGCCTACTGGTACACCTGGCAGGTCACCGTGCTGGGTCTCG
Organism: Rhodococcus sp. 05-340-2; assembly: GCF_002258915.1. NCBI lineage: Bacteria > Bacillati > Actinomycetota > Actinomycetes > Mycobacteriales > Nocardiaceae > Rhodococcus > Rhodococcus sp. 05-340-2. Next base: position 308,399 of record NZ_NOYU01000027.1, read on the forward strand.
GCCCCATCTGGATGAGTGCCAACGACGACGCCAAGCGCCGCGCAGCACGCGAGCTGGATCGCGGCGGTGTGATGGCGTTCGGACTGTCCGAGCGCGCACACGGAGCCGACGTCTACTCCACCGACATGCTGCTGACGCCCGCGCCCGAGGACTCCGAGCTCGAGTTCACCGCGTCGGGGGAGAAGTACTACATCGGGAACGGCAACTTTGCCGACATGGTCTCGGTGTTCGGGCGACGCACCGACGTCGACGGACCCGATGCGTACGTGTTCTTCGTGGCCGACAGTGCACACCCCGCGTATCAGCTGCGTGAGAGCGTCGTCCACGGGCAGATGTACGTCAGCACGTTCGCGCTCGAGAACTACCCCGTCCGGCAACAGGACATCCTGCACACCGGTGCCGACGCATTCTCGGCTGCGCTCAACACGGTCAACGTCGGGAAGTTCAACCTGTGCACCGGATCCATCGGCATCTGTGAGCACGCGTTCTACGAGGCGATCACACACGCGAACAACAGGATCCTGTACGGCAATCGCGTCACCGACTTCCCGCACGTCCGCAGTGCGTTCGTCGACGCATACTCCCGGCTGATCGCCATGAAGCTGTTCAGCGCGCGGGCGCTGGACTATTTCCGTGCCGCGGGACCCGAAGACCGGCGCTACCTCCTGTTCAACCCGATGACCAAGGCGAAGGTGACCTCCGAGGGCGAAACGGTCGTCCGTCTGTTGCACGACGTCATCGCGGCCAAAGGGTACGAGAAGAACACCTACTTCCGTGAAGCCGCCCAGCTGATCGGAACACTGCCCAAGCTGGAGGGCACGGTGCACGTCAACGTGGCGCTGATGCTCAAATTCATGCCTGCGTACATGTTCTCGCCCACCGACCACCCGGACGTCGGTACCCGAACCGAGCCGGTCGACGACAGCTTCTTCTTCGCGCAGGGGCCGGCCCGTGGTGCGAGCTCGGTCCGGTTCCACGACTGGAACCCGCTGTACAGCAAGCATTCCGGGATTCCCAACGTGGGACGGTTCTACGAGCAGGCACAGGCGTTCAAGTCGTTTCTCCAGGACTGTGCGCCCGACGAAGCGCAGCAGAAGGATCTCGATTTCCTTCTCGTGGTGGGGCACCTGTTCTCACTCGTCGTCTACGGCCATCTCGTGCTCGAGCAAGCCGACGAGATCTCGGCCGAGATGATGGACCAGATCTTCGACTTCCAGATACGAGACTTCTCCGGCTATGCCGTTGCGCTGTACGGAAAGCCGTCGTCGTCTGCGGCGCAACAGCAGTGGGCCCTGGACGCGATCCGTAAGCCGGTGGTCGATGCGGGTCGATTCGATGCGGTGTGGAACGAGGTCGCCTCCTACGACGGCCGGTACGAGATGCGTCCCTAGCGCCGACGCTCAGCCGGGATCGGCCGGAATCAGATTGGTTCCGAACGCGCACACCGTCATCTCGTGCAGCCCGGCGCTGTCGTTCGGATGCTCGAGCGCCTGCATCGACATCAGGACGTTGAGCAACATCCCGTGCGCGATGAACTGCCGTGCCTGGTCCTCGGAACAACCTGTGCCCTCACGTATCCGGCTGTAGATGGCACCCATTCCCTCCCGGGCTGCCCGTCCGATCTCGGGTACCGAGCCTGCGCCGAATCCGTGCATCATGACCATCAACAGGTCGCGATCGGCCACCAGATCGGCGTAGGCGGAACCGAGATCTGCCCAGGTGCCGTCGTCGTCGGGGTCGAGCGGGCCCGCCGCCAGCACGGCATCGAACGCGGCCATGATGCCGTCGACCGAGCGTTGGAACACCAGTCGAAACAACTCGACCTTGGTGCCGAACATACGGACCACGTACGGCTGAGAGACGCCCGCTTCCTTCGCGACGGCGTCGGTACTGGTGCCGGCGTAACCCCCGCGCGCGAACGCGCGCATCGCCGCGTCGAGGACGAGCTCTCGGCGGTCGGCCGCATCCATGCGGGTGGCTCTGGGCTTGGGCGCTGACGGGTCGGACATGTTGACAGGTTATCAGTCGATAACTTACGGTCTCCGATAAGTAATCATTCGATGCTTACAAGCGTGAGACGGGACGACCGCAATGACCGCCACAGCCTCTCCACCAGCAATGCAGCCCGCCACTCGGAACGTTCCCGTGTGGCTCGGCATCCTCGCAGCTTCCCTGCCGATGTTCATGGCAACCCTCGACAATCTGGTGATGACCAGTGCACTCCCGGTCATCCAGCAGGACCTGAACGCCTCCGTCGGACAGCTGCAGTGGTTCCTCAACGCGTACACCCTCAGCTTCGCCACCTTCATGCTGACGGCGGCGACGCTCGGCGACAGATGGGGCAGACGCACGGTGTTCCTCGGTGGGATCACGGTCTTCACCGCCGCCTCCGTGGCCAGCGCGCTCGCTGCGAGTCCAGCGATGCTCATCGCGGCGCGTGCCGTGCAGGGAATCGGTGCAGCCGCGATCATGCCGTTGTCCCTGGCGTTGCTCGCCGCGGTGGTGCCGGTGGGTAAGCGCGCAATGGCGATCGGGATATGGGGTGGAGTCTCCGGACTCGGCGTCGCGCTGGGACCGGTGGTCGGCGGAGCCGTCGTCGACGGGATTTCCTGGCAGGCGATCTTCTGGATCAACGTTCCGGTGGCCCTCGTCGCAGTTCCGCTGGCGTACGTCGCGCTGAAGGAAACAGCAGGGCGCATCCAACCGCTCGATCTGCCCGGCGTTGTCCTCGCAGGCGGCGGTGTCTTCCTCCTGGTGTGGGCGGTGGTCCACGGCAACGACGACGGGTGGGCGTCGGCCACGGTGCTCGCCGGCTTCATCGGCTCGGCGGTGCTGCTCGTCGCGTTCGTCCTGCGCGCCTCGCGCACCCGGCACTCGGTACTGCCGCTCGCACTCTTTCGTTCGCGCAGCTTCACCCTCGCCAACATCATCGGAATCACGTTCTCGCTCGGCATGTTCGGGGCGGTGTTCCTCCTCGCGCAATACCTGCAGATCGTGATGAACTACACGCCGTTCCAGGCAGGCCTACGCACGCTGCCGTGGACTGCAGCACCGATGGTGGTCGCACCGATCGCAGGTCTGCTCGCCGAGCGCGTCGGACTGCGCGGCTTGTTGGTCGGCGGCCTGTCGCTGCAGTCGGTCTCGCTCGTGTGGATGGCGCTGATTCTGGGACCCGACACCGAGTATTCGTCGATGGTCCCGGCCCTGCTGATGGCGGGCGTGGGCATGGGGCTGACGTTCGCTCCGTCCGCCACCGCGGTGCTGCGGGACATGAGGGACGACGATCACGCCACCGCGAGCAGTGCGAACTCCACTGTGCGAGAGGTGGGTATCGCGCTCGGCATCGCGGTACTGACAGCGGTGTTCATCGGAGCCGGTGGATCACTGACACCCACCGGTTACACCGACGCCTTGGCACCCGCTCTGCTCGTCGGCGCTGGCGCAGTGGCGATCGGACTGGTGGCGGCGCTGTTCATGCCGGGGCGTTCCGTCGGACCGGAACAAGCGCTCACGGTTGGCCGGGAAATGCCGTCGACGACGGACTGACGCCCAGAATCTGCTGCCACGTCGCGAGGCGAACCGCGGCGTCGGTCAGCGCCTGCACCCCCATGTCGCGGGTCGCTCCCGACCGGCTGCGTTCGATCAGCGAACGCCACGCGATGCTCGTGTCGATCTCGGCCTGCGCGGCCAACTGTGCAGCCGAGATCGCGTCGGTGACCGGGAACGGGGACGCATATGCCGGATCGGGCAGCGGCACTGTGACACTCGCCGCCTGGAGTGCATCGATGGTCGCGTCTCGGCGTGCGCGGTGAGCGGCAGTGTTCGACGCCACCACGTCGGCGCGCGTGGGGTTGGAGAACGCCGCGACGACGCCGTAGGCGAACACCGCCGCGTACTCGGCGTGGAGTGCATCGACGAGGCCTTGCTGTTCCGGGCCGAGATCGCTCATGCCAGAACCACCAGGGCCGAGACCGTGCACGAGGCACTGATGGAACCGAGAAGGCCTGCCCGGTAACCGCTTTCGTTACGAGCGGCATCTGCTGCGCTGCGAGCGGAGGAAGTCAACATCTCCCGTACGGCGGCGAGATCGGGCGGCGGCGTCGTGGGAGCGGGTGTCGTGGTGGCCGTAACCGACGACGTCTCGGTCGAGGCGCCGGTGGCGCGTGCGATCTCGGTGTCGAGCGCTTCGGCGTGCTCGGTGCGCTGCGCCGCGACGATCCCCAGTGCGGCTGCGTAGTCGGTGATCACCGTCGCGGCCGCGGTGGCATCTGCGGCATCGGCGCGGGCAGCGCGCAACTGCGCTGTGAGGGTGTCGAGGGCAGGACCCGAGATCGTCTCCTGGCCGCAGGCCGCAACAGTCGACACGGTGGCCGCGGACAGAGCTGCGACACCGGCGAGTCGGAACAACCCGCGGCGATTGAGCGCGAAGGGGACGGTCGGCGTTGGCACTCCGATATCGTGCCAGACCGCAGCGCTCGCACGTGCCGTGCCCGCGTGTCGCGTCGGCCGATCGTGGTCACGAGCACTGTCTGCGGGGCGGTAGGCTGTTGGTTCACCAAACGCAGTTCGGCTGCCGTACGCCGGATCGCCCACAACTACACACGAGGAGTTCGCGACATGCCTGTTCCGTCCAAGGAAAGGGTTGTCGAACTGCTCGCCGACCTCGTTCGAGAACGGGGCTACGACCTCGAAGACGTGAACGTCGTCGCCGCAGGCAAGCACAGTGCAGTGCGGATCATGGTCGATCGCGAAGAGGGAATCGACCTCGACGCGCTCCCGGAACTGAGCCGCGAGATCTCCGACGCCTTCGATGCGGTGACGGATTTCGGGGAAGCTCCGTACACGTTGGAAGTCACCACCCCCGGAATCGACCGCCCACTGACCGAGGCACGGCATTGGCGTCGGGCCCGCGGACGCAAGGTGCGCATCGAACTCGCCGACGCCAAGTTCGACGGTCGCGTCGGTGTACTCGACGACGATTCGGTCACCGTGGTGATCAAGGAGAAGGGTGTGCTGTCGACCCGCTCCGTCGCACTGTCCGATGTTGTGAAAGCTGTTGTGCAGGTGGAGTTCTCGCGGCCCAGCGCCGAAGAGATGGACCTGGCGGGTGGCGTGGTCGGCAGTAGGCCGTCACCCGCGAACACCGATGAGATCGTGGACGTGGAAGCACCGGAAGAAGGGTCGGACAAGTGAATATCGACATCGCCGCATTGCGTGCCATCGAGGCGGACAAGGGAATTCCGATCGAGATGGTGATCTCGACGATTCAGACCGCATTGCTGACGGCCTACCGGCACACCGAGGGGCATCAGTCCAACGCGTGGATCGACGTCGATCGCAAGACCGGCTCCGTTCGCGTGATGGCCAAGGAAATCGACGCCGACGGCAATGTGATCTCCGAGTGGGACGACACCCCGGAAGGCTTCGGACGCATCGCGGCGACCACGGCGCGTCAGGTCATCCTGCAACGCCTACGCGACGCCGAGCACGAGCGATCGTTCGGCGAGTACTCCACCCACGAGGGTGAGATCGTCAACGGTGTCATCCAGCGCGACACGCGGGCCAACGCCAAGGGCACCGTCATCGTCCGCATCGGCAGTGACGCCAACGGAGCCGACGGCCTCCTGCCGCCCGCCGAGCAGGTGCCGGGTGAAAGCTACGAGCACGGCGAACGCATCAAGTGCTACGTCGTCGGAGTCGCCCGGGGCAACCGGGGCCCGCAGATCACGCTGTCGCGCACCCACCCCAATCTGGTGCGCAAGCTGTTCGCCCTCGAAGTGCCCGAGATCGCCGACGGATCGGTCGACATCGTGGCAGTGGCCCGCGAGTCGGGGCACCGCTCCAAGATCGCCGTCGCGTCCACCGTGTCCGGTCTCAACGCCAAGGGCGCCTGCATCGGACCGATGGGGCAGCGCGTGCGCAACGTGATGAGCGAACTGGCAGGCGAGAAGATCGACATCATCGACTTCGACGAGGACCCGGCCACCTTCGTCGGGAATGCTCTGTCCCCATCGAAGGTTGTGTCGGTGACCGTCGTCGACGCAGCTGCTCGTGCGGCCCGTGTCGTCGTTCCCGAGTACCAGCTCTCTCTGGCCATCGGGAAGGAAGGGCAGAACGCTCGACTGGCCGCTCGGTTGACCGGTTGGCGCATCGACATCCGCAGTGATGCGGCGGCACCCGAGACGACCAGCGCGTAGGGCCGGAATGCGGAGTTCGGGGCAATACAGCGGTAGAGTGGTCGATGGTTCGGTAACGACCTCTTCGCTCAGAGGCATGAACGCGAGTATCCGGTAGTGACAAGCCGGCCGATTCGTACATGCATCGGGTGCAGGGAGCGAGTGCCGGCCACCGATCTGTTGAGGATCGTGGTTCGAGAAGCTGGTTCGCACGAATTCGCTCTCGTCCCCGACATCCGGCATTCGATGTCCGGTCGTGGTGCGTGGTTGCACTACAGCCGAGAATGCCTGCACAATGCGGAACGACGCCGAGTCTTCGGTCGCGCGTTTCGGATATCGGGAAATGTGGAATCGTCCGCAGTGACAGCCGTGCTCGACGAGCACGAACAGCTGCAGGCCGAGGACACGACAAGAGCAACACCCGTCGACAAGAACAGGCAACAGCACTGATGAGCACACCGTGAAGCACCAACGATGAACGTCCATCGGAGATAACCCGAGGTCGTGCGGGCACCAAGCCTCGCTCGGCCTCTCAGTGAGGAGAGCAGTGGCAGGCAAGGCCCGCGTGCACGAGTTGGCAAAAGAACTCGGTGTCACCAGTAAGGAACTACTCGCACGGCTCAAAGAGCAAGGCGAGTTCGTCAAGTCCGCATCATCCACAGTCGAAGCCCCCGTGGCACGTCGACTGCGTGAATCCTTCCCGTCCGAGAACGCGGACGCGTCGGCACCCGCCGCAGCTGCACCGAACGGTCGCGCAGCGGCCGATCGCGCAGCAGGCAGCACGGCGAAGCCGGGCGCAGCGAAACCGGGCGGACCCCGTCCCGGCCCCAAGCCGGTACCGCGTCCGGCAGAGCCGGAAGCACCCGCAGCACAAGCTCCCGTGGAGGCAGCACCGGCTGCACCCGCAACTCCGGCTGCCGCACCGGCTCCGGCCCCGGCCGCGCCCACCCCTGCGCCTGCAGCGCCGGCCGCTCCGGTCGAACAGGCTCCGGCCGCGTCGGCCACCACCAGCGACGCTGCACCCGCCCCGGCAGCTCCCAAGCCCGCAGGTCCCGGCCCCAAGCCCGGCCCGAAGGCTCCGCGTGTCGGTAACAACCCGTACTCCTCGGCTCCCGTGGAGCGACCGGCTCCCCGGCCCGCTCCCGGTGCTCCGCGTCCCGGTGGCGGACGACCCGCTCCCGGACAGGGTGGGCCTCGTCCCGCAACACCGTCCGGTGGCAGTCGTCCGGCTCCCGGTCAGGGTGGGCCTCGTCCCGCACCGGGCCAGGCCGGACCTCGTCCGAGCCCCGGCTCTATGCCTCCTCGCCCCAACCCCGGTGCCATGCCGACCCGTTCGGCACGTCCCGGCCCCGCAGCAGGTCGTCCCGGTCGTCCCGGCGGCGCTCCGGGTGGACGCCCAGGCGGCGGCGGTGGCGGTGGCTACCGCGGCGGCGGCGCTCCCGGCGCTCCCGGTGGTGCCCCCGCAGGCGGCGCTCCCGCAGGTGGTTTCCGCGGTCGTCCCGGCGGCGGTGGACGCCCCGGTCAGCGCGGCGCAGCAGCAGGTGCATTCGGTCGTCCCGGCGGAGCAGTTCGTCGTGGCCGCAAGTCGAAGCGGGCGAAACGCGCCGAGTACGAGAGCATGCAGGCTCCCGCAGTCGGCGGCGTCAGGCTGCCCCGCGGCAACGGTGAGACCATCCGTCTCGCCCGCGGCGCATCGCTGTCGGACTTCGCGGACAAGATCGACGCGAACCCGGCCGCACTGGTGCAGGCCCTGTTCAACCTCGGTGAGATGGTCACCGCGACGCAGTCAGTCAACGACGAGACGCTGGAGCTTCTCGGCGGCGAGATGAACTACGTCGTTCAGGTCGTCAGTCCCGAGGACGAAGACCGTGAGCTGCTCGACTCGTTCGATCTCACCTACGGCGAGGACGCCGGCGGCGAGGACGATCTGGAACAGCGTCCCCCGGTGGTCACCGTCATGGGCCACGTCGATCACGGTAAGACGCGACTGCTCGACTCGATTCGCAACACCACGGTGCGCGAAGGCGAGGCAGGCGGAATCACGCAGCACATCGGTGCTTACCAGGTGCTGACCGAGCTCGAAGGCAACGAACGTCTCGTCACGTTCATCGACACCCCCGGTCACGAGGCCTTCACGGCCATGCGTGCCCGTGGTGCCAAGGCCACCGACCTCGCGATCCTGGTGGTCGCAGCCGACGACGGCGTCATGCCGCAGACGGTGGAGGCCATCAACCACGCCCAGGCAGCCGACGTGCCGATCGTGGTCGCGGTGAACAAGATCGACAAGGAGGGCGCGAACCCGGACAAGATCCGGCAGCAGCTCACCGAATACGGTCTGGTCGCCGAGGAATACGGCGGCGAGACGATGTTCGTCGACATCTCCGCCAAGCAGGGCACCAACATCGATGCCCTCCTCGAAGCGGTGCTGCTGACGGCCGACGCGTCGCTCGACCTGCGCGCCAACCCGGACATGGACGCTCAGGGTGTCGCCATCGAGGCGCACCTCGACCGTGGTCGTGGCCCGGTCGCGACCGTGCTCATCGCTCGCGGAACACTCCGCGTCGGTGACTCGATCGTCGCCGGCGATGCATACGGACGTGTCCGTCGCATGGTCGACGAGCACGGCGAGGACGTCACCGAAGCGATGCCGTCTCGTCCCGTGCAGGTCATCGGCTTCACGTCGGTGCCCGGTGCAGGCGACAACCTTCTGGTGGTCGACGAGGACCGAATCGCTCGACAGATCGCCGACCGTCGAAATGCGCGCAAGCGCAATGCTCTGGCAGCCAAGAGCCGCAAGCGCATCAGCCTCGACGATCTCGATGCAGCTCTGAAGGAGACTTCGCAGCTCAACTTGATCCTCAAGGGTGACAACTCGGGAACCGTGGAAGCGCTCGAAGAGGCGCTGCTCGGTATCGAGATCGACGACGAGGTCGAACTGCGCGTGATCGACCGCGGTGTCGGCGGCGTGACGGAGACCAACGTCAACCTGGCGTCGGCATCCAACGCGATCATCATCGGCTTCAACGTTCGAGCGGAGGGCAAGGCCACCGAGTTGGCCAACCGTGAAGGCGTCGACATCCGGTACTACTCGGTGATCTACCAGGCCATCGACGAGATCGAGAAGGCCCTCAAGGGCATGCTCAAGCCGGTGTACGAGGAGGTTGCCCTCGGGCAGGCCGAGATCCGCGCGCTGTTCCGTTCCTCCAAGGTCGGAAACATTGCCGGTTGCCTCGTCACCTCCGGTACGATCCGTCGCAACGCCAAGGCACGACTCATCCGAGACAGTGCCGTTGTTGCGGAAACCGTCACGATCTCCTCGCTCCGCCGCGAGAAGGACGACGCGACGGAGGTCCGTGAGGGCTACGAGTGTGGTTTGACGGTGACGTACTCCGACATCAAGGTGGGCGATGTCATCGAGGCGTACGAACTCCGTGAAAAGCCGCGCGACTAGAACAGGTGCGGAGCCACTCGGCTCCGCATCCGGTCGCGTCGGCTCGGTGGTGAAGCCAGGGGAGTGACACTGCGCTCCGACTTTCGAGCCGGTGGTGGTACGACGTATGTACCACCACCGGCTTTGTTGTCGAAGCTGATCGAAGGACGTCAGCGTGTATCTGGGTGCTCTGGAGTTGGACGTGTTGTTGGGGGATGTGCGTTCGCTCGCCGAGAAGCGGTCGATGATGGAACCGGTCCTCGGTGATCTGCAACGGCTGGGTGTCTCCGCTGCCGAAACGGGTGAGCGAGAACGTATTCGGCGATCCCTACTGGGGGTTGCCGCGGCCGGTACCGATGTCGACCTGTTGCACGACAAACTGGACGAGTGCGAACGGCATGTCGCCGAACGCCACGATCTGGAACTGTTGGCAGTACGCCGGAGAATCTTCGGACCCGAGGATTGATCCGGGATGTCCGCCGAGCACTGCTCGGCAGACGTGAAGTGCACAACCGCCGCTACGTCGTATCGAAATCGACGTTCGGCCATGAAAGAGGAGTGTGATTGTCGTGGTGGATCAGGCCAGGGCTCGTAAGTTGTCCAAGCGAATCGCCGCAATCGTTGCAACGGCGATCGATCACGAGATCAAGGATCCACGGCTGGCATTCGTGACCATCACCGACACCAAGGTGACGGCCGACCTGCACGACGCCACGGTGTACTACACCGTGATGGGTGAAGACCTCGATACGCCGCCCGATCTTCAGGCGGCCGCGGCAGGACTCGAGAAGGCCAAGGGCGTGCTGCGCTCGAAGGTCGGAGCCGGGACGGGTGTGCGGTACACACCGACCTTGACGTTCGTGACCGACACGGTGCCCGACACCGCGCGCCACATGGAAGACCTTCTCGAGCGTGCCCGCGTGGCCGACGAGGAACTGGCCCGCGCCCGTGCGAACGCCAAGCCCGCCGGGGATCCGGACCCGTACAAGGCTCCGCGCGAAGTCGCAGACACAGATGGTCATTCCGCAGGCTCCACTCCTGCACTGGATGGTCATTCCGCAGGCTCCACTCCTGCACTGGATGGTCATTCCGCAGGCTCCACTCCTGCACTGGATGGTCATTCCGCAGGCTCCACTCCTGCAGACGTCGAGCCCGCCGAAGCCGACTGACATGTCCGATGGTTCGGGGTCGGTGCCGGAGACCGACGAGGATTTGGCGCAGGCGATCGAGATGCTCGAACGTGCATCCTCGGTGACCGTGCTGTGTCACGTCCAGCCCGATGCCGACACGATCGGCAGTGGGCTCGCGCTCGGTTCGGTGCTCGAACGTCGCGGCGCGACCGTCCAGGTGGCGTTCGCTGCACCGGCGTCCCTGCCGGAGTCGATGGACGAGTTGCCCGGTAGGCATCTTCTGGTCGACGCCGACCGGGTCACCGAGACCGTCGACCTGGTGGTCACGGTCGACGCCGGAAGTCGGGGTCGGTTGGGTTCGTTGGGCGACCGGCTCGATACGGCGTCGGCCAGCCTCGTCATCGATCACCACCGCAGCAACACTCGCTTCGGAACGCTGAACGTGGTGCATGCATCCGCCGAGTCCACCACCGCCGTGATCGCGCGTCTGCTCGACCGGTGGGGCGTCGAGATCGACGCCGATCTCGCCCACCTGCTGTTCGCTGGCTTGGTCACCGACACCGGTTCGTTCCGCTGGGTTCGCCCGGGTTCTCATCTGCTGGCCGAGAGACTGTTGGCCACGGGGATCGACGGCGCTCACATCGCCCGCAAGCTGCTCGACACCCACCCGTTCGACTGGCTGCCGATGCTCGGGTCCGTGCTCGGTTCGGCATCCTTGATTCCCGACGCAGCCGGCGGACGAGGGCTGGTGTACGCCGTCATCCGGAGCGAGGATTCCGCCGGACTGCGGTCCGAGGAAATCGAGAGCGTGATCGACATCGTGCGTACCACCTCCGAAGCAGAGGTGGCCGCAGTGCTCAAGCAGCAGGACTTCGGCTCGGTCTGGGTGGTCTCCCTGCGCTCGAAGACCGAGGTCGACGTTTCGGCGGTGGCATGCGAACTCGGCGGCGGCGGGCACCGCAACGCGGCCGGCTACACCGCGACCGGCGATCTGCCCGACGTGATCGAGGCGCTGCGCGGGGCACTCTCGGCGTCGTGAGCTCCACTCCGGTCACCGCTCGAAAGATTCTCGGCCTGTCGCTGCCCTCCCTCGGCGTCCTTGCCGCCGAACCCCTCTACCTGTTGTTCGACGCCGCCGTGGTCGGAAGGCTCGGTGCCTTGGCGCTCGCGGGTCTGGCGATAGGCGGACTCGTTCTGGCCCAGGTCAGCACCCAGCTCACTTTTCTGTCCTACGGCACGACCGCCCGTGCGGCTCGTATGCACGGTGCCGGTCGCGAACGTGATGCCGTCGGTGAGGGTGTGCAGGCAACCTGGTTGGCCTTCGCGATCGGCATCGTCATCGTCGCGGCGGTGCAGCTCGCGGCCGAGCCCGTGGTGTCGGTACTGACCGGCGGCGGTGACATCGCCGCCGAGGCCGTCGCGTGGCTGCGGGTGGCTCTGGTCGGTGTGCCGTTCATTCTGGTGTCGCTGGCCGGAAACGGATGGATGCGCGGAGTCCAGAACACGGTGACACCACTGCGTTTCGTCGTGTTCGGCTTCGCAGTGTCGGCGGTGTTGTGCCCACTTCTGGTTCATGGGTTGCTCGGATTCCCACGGCTGGGGCTGGTGGGATCGGCTGTGGCGAACGTGATCGGTCAGGGCGTCGCCGGTGCGTTGTTCGTCGTCGCAGTCGTGCGGGCGAGCACCGAATTGCGACCGCGCTGGTCGGTGATGCGCGCGCAACTGGTGCTGGGCCGCGACCTGATCGTGCGGAGTCTGGCGTTTCAGGCCTGCTTTCTGTCCGCTGCTGCGGTGGCGTCGAGGTTCGGCGCGGCCTCGGTCGCCGCCAACCAGGTGGTACTGCACATGTGGAACCTGGTGTCGTTGATGCTCGATTCGCTGGCAATCGCCGCTCAGACCCTGGTCGGAGCGGCCCTCGGCGCGAGCAGGATCGAGGATGCGCGCGCCCTGGCGTGGCGATTGACGGCATGGTCGACGGTGTTCGCGGTCGTCCTCGCCTGCGTGTTCGCCGTCGGGCGATCGTTCGTCCCGGAGCTGTTAACCACCGACGCGTCGGTCATCGACGAGATGCACGCGATCTGGTGGATCTTCGTCGCGATCATCCCCATCGCCGGGGTGGTGTTCGCGTTGGACGGTGTGCTGCTCGGCAGTGGTGACGCTGCTTTTCTGAGGAACGCCACCATGGCATGCGCCGTCGTGGGTTTTCTGCCGTTCATCTGGTCGTCTCTGGTGTTCGACTGGGGGTTGGTCGGGATCTGGACAGGGCTCGGCGTCTTCGTTGCCCTGCGCATGCTCGCCGTCGCGGGCCGGGTGCTGTCCGGTAAGTGGCTCGTGATCGGCAGCGACCGCCAACTACGCCACTGACTATCGGTCGGGCTGGGACGGCAACGCGGGGTGCAGTGCCACCTCGTGGCTCTTGACGACGAAGAACACCCGGCGTCCGGGCTCGAGTCCGAGATCCGATACCGCTGCAGGGGTGATGTCGGCGGCCATGCCGGGAGACCCGTCGGGTTGCGGACGTGACCTGACACGGATGCCGGAGCCCTGTACCTCCATCTCCTCGATCACCACCTCGAACACGTTGCGGGGGCTGGCGTGTGGGGCAGTCGGGTGTACCGACACGGCGGCGGGGGAGAAGACCGCCACCAGTGGAGTTCCGGTGGCGTGCCGCCCGGAGCCGTGGACCGTCACTCCCCAATTCGTATTCAGGCAGGTCGAGTCGTCGGCGTCGACAGCCCGTCCCGAGAGCAGGTTCACCCCGGCGATGCGGGCACCGAATTCGCTGCGAGGCGCGGTCAGGACCTTGGTGACCGACCCGCGCTCGACGACGCGTCCACCGTCGACGACCACGACGGAATCGGCGAGTGCGACGACGTCGAGCAGATCGTGGGTCACGATCAAGGCCGTACGCCCGCTCTCGCGCAGCACCGTGCGCAGCACTCGCCGAATGCCCGGTGCCGTATCGACGTCCAGTGCAGCCAGGGGTTCGTCGAGCAACAGCAGTCGTGGATCGGCCGCAAGAGCACGCGCGATGGCGATACGTTGAGCCTGACCGCCGGACAACTGCGCAGGGCGGCGATCGGCCAGGTGGGAGGCTCCGACCGCGTCGAGCCAGGTATCGGCCACGGCTCGCGCGGTGGCGCGGTTCGCGCCGGTGCTCCGTGGTGCGAAGGCCACGTTCGCGCGAGCGTCCATATGAGGAAACAACAGAGCTTCCTGAGCCAGGGTCGCGACGCCCCTGGCATGAATGGGCACGACGGTGTTCGAGGCGGTGTCGGTCAACACGTCCTCGCCGAGTCGGACGATTCCGTCGTCGGGTGTCACCACGCCGGCGACGATCTGCAGCAGTGTCGATTTGCCTGCCCCGTTCGGCCCGAGGACCGCGACCGTCTCTCCCTCCCTGGCGTCGAGTTCGAGATCGATTCCGCGGACGCCGAGGGTGGCCCGGAGGTACAGCGAGTTCACAGCGTTCCCGACGATCGAGTGCCGCGCGCGGTCACGACGACGAGTGCCGCGACGAGAATCAGAACCATCGACAGCGCCACGGCGGCATCGGGGTCGCTCTCGCGCTGCAGATAGATCTCCAGCGGCAGCGTCCTGGTCACGCCCTCCAGGGAGCCGGCGAAGGTCAACGTCGCTCCGAATTCTCCGAGTGCGCGAGCGAAGGCGAGAACGGTTCCTGATATCAGTCCGGGAAGTATCAGCGGAACGGTGACCCGCCGTAGGACGGTGGTGGGGGTGGCACCCAGGGTTGCAGCCACCACGTCGTAGCGGTCACCGGCCGTGCGCAACGCGCCCTCGACACTGACGACGAGGAACGGCAACGACACGAACACCTGCGCCAACACGACGGCCGAGGTGGTGAACGCAATCCGAATCCCGAACGAATCGAGATGTTCGCCGAGCAGCCCTTGGCGTCCGAAGGTGTAGAGGAGCGCGATGCCGCCGACCACCGGGGGCAGGACCAAGGGCAGTACGACGAGCGAGCGAAGGATCGAGAGCCCTCTGATCGAGCTGCGTGAGAGCACGACGGCCATCGGCACGCCGAGAAGCACGCACACCACGGTGCTTGCCGTCGCCGTCTTCAGGCTGAGAACCAGCGCCGCGACAGCGGATTCGGAGGTGACGAGGCCGAGAAAATTCGACCAATCGATGCGGGTGAACATCGCGGCCGGCGGCAACACCACGAGTAGTGCGCCCACGGCGGCCGGTGCGAATATCCACAGTGGTACTCCGACGGTCGGACGGGGCCCGGCCGAGGACCTTCCGCCTTTGGCGACTCGAGCGGTCACGGTGCGGCGAAGCCGGCTCGACCGAGTACGTCCCGTCCGGCGGGTCCGGTGACGAACTCGGTGAAGGCGCGAGCTGTGTCCGGGTTGCCGGAACCGCTCAGTGTCGCGATCGGGTAGGTGTTGACGGCCTCGCTCGACTCCTCGAAGGGCACCGCGGTCACGGTCTCGCCTGCCCCGGCAGCGTCGGTGACGTAGACCAGCCCGGCATCGGCCTGCCCCGAGGTGACCTTGCCCAGCACGTCGGTGACCGAGGATTCTTCGCTCACGGCCGGGACGGAAGTGCCCGTTGCAGTTTCGACCGAGGCCGTCGCCGCGCCGCACGGCACTTGGGGTGCGCAGATCACCGTGAGAAGGTCGGGATTCGCGAGATCGGCGAACGATGTGATGCCGTCCGGGTTTCCGGGGGCGGTCACGATGGTCAGAGTGTTCGACGCGAAGTCGACGGGATCGCCCGCAACCAGGCCCTCGTCGACCGTCTCGGTCATGTTCTTGGTATCCGCGGAGGCGAAGACGTCGGCAGGAGCGCCGGAGATCAGCTGCGCGGCCAGATCGGATGAGCCCGCGAAGCTGAACTCCACCGAGGTGCCGGGGTGTTCGGCCTCGAATCGAGTACCGAGATCGGTGAACGTCGCGCGAAGCGATGCCGCGGCGAAGACCGTGATCTCTCCTCGGACCGCGCTACCGTCCGAGGGTCCATCGGGCGCGGTCGAATCGGACTGCGCACTGCACCCGACCAGAATCAGGGTGGCTGCAATCACGAGCGCGGATACCGAGTGCACTGTCTTCACGAACATCTCCTGCGTTCTAGGGTGTCTCGACGATGACGGTCGTGGCCTTGACGACGGCGGTGGTGACCTTGCCGGGCTCGAGCCCCAGTTCACGAACCGATCGGGTGCTCATCAGCGAGACGATCGTGAACGGCCCGCACTGCATGCTCACCTCGCTCATCACCGCGTCCGAGACGACCTCGGTGACCAACCCCACGAGTCGGTTGCGGGCCGAGCTGCCGCCCGGCGAGATCTCCGGTGGGGGGACGGCGTGTTCGCGTGCATAGTCGGCGAGGTCGCGGCCGGCGATGACCTTGCGCCCGGTCTCGTCCTCGAGCGCCGGGAGCGCTCCGCTGTCGATCCATCTGCGCACGGTGTCGTCACTGACACCGAGGAGTGCCGCGGCATCTCGAACGCGGACCGGGGGCACCGTCATCGAGATGCCACCCGAGCAATCATCCGCAAACAAGTCATGAACGGCACCATATACCCGAATCTGCGGGTGTTTCGACCCAATCCTGTTTTCGGTGAGCCGTACCGTCCCACCGTCGACCTCGGTGCCACTTCACCCCGCCCGGATATGTCGCGGAATCTGCATGGAGTATTGGACGTTGGTACGTTCTCGGACGGTTCTGGCGATTCGACGCCGGCGGCCGAGCGCATCGGAAGGAATTTTCAGTGGCAGCGAAGCTGTGGGCAGTGAGCGACATTCACGTCGGACATCGGGGCAACCGGCCCGTGACCGAGGACATCTTCCCCGAATCGCCCGACGACTGGCTGATCGTCGCCGGTGACGTGTCGGAGAAGACCGACGACATCAAGTGGGCGCTCGAATTGCTCCGTAGCCGTTTCGCAAAAGTCATCTGGGTTCCCGGAAACCACGAGCTGTGGACGACGGTGAAAGATCCCGTGCAGATCCACGGTGCTGCTCGATACGAGTACCTGGTGAACCTGTGCCGCGAGATCGACGTCGTCACCCCGGAGGACCCGTATCTGCGGTGGGAGGGGGAGGGAGGCCCGGCCACGATCGTGCCGATGTTCCTGCTCTACGACTACACGTTCCTGCCGCAGGGAGCGAGAGACAAAGAACACGGACTGGCGATCGCACGCGAGAAGAACGTCGTTGCCACCGACGAGTTCCTGCTGTCCTCGCAGCCGTACGCGACGCGAGATGCCTGGTGCCACGCGCGGATCGACGCCACCCGGGAGCGTCTCGATGCGTTGGACACCTCCGTTCCGACCGTGTTGATCAACCACTTCCCGATGGTCCGGCAGCCCACCGAGGTGCTGTTCTACCCGGAGTTCGCGCTGTGGTGCGGGTCCACTCTGACGGCGGATTGGCACACGCGGTACAACGCGATCTGCTCGGTATACGGGCACCTGCACATCCCGCGGACGACCTATTACGACGGCGTTCGCTTCGAGGAGGTGTCGGTGGGCTACCCGCGTGAATGGCAGCGCCGCGGCCTGCCGAAGAACGTTCTGCGCCAGATTCTTCCGGTCCCCGAGTACCCGCCGGGCGCGTTGAACAAGTGGGGCGGGCACTTCACGGTGACGCCCGAGATGGAGGCAGAGGTAGAGAAGATGAGGGCAGGCAAGTGATCGAATCCATACTTCCCAACGGCGTCGTCTCGGCCGAATTGTTCGCGGACCCACCGGGTCTGACGCCGCATCCGCTCGAAGCCCCGCTGGTGGCCAAGGCGGTGGACAAGCGCAAGCGTGAGTTCACCTCGGCTCGACACTGCGCGCGGGTGGCGATGGAGAAGCTGGGTGTGGAGCCGGCACCGATCATGCGCGGTAAGTCCGGTGCCCCGCAGTGGCCGAAGGGTGTGGTCGGATCGTTGACGCACTGCGACGGCTATCGCGGTGCGGTGTTGGCCTATTCGATGCAGGTGCGTTCGGTGGGAATCGACGCGGAGCCGCACGGGCCCTTGCCCGATGGAGTACTCGGGGCAGTGAGCCTGGAGGCCGAACGCGAGTGGCTCGCGACCGTGGGCCGTGAAGACGTGCACTGGGATCGAGTCTTGTTCTGCGCCAAGGAAGCGACGTACAAGGCCTGGGAGCCGTTGACGGGACGCTGGCTCGGCTTCGAGGACGCACACATCACCTTCGAACGCACCGGCTCCGGTGACGACATTTCGGGAACGTTCCATTCCGAGCTGCTGGTGCCAGGAGACACGGTGTCCGGACCGCCGTTGCGGGCCTTCGACGGTCGATGGATGGTTGCGGGAGGCTTGGTGATGACCGCGATCTCGGTGATGTGACGACCCGTTCCGCGAGCCTGGCACAATGCTCTCTCGTGAGTGCTCGCGAAAAGATTTCGTCCGGTCTCGTCGGTGCCGGCCTGCTTGTGGTCGACAAGGGGCCGGGAGTGACGAGCCACGATGTGGTGGCGTCGTGCCGAAAACTGTTGCGCACCAGAAAGGTCGGCCATGCGGGGACTCTGGATCCCATGGCGACCGGCGTGCTCGTGCTCGGCGTGGAGCGTGCGACCAAGATGCTCGGATTGCTCTCGCTGACCACCAAGTCGTACACCGCAACCATCCGGCTCGGCCGGAGCACGACGACCGACGACGCCGAGGGTGACGTTCTGGCCGATGTCTCGGCCGCGCATGTCTCCGACCCCGAGATCTCGACCGCGATCGCCGCCCTGACCGGCGACATCGAGCAGGTGCCCGCCAGTGTCAGCGCCATCAAGGTCGACGGGCAACGTGCCCACAAATTGTCCCGCGCAGGTGAGGAGTTCACACTCGCCGCCCGCAAGGTCAGCGTCACCCGATTCGACGTGACGGCCAGGCGCGATGTGGTGGAGAACGAATCCGCGTTCGTCGACCTCGATGTCGAGGTGGACTGCACGTCGGGGACGTACGTGCGAGCCCTGGCTCGGGACCTCGGCGTGGCGCTCGGCGTCGGCGGCCATCTGACCGTGCTGCGCCGCACTCGTGTCGGACCCTTCACCCTCGACCATGCGCGGACACTCGAAGATCTGGCCGAGGATCCGGCCGTGAGCCTGGACATCGACCAGGCGGCGCGAACGGCCTTTCCGCACCGGCAGATCGACGCGGGTGAAGCGGAATCGTTGAGCCAGGGACGGTGGCTGGATCCGGTCGGGATCGACGGGGTGTACGCGGCGGTCGATCCCACCGGTCACACCATTGCGCTGCTCCAGGAGAAGGGCAAGCGCGCCAGTTCGGTCATGGTCGTACGGCCCGCGACCTTGCGAGGGCACTGAAGCGATCCCGGCGATCAGGTAGCCGGAACCATCCAGATCGCCTCGGCGGCGCGGTGGCCGAGGTCGATGGAATCGGTGGCGTCGGTGCGGGCCAGCTCGATGGCGACGGTGCCGGCGTAGTCGCGTCGTTCGACCACGGTGATCGGCAGGTCCAGCGTGATTCCGACGGAATCGAAGTAGCGGAGCATCGCCGGGTCGGAGTCGGAAATTCTGGCGACTCGGCCGGACTGTCCGTCGAGGTACTCGCTCAGGCGGGTCGCGGACGGAGTCTCGATCGCACCGTCGACCGACGGAATCGGGTCGCCGTGCGGATCGCGTTCGGGATGGCCCAGTTTGGCGTCGATGCGATCCATCATCAGATCCGAGACGGCGTGTTCGAGGATCTCTGCCTCGTCGTGCACTTCGTCCCAGCCGTAACCCAGCTCGCGGACCAGATAGGTCTCGATCAGTCGGTGCCGACGAACCATGCCGATGGCAGCCAGGCGACCCTTCTCGGTCAGTGAGATGGCCCCGTAGCGGGCGTGGTCGACCATGCCCTGGTCGGCGAGCTTGCGAATCGCCTCGGACACCGTCGAGGCGGAGACACCGATGCGTTCGGAGAGCATCTTCGTGCTGACGGAGTCCTCGCTCCATTCACTGGCCGTCCAGATGACCTTGAGGTAGTCCTGCGCAACCGCGGACAGCTGGACGCCCTCGTCGGCCGGTGCGGAATCGGTTTTTTGTTGCGCCACGTCGCCGAGCTTAGGCAATCCAATGGAAAAAGACATCTCACCCGGCCGGAGCCACCGGCACCTGTCCGCGTTGCCGCAGGGCGCGGACGACGATGCCCTGTGACGGGCTGAAGAGGTAGGCAAGGACGAAGACGAGTCCCTGGGTGAGTACCACGCTGCCGCCGGAGGACACGTCGAGGTAGAAGCTGGCATAGATACCGACCAGGGCGCAACCCACCGAGACGATCGGTGCCAGCACGAGCATGCGGCCGAAGCTGTGCGTGAGCAGATAGGCGGACGCACCGGGAGTGATGAGCATCGCCACCACGAGGATGACGCCGACGGCCTGGAGTGCGACCACGGTCGTCAGGGCGAGCAGAGTCAGCATCACGGCCGAGATCACCGTCGGATTGATGCCGACGGCGCGGGCCTGGGTGCGGTCGAACGCGAAGAGAGTGAAGTCGCGACGCTTGACGATCATGACGGCCAGCGCGATGCCACCGAGGACGAACACCTGGACCATGTCGGCCTGCGAGACTCCGAGCAGGTTGCCGAACAGGATGTGGTTGAGGTCGATCTGGCTCGGAAACTTGGAGATCAGGACGACGCCGAGCGCGAACAACGTGGTGAAGACGACTCCGATGGCGGCGTCCTCCTTGACGATGGTGGTGTTGCGGACGACTCCGATGGCACCGACCGCGATGAGGGCGAACAGCAGTGCTCCGATCGCGAACGGTGCCCCGAACAGGTAAGACAGCGCGACGCCTGGAAGAACTGCGTGCGAGACGGCGTCGCCCATCAGTGACCACCCGATGAGGACGAGCCAGCAGCTCAGGACCGCGCACACGATCGAGGCGGTGACGGTCACCAGGAGGGCTCGCTGCATGAAGGTGTATTCGAGTGGGTCCACCAGAAAATCGATCAGATACACGGTTCAGCTCGCTTCCGTGGTTCGGGTGGCCGGAGTTCGGGTGCCCGCACCGAGTTGGTCGACCTTCGACGGGTCGATACCGAAGGCCAGCGCCAGGTTCTCCGGGCGCAGTACTTCGGCCGGACTGCCGTGCATGAGCACCCGTTGCTGCAGCAGGATCGCCTCGTCGCACAGCTCCGGTAGGGCATGGAGATCGTGCGTGGACACGAGAACCGAGGCGCCGTGTGCTGCGAGTTCGCGGAGCAACCGGGTGATGGTCGCTTCGGTCTTCTTGTCCACACCGGCGAAGGGCTCGTCGAGCAACAGCAGTGACGCCTCCTGGGCGATGGCGCGGGCGACGAACGCGCGCTTGCGTTGACCGCCGGAGAGCTGGCCGATCTGTCGGTTCGCGAGTTCGGTGAGGTCGACGCGCTGCAGAGCCTCGTCGACGGCCAGTCGATCGGCTGCCCGTGGAGTGCGGAGAAAATTCTGCTTCCCGTATCGGCCCATCATGACCACGTCGCGCACGCTGATCGGGAATGTCCAGTCGACGGATTCCGCCTGGGGTACGTAGCTGACCGTGCCGGCCTTGCGCGCCTGCGCCGGGTCGCCGCCGAACACGGTGATCGAGCCGGAGTTGGGCTTGACCACTCCCATGACGGCCTTGAACAGCGTCGACTTGCCCGATCCGTTCATGCCGACCAACCCGCACACCCGGCCGGGTGCGAGGGTCAGGCTGGCATCGGTGAGGGCCACGACATCGCGGTAGCGGACATTGACGGTATCGACCGTCAGCGCCGCCCCGTTCTCGTGCGGGGCCCTGTGGTGCTGGGTCCCAGTCTTCCGGGTCATCGTTCTCCTACCAGTGCGTCGGCGATCAACCGTGCGTCGTAGCGCAGTAGATCCAGGTACGTGGGGACGGGTCCGGCCGCATCGCTCAGTGAATCGACGTAGAGCTGTCCGCCGAACCGAGCTCCGGTGTCCTCGGCGACCTGGAGCTGGGCCTTGTCCGAGACGGTCGACTCGCAGAACACGGCGGGCACGTCGTTGTCACGAACGAAATCGATGGTGCGTACCACTTGCTTGGGAGTTCCCTCCTGCTCGGCGTTGACCGGCCACAGGTAGGCCTCCTGCAGGTCGAAGTCGCGGGCCAGATAACCGAATGCGCCTTCGCAGGTGACGAGCGCACGTTGACGAGCGGGCAGTCCGGAGAGATCTGTGGCCAGTTCGGCTCCGACCTCACGGAGTTGTTCGATGTACGCGGCTGCGTTCGCGCGATAGTCGTCGGTGTTGACGGGGTCGAGTGCGACGAACGCCTCGGCGATGTTCTCCACGTACGTCTCGGCCACGACGGGGGACATCCATGCATGGGGGTTCGCTTTCCCCGCGTAGGCGTCGTCACGGATGTAGATCGGGTCCACGTTCGCACTCACCACGGCGTGCGGTGCGGGGATGCGCTCGACGAACTTCTCGAACCAGGCCTCCAGCCCCAGCCCGTTGTCCAGGATCAACTCGGCCTGCTCTGCGGTGCGCAGGTCTCCGGGTGTCGGCTCGTAGCCGTGGATCTCGGCTCCGGCTTTTGTGATCGATTCCACTCGAAGGTGGTCACCGGCGACATTGGCTGCCATGTCGGCGAGGACGGTGAAGGTCGTCAGAACCAGGGGTCTGCCGTCGTCGAGCACAGTCGGATCGTCCTCTCCGACAGCCCGCGCGCAGCCGGTCGACGCTGCTACCAGTAGTCCCACCACGGCCCAGCTCGCGAGAATCCGCCGAGCGCGAGATCCGCGCTGGCGAAGAAATAAGTTAGGCACCCCGAAATATTTACCGTGGGGATACCTTTTTGTCCATACCTGCCGCGCGCGACACGCCTGGCCGAGAGTGACCGAGCGGCCGTCGGGCCGTAGGCTTCGCGGTGTGCAGAGATGGCGAGGTCTCGACGATGTACCTGCCGACTGGGGTCGGTGCGTGCTCACGATCGGCGTCTTCGACGGCGTTCATCGCGGACACGCACAACTGATCGGGAGAGCGGTGGCCGCTGCGAAGAAGCGCGGCGTCCCCAGTGTGCTCATGACGTTCGATCCCCATCCGATGGAGGTCGTGCGGCCGGGCAGCCACCCTGCTCAGCTGACGACCCTGACGAGGCGAGCCGAACTCGCCGAGGAACTGGGAATCGACGTCTTCTGCGTGATGCCGTTCACGCCCGAGCTGATGAAGCTCACTCCCGAGCGATACGTGCACGAGATCCTGATCGAACGCCTGCACGTCGCCGAGGTCGTCGTCGGCGAGAACTTCACCTACGGGAAGAAGGCGCTCGGCACCGTGCCCATGCTGCGCAAGATCGGCGAGCGGTCCGGATTCGCAGTCGACGGGGTCAACCTGCTCGCCGAGCATGCCGTGACGTTCTCCTCGACGTACATCAGATCGTGCGTGGACGCAGGCGACGTCGCTGCGGCCACCGCCGCGCTCGGGCGACCGCACCGTGTCGAGGGTGTCGTTGTGCACGGAGACGGTCGAGGTCGCCAAATGGGTTATCCCACAGCCAATGTCGCGCCGCCCATGTACTCGGCCATCCCCGCCGACGGTGTGTACGCGGCATGGTTCACCGTGCTCGGGCCGGGTCCGATCATGGGGACGGTCACTCCGGGGGAGCGGCATCCGGCTGCTGTGTCGGTGGGCACCAATCCCACGTTCTCGGGTCGTACCAGAACCGTCGAGGCGTTTGTCCTCGACGGTGAGGCCGACCTGTACGGGCAGCACGTGGCAGTCGACTTCGTCGACCGACTGCGCGGCATGGAGAAATTCGACTCGATGGAAGCACTCGTGGAGGAAATGGGGCGCGACGCCGAGCGGGCCCGCTCGATTCTGGCGGCGAGCACGGCCTGATAGGCTGGCCCCTCGGTGCTCGCTGCGGTCCGTGGCGGCTGTACCGGCTTCGATTCCGTGGTCTCGACCACAGAGTGCGTTGCTTCCTTTCACGCGGACGTCATTGATCAGGAGTAGTACCAGTGGCATTGACCACCGAACAGAAGAAGGCCGTTCTCGGCGAGTACGGCTTGCACCCCACCGACACGGGCTCGCCCGAGGCGCAGGTTGCAATGCTCACCAAGCGCATCGTCGACTTGACCGAGCACCTCAAGATGCACAAGCACGACCACCACTCCCGCCGCGGCCTGCTGCTGCTGGTAGGACGTCGTCGTCGCCTGCTCAAGTACATCGCGAAGGTCGACGTCACCCGCTACCGCTCGCTCATCGAGCGTCTGGGTCTGCGTCGATAATTCGCATCGACGCGAGGATGTCACCGATGCAGGGTTCGACGCGCCGGTGCGCACCCGACTCGCAGCAATAGTGCAGTAGCCAACGAGGCAGTGCTTAGACTGTTCCTCGTTGGCTATCTGTGTTTGTACCGCAAGAACAGTTACGTCAGCACGAGAAAGCGGATGCACGGCATCCGCACACCGCCGTGTATGCCTGTCACGCCGTGGTGACGGTCTTCGGTAGTGGCCTTTCGGATACGAGATCCGATGGGCTTCGATCGATGGCCGCCTCCGCGCAGCCGCGTCCCGAGAGAAGCTCTCGTCGGATGGACGGCACAGGTATGCCGCCACAGCCAGGAGGGCTCGTGGTGTGTCCGCGCGGGCACGGCAAAGACGAGAGGACGAGAAGAGAACCTATGACAGAGACAACGACCGTGGACGTCGAAGAAGGCGTCTACGAAGCAACTGCGATCATCGACAACGGCACGTTCGGCAAGCGGACCATCCGCTTCGAGACCGGCCGCCTCGCACAGCAGGCCGCAGGCGCAGTCGCCGCGTACCTCGACGAGGACACCATGCTGCTGTCGGCAACGACCGCAGGTAAGCACCCCCGTGAGGGATTCGATTTCTTCCCGCTGACGGTCGACGTCGAAGAGCGCATGTACGCCGCGGGCCGTATCCCCGGATCGTTCTTCCGCCGCGAGGGCCGTCCGTCCACCGACGCCATCCTCACCTGCCGCCTGATCGACCGGCCGTTGCGTCCGACGTTCGTCGACGGACTGCGCAACGAGATCCAGGTCGTCATCACGGTGATGAGCCTCAACCCGGCCGATCTGTACGACGTCGTCGCGATCAACGCGGCATCGGCCTCGACGCAGATCGCCGGACTGCCGTTCTCCGGCCCGATCGGCGGCGTCCGCGTCGCACTGATCGACAAGCAGTGGGTCGCGTTCCCGACCAACGAGCAGCTCGAGAAGGCCGTGTTCAACATGGTCGTCGCCGGCCGCATCGTCTCCGGCTCCGGTGCCGACGCAGACGTCGCGATCATGATGGTCGAAGCCGAGGCCACCGAGAACGTCATCGAGCTCATCGAGGGTGGTGCAACCGCCCCCAACGAGTCGGTCGTCGCCGAGGGCCTCGAGGCTTCGAAGCCGTTCATCGCAGCCCTGTGCACCGCACAGCAGGAGCTCGCGTCCAAGGCCGCCAAGCCGACCGGCGACTACCCGGTCTTCCCGGCGTACCAGTCGGATGTCTTCGAGGCCGTCGAGAACGCCGCGAAGATCCCGCTGAACGAGGCACTGACCATCGCAGGCAAGGCCGAGCGTGAGAGCAAGCTCGACGAGGTCAAGGCTCAGGTCCTCACGTCGGTCGGAGACAGCTTCGCCGGCCGCGAGAAGGAGATCGGTGCCGCATTCCGCGCACTCACCAAGAAGTCGGTTCGCCAGCGCATCCTCACCGATCACTTCCGCATCGACGGCCGTGGCATCACCGACATCCGGTCGCTGTCCGCAGAGGTCGCGATCATCCCCCGTACCCACGGATCGGCCCTGTTCGAGCGCGGCGAGACCCAGATCCTGGGCGTCACCACCCTCGACATGGTCAAGATGGCGCAGCAGGTCGACTCGCTCGGGCCCGAGACGTCCAAGCGCTACATGCACCATTACAACTTCCCGCCGTACTCGACCGGTGAGACCGGCCGCGTCGGTTCGCCAAAGCGTCGCGAGATCGGGCACGGCGCACTCGCCGAGCGCGCCCTGCTGCCGGTGCTGCCGAGCCAGGCCGAGTTCCCGTACGCCATCCGTCAGGTCTCCGAGGCACTGAGCTCCAACGGCTCGACCTCGATGGGCTCGGTCTGCGCATCGACTCTGTCGCTGCTCAATGCCGGTGTGCCGCTGCGTGCCCCGGTTGCCGGTATCGCGATGGGCCTCGTGTCCGACGAGGTCGACGGCGAGACCCGTTACGTCGCACTCACCGACATCCTCGGTGCCGAGGACGCGTTCGGCGACATGGACTTCAAGGTCGCCGGAACCAAGGACTTCGTCACGGCGCTGCAGCTCGACACCAAGCTCGACGGCATCCCCTCCAAGGTGCTCGCCGGCGCGCTGTCGCAGGCCAAGGATGCTCGCACGACGATCCTCGAGGTCATGGCCGAGGCCATCGACACCCCGGACGAGATGAGCCCGTACGCACCTCGCGTCACCGCGATCAAGGTGCCGGTCGACAAGATCGGCGAGGTCATCGGGCCCAAGGGCAAGATGATCAACTCCATCACCGAGCAGACCGGTGCCAACATCTCGATCGAAGATGACGGCACTGTCTACGTCGGTGCAGCGGACGGCCCGTCCGCACAGGCCGCGATCGACATGATCAACGCCATTGCCAACCCGCAGCTGCCGAAGGTCGGCGAGCGATTCCTCGGAACCGTCGTCAAGACAACGGCTTTCGGTGCATTCGTCTCGCTGCTCCCGGGCCGCGACGGACTGGTGCACATCTCCAAGCTCGGTAACGGCAAGCGCATCAACAAGGTGGAGGACGTCGTCAGCGTCGGATCCAAGTTGCGCGTCGAGATCGCCGATATCGACAACCGCGGCAAGATCAGCCTCGTTCCCGTCGAAGACGACAACGCTGCTGCTCCCGCCGACGCTCCCGAGGCTCCCGCCGAGGCCAGCGCTGAGTAAGAAGCAACCGAGCCGAACGGTACGTCCCCTCGGGACGTACCGTTCGGCCGTTCCAGAGAGCACCGGCATCGACACGGGCGTGCAACGCACCACTCTTCCCGGCGGTCTTCGGATCGTCACCGAGTTCGTGCCCGGCGTTCGCTCGGCTTCGGTCGGCGTGTGGGTCGGGGTCGGTTCACGGGACGAGCAACCCAGTGTTGCCGGTGCCGCACACTTCCTCGAACATCTGCTGTTCAAGTCGACTCCTACGCGCAGCGCGCTCGAGATCGCCCAGGTGATGGACGGTGTCGGGGGAGAGCTGAACGCGTTCACCTCGAAGGAGAGCACCTGCTTCTACGCGCACGTGCTCGACGAGGACGTGGCGCTCGCCATCGATCTCGTCACCGATGTGGTGCTTCGTGGCCGGTGCCGCTCGGCAGATGTCGACGTCGAGCGACAGGTGGTCCTCGAAGAGATCTCCATGCGCGACGACGATCCCGAGGATCTGCTCGGAGATGCCTTCCTGGAAGCCATGTTCGGCGATCATCCGATCGGACGCCCGATCATCGGTTCCGTCGAATCCATCGAGTCGATGACCCGTGCGCAATTGCACTCGTTCCACGTTCGCCGCTACACGCCGCAGCGCATGGTCGTTGCCGTCGCGGGCAACGTCGATCACAAGCAGATCGTCTCTCTCGTGCGTCGAGCGTTCTCCGGCCATCTGGTCAAGGGCGCACGGCCGGCCGAACGACGTGGTGGCACAGCGCGATTGCGCAATGCTCCCACGTTGAGCCTGACCACTCGTGACAGCGAGCAGGCGCATCTGTGCCTGGGCGTACGGGCGTTCGGTCGACACGAAGGGCATCGCTGGGCGTTGTCCGTGCTGAACTCCGCAGTGGGGGGCGGGCTCAGTTCTCGTCTGTTCCAGGAGATCAGGGAAGAGCGTGGTCTGGCGTACTCGGTGTACTCGTCGGTGGATACGTTTGCCGACAGTGGTGCATTCTCCGTTTACGCGGGTTGTCAGCCGGAGAACTTGGGCGAAGTGACCACGGTGATCAGGGAAGTGCTGGCCAAGGTTGCCGCCGAGGGGATCACCGACGCGGAGTGTGCGCGGGCCAAGGGTTCGTTGCGTGGCGGTTTGGTTCTGGGACTCGAAGATTCGGGCTCTCGGATGAACCGGATCGGTCGCAGTGAACTGAACTACGGCAATCACCGCGACATCACCGATACGTTGGCGAGGATCGACAGCGTCGGCAACGACGAGGTACGCGAGGTCGCTGCCGTGTTGCTCGACCGTCCTTTCGGTGCCGCGGTGGTCGGCCCCTACAAGAACGTCCGCCAGCTGCCGGCGTCGGTCAAGTCCCTGGTTCGGTAGCGTCGGCGATCACGTCGCGCACTGCGCGGCGGGTCAACTCCGTCACCGCCGACAGGTCGGTGACCGGCTCGAATGCGTGGGTGGAGTTGAGCGCCGCTATTCCGTGCACGGAGGTCCACAGTCGCAGGGCGGTGAACTGTGGATTCTCCGGCGCGACGGCACCGACCGCGCATTCGACGTTCGACGTGCATGCCCGTACGGTCGACAATTCAGCACGAACAGTGATGGGCGTACCGTCCTCGTCACCGGTGTGGGTCGACGCCTCGGTATCGGCTATGCCATCACCCGCAGGTTGCTGCAGGACGAGCGCGCCCGCGTCTTCGCGCAATCATGCGATGCCTACGACGTGAGCGAACCGTGGGGAGCGGGGACGTCGGGAGCAGTGCAGGTTCTCGCCGAGTTGTCCACTGCGCCAAGCAGACTCGGGCATCTGGACATCGATCTCTCCGATGTCGAAGCGCCTGCCGCCCTGTTCGATGCTGTCGAATCCAGGTTCGGTGCCGTCGACTCGTTGGTGATCAACCATGCGCGATCACAGCTGGGCGAACTGGGTTCTCTGACGGCAGAGAACCTCGACCTGACGTGGGCGGTGAACGTGCGCGCGTCGTTGCTTCTGGTGCAGGAATTCGCGCAACGGTACGTCGATCATCCTGACGGCGGACGCGTCGTGCTGTTCACGTCCGGGCAGGGAGAGGGGCCGATGCCGACCGAGATTCCCTATGCGGTGACCAAGGGTGCCATCGCCGCGATCACACCGACCGTGGCCGATTCCCTGATCGAACGTGGTGGAACTCACCGGACGAGGCCGCAGCGGTCGTGGCGATGTTGCTGTCGCCCGATTCGGGCTCGATCACCGGTCAGGTCATCGGCGCCGAAGGCGGATTCCGACGCTTCACGCCGTGATCACGGCGTGGCGCGCCTCGGTCAGAGCTTCTTCTTGTTCAGCAACAACTTCCAGGGCACCAATGCCGACTCGAGCTGAACCGACAGGCTCATCTTGGATTCGCCCTCGCTGCGCTCCTCGAAGGTGATCGGCACTTCGGCGAGAGTGAGGCCGTGCTTGACCGTTCGGTAGTTCATCTCCACCTGGAATGCGTACCCGTTGCTCTCGACCGAGGCCACGTCGATGGTGCGCAGGGTGCGCGCGTGCCACGCCTTGAATCCCGCTGTCGCATCCTTGACTCCGAGGCGCAGGATCGTGTTGACGTAGAAGTTCGCCCACGCGGACAGGGCCTTGCGGTGCCAGGGCCAATCGGCGGCGACCGCTCCGCCGGGTACGTATCGCGATCCGAGCACCACGGCCGCGTCGGTGGTGTTCAGCTTGTCGATCATCGCCGGGATCACCTCGGTGGGGTGCGAAAGATCGGCGTCCATCTGAATGACGATGTCCGCACCCTCGTCGAGCGCTCGCGTCATGCCTGCGACGTATGCGCGTCCCAGCCCGTTCTTCTCGGTGCGGTGCAGAACGCTGACGTCGATGGGGCCGTCGATGGCCAACTTGTCGGCGACGTCGCCGGTGCCGTCGGGTGAATTGTCGTCGACGACCAACACACCGAGCCCCTCCACCTGCAACCCGGCCAGCAGCTCGACGAGCTTGGGGAGGTTCTCACGTTCGTTGTACGTCGGTACAACGACGGTGG
The DNA here is from genome assembly GCF_002258915.1 of Rhodococcus sp. 05-340-2. NCBI lineage: Bacteria > Bacillati > Actinomycetota > Actinomycetes > Mycobacteriales > Nocardiaceae > Rhodococcus > Rhodococcus sp. 05-340-2. Next base: position 337,972 of record NZ_NOYU01000027.1, read on the forward strand.
TCTTCGGGGCGACTCGTTCCGTACTCACCACCGTATGATCCGTGATTAGGGGTTCCGATCCAAATATCGGACACGGTCGGCCGTGTCGGGTCGGCATCGTGGGTCGTTTTCGAGCGTCCGTCGCCTCATGACCGAGTCGCGTCGACGAATATGCCGTCGCGCAGAATCGGGACGCAGGAGCTCGAATCGACCTCGGCCGCAATGGCCACGTCTTCCGGGTGTCCCATCCCGGCCAGTTCGCGACCGGAGCCACATTGCCGCAGCTCCGAGCCCACGTCTCGCTCGACGGCTCGCCACGCGGCCGCGGCCGTTCTCGCCTCCGGGGAGGCATCGGTAGCTCCGGCATCGACGAGGGCGGCGATGATTGCACCGGCGCCCCACAGGTCCTCGACGGCAGGCCGGAGGGATCCGTCCGGCCACCGTTCTCCGGCCGCTATGACGGTCGTCACGGCATTTCGGTTGTCGGCACGTATCCACCGCGCTACCGCGGATGCGTTTCTCAGCGACGCTCCCACACACAGCGGGGCCGTGCTCGCGAGATCGTGGGCGATGGTGGACCCGTTCGGTGACGGCAGCACCAACCGTGCCGGGGCGGGCGCGGCCCGTACGGTGGCCGTGCACAAGCTGATCAGGCCCGGTGACGCGGCCGACCGCCCCACGGCGAGAACCGCGTCGAACTGCTCGGCCAACTGCGTGGCCCGGTCGTCGCGCCACCGACTGGGGATGACGTCGATGCCCGCGTCCACAGCAACCGTCAGAGTCGTCGTGAACGACAGGACGTCCACGACGACGGCGATGTCTGCGCCGTCGACGATGGCGTCGGCTCCACACAGGCCCCAGTCGAAGCGGAGACCGAATGCGTTCTGGGACAGTACGGGGTCGGCCAGCATTGCGGAACGGTATCAAGTCCGGTGCCGGTGATACCTTCGGCGCGGGATCGAGTGGGGGAGAGAGACATGCAGTTGGAGCCGGACACCAAGGTGATCGTCCTCGTGGCCGGTCTACTGCTGCTCTGGGCACTGGGGTTGGGGGTCGTCAAGTATCACCAGATGTCGACGTCGGCGGATGGCACCGCGCATCGTTATGTCGACATCGCTCATCGGGCAGCGTTGATGTACTCGTTCGCCGCCCTGGTTCTCGCTGCGCTGGCGCAGTTCAGCGCGTGGTCGGTCACGGTGGATCTGATCGCCGCATCGGTGGTGCTGGTGTTCTTCGTCGCTGCCATCGTGAGCTACACCGTGCACGGGTTTCGTCGAGATACCGAGAACCAGTTCGTGAATCCCGTCCGGGGGACGCACCTGTTCATGGTGTCGTTGATCGTCGGCGAAATCGGCGGTACAGCGGTGCTGGTGGCCGGTTTCGCATTCGCGCAGTTCGGTCCGAGCTGAGAGAGCTACCGAGGATCCAGGTACAGCTCGGCAGTCTCGGTGGCGACCGCCGACACGGCAGCGGCAAGACCGGGCTCGAGGTCCAGCGCGGCTGTGAGTCGATCTCCGCGCAGCCCCTGCGTTCGGAGCAGCTCCCAGGCTTGTTCGACCAGGCGAACCGAGGTGGGATGGTCCAACTCGGGGCGGTTCGAGCGCAATGCGGTCGCAGCCCAGTCCGCGTCGAAAGTCCCGTTGGGCGGCCCGAACACACGCTCACCGGACGAATAGCTCTTCGGCTCCATACCCTCCGACGCTAGCAGGATCGGAGGGCGGCGCAATCGTGACCGAATCGGGTCGAGACAGCACTATCGAACCGATCGGTTTCTTCAGTACGGTATCGCAATGTACGACGGCTACCGCAGAGCTCGAGTCGCGCTCTCGGTCGTCGGATCACTGCTGTTCGGTGTGCTCGCGGGCTGTTCCGGCGCGGACGGCAGCGGCCGGGTCGACGAGGTCCCGGCCGCCGCGAACTACACCACGGTCACGGGGTCGTTGGTGGTCGGTGATCCTCTATCCGGTCCGGGAACGCCCACCGAAGCGCCGACTGCGGTACTGCCGGTGGTACCGGAGCTCCCTGAGAGTCTCGACGGTGCGCGGTTCCCGAGCAGGTCGCCGGTCGGCGTCACCGACGTGGTGCTCGAAGGGGCGTCGACGGTCGTATTCAGGTTGGCAGGCAACGGCCCGGTGTCCTTCACGGTCCGGTATGTGGACGAGGCCATTCGCTACGGCACCAGTGAACCGCTGGCAGTGCCGGGGAGATCCGTGTTGCAGGTGGACCTGTCGGGTACGTCGACGGACTCCGACGACACATTCTCGCCGTATGCCGGGCCCGAGCGTGTCCGAGGCGGTGCTGATTCCGCTGTCGCCTCGGTCGATTTCCTGGCCGATCCCGGCGGTATCTCACAGTCCTTCATCGGAGTTGCGGCCGATCGACCCGAGTTCACGGTGACCGCCACCGAAGAACCCGCCGCGGTGATCGTCACCGTCGAGTCCTGACCGGCGCTGGAACGTCGAATGCACTTCGGCCGTGGCTGTTTCGATCCGTTTACCGGGGAACCCGCGGTAGCATCGCGATGTGTCCGACGCCACAGCGGGAGAGAGCCCATCCGGGCGTGTGCGCGTGCTCGTCTACAGCAGCAATGCCGCGACCCGCGCCCAGGTTCGGTCTGCGGTGGGAACTCGACCGGATCCGGCACTCGGTGACATCGAGTACGTCGACATCGCCACGGCAGCCGTCGTCATCGAGCACATGGATGCAGGCGGTGTCGCGTTGGCAATTCTCGACGGCGAGTCCTCGCCCGTAGGCGGGCTGGGCCTGGCGAAGCAGCTGAAGGACGAGATCCTTCACTGCCCACCGGTGTTGGTGCTCATCGGACGTCCGGACGACGCTTGGTTGGCCGAATGGTCGCGCGCCGAGGCTGCAGTTCCGCACCCGCTGGATCCGATCCGGCTCGGGCGCGCAGTGGTCGATCTGCTGAAGCAGCATTCGGTACGCGTCGGTGCCCGGGTCACTCGATCGCGGTAGATCAGACCGTTTTCTCCGATGCGGGCACCGTCAGCACGAACCGGTGGATCGAGCCGGCGATGACAGCTCCGAGCACGGGGAACACCACGAACACCCACAGTTGTGACAGTGCAGGTCCGCCGGCGACGAGGGCTGGGCCGAGGGACCGGGCAGGGTTGACCGAGGTCGAGTCGATTCCGATGCCCAGTAGGTGAACCACAGTCAGGGTCAGGCCGATCGGGATGCCGGCCGCCACGACGGGGTGAAGGGTGGGGGCCGTGGTGGCCAGCACGACGAGGACGAGCAAGCCGGTCGCGATGGTTTCGAACACCGCCACCGACACCAGCCCGTATTCTCCGGGCGAGGAGCTGCCGAATCCATTGGTGCCCAGACCGTCCGACGAGATGTCGTATCCGGGACGGCCGGACGCGACGAACAGTACGATCAGCGCGCCGATCACGGCACCGACGGCCTGGGCGGCGATGTAGAACGCAGCCTTGATCGGGGTGATCGCGCGCGCGATCAAGGCTCCGATCGTCACGGCCGGGTTGATGTGGCATCCCGAGATCGGGCCGATCGCGTAGACGAGGGCGAGCAGTGTGAGCCCGAATGCCAGGGCGATGCCCGGGGTTCCGACGGTGTCGCCCGCGATGACGGCGGTGCCGACGCCGAAGATCACGAGCAGGGCAGTTCCCAGTCCCTCGGCGGCGAGCGCCGAGACGGAAATCGACTTCATCATTTCTCCTGTTTCATGTCGGCGGCCTCGTTCGGCCGGCCGGAATCGTCGGGAGGTTTGTCGTTTTCCCCGGAGCGGAGCGTATGGGGCGATCGAGTGATCTGAGTCACAGTTGGCCGGGTGGCCGGGATCGGGTGCCCCATGCGCGTCAACGGATTACGAAACTGGACTCCTCGAAATCCCGCGAGATCGACACCGAACCCATACTGTGTGGTTCAGGTCACATTGGTACGGCCGTCGCATTTACTACGCGCCGGCGCGGTAGTCGATCGAGGGAGCAGATGCCGGGATGAACGCCTACGTTCCGATCCTCGTTCTCGGTGCCATTGCGGTCGTGTTCGCGGTGTTCTCGGTGATGGTCGGAACGATGGTGGGACCCGCGCGGTACAACCGAGCCAAGTTCGACGCGTACGAGTGCGGCATCGAGCCCACGATGCATGCGCCTACGGGCCAACGATTTCCGGTGAAGTTCTACCTGACCGCCATGCTGTTCATCATCTTCGACATCGAGATCGTCTTTCTCTATCCGTGGGCCGTCCATCTCGATGTTCTCGGCGCGTTCGGGCTGGTTGCCATGGCGCTGTTCGTCGTCAACGTGTCGGTGGCCTACGTCTACGAGTGGCGGCGAGGCGGGCTCGGATGGGATTGACGTCCGAACACTGATCGGCGACGGCACGATGCACGGTTCTCACCTTCAGCGGATGCGGAAAGAGTGTGATCGATGGGACTCGAAGAGAAGCTACCCAGTGGATTTCTGCTGACCACCGTCGAGGGGCTGGCCGGCTACGCCCGCAAGGGTTCGTTGTGGCCCGCGACCTTCGGTCTCGCGTGCTGCGCGATCGAGATGATGGCCACCACGTCCGGCCGGTTCGATCTCGCGCGATTCGGCATGGAAGCGTTCCGTGCGTCTCCGCGCCAAGCGGATCTGATGATCGTCGCAGGCCGTGTCAGCCAGAAGATGGGGCCCGTACTGCGGCAGGTGTACGACCAGATGGCGGAACCGAAATGGGTCCTGGCCATGGGAGTCTGCGCGTCCTCGGGCGGGATGTTCAACAACTACGCGGTGGTTCAGGGTGTCGATCACATCGTTCCGGTCGACATCTACCTTCCCGGTTGCCCACCCCGACCCGAGATGCTGCTCAACGCGATCCTGGAGCTGCACAAAAAGATTCAGGAGATGCCGCTGGGTGTCAATCGAGAACAGGTGCGCGCGGCTGCCGAGGCTGCAGCGCTGGCCTCCACCCCGACCATCGACTTGAAGGGGCTGCTGCGATGACACCGGACGGAACCCGTGGGATGTTCGGTGTCCGGGGGAGCGGTGACACCTCCGGCTACGGCCGGTTGCAGCCGCCGTTGGCATCGGCGGACACGGCTGTTCGGCCCTACGGCAGCTACTTCGACGCCCTGGTCGATCGATTGGCCACGGTTCTCGACACCGGTGACGTGGCCGTGCCGTTCGAGGACGCCGTCGAGCGTGCCGTGATCTTTCGTGGGGAACTGACGCTGCATCTCTCGCGGGAGCACGTGCCCGCCGTGGCCCGTGCTCTCCGTGACGACGAGGAACTGAGATTCGAATTGTGCACGGGGGCATCGGGTGTGCACTATCCGGATCAGGTCGGCCGGGAATTGCGTGCGGTCTACCATCTGGTGTCCATCACCCACGGACGCCGCCTCCGACTCGAAGTGGCTGTACCCGATGCAGATCCACACACACCCTCGCTCTGCGCGGTGTATCCGACCAACGACTGGCACGAGCGCGAGGTCTACGACTTCTTCGGCATCGTGTTCGACGGTCATCCGGCACTCACGCGGATCGAGATGCCCGACGACTGGGTCGGTCACCCGCAACGCAAGGACTATCCCCTGGGCGGAATTCCCATCGAGTACAAGGGCGCTCGGGTCGCGCCTGCCAACGAGCGCAGGTCGTACAACTGATGAGCGCAACGGACGAAACGATCTATGCAGTGTCGGGCCAGGACTGGGACGACGTGGTCGAACTAGCGCGCGGGTCGACCACGGAACGCATCGTGGTCAACATGGGTCCGCAACACCCGTCCACCCATGGTGTGCTGCGGTTGATTCTCGAGATCGAAGGCGAGACCGTCACCGAGGCCCGATGTGGAATCGGCTACCTGCACACCGGAATCGAGAAGAATCTCGAGTATCGCAACTGGACTCAGGGCGTCACGTTCGTCACTCGGATGGACTATCTGTCGCCCTTCTTCAACGAGACCGCGTACTGCCTGGGGGTGGAGAAGCTACTCGACATCACCGACGCCATTCCCGAGCGCGCGACGGTCGTCCGGGTGATGTTGATGGAGCTCAATCGGATCTCGTCGCACCTCGTGGCATTGGCCACGGGTGGAATGGAATTGGGTGCCGTGACGGCGATGCTGTTCGGCTTCCGGGAACGCGAACTGATACTCGACGTCTTCGAGGCCATCACCGGACTTCGCATGAACCACGCCTACATCCGTCCCGGTGGCTTGTCTCAGGATCTGCCCGCCGACGCGATCGACAAGGTCCGCGAGCTGCTGCGGGTTCTTCCCGGACGGCTACGCGATCTCGAACTCATGCTCAACGACAACCCGATCTGGAAGGCCAGAACCGAGAACGTCGGCTACCTGGACCTCACCGGGTGCATGGCCCTCGGCGTCACCGGGCCGGTGCTTCGATCGACCGGACTTCCCTACGATCTGCGCCGGTCCGATCCCTACTGCGGGTACGAGAACTACGAGTTCGATGTCGTCACCGACACCGGATGCGACTGCTACGGGCGCTATCTGATTCGCGTCGAAGAGATGAAGGAATCGCTCAAGATCGTCGAGCAGACTCTCGATCGTCTGCGGCCAGGACCGGTGGTCATCGACGACAAGAAGATCGCCTGGCCGGCCGAACTGGTCTCCGGCCCCGATGGTCTCGGCAATTCTCAGGACCACGTGCGCACCATCATGGACACCTCGATGGAGTCGTTGATCCACCACTTCAAGTTGGTGACCGAGGGGATGCGGGTACCGGCAGGGCAAGTGCTGTCCACGGTGGAATCGCCGCGAGGCGAACTGGGTGTGCACATCGTCAGCGACGGCGGAACCCGGCCGTACCGAGTGCACTTCAGAGACCCCTCCTTCACCAACTTGCAGGCGGTCGCCGCCATGTGCGAGGGCGGCATGATCTCCGACGTCATCGCTGCCGTCGCGAGTATCGATCCGGTGATGGGCGGGGTGGACCGATGACCGCGCCACGCTCGGAGCCGGTGCTCGTCCAACTCGGAGCACGCCCCGAGGAAGCCGTACAACTTGTCGGCCCCGACGCACGCGCGTCCTATCCCGCCGACGTCCGTGCCCGCCTACGCGCCGACGCCGACATCGTCCTCGCTCGTTATCCGCAGGCCCGATCGGCGTTGCTACCGCTGCTGCACCTGGTGCAATCAGAGGACGGCTATCTGACGCCGGCCGGAATCGAATTCTGTTCCGACGTACTCGATCTCACCGGTGCAGAGGTGACCGCGGTCGCGACCTTCTACTCGATGTACCGCCGCGAGCCCACCGGCGACTACCGCGTCGGAGTGTGCACCAACACCCTGTGCGCCGTCATGGGCGGCGACGCCATCATGGACGCTCTGCGGGATCACCTCGAGATCGACCACGGCGAGACCACCGCCGACGGCAGCATCACCCTCGAGCACATCGAATGCAACGCCGCGTGCGACTTCGCGCCGGTGATGATGGTGAACTGGGAATTCTTCGACAACAGAACACCGGCGTCGGCGCGGGAATTGGTCGACGCGCTTCGTTCCGGTGCGCAGGTGACCCCGACCCGCGGCGCTCCGTTGTGCACGTTCCGCGAGACCGAGCGCATTCTGGCCGGGTTCGCCGACGACCGACCCGGGGCACTCGAATCGTCCGGCAGCGCAGGCGAAGCCAGTCTCGTCGGCCTGCGGTACGCCCGAGAGCACTCGATGTCTGCTCCCCAGGTCGTCACCGGCTCCCCGGACGGGCATCCCGACCTGGGTGCCGAGGCCGTGGCGGAGACAGTGCGCGAGAAACCGGCTCCGGCTCCCTCTGCGACCGTTCCACCGCAGCCGAACACCACCGAAACCGATCCATCGACGAAGGGGAAGTGACATGGCCCTGACGCCGGTGCTGAGCGAGTTCTGGGACGAGAAGGACTCGTGGACACTCGACACCTACCGCAGTCACGACGGATACCGGGGGCTCGAGAAGGCCCTTGCCATGGACCCCGACGATCTCATCGCATTCGTCAAGGATTCCGGCCTGCGCGGCCGTGGCGGCGCGGGATTCCCCACCGGAACGAAGTGGAGCTTCATTCCTCAGGGTGACGGGAAAGCTCACTATCTGGTGGTCAACGCCGACGAGTCGGAGCCGGGCACCTGCAAGGACATGCCCTTGATGATGGCGAGCCCGCACACGTTGATCGAAGGAATCATCATCGCGGCCTACGCAATACGTGCATCGCGCGCATTCGTCTACGTTCGCGGCGAAGTGGTACCGGTGCTGCGCAGACTGCAGGCCGCGGTTGCCGAGGCATACTCCGCGGGCTACCTGGGCAAGAACCTCCTCGAATCGGGGTTCGACCTCGAGCTGGTGATCCATGCCGGGGCCGGGGCCTACATCTGCGGCGAGGAGACGGCGCTACTCGATTCGCTGGAAGGGCGACGAGGTCAACCCCGACTGCGTCCACCGTTTCCCGCGGTTGCAGGCCTGTATGCGCGCCCAACGGTGGTCAACAACGTGGAATCGATAGCCAGCGTCCCGGTGATCCTGCGCAAGGGAATCGAATGGTTCCGATCGATGGGAAGCGAGAAGTCACCCGGCTTCACCCTCTACTCGATGTCCGGCCACGTATGTCGGCCCGGCCAGTACGAGGCCCCGCTTGGCATCACCCTGCGGGAGCTGCTGGGCTACGCGGGTGGCATCCGTCCCGGCCACGAGCTGAAATTCTGGACACCGGGAGGATCGTCGACGCCGATGTTCACCGGCGAGCACCTGGACGTGCCACTCGACTACGAGGGCGTCGGCGCCGCCGGATCGATGTTGGGTACCAAGGCCTTGCAGATCTTCGACGACACGACGTGCGTCGTGCGAGCGGTGCTGCGATGGACGGAGTTCTACGCACACGAATCCTGCGGCAAATGCACGCCGTGCCGCGAAGGAACCTACTGGCTGGTGCAGATACTGCGCCGCCTCGACGGCGGAACCGGCACCGAGGCGGACCTCACGACACTGCTCGACATCGCAGACGGCATCGCTGGAAAGTCGTTCTGCGCGTTGGGAGACGGAGCCGCAAGCCCGATCGTGTCCTCGCTGAAGTACTTCCGCGACGAATACATCCGACATGTCACCGAACAGGGATGCCCATTCGATCCACACCGATCGACCCTGATGGCAAAGGAGCTGACGGCATGACGGCACCAGCAGATGGTCGTTCCGCAGGCTCCACTCCTGCCCCTGAACAGTCGGTCACTCCGGTCGACATGGTGACACTGACCATCGACGACCACGAGATCAGTGTTCCGAAGGGCACGTTGGTGATTCGAGCCGCCGAGCTGATGGGCGTGCAGATTCCGCGCTTCTGCGATCACCCGTTGCTCGATCCGGTGGGGGCGTGTCGGCAATGCCTCGTCGATGTCGAGGGTCAACGCAAGCCGTTGGCGTCCTGTACCACGACCGTGGCCGGGGGCATGATCGTGCGCACTCAAGTGACATCGGAGTCGGCGGAGAAGGCGCAACGCGGCGTCATGGAGTTGCTGCTGATCAATCATCCGCTCGATTGCCCGGTGTGCGACAAGGGCGGTGAGTGTCCGCTGCAGAACCAGGCGATGGCCGCGGGTCGGTCCGAATCCAGATTTGTCGAGACCAAGCGCACGTATCCCAAGCCGATTCCCTTGTCGGCCGAGATTCTGCTCGACCGCGAGCGGTGCGTCCTGTGTGCGCGATGCACTCGTTTCGCCGCCCAAGTGGCCGGCGACCCGTCCATCGACCTCCTAGAACGTGGTGCCGTTCAACAGGTCGGCATCTTCGGTAACGAGCCGTTCGACTCCTACTTCTCGGGCAACACCGTTCAGATCTGTCCGGTCGGTGCGCTGACCAACACCGAGTATCGGTTCCGGGCGCGTCCGTACGACCTCACTTCGTCGCCGAGCGTGTGCGAGCACTGCGCAGGGGGCTGCGCTCAACGCACGGACCATCGACGCGGCAAGGTCCTTCGCCGGCTGGCGGGGGACGACCCGCAGGTCAACGAGGAATGGAACTGCGACAAGGGAAGGTGGGCGTTCAAATACGCCACCGAACCCGATCGCATCACCGCGCCGATGATCCGCGACGAATCGGGGAAGTTGATCGAGACGTCGTGGTCGGCTGCGCTGGCTGCCGCGGCGGCCGGACTGGCCGGATCGGTCGGCCACGCCGCGGTACTCGTGGGCGGACGATCGACTCTCGAAGACTCCTACGCGTACGCCAAGTTTGCTCGAACAGTGCTGCACACCAACGATATCGACTTCCGAAATCGCAGCCACAGCGCCGAGGAAGCGGATTTCCTGGCCGGTCGAATCGCGGCGACCGGGTTGGGGGTCACCTACACCGACCTCGAGAACGCCCCGGTGGTGGTGCTCGTCGGCTTCGAGCCCGAGGAAGAGTCACCACTGGTGTTCCTGAGGCTTCGGAAGGCGCACCGCACGAGCGCAGTGGTGGTGGCCTCGATCGCGCCGTTCTCCACTCGGGGCCTACGAAAGCTCGACGGCGTCCTGCTGCAGTCGATTCCCGGTGACGAGCCGGGGTGGCTCGATGCGTTGCACGTCGGCGATCGTGGCACCGAATCGATTGCACACCTCCTCCGAGAGCCCGGTGCGATCGTTCTCGTCGGTGAGCGGCTGGGCTCCGTTCCCGGGGGTCTGGCGGCGGCGTCGAAACTGGCGGACGACACCGGGGCGAGCCTGGCCTGGATTCCGCGACGTGCCGGCGAACGCGGTGCGCTCGACGCAGGGGCGCTGCCGAACGTTCTGCCCGGCGGGCGTCCGGTGGCCGATGCGGCTGCGCGCGCCGAGGTGGCCGCGGTATGGGGAGTGCCCGAGCTACCGGAGGAGGTGGGCCGCGACACCGCTGCGATCCTCGCCGACGCAGGACCGAATCGCGCCCTGGTCACTGCCGGAATCGATCTCGACGATCTTCCGGACCCCCAGGAGGCGCTCGACGCCGTGGACAAATCGGCGTTCGTGGTGAGCCTCGAGCTGCGCCACAGTGCGGTCACCGAGCGGGCCGACGTGGTGTTCCCGGTGGCACCGGTGGTCGACAAATCGGGAACTTTCGTCGACTGGGAAGGACGACCTCGCGCGTTCGACACTGCACTCGGTGCCGGCGCGGTGATGCCGGATCAACGCATCCTCGACGCCATCGCCGCGCAGATGGGCGTCGCACTGGCCGTGCCCGACGCGGCGGCGGCACGCGCCGAGCTGGCTCGCCTCGGTGTGTGGAACGGCCCGCGCACCGCGGTGGCCCGGGTTGCACACCGCACGGAAGTTCCGACCCTCGGGCCAGGTGAGGCGATTCTGACCACGTGGCGGATGCTCATCGATGCGGGACGGATGCAGGACGGCGAGGACAACCTCGCCGCGACCGGCCGCACGCCCACGGTTCGGTTGTCGGCGACGACGGCCTCGTCCATCGGAGCGGAGACCGGCGACCTGGTGAGTGTCGTGACCGACCGAGGTTCGATCACGTTGCCGCTGACGATCACCGACCTGCCCGACACCGTGGTGTGGATACCGATGAACTCGCCCGGTTCGGCGGTGTACCGCTCGCTGGGGGTGCAGTCGGGCGCGGTTGTGCGCCTTCGTCGTGGTTCTGCGGAACGACCCGAAAATTCAGGAGTGGAGCCTGCGGAACGACCCGAAAATTCAGGAGTGGAGCCTGCGGAACGACCCGAAAGTGGGCAGTCATGATCGTGGCCGCGCCGACCGATCTGTCGATGTTCGGCAACGACCCGTGGTGGTTGGTCGTCGGGAAGGCCTTGGCGGTCTTCGTCTTCCTGGTGCTGACGCCGCTGGTCGCGATCTACGCCGAACGCAAGATCATGGCGTGGATGCAGATGAGGGTGGGGCCCAACCGGGTGGGCCCGTGGGGTCTGCTGCAGTCGCTCATGGACGGGATCAAGCTGGCACTGAAGGAGGGGATCACTCCGACCGGCGTCGACAAGCCGATTTACGTTTTGGCTCCGATCATTTCGGTGGTTCCTGCGTTCATGGCCTTCGCCGTGATTCCGTTCGGTCCCGAGGTGTCGGTGTTCGGTACGACGACACCGCTGCAGATGACCGACCTGCCGGTGGGGGTTCTGTACATTCTCGCGGTCACGTCGGTGGGTGTGTACGGGATCGTGTTGGCGGGGTGGGCGTCGGGCTCGACGTACCCGCTGCTCGGTGCGCTGCGTTCGACGGCGCAGGTGATTTCCTACGAGGTCGCGATGGGCCTGTCGTTCGCGGCGGTCTTCGTGTACGCGGGGACCATGTCGACCTCCGGAATCGTTGCTGCGCAACAGAACACCTGGTACGTGTTTCTGCTGCTGCCCTCGTTCCTGGTGTACGTGACGGCGATGGTCGGCGAAACCAACCGCGCTCCGTTCGATCTGCCCGAGGCGGAGGGCGAGTTGGTGGGCGGATTCCACACGGAGTACTCGTCCCTTCGTTTCGCCATGTTCATGCTCGCCGAGTACATCAACATGGTCACCGTGTCGGCACTCGCGACCACGCTGTTCCTCGGCGGCTGGCAGGCTCCGATTCCGTTGAGTCTGTGGAGCGGTGCCAATTCGGGGTGGTGGCCGGTGCTGTGGTTCACCCTCAAGGTCTGGGTGTTCCTGTTCGTGTTCATTTGGCTGCGTTCCACACTGCCGAGGCTGCGCTACGACCAGTTCATGAACTTCGGCTGGAAGATTCTCATTCCGGTTGCCCTGATCTGGGTGATGGTGATCGCGACGGTGCGGGTACTCGGGGCCGATCGGTACGACGTACCGCTGGTCACGTTCGGCGTGTCGATGATCTTCGCAGTGGCCGTGCTGGGTGCACTGCTGCTGATGGTGCGCAGGCGTGCACGGGAACGGAACGTGCCGCCTCCTGCGCCCGTCGCCGAGTTCGATGCTGTGGCAGGCGGATTCCCGATACCTCCAATCCCTACGCAGGGCTCGACTTACCCGAGCCGGCACGCCGGTGTGCGCTCACCCGCCGCCAGGTCACCGAAGGAGAACGCCGATGCCTGAATTTCTCGGTCCCATAGCCGGTTTCGGGGTCACGTTCGCCACGATGTTCAAGAAGGCCGAGACGGAGCTGTACCCGGAGGAGAAGAAGCCGACCGAGGTTCGCTACCACGGTCGTCATCAGCTCAATCGGTACGCCGACGGTCTCGAGAAGTGCATCGGCTGCGAGCTCTGCGCGTGGGCCTGCCCGGCCGACGCCATCTACGTCGAAGGAGCCGACAACACCGAGACCGAGAGGTTCTCTCCGGGCGAGCGCTACGGCGGGGTCTATCAGATCAACTACCTCCGGTGCATCGGGTGCGGCCTGTGTGTGGAGGCCTGTCCGACACGCGCTCTGACGATGACCAACGAGTACGAGCTGGCCGGTGACAACCGTGCCGATCTGATCTACGAGAAGGACTCGCTGCTGGCACCGCTGGAGCCGGACATGACGGCACCGCCGCACGCGATGGCACCGGGCCTGGCGGCCGAGGACTACTACCGCGGAACCGTCACCGGCCACGAGTCACCGGCCGAGTCCCCAGCCGAACCCGAGTCCCCAGCCGAACCCGAGGGCGGTTCGGTGCGATGAGGGCACAGGAAGCCGCCGTGCACCTCGCCCTCGATGCCACGTCCACCGGTGAGGCCGTGCAGTTCTGGACCCTGGGTGTCGTTGCCGTCATCGGTGCGCTCGGCGTGGTGATGAGCACCAAAGCCGTCTACTCGGCGTTGTTCCTCGCCGCCACGATGGTGGTACTGGCGACCTTCTACATGGCGCAGGGTGCGTTGTTCCTCGGTGTCGTGCAGATCGTCGTCTACACCGGCGCGGTCATGATGCTGTTCCTGTTCGTTCTGATGCTCGTCGGAGTCGACACCTCGGAGTCGCTGACCGAAACCTTGCGTGGGCACCGCATCGCGGCCGTCGTCATCGGAATCGGCTTCGGACTGTTGATCATCGGGGTACTGCTTCGCGATGCGGCCCAGGGTGGTCGGCTCGACTTCGCCGGTCTCGACGCCGTCAACTCCGCCGGAAACGTCGAGGGCCTGGCAGAGCTGATCTTCGTCGAGTACGTGTGGGCGTTCGAGTTGACCGGGGCACTGTTGATCACTGCCACCATCGGGGCGATGATCCTGGCGCACCGGGAAGCTCTGGGGCCGGTCAAGGGTCAGCGAGAGATGGCGCAGGATCGATTCCGCGACGGTTCGAGGGTGACGCCTCTGCCGAGCCCAGGGGTGTACGCCAGACACAACGGGGTCGATCGCCGCGCTCTGTTGCCCGACGGAACCGAATCCGAGTCGTCCGTCAACGCCATGTTCGCCGATCAACGGAGCCAGTACAGGGTGGACGGGGGTGACGAGCGATGAACCCGGAGAACTATCTCTACCTGTCCGTTCTGCTGTTCACGATAGGCGCGGCAGGCGTCATCGTCAGGCGCAACGCCATCATCGTGTTCATGTGCATCGAATTGATGCTCAACGCAGTCAATCTCGCGTTCGTCACCTTCTCCCGCATGCACGGCAATCTCGACGGACAGTTGTTCGCGTTCTTCACCATGGTGGTCGCCGCCGCCGAGGTGGTGGTGGGCCTGGCCATCATCATGGCCATATTCCGTTCTCGTCGGTCGATTTCGATGGACGAGAACTCCCTGATGAAGAATTGACGGGGGCGCAGAAATGATGTCGATACTGTGGCTTCTTCCGGCTCTGCCGGCGTTCGGTGCGGCGTTCCTGCTGCTCGCCGGCAGGCGCACCGACGGGTGGGGGCATCTCGTCGCGACGGCAGCGGCAGTGTCCTCGTTCGTGGTGGCCGCGGTGGTGTTCGCATCGATGCTGGGCCGTGCAGAATCGGGCCGGGCCCTCACCCAAACCCTGTTCCGATGGGTTCCGGTCGACGAATTGCAGGTCGAGTTCGGCTTGCGCGCAGATCAATTGTCGATCTGCTTCGTCCTGCTGATCACCGGGGTCGGGTCGCTCATTCACGTGTACTCCATCGGCTACATGAGCCACGACGCCGAGCGGCGACGCTTCTTCGCGTACCTCAACCTGTTTCTGGCAGCCATGCTGCTGCTGGTCCTGGCCGACAACTTCCTGGGCTTGTATCTGGGGTGGGAGGGTGTCGGACTGGCGTCGTATCTGCTCATCGGCTTCTGGCAGCACAAGCCGTCGGCTGCGTCGGCTGCCCGAAAAGCGTTCGTGGTCAACCGAGTCGGCGACATCGGCCTGGCCGTTGCGCTGATGATCATGTTCGTGAACTTCGGCTCCGTGCAGTACGACGACGTGTTCGCCGGAATCGGCGAGGCAAGCGAATCGGTGGCCACCGCCATGGCGCTGATGCTGCTTTTGGCGGCGTGTGGAAAGTCGGCGCAGGTGCCGCTGCAGTCCTGGCTCGGTGACGCCATGGAGGGCCCGACACCGGTGTCGGCATTGATTCACGCGGCCACGATGGTCACGGCAGGGGTGTACCTCATCGTGCGCTCCGGACCGGTGTTCGAGGCGTCGCCCACCGCCCGCGCGGCCACCGTCACCGTCGGGGCGGTCACCTTGCTGTTCGGTGCCGTCATCGGTTGTGCGAAGGACGACATCAAGAAGGCGCTCGCGGCGTCGACGATGAGTCAGATCGGGTACATGGTGCTCGCGGCCGGGCTCGGCCCCTCCGGATACGCCTACGCCATCGTGCTGTTGATCTCGCACGGCTTCTTCAAAGCGGGCTTGTTCCTGGGCGCGGGCTCGGTGATGCACGCGATGAACGACGAGACCGACATGCGACGGTTCGGTGGGCTCCGCGCCGCGATGCCGATCACGTTCGTC
Source organism: Rhodococcus sp. 05-340-2 (assembly GCF_002258915.1). Taxonomy (NCBI): domain Bacteria; kingdom Bacillati; phylum Actinomycetota; class Actinomycetes; order Mycobacteriales; family Nocardiaceae; genus Rhodococcus; species Rhodococcus sp. 05-340-2. The sequence continues at coordinate 353,687 of NZ_NOYU01000027.1, forward strand.
ACATTCGGCCTCGGCTATCTCGCCATCATCGGACTGCCGCCGTTCTCCGGCTTCTTCGCCAAGGACCCGATCATCGAGGTCGCATTCGCCGCCGAAGGAGTGGCAGGTCCGATTCTCGGCTGCGTGACATTGCTCGGTGCCGGCCTGACGGCCTTCTACATGACTCGCGTGATGCTGTTGACCTTCTTCGGTCCGAAACGCTGGTCCGCGCAAGCACATCCGCACGAGGCGTCGGCGACGATGACTGCCCCGATGATCGTGTTGGCCGTCGGCTCGGTGGCGTCGGGAGCTTTCCTTGCGGTGGGCGGACGCCTCGAGACGTGGCTGGAACCCGTCGTGGGGTCGGCACCCGAGGAGCACGCGATTCCGGCCTGGGTGGTCACCGTCGCCGTCCTGGTGGTCGTGCTGGTCGGCGCGAGCGTCGCCTACCGTAAGTACATCGCGAACGAGGTTCCGCCGACACCACCCGAGGATGTGTCGCCCCTGACCCGAGCTGCACGTGCCGATCTCTACGGAGATGCCGTCAACGAGGCCGCATTCATGCGGCCGGGACAGACACTCACGCGCGCATTGGTGCACGCCGACAACGGGATCGACGCCGTCGTGGACGGGGTGGGGAGCTCGATCGGAGGCGCATCGACGCGGTCTCGGCGACTGCAGACGGGCTACGTGCGGTCGTACGCGTTGGCGATGTTCGCGGGAGCCGTTCTCGTCGTACTGATGGTGGTGGCTTTGTGACGACTCCCTGGTTGACCGTCCTGTGGGTACTCCCGATGCTCGGTGCGATCGTGGTCGCCCTGGTGCCCGCCGCTCGCCCGACCGCCGCGCGCAGTGTCGCAGTGGGCTTCGCTGCCGGGACCTTGGCCGTGTCGGTCGCACTGGCGGTGTCGTTCGACTCCGGTGGTGATCGGTACCAGTTCGTCGAAGACCATTCGTGGATAGCGGCTTTCGGTGCGCGGTACACCCTCGGTCTGGACGGAATCGGCCTCGTCCTGGTGTTGCTCACCACCGTTCTCACGCCCTTGCTGCTCGTCGCGGGCTGGTACGACGGCAGTCGCGTCGCGAACTACGGCTCCCGTCGGGTGTCGCACACGTACATGGCGTTGATTCTGGTGGTCGAGTCGATGGTGCTCGTGTCGTTCCTCGCGTTGGACGTGTTGTTGTTCTACATCTTCTTCGAGGCGATGCTGATTCCGATGTACTTCCTCATCGGTGGCTTCGGGGGAGTACATCGCACGCGCGCCGCGGTGAAGTTCCTGTTGTACAACCTGTTCGGCGGTCTGATCATGTTGGCTGCCGTCATCGGCCTCTACGTGGTGACCGCGCGACCCGACGGGCCGTTCGACGGCGGGACGTTCGATCTCCGCGCGATCGCCGACGCGGCGTCATCGGGCGGACTCGGTGTGGATCCGATGGTTCTGAACGCACTGTTCCTCGGCTTCATGTTCGCGTTCGCGATCAAGGCACCGTTGTGGCCGTTCCACTCGTGGCTACCCGACGCCGCAGTGCAGTCCACACCCGCGACTGCGGTGCTGATGATGTCGGTGGTGGACAAGGTCGGTACGTTCGCGATGCTGCGGTTCTGTCTCGAACTCTTTCCTGGCTCGTCGCAGACGTTCGCGCCGTGGATCATCACTCTCGCGGTCATCGGCATCGTCTACGGCGCCATACTGGCGATCGGCCAGACCGACATGATGAGACTGATTGCCTACACGTCGATTTCGCACTTCGGATTCATCATCCTCGGCATCTTCGCCATGACCGGTCAGAGTCAGGCCGGTGCCACGCTGTACATGGTCAATCACGGAATCTCCACGGCCGCACTGTTCTTGATCGCGGGCTTTCTCGTGTCGCGTCGAGGGTCACGAGCGATCGCCGACTACGGCGGTGTGCAGAAGGTGGCACCGGTACTTGCCGGAACGTTCTTGATCTCGGGGCTTGCCACGCTCTCGCTACCCGGCCTCGCCCCGTTCGTGAGCGAATTCCTCGTGCTGATCGGCACGTTCGGTCGATACGGAGTCGCCGCGATCGTGGCCGCTGGAGCCCTCGTGCTGTCGGCGATCTACATACTGTGGCTCTACCAGCGCGTCATGACCGGGCCGATCCGGGAGGGCAACGAGACGGTGCCCGATCTCGTTCGCCGCGAGCTGGCCGTGGTGGTGCCGTTGATCGCGTTGCTGATCGTGCTCGGGGTGTATCCGAAACCCGCGCTCGATGTCATCACTCCGGCAGTTCAATCCACGATCGTCGACAGTTCAGGAGGTCAGCGATGACCACACCCGAGGTGCAGTACGGTCTGCTGGCACCGATGCTGATCGTGTTCTCGGTCGCAGTTCTCGGTGTTCTCGTCGAGGCGTTCGTGCCGCTGCAGGCCCGCCGGATCACGCATCTGGGCCTGGCTCTCGCGGGACTGGTGGCGGCACTGGCGGCAATTCTCGGTCTGGCCGGCACCGAGGCGTCGGCGATGTCCGGCGCGGTCGCGATCGACGGGCCCACCCTGTTTCTACAGGGAACCATTGTGCTGGTGTCGATTCCGGCCATCGCATTGATGGCCGAGCGCACCGTTGCAGTCACCTCGGCCGGTGCCGAGCGTCGCATCGATTCGTTCACCCCGCAGGCATCGACCACTCCGGGCAGCGTGGCGGAGAAGGAGGCCATCGACGCAGGCGTCGCCCAGACCGAGGTGTTTCCTCTCGCGATGTTCGCGATCGGTGGCATGTTGCTGTTTCCGGCGGCCACGGATCTGCTGACGATGTTCGTGGCGCTGGAAGTGCTGTCCTTGCCGCTGTATCTGCTCTGCGGACTGGCCCGTCGACGGCGCTTGCTCTCGCAGGAAGCAGCTCTCAAATACTTTCTGCTGGGCGCGTTCTCGTCCGCGTTCTTCCTGTTCGGGGTCGCCTTCCTGTACGGATACGCCGGAACCGTTCGGTTGGAGGGCATCGCCGACGCCATCGCGGCTGACGGTCAGGGCAGATCGCTCGCGCTGATCGGAACCGCCTTGCTCGCGGTGGGTCTGCTGTTCAAGGTCGGTGCCGTGCCGTTCCATTCGTGGATTCCCGATGTCTACCAGGGTGCCCCTACGCCGGTGACGGCACTGATGGCCACGGTGACCAAGGTTGCGGCGTTCGGTGCGATTCTGCGCATCTTCGGGATGGCGCTGCCCGGTCTCGAATCGAGTTGGCGACCGATGCTGTGGGTCGTCGCCATCGCGACGATGGTGGTGGGATCGGTTGTCGCGGTGACGCAGACCGATGTCAAACGGATGCTGGCGTACTCGTCCGTTGCGCACACCGGATTCATCCTCACCGGAGTGACGGCACTGGGTAGTTCAGGTGATGTGGGTGATTCGGGTGTGTCGGCCACGATGTTCTATCTGTTGGCGTATGCCTTCAGCACTCTCGGGGGGTTCGCGATCATCGGGTTGGCGAGAGACGAACGCGGCGAGGTGAGCGATCTGGAACGGTGGGCCGGAATCGGTCGTCGGTCACCGCTGGTGGCGGCGGTGTTCGGGTTGTTCCTGCTCTCGTTCGCCGGCATTCCGCTCACCAGTGGGTTCATCGGCAAGTTCGCGGTGTTCAGCGCTGCCTCGGGTGCCGGGGGAGCGGCGCTGGTCGTGGTCGGGGTGGTGTGCAGCGCGATCGCAGCGTTCTTCTACGTACGGGTGATCGTGCTGATGTTCTTCACCGATCCGGGAGAGCGGACCGCCACGATCGTGCGCCCGACGGCGTCGGTGTCGTGCGCGATCGGGGTCTCGGTGGTGGTCACCGTGGCTCTCGGAGTCTTCCCGCAGCCCGTTCTCGACCTTGCTGCGCGAGCCGGAGATTTCCTGTAGCCGTCGAGCCGTTACTGCGCGGACTTCATTCGCTGCTTCCACGTGTGCGAGCCGGTCCCGACAGGGAGTCCACCGATGGCACCTGCGAGTCCGAACGCAGGCATGTTGACGTAGATCGCCTCACTGTTTCGCGCTGTCGCGGTGTAGGTCTCGTGCCATACGCCGACATGGCGGGTTGCAGCCACCGATCGGTTGAAGGCGCGCCAGGCCGGTGCGTGTGGTGCATCGGGATCGGAGGCGAATCGCGTCAGGTCCTCGGCAGTGCGCCAATAGCTGACCAGCATGGTGGTTCGTCCCAGCCACGAGTGGTAGCCGAGCAGTCCGGAGGCGGGATCCCTCTCGAGATGGCCGAGCATCCGCGGCATCGCGCGCACCGCGGGTAGCCAGGAGCGAACGGCCACCGGATTGTTGATGCGCATCCCGATGAGGAAAACCGTGACGGTGTCGCGGTCGGCCTCGACCGTGGTGCGGCCGTCGATGATGGGTGGCATGGGGAGTCCTTACTGGTTCGAGGGCGGGAACAGACTTACATGACACTGTTATAAAACACCGTTGTGGTAGGTTCCGCAAGTGGCGAGACCAAGAATTCACGATGCGGAGTTGCGCACCCGGCTCCTCGAGGCCGCGGCCGAAACCGTTGCGCACCAGGGTGTCGACTCGTTGTCACTGCGCAAACTCGCGGCCGCGCAGGGCACCTCGACGACAGCGATCTACTCGCTGTTCGGCGGACGTGCCGAGTTGCTCGTAGCTCTGTTCTCCACGTCGTTCGCGAGTTTCGGGGACGCGCAGCGCCGGGTTCCGGTCAGCGGCGATCCGGAGGTCGATCTGCGGGAACTCGCCGCCTCGTACCGAGACTGGGCACTACGTAATCCGCATCTGTACGCGGTGATGTTCGGCGGTGTGCTCGGTTCGGTCGATGTATCCGAAGAGGCGCAACGTGCTTCCGCAGCGATGGACCCGCTGCGGTCAGCGGTGGCGAGCGCAGTCGCGACGGGAACCATGGCCGGGGCGTCGGTCGAGTTGATCAGCCACTCGTTCTGGGCGATCGTGCACGGGTTGGTGTCGCTGGAGTTGGCGATGCCCACCGACAACGACGACGAGATTCGTCGGGCGATGTTCGATGCCGGGACGGAGTCGGTGCTACGCGGGTGGACGCGTCAGTAGGTGCGCGGTATCCCGAGGATCTTGGTGGCGTCGACCGTCATACCCAGCCGCGCTGTCGGAGCGAGCGCAGGTAGGTCCGGGGGATCGTCGGGAGTGGATGTGGCAGCACCGATCACGTCGGCACCGGCGATCTCGAAGTCGGAGATCGCTCGCCGCAGGTGACTGGAAGTCGTGGCCAGAACCAGATTCTCGACGTCGATCTCCGCTGCCAGCGCGGTGGTGCGCTGTGCGTTCTGCACTGTCGAATTCGCGGTCGTTTCGGTGTGAATGCGGTCGGCCGCGATGCCGTCGTCGACGAGCCACTGCTGCATCGCGTCGGCCTCGGTGATGCCGCTCTGCGGGTTCCCACCGGTGACGATGATGGGGGACTCGGGGGAGCGCTCCGCCGCGGCTACGGCCGAGCGGAGACGTGCCACCAACTCCGGGGCCATACTGCCGTCGCCGTTCAGGCCCAGACCGAGTACCACGATTGCAGTGCGGGGTCCGTCGATGGTCGGTGCGAAATCGATTGTCTCCGTTGCGGCGTCGTCGATGACTGCGATCGCTCGATCGACTGCGTCGGCGAGGGTGGGAGACAGGGTGCGTAGACGAGCCGAGTGTTGCGCACGGGCATCGGTGTCAGCGGTCGCGTTGGCATAGAACGTCTGCAGCGCTGCCACATTGGCGTCGTCCGGGGCGGCGGTAGCGAGCGCGTCGAGGGCAGCGAAACCGTCGTCGTAGCGACCCTTCACCAACGCATCCTGCGCGTCGTTGTACTGCTCTGCGTCGGCCGACCGGACCGACTCGGCGACGGTTACCGGGGCCGACGCCGCGGGCTCGGCCATCGCCGTGATCGAGCCGAAACCGACAGCGAGCACAGCGGCACAGGTTACGACAGCACCGCGAACGGTCGGGTGTACTCGGCCTTGTCGCACTACTGACGTCCTTCCGAGCGGTGACGGGTTTCCGCCACCCTAGCTCAGTTCGGTGCCAGTGTGACTGGTGTGAGCAGAGTTGTTCGAGTTACATGAATGTACTTCTGAGCAGGGACTCTCCTGTCGTCACAGAGTGACGGGGGCACGTCCGCGATCGGCGGGTTCGATGGTCACCTCGGCATCGGGAAGGAAAACCCGCTCGGTCGTCGTGGTTCCGTCGACGCCATCGGTCACCGTCACCGCTACGCTCTCGGCAACTTGGCCTGCGCTTTCGATGAACCCGGTCGCGACGCCCTCTTCGATGAGCAGGTGATCGCCCACCAGGAGAAGAAGCTCGTCCGCCGTCACCGTTCGTCTGCCGCCCACATCTTCGATAGTCATGTTTCCCACCGTAATGCGCTGCGCTGCACAGTGCCGTCGCATGTTCGACAATCGCAGCATGACCGATCGGCGAAAGACATGGACAGCGCCCACACCGGAACCGGTCGACGGTCCGCTCTTCGGCGACGAGCGGCCGATTCTCGAAGGGACGTTGCAGTGGCATCGAGCGACGTTGCTCAACATCTGCGCAGGCGCGAATTCGGAGCAGCTGGCACGACGTCCGTTCCCACCGTCGACGCTCTCGCTGCTCGGACTCGTTCGTCATCTCGCCAAGGTCGAACGCATCTGGTTCCGAGAGCGGTTGGGCGCGATGTCGTTCGACCCGATGTACGACGCGGAGTTGGGTAAGGACTCGGACCTTCTGGGAGCGACCGAGGCCGGGGCCGAATCCGACTTCGCGCAATTTTTTGCCGAGTGCTGTGCCGCGGACGAGATTGCGGCCCGACGCTCGTTGGACGACCTGGTCGACTCGCGAGGTGGGCCGATGTCGCTGCGGATGGTCTACGTGCACATGATCGGCGAATATGCTCGACACAACGGACACGCGGACATCATCCGCGAACGGATCGATGGAGTCATCGGCCGCTGAGGGCATAGCGTAGACACACGACCCGACCCCCAGACGGAAGAAGGAGTTTCAGTGACCGACTCCGATGCAGTATTCGACCCGACCTCGCTACGGCCGTCGTTGTTCGTCGACGGGCAGTGGCAGGGATCCGGTGACGGCGGAACCCGAGACATCGTGAACCCCGCGGACGGCAGCACGGTTGCCGTCGTGGACGAGGCCACGCCGGACGACGCTCTGCGCGCGGTGGCCTCGGCGCGGGCGGCGTTCGACGACGGGCCGTGGCGCTCGGTGACGGTGACCGAGCGCAGCGATCTGCTGAACCGCATCGCAGATCTGCTCCAGAGGGACAAGGCCGAGCTCGCGCGTATCGAGACTCTCGATACCGGAAAGACGTTCGGCGAGAGCGAAATCGACATCGACGATGTCACGTCGGTCTTTCGCTTCTACGCCGATCTCGCAGTGGTGCAGGCAGATCGCCTGATCGACGTCGATCGACCCGAAATCCTCAGCCGCGTGGTCCACGAGCCGATCGGCGTGTGCGTGATGATCGCACCGTGGAACTATCCGCTGCTGCAGATCTCGTGGAAGATCGCCCCCGCTCTGGCGGCCGGCTGCACGATGGTGCTCAAGCCGAGCGAGGTGACTCCGCTGAGCACCATCGCGTTCACCAAGCTGGTGGAAGAAGCCGGAGTGCCGGCCGGTGTGGTCAACTTGCTGCAGGGCAGCGGGGCGGTTCTCGGGGACGCGCTCACCAGGAACCGTGACGTCGACTTCATCTCGTTCACCGGCGGACTGGCGACGGGCCGGCACATCTTGGCCGCTGCGGCCGAGAATGTCACCAAGGTGGCCGTCGAACTCGGTGGCAAGAATCCACACATCGTGTTCGCCGACGCGGTGGCCGACGATCAGGCATTCGCAGACTCCGTCGACAACGTCCTGACCGGAGTCTTTCTGCATTCGGGTCAGGTGTGTTCGGCCGGCACTCGACTCATCATCGAAGAATCGGTCGCCGACCGCTTCGTCGCAGCCGTGGCCGAACGCGCGAAGACCATCGTGATCGGTCCTGGGATGGACCCGGCGAGCGAGACCGGTCCACTGGTGTCGCAGGCGCAGCGCGAGAAGATCGAAGCTTTCGTCGCGGGCGGCATCGAGGAGGGCGCAACACTGGTCATCGGCGGAACGAAACCGGACAATTCGGCTCTGGACGAGGGTAGCTATTTCCTACCGACGATTTTCGACCACTGCAATCGGTCCATGAATATCGTGCAGGAGGAGACATTCGGGCCCATACTCACTGTGGAGCGCTTCGACACGGAGGCCGAAGCACTGCTGTTGGGCAACGATACGAATTACGGTCTCGCCGCGGGAGTTCGGACATCCGACGCCGCACGAGGCGAAAGAATGGTACGTGGGCTGCGCCATGGCACGGTGTGGCTCAACGACTTCGGTGTTTACACGGCGGCCGCGGAATGGGGCGGCTTCAAACAGTCCGGGAACGGACGCGAGCTCGGCCCGTCCGGAATGTCCGAATATCAAGAAGCGAAGCATATTTGGCACAACACCTCACCCACGGCGGCGGGGTGGTTCGGTACCCGATAGAGCACGATGGGAAAGGCCACAGGCATGGCAATACTGAACGACAACTCGAGCGGGATGGACGATTTCGGCTACAAGGAGTCTCTCGATCGAAGTCTCGGCAAATTCGCCAGCTTCGCCGCGGGCGTCAGCTACATCTCCATTCTCACCGGCACGTTCCAGCTGTTCTACTTCGGTTTCGGGACCGCCGGGCCGGCGTACCTGTGGTCGTGGCCTGCGGTCTTCGTCGGTCAGCTCTGCGTGGCACTGTGCTTCATGGAGCTGGCCGCGAAATACCCGGTGGCGGGATCGGTGTACAACTGGGCGAAGCTGTTGGGCCGCAGGATCGTCGGTTGGTCGGCGGGCTGGTTGATGCTCACGGCATCGATCGTGACACTGGCCGCCGTTGCCCTCGCTCTACAGCTGAATCTGCCACGCATCTGGAGCGGATTCCAGATCATCGGTGACGGCTCGGGTGCCACCGACTTCGCGGCCAACGCAGTGCTGCTCGGTGCGATCCTGATCGCCATCACCACCACGATCAACGCGCTCGGCGTTCGACTGATGGCGATGATCAACAGTGCGGGTGTGTTCATCGAACTCATTGCGGCCGTCCTCATCGCGATCCTGCTCGCGGCCAACATCACTCGCGGGCCCGAGGTGTTCTTCTCCTCCAACGGCTACGGTGCCGGTGAGAGCGGCGGCTACCTGGGTGCCTTCCTGGTCGCGTCTCTGGCGTCGGGCTACGTCATGTACGGATTCGACACCGCGAGCTCGCTCGGGGAAGAAACCGTCGAACCTCGCCGCACCGCCCCCAAAGCGATCTTTCGCGCCATCCTCGCGTCGTTCGTCATCGGCGGAGCCATCCTGGTGTTCGCCGTCATGGCCGCGCCGGACCTGAACGATCCTTCGCTCGGCAGCCCCGACGGCAGCCTGCAGTCCATCGTCGAATCGGTGATGTGGGGCCCGCTGGGCACCGTCTTCCTCATCTGCATCGTTATCGCGGTCTTCGTCTGCTCACTGGCAGTGCACACCGCGGCGATCCGGCTCACGTTCGCCATGGCGCGAGACAACGCGTTGCCCTTCGGCGAGAGTCTGGCCAAGGTGAACCCGAAGACCCAGACCCCGGTGGTCCCCGCAGTGACCATCGGCGTGCTGGCCATCGTCATTCTCGTCGTCAACATCGGTCAGCCGCAGATCTTCACGGTCCTCACCTCGATCGCGATCATCATGATCTACCTCGCGTATCTGATGGTCACCGGGCCGCTGTTGGTCAAACGAGTCAAGGGTGAGTGGCCGCCGGCAGATCTGAAGCCCGGCGGGTACTTCACGATGGGCAGGTGGGGCCTGCCGGTCAACATCGCGGCAGTGGTGTGGGGCGCAGGGATGGCGATCAACCTCGCATGGCCACGCGAGGCCGTGTACGGAACCCCCTGGTACAACACGTTCGGTGCGTTCGTCTACATCGGCGGCATCCTGGGGGTAGGCCTGCTGTGGTACGCAGTCAAGGGACGCAAGCACATCGGCACTCTGAAATCACATGCCTCCACGGGCGACTAGAAGGAGCGTGCAGTGACAGACACCCAGTTCGATTACGTCGTCGCAGGTGGCGGGACGGCGGGGTGTGTCCTCGCTGCGCGGCTGAGCGAGGACCCCTCCGTCAGTGTCTGCCTCGTCGAAGCAGGTCCGACCGACGTCGGCGACAAGGCAATTCTCGAACTGGTGGAGTGGATGCATCTGCTCGACTCCGGCTACGACTGGGACTATCCCGTCGAACCGCAGGAGCGCGGCAACAGCTTCATGCGGCACGCGCGGGCGAAAGTGCTCGGTGGCTGCTCCTCGCACAACTCCTGCATCGCCTTTCACCCGCCTGCGGAAACCCTCGACGACTGGGCCGCTGCGGGCGCGACGGGGTGGGGCGCGTCGGACATCCTGCCGTTCGTCGCGCGAGTGGAGAACAACGACACCGGCCGTGGCCACGACGGCCCCGTGCGAATCCGCGACGTGCCACCGAACGATCCGTGCGGTGCGGCAGTGCTCGAATCGGCCGCCGGGATAGGTCTTCCCACGGTCGCATTCAACCGCGGAACGCCTGTACTCAACGGTGCCGGTTGGTTCCAGATCAATGCGGGTGAGGACGGCTCGCGGATGTCGACCTCGCATGCGTACCTGCACCCGATCATCGGCTCGCGCCCGAACCTGGAGGTGCGTACCGACTGCTGGATCAGCGAGATTCTGATCGACGAATCGCTGACTGCGACCGGAGTTCGGTACCAACGTCCCGATCTCACCGGCTACGACACGGTGTCCGCGCGCCGCGAGGTGATCGTGACCGCCGGAGCCATCGACACGCCGAAGCTGTTGATGCTCTCCGGAATCGGACCGGCAGACCAGCTCCGCGAGATGGGCATCACGGTGCGAGTCGACTCGCCCGGAGTGGGTGAGAACCTCGACGACCACGTCGAAGGGCTGGTGTTCTGGGAGGCGAGCAAGCCCATGGTCACCACGTCCTCGCAATGGTGGGAAATCGGTGTGTTCGCGCAGACCGACTCCTCACTGAACTATCCCGACGTCATGATGCATTACGGCAGTGTGCCGTTCGACATGAATACCCTCCGATGGGGCTACCCGACCACAGACAACGGATTCTGCCTGACGCCCAACGTGACCCAGGGGCGCTCGCGTGGCACTGTTCGTCTGCGCAGCAGGGACTTTCGTGATCGGGCGAAGGTGGACCCGCGCTACTTCACCGACGCCGACGGCCACGACGACGCGGTGATGCTTGCCGGTCTGAAGCTGGCTCGTCGAATAGCAGCCGACGGACCGATGGCCGAGTGGATCGAACACGAACTCGCCCCCGGACCCGAGGCCGTCACCGACGACGACCTGCTCGACTACGTGCACAAGACGCACAACACGGTCTATCACCCGGCAGGCACTGCCCGGATGGGCTCGGTGGACGACACCATGGCCGTGCTGGATCCCGAGTTGCGCGTCAAGGGCATCTCGAACCTACGAGTGGTCGACGCGTCGGCGATGCCGAAGCTGCCGTACGTCAATCCCAACATCACGGTGATGACCATGGCGGAGAGATGCGCCGACCTGATCCGTGGCGGATAGACAGGAGACGGCCGATTTTCTCGGCGCGCATCCACCGTTTCAGGGCGCGCCACCGGTAGTGCTGGCCGAGATGGCCGCAGCAGCCGTCGAACGCGAGTACGGCAGTGGCGCATGGGTTGTGGACCGTCCACAGATGGACGCCTCGGCCGATGCCGACACCGTGTGGGTGGTGCGTACCGGACGCGTGGTGATCACGCACCCGGACGACACCTCGCGCACCGACGTTCCCATCGACACGATAGGTCCCGGTGGGGTGTTCGGATTCTCGGCGCTGCTCTCGGGTGGAACCGTCGAATTCTGCGCGCGGGCAACCGAACCGACTGTCGTCCTGCAGTTGCCCGGTGCGCTGGTTCGGCCGTTGTTCGCAACGCCCACCGGTCTGGCGTTCCTGGCCGATGCCGTCAACTCCTCCTCTGCATACCGTGGGGGACCGGTGGAGGGCAGTGCCGGCCGGACCGTCGGTGAATTGGTCTCTGCGCCTGCGGTGTTCACGCCCGTCGGAACCACGGTCCGAGATGCCGTCCGGCACATGACCGAGCAGGGCAGCTCGTACGTTCTGATTCCGCTCCGGGGATCGCGCCACGGCATCTTCACCGACCGCGACCTCCGAATTCGTGTGGTGGCCGCCGGTATCGGCATCGATACTCCGATCGAGCAGGTCATGACGTCGCCCGCCGAGACCGTCACGGCGGACCGGTTGGCCGGGACCGTGCTGATGGACATGCTCGAGCGAGGCTTGCGGCACATGCCGGTGGTGTCGACCCGCGGTGAGGTACTCGGCGTCGTCGAGGATTCGGATCTGCATGCCGCATCCACCCGACGCAGTTTTGTGGTCCGCCGAGCTGTGGCATCGGCGTCGACCCCCGCCGAACTCGCCGACGCAGGCAGACTCGTGCCCCGCCTGGTGGTGGATCTGTTCAAGGGCGGAACCGATGCGATGGCGGTCAGCGCGATTCTCTCCGTCGTGGTCGACAGCCTCGTCCGCCGGGCCGTCGAGATCGAATGGACCGCACGTCCGGACGTGCCGCGTGACCACTTCGCCTGGATCACTCTCGGCAGCGTGGCACGTCGAGAAGCCATGCCCTCCTCGGACGTCGACAGTGCATTGACCTGGGCGGATGCCACCGCCGACCCGGATGTCCGAGGAAAATCGAACGCGGTGTCGTGGACCCGCGACGAGGCGCTGATGGACTTGGCCACTCGCGTCCACGTGAGCCTCGACGCTGCCGGACTACCGTCGGACAGCAACGGCGCGGTTGCGAGCTCGCCCCGATTCGCACGCTCTGCCGGTCAGTGGGAAAGGGCCGCGGCCCACTGGCTCAGCAACCCCTTCGGTGAACGTGGCAATCCGGCAGAGGACTCGGGCCTCATCATGTCCTCGCTGATGATCGACGGCAGAGTGGTGTGGGGCCCGAGGGAACTGCACACCGTCCCCGAGGCCTACCGTCGACTCCTGCTCGATCACCCCGACGCATTGCGGTTGCAACTGCGTGACGCGCTCGCCGGCCGCGCCCGATTGCGTTCGCTGCGAGACGTGCTGGCTCGGCGAGGCGGGACGTTCGACCTCAAGGCCCATGCACTGACTCCCATCGTCAACCTCGCTCGGTGGGGTGGGTTGTCGGTCGGCATCGCCTCGTCCTCCACCCCCGCGCGGCTCGCCGCGGCGTCGGGCAACGGCATGCTCTCCGAACGCGATGTCGCCACACTGACCGAAGTGTTCGCCCTGTTGCAGCGGCTCCGACTGTCGCATCAGATCGACCAGATCACAGCGGGCCACCGCCCCGGCGACGTGCTGATCATGGCCGATCTGTCGCCGCTGGAACGGAGTCTGCTCACCGACGGGATCCGCGAGATCGCCGCGGTGCAGCGCCGCGTCGGATACCTTGCGGCCAATGTCGGCGTGCATCGCTGACCGCCAACGACCAGACTGTGTGCTGTGACCACCAATCCCGTGAGCGTTCCCACCCCGTCGACCGTCGAACACAATCGGTTGGCCGAATCGCCCGGAGTCAGCGGCCCGTGGCGTCAGTGGGGTCCGTACCTGGCGGGACGGCAGTGGGGCACAGTGCGCGAGGACTACTCGGAAGACGGAAACGCCTGGGCGTCGTTCCCGTTCGATCAGGCACACAAACGGGCATACCGCTGGGGCGAGGACGGTATCGGGGGAATCTGCGACCGCTTCGGGTTCCTGAATTTTTCGTTCGCACTGTGGAATCGCAAGGATCCGATCCTCAAGGAACGGTTGTTCGGTCTCGCCAACGAAGAGGGCAATCACGGCGAGGACGTCAAGGAGTACTTCTGGGCGGTCGACGGAACGCCGACGCACAGCTGGATGCAATGGCTCTACCGCTATCCGCACGCGGAGTATCCCTACGCTCACCTGCGAGAAGAGAATGCCCGGCGCGGGCGTGACGACCGCGAATACGAGCTGGCCGACACCGGTATTCTCGACGAGAACAGATTCTTCGACGTCCAGGTCACGTACGCCAAGGCCTCACCCGACGACATCTGCATCACCATCTCGATCACCAACCACGGCCCCGAGGCGGCGTCGGTCGACCTTCTGCCGCACCTGTGGTTGCGCAACACCTGGTCCTGGGGACGCGACGAGCGGGGCGGAACACTGGCGCAGCTGAGCCCGCCGGACCTCATGGCAGGTGGACTCGAAGCCATCGCCGTCGACCACGGATTTCTCGGTCGCTACTACCTCAGCGCCGAAGGAACGCCGGCAGTTCTGTTCTGCGACAACGAAACCAATGCCGAAGCACTGTGGGGGCAGGAGAACATCTCGGCCTACCCCAAGGACGGCATCGGCCGCCGAGTCGTCGACGGGGAGCTCGATGCGGTCAACCCCGAGCAGACCGGTACGAAGGCTGCGTTCTGGTACCGCTTCGACGACATCGCCTCCGGTGCAACGGAATCGGTCCGACTGCGGTTGTCGCCCAACCGACCGGACGAGCAGACGTTCGGTGCCGGATTCGATGCCGTCAACGTCGATCGCGAGACCGAGGCCAACGAGTTCTACGGCGCCGTGATCGGCTCCGACCTCACCGACGTCGACCGGCACGTGGCGCGGCGCGCCTACGCGGGCTTGCTGTGGACCAAACAGCTCTATCGATACGACGTGGAGGAATGGATCGAGGGCGACAAGGTCGGTGCTCCGGCACCGGACTCGAGGCAGAACCCGGGTGGGCGCAATGCGCACTGGCGTCACCTGGCGTTGGCCGACGTCATCTCGATGCCCGACGAGTGGGAGTACCCGTGGTTCGCGGCCTGGGACCTGGCCTTTCATGCGATTCCGTTGGCGCACGTGGATGCCGATTTCGCGAAGGAGCAGTTGGTGCTCATGTGCCGGGAATGGGCCATGCACCCCAACGGCCAGCTGCCCGCGTACGAGTGGGAGTTCGGTGACGTCAACCCACCCGTGCACGCATGGGCGGCATGGCACGTCTACCGCATCGACGGCTACCGGGATCGCGAGTTCCTGGTGCGGGTGTTCACCAAGCTGCTGCTCAACTTCGCCTGGTGGGTCAACCGCAAGGACTCGGAGGGCTCGAACATCTTCGAGGGTGGATTCCTCGGTATGGACAACATCGGGTTGTTCAACCGATCGGCACCGCTGCCTCCCGGCTTCCGGCTCGAGCAGTCCGACGCGACGAGTTGGATGGCGTTCTACTGCCAGCAGATGTTCAAGATCGCACTGGAACTCGCGCGGCACGACAGCGCCTGGGACGACGTCGCGACCAAGTTCTTCTCGCACTTCCTCTCGATCGCGAAGGCGGTCAATTCGTTCGGTTCTCAACACATTTCGCTGTGGCACGAGGAGGACGGCTTCTTCTACGACGTCCTCGTGCAACCCGAGGGCGATGCGGTACCGATGCGGGTTCGGTCGATGGTGGGTCTGCTTCCGATTCTCGGGGCGACCGAGATCCCGCCGTGGGTCGAGGAGGAATGCCCGGACCTCACCGCCCGCCTGCGTTGGATTCAGCGTCGACGGCCGGAGATGGTCAGCCCGCTGCTGGCTCGGCGTGAGGGTGGCGAGGTGCGCATGCTGCTGACGCTCGTCCAGCCCGAGCGGCTCAAGCGCATCCTGGCCCGCATGTTCGACTCCGAGGAGTTCTTGTCGCACTTCGGGATTCGTTCGCTCTCGGCCTCGTACCGAGAACCGGTCACGTTCGACGTCGACGGCCGTAGCCTGTCCATCGAATACGAGCCGGGGGAGTCGCGCACCGGCATGTTCGGCGGCAACTCCAACTGGCGCGGGCCGGTGTGGTTCCCGGTGAACGTGCTGCTCGCCGACAAGCTCCGCGCCTACGGCCGGTACTACGGCGACTCGTTCACCATCGAGATCCCCACCGGCTCGGGCAACCACCGCACCCTCACCGACGCCGCCGATCTGATCGACAACGGTCTCGCCGGACTGTTCCGACCGGTCGACGGCAAGAGACCCGCGGACGGCGAGCGCATCGAATCCAGCCTCGACCCACTGTGGAGCAGGCATCCCAGTTTCAACGAGTACTTCGATGGGGACACCGGCGAGGGACTCGGGGCCACGCACCAAACCGGGTGGACGGCACTGGTTGCGCACCTGCTCAGGCCGCGTCTGCCGCTGTAGTGCGCTACGCGCAGTGGTGCGGTTGAGTGCCCCCCACGGCACTTTTCCACACCACTGCAGCGGAGCCGCATAGTCTGGCGGGATGAAGATTCGCGGCGCAGTACTCGAAGAAATCGGCCGATCTCGTCCCTTTGCGGACTCGCATCCCATCACCGTCTCCGACCTCGAGCTCGGCTCGCCCGGAGACGGCGAACTGCTGATCCGGATCGAAGCCGCGGGGCTGTGTCACTCGGATCTGTCGGTGGTCGACGGCAATCGAGTTCGTCCGGTCCCGATGCTGCTCGGCCACGAGGCCGCAGGCCGCGTCGAGGAAGTCGGCCCCGGTGTCGACGACATCGCGGTCGGCACTCGTGTCGTCATGACGTTCCTCCCGCGCTGCGGCGAATGCGCCGGGTGCGCCACCGACGGCCAGATGCCCTGCATCACCGGCAGTGCGTCGAACAATGCCGGGACACTGCTCGGCGGCGGCATCAAGTTGCACCGTGACGGGGAAGAGGTCAAGCATCACCTCGGAGTCTCCGGATTCGCCACCCACGCGGTGGTCAGCCGAAAGTCGGTGGTGCCGGTCGAGGACGACATCCCGGCCGACATCGCAGCAGTCCTCGGTTGTGCGGTACTGACCGGCGGCGGCGCGGTGCTCAACGCCGGTACTCCGAAGCCCGGGCAGTCGGTGATGGTGGTGGGCCTCGGCGGCGTCGGCATGGCAGCTGTTCTTACGGCCGTATCGGTGGGTGCCGGTGAGGTGATCGGAGTCGACGGGGTCCCGGACAAGCTTTCCACCGCAACCGATCTGGGTGCAACGCAGGTATATTCGCCCGCCGAGCTCGCCGAGAAGGGAATCAAGGCCGATATCGTCATCGAGGCCGCCGGCAACGCCCGAGCCTTCGAAACTGCCGTCGCTGCAACGGCTCCCGGCGGCAAGACCATCACCGTCGGTCTCCCCGCACCCGACGCCCGATCATCCATCTCGCCGCTGGGCCTGGTGGCGGAGGCGCGCACGATCATCGGCAGCTACCTCGGCTCGGCGGTGCCTGCACGCGACATCCCGACGTACGCCCAGATGTGGCGTGAGGGACGGCTTCCCGTCGAGAAGCTGATCTCGTCGAGAATCACGTTGGACGAGATCAACCGCGGCATGGACGAATTGGCCGACGGTAACGCGATCCGTCAGGTCATCGTCTTCGACTGAGTTTCAGCTGTCTTCGACCGAGCATCAGCGGTGGGCCGCCGTGGCGACCCACCGGCCGCGTTGCTTCGAGATCTCGATGGGATGGTCGAAACACTCACTGATGTTCTCTGTGGTCAGCACCGCGTCGACGGCTCCCTGCGTCTGCACTCTTCCGTCACGGATGAGCAGGGCGTGGGTGGTCGAGGTCGGGATTTCCTCGAGGTGATGAGTCACCAGAATGCTGGCCAAAGTCGGGTGTTCGGCGCGCAGCGAGTCGAGTGCACTCAGGAGTTGTTCGCGGGCAGCGAGATCGAGCCCGGTGGCGGGCTCGTCGAGCAGCAGCAGCGCCGGGTCGGGAAGTAGAGCGCGCGCGATGAGCGCTCGGCCCCGCTCGCCCTGCGAGAGCGTGTGCCACGACGCGTCGAGTCGATGGGCGACACCGAGGGACTCGACGAGTCGGTGAGCGCGCGCAATCTGGTCCTCGGTGGCCGACCATCTCGGGATCAGATCCGGTGTGTTGGTCAGTCCGGTCAACACGACCTGGAAGAGCGTCAGCGGAGCCTCGACCCTCAGTCGTGGATCGACGTGGCCGATGTGCGTCCGCAACTCGCGCATGTCCACACGCCCGAGGCGATGGCCCAGAACGTGCACGGAACCGTGAGTGGGATGAACGAGCGCGCCGAGCAAGCTGAGCAGGGTGGATTTGCCCGCGCCGTTGGCGCCGAGCAAAACCCAGTGCTCGCCCTCCTCGACCCGCAGCGTTGCATCACTGAGCAGGTATCGGCCACCGCGGACGAGATCGACTCGGTCGGCGAACAGGACGCTGGATGTCACCGGACGACCGTAGCGGCCGGGGCGGACCGTGGAGAAGTAGGCTCTGAAGTCGGTAGAAGCGACAAGACGACGACGAAACGAGTGTGGGTACGACGTGAGTGCAACGGCACCTGTTCGAGTAGGGGTACTGGGGTCACGCGGCAAGGTAGGTCAGGCCATCTGTGCCGCCGTCGAGGCAGCCGACGATCTCGAGCTCGTGGCGACCGTCGACCAGGGCGATCCGCTGGCGAACTTCGTCGACGCGAACGCCCAGGTGGTCGTGGACTTCACTCACCCCGACGTGGTGATGGACAACCTGCAGTTCTTGATCGAGCAGGGCATCCATGCCGTGGTCGGCACCACCGGATTCGATGAGCAGCGCCTCGAGCAGGTTCGCGAATGGCTGGCGGGATCGCCGCAGACGGGTGTGTTGATCGCGCCGAACTTCGCCATCGGCGCGGTGCTGTCGATGCGATTCGCGCAGCAGGCAGCTCGGTTCTTCGACTCGGTCGAGGTGATCGAACTGCACCACCCCAACAAGGCCGATGCGCCGTCGGGAACGGCGTACCGGACTGCCGCGTTGATTGCCGAGGCACGCGCCGCCGCAGGCACTCCGCCGAGCCCCGACGCGACGACGACCGAACTCGACGGCGCACGTGGTGCCGACGTGGACGGAGTGCGTGTGCACTCGATCCGGCTCGCGGGACTCGTTGCGCATCAAGAGGTTCTGCTGGGCACCCAGGGGGAGACGCTGAGTATTCGGCACGACTCGCTCGATCGCACGTCCTTCGCGCCCGGAGTCCTTCTCGGAGTTCGCGAGATCGCCGGGCGACCCGGGTTGACCGTCGGTCTCGATCCGCTGCTGGATCTGTGAGCTGATCGACGGTGAACAAAACGACGAAGGTGCTCGCCATCATCACGGTGATGGTGCTGATTCTCGGCTTCTACTTCTTCCTGCTCGGCCAGCGCGGTGTGACGCTGATCCAGAACGGCGGCGTGGCCAGTATCTCCTTGGGGATCGGGGTCCTGCTGCTGCCGATACTCGGGTTGTGGATCGTGTGGGCCACCCTCAAAGCCGGCTTCGACCACCAGAGGCTGGCCTCGCGCATCCACGAGGAGGGCCTCGAACTCGACGTCGCGGATCTTCCGCGTAGGCCGTCGGGACGGATCGAACGCGATGCCGCAGACGAGTTGTTCCAACAGGTCAAGACCGAATGGGAGAAGGATCCGGACAACTGGCGAAACTCCTATCGTCTGGCTCGTGCCTACGATTACGCCGGTGACCGCGGGCGGGCCCGCGAGACGATGAAACGTGCTGTGGCACTGGAACGCGCAGAGAACTGACACCGGTGACGCGCACCCTTCTGGTCGTTCATCACACCCCGAGCCCGCTCACTCGTGAGCTGCTCGAGGCAGTTCTCGACGGCGCGCACGACCCCGAGATCACCGGCGTGGACGTGCGCAGTGTGCCTGCACTCGGCGCTACCGTTCCCGATGTGCTTGCCGCAGATGGGTTTCTGTTCGGAACACCGGCGAATTTCGGATACATGAGCGGAGCTCTGAAACACTTCTTCGACACCGTGTACTACCCGTGCCTCGGTGCCGTTGCCGGAAAGCCCTACGCCGCTTGGGTTCACGGCAACGACGACACCGTGGGCGCCGGACGGGCCATCGAGAAGGTCGCGACGGGTTGGGGCCTCGAGAAGGTCTTCGGCACCGTGCACCTCGCCGAGAGCGGCAAGCCCGCACGTGAACGCTGCTACGAACTCGGCGGAACTGTCGCAGCGGGGCTGTCGGTCTGACGGATACCGTGTGTCCGTGGACGTCGACCGATATGCCCGATTCCTGCCCGAGCAGTATCGGCCGGTACCAGGGGAGAAGCCCGAGTCGACGTTCTGGATGTGGCGCGACACGCGCGTTCACATCGCCCGCGCTGCGCGGCCCGAATCGAAGGTCCGTGTCATGGCCCTGCACGGTGCCGGGGGTTACTCCGGTCTGCTGTGGCCGTACGCCGCTGTCGCCGTTCGAGAGGGCGTCGAGGTGATGTGCCCCGACCTGCCACTCTACGGAGACACCGTCGTCTCGGACCCCGCGTCCGTTCGCTACCGCGACTGGATCGATCTGCTGTGCGAGCTCGTGGTTGCCGAGAAGTCTCGCGACGGCCGTCCTCTCGTCCTGTTGGGCGCAAGCATGGGAGGCATGCTCGCGTACGAGGTAGCGCACCGAACGGGGCTGGTGAACAGGGTGATCGCCACCTGTCTGCTCGACCCGGCCGATCCCGGCGCCCGCCGTGCTGCGGCGAGATTCGACGTGCTCGGCGGGCCCGCACCACAGCTGCTTCGGCTGCTCGCCGCCGTCGCGAGCCGAGCACGCATACCCGTCAGATGGATGGCCGACATGGCGAACATGAGCCTGGACGCGGAGCTGTCCGGCCTGTGTGCACGTGACCCCAGAGGCGGCGGAGTGCGTGTTCCGATCGGCTTCCTCGCGAGCTTCTTCGGCTACTCGCACACCCGACCCGAGGACTACGACGGTCCGCCGATACTGCTGACCCACCCCGCCGACGACCGGTGGACGCCACCGGAGGTCAGTATCCGCTTCCTGGAACGCATTCGGGCCGACACCGAGATCGTCATGCTCGACGGGTGCGGTCACCTGCCCGTCGAGGAACCCGGGCTGACCCAAC
Organism: Rhodococcus sp. 05-340-2; assembly: GCF_002258915.1. Classification (NCBI taxonomy): domain Bacteria; kingdom Bacillati; phylum Actinomycetota; class Actinomycetes; order Mycobacteriales; family Nocardiaceae; genus Rhodococcus; species Rhodococcus sp. 05-340-2. The sequence continues at coordinate 374,523 of NZ_NOYU01000027.1, forward strand.
TTGCCGACACCATGAGGTCCGTTCTGGGACGCTACTGACTCAATCGGAACTCTCGGGGGAGTCCGGGCGCAGAATGTCATCGGCCGGGATCGGTAGCGGAATTTCGAGCAGGCGTTCCGGCCAACTCGGATATGCGGGCCGAATCCACACCCGGTTGTCGTCGAGTTGCGTCATCAGCACCCGCCGCCACGGCCAATACTCCTGCGGTGCAGACAGATCGGTCTCGGATTCCAATGGCAGGGGTGCCTTCGTCCAGTGTGGAGCCGACAGCGATGCCAGACCGCGATCCTCGAGGTGCGCGATGGCGGTCTCGATCGGAACGCCCTGCGCAACGGTGATTCCGGCGGGATTGACGGCATCGACCACATAGCCGTCGTCGTACTCGTCCTGTGCACTCGTGCCGTGCCCGACGGTCCACCCGATCACCTCGCCGTCGGAGGCTCGTCTCACCGGCAATCTGCTGCGCCACCGCTCGATATCCACTGCCTCGAGGATACGCGGGTCAGAATGTGAGTTCGGTGAAGAAACTATTCGCGGTTGTGAGCGAGTAGAGCGGTGGCCGTGTTTGACTGCAGGGGATAGTGCAATTTTGTACCGAATTCTATCGCAAGGGATTTCGATGACCCTCCGCATTCTCGACCGCTCTGCCATTGTCGCGACACCAGAGTGGAGCCGCTGGTTGATACCACCGGCCGCGCTGTCCATTCACCTCGCGATCGGGTCCGCCTACGCGTGGAGCGTGTTCAAGAACGCCATCTCGCAGCCCGACGCACTCGGGCTCAGCGGCACCGTCACCGCCATTCCGTTCCAGCTCGCCATCGTGATGCTCGGCCTGTCCGCGGCGATCTTCGGGACCCGCGTCGAGAAGAACGGCCCACGATGGGCCATGGCCGTCTCTCTGGTCTTCTTCGTCTCGGGACTGCTGCTGTCCGCGCTCGGCATGGCCCTCGGACAGTTCTGGCTGGTGATCTTCGGCTACGGATTCGTCGGCGGTATCGGCCTCGGAATCGGCTACATCTCACCCGTCTCGACCTTGATGAAATGGTTCCCGGACAGGCCGGGAATGGCCACCGGTATCGCCATCATGGGATTCGGCGGCGGCGCACTCATCGCGTCCCCGCTCACCAGCCAGCTGATGGTGAACTTCGGCGGTTTCACCGACGGTTCCATCGCCAAGACGTTCCTCACGCTGGGCGTCGGATACGCGGTGTTCATGGCGCTGGGAGTCGTTCTCATTCGAGTGCCCGCCGAGGGGTGGACACCGGCAGGGTGGACCCCGCCCGCGTCGTCGTCGATGATCTCGACGCACAACGTCTCGGCCGCGAACGCAGTGAAGACACCGCAGTTCTGGCTGCTGTGGGTCGTCCTGTGCTTCAACGTCACTGCCGGAATCGGCATTCTCGAACGTGGATCGGGCATCTATCAGGACTTCTTTCCCGACGCCACCTCGCCCGAATCGCTCGCCGCGGCTGCGGCCGGTTTCGTCGCGTTCCTCTCCCTGACCAACATGATCGGACGGTTCGTCTGGTCCTCGGTATCCGATGTGGTGGGGCGTAAGAACATCTATCGGATGTACCTCGGTATCGGTGCACTGCTGTACCTCTACATCGCCTTGTTCACCAACACCAACAAGATCCTGTTCATGGTCTCGGCCCTGCTGATTCTCTCGTTCTACGGTGCGGGTTTCGCGACGGTTCCGGCCTACCTCAAGGACCTCTTCGGTACGTATCAGGTGGGCGCGATCCACGGACGACTCCTCACCGCATGGTCGGTGGCCGGTGTGCTGGGGCCGCTGATCGTCAATGCCATCGCCGACGCCGGAGAGCCCGGCACCACCGGCCGATACCTGCCGGCGTTCTACGTGATGATCGGTCTGCTGGTGGTCGGGTTCCTGGCCAACGAAGCCATCAAGCCGGTTGCATCGAAGTACCACGAAGCCGATCCGGCGAAGGCCGCGACGACAACAGGAGCGAAGGCATGAGCGGCGGACAGAGGCAGGTCACGATGGCGGTCGCATGGGCCTGGGTTGCCGTGCCGTTCGCCTACGGGCTGTACGAATTGATCCTCAAGGCGGCGAACCTGTTCAGCACCTGAGTCGATGTGTCGGTGGGCCGTGACAGGCTGATCCGATGCAGGAGATGAGTGCCGCCGCCGCTCGTCGTACCGCGCTGGCCGCCCAAGGGCTGGCATCGAGACGGTCGCGTACTCGGCCGGCGAGCAAGACCGCGGTTCACGCAGCCATCGACACCACCGGGTTGTTGCAGATCGACTCGGTGTCGGTGGTGGTGCGCGCGCACTACGCACCGGTGTTCAGTCGCGTCGGTGCCTACGACCACACGATCGTCGACGACGCCGCATGGACCGACACCGCGCGTCGGCCTCGTCGATTGGTGGAGTACTGGGCCCACGAGGCCGCACTGCTGCCCGTCGAGGACTGGCCGCTGATGCGGTGGCGAATGGAGTTGTATCGACACGGGCGGTGGGGCGGAGCCGCCCACATTCTCGATCGCGAACCGACTCTCGTCGACGACGTCCTCGCGGTGATCGGCGACAACGGTGCGGCCAGCGCCGGTGAGATCGAGAAGCACCTCGAGGTGGACACACCCGGTCGTAAAGGGCCCTGGTGGGATCGCAGCGATGTCAAGGTCGTCTGCGAACAGCTGTTCGCGGCAGGCGTGGTGACCGTGCCGGCACGGACGGGATTCGTGCGCCGGTACGAGCTCCGTGAACGAGTGATCCCGGAGAACGTTCTGCACAGGCGCGTCGACGAACCGGAGGCGATACGTCGGCTCATCGAAAAGTCCTCGCGGGCACTGGGAATCGGTACCGAGCCGGATCTGAGGGACTACTACCGGCTCTCGCAGAAGCAGGCGAAGGCGGCGATCGGCGAACTGGTCGAGGACGGTGTGCTCGACCAGGTGACCGTCCGAGGCTGGAACGCACCGGCATACCTGCACCGCGAGGCGAGGACACCGCGAACGGCCACCGCCGCCGCACTGCTGTGCCCGTTCGATCCGATGATCTTCTACCGGCCGCGGGTGCAGCGAATTTTCGATTTCCACTACCGAATCGAGATATACACCCCACAGCACAAGCGAGTTCACGGCTACTACGTGTTTCCCTTTCTGCTCGACGGGCATCTGGTGGCCCGCGTCGATCTCAAGGCAGTGCGGGCGCAGTCCGAACTGCACGTGATCGCGGCGTACGTCGAGGGCGACCGCAACGCCGGTGACATCGCGCCTCGACTACGAGAGGTGCTGCGGGAGATGGCGGATTGGCTCGAACTCGAACGCGTGGTGGTGGGGGACCGGGGAGACCTCGTCGCGGCATTGCGTTGACGCCTGCCGGCCGGGTCGAATCCTGCCGAAGTGCACTCGGGCAGGATCGGTGCCACTATTCGAACCGTGACTTCACGCCGGACGGACACCGCCACGGAACTCCCACCCCAGGTCGTCGTCCTGTTCGGGGCGACAGGAGACCTGGCCAAGCGAAAACTGCTGTCCGGGATGATGCATCTGGCGCTGTCCGATCTCGCGCCGAACATCCGGGTCGTCGGCACATCGCTGGAAGAGCTGTCGACCGACGAATTCCGCGCTCTCGCTCGCGAATCGATCAACACCCACTCGAGTCGCAAGGTCGGCGACGAGCAATGGAGTCGTTTCGCCTCGCGACTGACCTACGTGTCGCAGAAGGCAGGACCGGCGGCGCTGGGGGAGGCCGTTGCCGAGGCCGAGATCGAGCTCGGAGGAAGCGCCAAACGGCTGCATTACTTGTCGGTTCCCCCGAGAGCTGCTCTGGCAGTGGTGGATACGCTCGCGTCGGCAGATCTGGTGAAGCGCTCCCGGATCATCATGGAGAAGCCGTTCGGCACCGACCTCGAGAGCGCGATCGCACTGAACGCCCGGGTTCACGAAACGTTCGACGAGGATCAGATCTTCCGAATCGATCACTTTCTCGGCAAGGAACCCGCGCAGAACATCCTGGCCTTCCGCTTCGCCAACGGGTTGTTCGAGCCGATCTGGAACCGAAACTTCATCGATCACGTCCAGATCGACATCCCGGAGAAGCTCGCCCTGGACGGGCGCGCCGGATTCTACGAATCCACCGGTGCGTACAGGGACATGGTGGTCACCCACCTGTTCCAGGTGCTGGCGTTCATGGCGATGGAACCGCCGACGGCGCTCGAACCCCGCGCCATCAGCGAGGAGAAGAACAAGGTCTTCCGATCCATGATGCCGCTGGACCCGAAAAACGTTGTGCGAGGCCAGTACACGGGCTATCGCTCGGAGGAGGGGGTGGCTGCCGATTCCGACACCGACACCTTCGTGGCACTCAAGTGCGAGATCGACAATTGGCGCTGGGCCGGAGTGCCCTTCTACCTGCGCAGCGGAAAACGCCTCGCCGAGGGGCAACGCATCATCTCGATCGCCTTCAGGGAACCACCGAAGAGCATGTTCCCCGTCGGCTCGGGCGTGGGTGCGCAAGGTCCCGACCACCTGACCTTCGACCTTGCGGACGCCTCGAAGGTGTCACTGTCGTTCTACGGTAAGCGCCCCGGTCCCGGAATGCGCCTGGACAAACTCAGCATGCAGTTCGCAGTTCACGAAACCGAACGAGTCGGCGACGTCCTCGAAGCGTACGAACGGCTGATTCTCGACGCCATGTACGGCGACCACACGCTGTTCACCACGGCCGAGGGCATCGAGCGGCTGTGGAAAGTGTCCGAACCGCTGCTCGCCGACCCGCCCCCGGTTCGCCTGTATGCACCGGGCTCGTGGGGGCCCAACGCCATTCATCAACTCATCGCTCCACACGCATGGCGGTTGCCGTTCGAGCGGGAGTGGCGCGAGAAGAAGTAGGGCCGATCAGTTGTTCCAGCCGCGATCCTTGCGCATCTGATCGCGCAGTGCGCCCTGAACCGCTTGCGACAACCACGAATTGAGTGACACTCCGCTGTTGTTCGCGGCGTCCTCGGCACGTTCCTTGATCTGTTCGACCAGTCGCAGCGTCACCCGTCGGACCTCACCGGACACGTCGTCCATGGTCGGGTAGTCGTCGGTGACGGGCTCCGCCGGATCGCCGTCGTGCAGGCCGGGAACGGGGCTTTCGCGTCGAACATCCGCGTGCGCCTGCGTACCGTCGAGGCGAACGGTGACCGTATGTCCGTCCAGGTCGTTCGATACCTCTGCTGCGAAGTCCGACAGCGCCGTGAGCAGCATCAATCTGGCCGAGGCTTCCGCCGTCTTGCCGAGTGCTTCGGCCGTCGTACGGGTGTGCTCGTCTCCCAGAGCGGCCGCCGCGAGTAGATCCGTGCGTAGAGACGCGGTGTACTTGTCCAGTTCCATGACGCCAGTGTGGCGTCATAGTTGACGTCGGTCAAGCACCCCTGGTGACGTCATGCGGCAGCGTCATGACGTCATCGTTCGCCGGGCATCGGTGCCGCGTTTAGGGTTGTGCGGTGTCAGCAGAAAACGAAGGTAGAGCTGTGCCGCGGACGGTTGCGCTGAGAGTGCAACTGGTTGCCCGAACCGAGTTCGTTCCGCCGGTCGACATTCCCTGGGAAACCGATGCGGACGGTGGGCAGGCGTTGGTCGAGTTCGCCGGACGTGCCTGCTATCAGAGCTGGTCCAAGCCCAATCCCCGGACCGCGACCAATGCCTCGTATCTGCGTCATCTGCTCGACGTCGGACACCTCTCGGTTCTCGAACACGCGAGCGTGAGCTTCTACATCACCGGAATCTCGCGATCGTGCACGCACGAGCTGATCAGGCACCGGCACTTCTCCTACTCGCAGCTCTCGCAGCGATTCGTTCCCGAGCACGACGCCAACGTGGTACTTCCGCCGGCTGTCGAGGGTGATCCCGAGCTCGAGGCGTTGTTCGCGTCGGCGACCGAGGCGAGCCGGGCGGCGTACACCGAGCTGCTCGGTGCGCTGGAGGGAAAGCTGGAATCGGTCACCAATGCCGCCCTGCGGGGCAAACAGGCGCGGCAGGCGGCCCGGTCGGTGTTGCCGAACGCGACCGAGACGCGCGTGGTGGTGAGCGGAAACTACCGTGCATGGCGGCATTTCGTGTCGATGCGTGCCTCGGAGCACGCAGACGTGGAAATTCGCCGTGTTGCCGTCGAATGTCTGCGTAAGCTCGTGGGAGTGGCTCCGGACGTGTTCGGCGACTTCGAGATCTCGACGCTGCCGGACGGCACGGAAGTGGCCCGCAGCCCGTTCGTGACCGAGGTCTGACGGCGAGGTTCGGTTGCGGCCGAGACCGGGTACACGTGGCGAGTGTCGGCGGGGAGTCCCGCTGCGCGAGAGTGGGTAAAGCACCGGGTAATCTGCTGCCATGACCTACGGTGACGCCGCTCCTTCCGTTGCGCCTGTGTTCGGTACGGTGCTCACCGCCATGGTGACCCCGTTCACAGCGGACGGTAAGTTGGATATCGATGCGGGCGTTCGGCTGGCACATCATCTCGTCGAGCAGGGCAACGACGGCCTGGTTCTGGCCGGAACGACGGGCGAATCGCCCACCACCACCGAGAACGAGAAGCTCGAACTGCTCCGCGCGGTAATCGCTGCGGTCGGCCATCGAGCTCGCATCATCGCCGGGGCAGGCAGCAACGACACCGCGCACAGCGTCGAACTCGCTCGTGACGCCGCCCGTGCAGGCGCACACGGTCTTCTGGTCGTCACCCCGTACTACTCTCGGCCACCACAGGCCGGCTTGTACGCACACTTCACCGCGGTCGCGAACGCCACCGACCTGCCCGTGATGCTCTACGACATTCCGCCGCGGTCGGTGGTCCCCATCGAGACCGAGACGTTGCGTCGGCTGGCCGAGCACCCCCGGATCCTCGCGGTCAAGGACGCCAAGGGAGATCTGAACGCAGGCGCGGAACTGATCGCCTCGACAGGCCTGCAGTTCTATTCCGGCGACGATCCACTGAACCTTCCCTGGCTCTCGGTCGGGGCGACGGGCTTCGTCAGTGTCATCGGCCACCTCGTTCCCTCTCGCCTCCGTGAGCTGCACACCGCCTTCATGATGGGTGACATCGCGCGGGCGCAGGCGATCAACGTCAGCCTCATTCCGGTCATTCGCTCGGTCGCACGCCTCGGCGGCGTCAGCGCCTCGAAGGCCGGCCTCCGCCTCATCGGAATCGATGTCGGCGAACCACGACTTCCCCAGGTGCCACCGAGCATCGACCACATCGAATTGCTCGCAGCAGAGCTGCGGGCGGCAGGAGTTCTTGTATGACACGACCGAACAGATCGCGCGGACGCGCAACCCGAAACGCCGGACCCCCCTCCGAGCGTCCGGCCCCGAAGCAGGGCCAACCGGCAGGGGCCAGGCAGGGCAAGCCGATGGTGCAGAACTCGGCGCGCACTCAGCGTCCCGACAAACGTCGTGAATTCGACCCCACGGAGCGTCTGGGCACACCTCCGAAGGCCCCGTTCAAGGGCCTGCGAGTGGTCGCGCTCGGCGGTATCGGCGAAATCGGTCGCAACATGACGGTGTTCGAGCATCAGGGCAAAATGCTGATCATCGACTGCGGCGTGCTCTTCCCCGAGGACCAGCAGCCGGGTGTCGACCTGATCCTGCCCGACTTCCGGCACATCGAGAACCGCATGGCCGACGTCGAGGCCGTGGTTCTGACACACGGTCACGAGGACCACATCGGTGCTGTCCCGTTCCTGCTTCGCCTGCGTCCCGACCTGCCCGTCGTCGGATCCAAGTTCACCCTCGCGCTCGTCGCGGCGAAGTGCCGTGAGCACCGGTTGCGGCCGAACCTCGTCGAGGTCATCGAAGGTCAGCACACGCAGCACGGACCGTTCGACTGCGAGTACTTCGCGGTGAACCACTCGATTCCCGACGCGCTCGCCATTGCCATCAGAACCGACGCCGGTCTGGTGCTGCACACGGGTGACATCAAGCTCGATCAACTGCCACTCGACGGCCGCCTGACGGACCTGGCCGGCTTCTCGCGGCTCGGCGACGAGGGAGTCGACCTGTTTCTGGTCGACTCCACCAATGCCGAGGTGCCCGGATTCGTCACGCCCGAACGTGAGATCGGCGGAGTGCTCGACACCGTCATCGGCAAGGCGAAGCAGCGCGTCATCGTCGCGTCGTTCGCCAGTCACGTGCATCGCATCCAGCAGGTCATCGATGTCGCCGAGCGGTACAACCGTCGGGTGGCATTCGTCGGTCGGTCGATGGTCCGCAACATGCAGATCGCTCAGGATCTCGGCTATCTGCGTGTGCCCGACGGCCTCGAGGTCAATGTCGACACTGCCGCAACGCTTCCCGACGACCGGTTGGTACTGATTTCCACCGGTTCGCAGGGCGAGCCGCTGTCGGCGCTGTCCCGGATGGCTCGCGGCGAGCATCGCCAGATCAACGTCAAGGCGAACGATCTCGTGGTGCTGGCGTCCTCGCTCATCCCCGGCAACGAGAACTCGGTGTTCGCGGTGGTGAACGGCCTCGCCAAGCGTGGTGCGACTGTCGTGACGCAGCAGAATGCGAAGGTTCACGTCTCGGGCCATGCCTCGGCCGGTGAGCTGCTGTACCTGTACAACGCGGTTCGACCCACCAATGCCATGCCGGTACACGGCGAGTGGCGTCACCTGCGCGCCAACGCGGCACTGGCCAAGGCGACGGGTGTCCCCGAGGAGCGTGTGGTGCTGGCCGAGGACGGCGTGGTCGTCGACATGGTCGACGGTCTCGCCGAGATCGTCGGACAGGTGCCCGTGGGGCATGTGTACGTCGACGGCCTCTCGGTCGGTGACGTCGGCGATTCGACGCTGTCCGATCGACTCGTACTGGGCGAGGGCGGATTCATCGCGATCAGCGTCGCCGTCGATTCGGCCACCGGACGTGCAGTGACCGCACCCGAGGTGTCCGGTCGCGGATTCTCCGACGATCCGGCCGCACTCAAGGAAGCCGGTCAGCTCGTCGAGTCGGAGTTGCAGCGTCTGGCGTCCGACGGCGTGTCCGATACGCACCGCATCGCACAGGCAGTGCGTCGTGTCGTCGGTCGGTGGGTGGCGGACAAGTATCGCCGCAAGCCGATGATCGTTCCGACGATCATCGCGGTCAAGCCGCAACCGCAGTCGAACTAGGCGCGCCCGCAGCCGAACTGGACGCGATCGTCTAGACGAGTAGTCGCCAGAGTCCGATCAGACCGAGAACGACGATGGCACCACGCAGGGCCGCCGGCGAGAGCCGGCGGCCGTAGCGTGCTCCGACGGCTCCACCGATCAGGGAGCCGACCGCGATCAGTCCGGCTGCCTGCCAGCTGATGTCGTCGAATCGAAAGATCGTGTACGTCACCGCTGCAACGACATTGACGACCAGCGACAACAGATTCTTGGCTGCGTTCATCCGTTGCATGGTTTCGGGGAGCAGTGCACCCATCACTCCGATGAGCAGAATGCCCTGTGCCGCAGTGAAATAGCCGCCGTAGATTCCCACCAGCAGAGTGCCGCCGGTGACCAAGGCCATCCTGGTCCGGCTGATGTGGTTTGCGGCCTTGCCGGCGGCCTCCGATCGCCGCTTGGCCCAGGCCTGGATTCTCGGTTGTGCGACAACGAGAATCAGCGCACCGATGAGCAACACCGGGACCACTGCGGCGAAGACGGTTTCGGGTAGATGCAACAGCAGCCAGGCCCCGCCGAGGGCTCCGAAGAACGAGGCGGGCAACTGCCACCGCAGTCGATGCCACTGCCCGCGCAGTTCGCGGCGATAGCCCCACGTGCCCGAGATGCTCCCCGCGACCAGTCCCACCGCGTTGGACATGGTGGCGACCACCGGGGGGTAGCCGAATGCGACCAACGTCGGAAACGTGATCAGCGTCCCGGAACCGACGACGGCGTTGATTGCTCCGGCTCCGAGTCCGGCGAGCAGGATGACGAGAATTTCCGATACCGGCACTGTTGGGAGGCTACCGACGCCTCGGGCGCGTCGAACATCGGGGAGTGTGGGGCCGGCGGGATGCCGTCGGTCGGCTCGGGACGTACCGTGGTCGGTGTGAGCCTTGCCCAGGATGAACGTTCTCAGCTGGTCCAGACCCTTCTCGACGTGGGTCCCGATGCGCCGACGCTGTGCGGTGAGTGGACAGCGGCAGATCTCGCAGCGCATCTCGTCGTCCGCGAGCGACGCCTGGACGCATCGCCTGGCATTTTTCTTTCTCCGCTCGCGGGGTACACGGAACGCGTCCAGCGTTCCGTGGCGAACAAGCCGTTCACGACAGTGGTGGAGGACGTGCGGACGGGGCCGCCTATCTGGTCGCCGTTCGCACTGCTGGATCCGCTGATCAATCTCGGCGAGATGTTCGTTCATCACGAGGATCTGCGCCGGGCAGGCGAGAACTGGACTCGGCGAGTGTTGCCCAGTGCGGTGGAGACCCGGCTCTGGCCACAGGTTCGTCTGGTGGGTCGGGGCGGTCACCGCTCCTCGCCCGTACCTGTCCACGTGCGCACTCCCGATGGCCGACGGGCCACGTTCAAGGGCGGCTCGGGCCCCGGCGTGACCGTGGTGGGGGAGCCGTCGGAACTACTGCTCTACGCGTTCGGTCGCGACCGAATCGAGGTGCTGTACGAGGGTTCGGCAGACGACGTCGCTGCTGTGAAGGCGCTCGATCTGAGCTTCTGACACATTCACCTCCGCTGTTACTGGTGTTGCGGATGGTTTCGACGGGGCTGTTGCGACTAGCCTGGGGGCATGGCAGGAAAGACCAGCACCTCCACCGCCAGGGCCGGGTCCAGCGGATCCGGCTCCGCGCGCGCGTCCGGCACCGCCCGTAAATCCGGTGGCGGCCGTACCGCGCGCACCGTCACGACGCCGAAGAAGCCCACCGCGCCGCGCAACCCGGCGACGTCCCGCGCGAACGCATCCTCGCGTGGCAAGGCCCCCGCCAGGGGCGCGTCGACGGCTCGGCGGCCTGCGGCGAAGAAGAAGTCACGCGGTGCCCTCGACGCGATCGGGCGGGGCATCGCGTCCACCTGGTCGATGGCGGCTCGCGGAGTCGGTGCCACGACCCGGACGGTGAGCAAGGCCGCCGACATCGAACACGGCCACCGGCGGGACGGAATCGCCCTCGGACTCATCGCCGTCAGTGTTGTCGTCGCCGCGAGTGTGTGGCTGAGCGCCGGGGGACCGGTCGGCGAATGGATCGAGGTGGGCATCCGCGCCGTCATCGGTGAAGCCGGTTACGTCGCGCCCGTGCTCGGTGTCGCAATCGCTGTCGTTCTGATGCGCTCCGAACCACATCCCGAGGTACGGCCGCGCCTGGTCCTGGGATCGATTCTGCTCGGCCTGCCGATCCTCGGGCTGTGGCACATGGCCGCTGGTTCACCGACCGATGCCGCCGGCCGATCCGAGGGCGCAGGCTTCGTCGGATACGTGGCGGGTGGGCCCATCGCCGACGGCCTCACCGTATGGCTGGCCGTGCCGTTGTTGCTGCTCGCCGGGCTGTTCGGAGTACTCCTGCTCACCGGCACCACCGTCCGCGACGTACCCGATAGGATGCGTGCACTGTTCGGCACCGACAGTCGCGGCGACGAATACGACGAGTACGACCCGGCCGACTTCGGTTCCGAGTTCGGTGACGAGGGCTACGGCGACTACGACAGCAACTTCGACGCCGACGGCTATCCGGTCCACGGCGGCGCGGACCCGTACGACAACTATCCGACCGAGGAATACATCCCGGTCGCCAAGCCGCCACGCGCGCGCAAGACCCCGCCGCCCGAGGCCGCCACCGAGGTCATCACGCCTGCCGCCGCCGTTCCCACACCTGCCCCCGAGCCGGTCGCGCCCCCGCGGCCCAAGCCGAAGCCCATCGTGAAGGCAGCCGAACCGAAACAGGCAACCGAGGACGACAAGATCGTCGTCGATCGCGTCGTCGACGGGGATTACACGCTTCCGTCGCTGTCGCTACTGATCGACGGCGACCCGCCCAAGACCCGCAGCCAGGCCAACGACGCCATGATCGAGGCCATCTCCGAGGTACTCGAGCAGTTCAAGATCGATGCCGCGGTCACCGGTTTCACCCGCGGGCCCACGGTCACTCGCTACGAGGTGGAGCTGGGTCCCGGCGTCAAGGTCGAGAAGATCACCGCACTCGCACGCAACATCGCCTATGCGGTCGCGACCGACAACGTGCGCCTGTTGGCACCGATCCCGGGGAAGTCTGCGGTCGGTATCGAGGTGCCCAACTCGGACCGTGAGATGGTCCGCCTGGCGGACGTGCTGACTGCGCCGTCGACGCGAAAGGATCACCATCCGTTGGTGATCGGACTCGGTAAGGACATCGAGGGCGACTTCGTCAGTGCCAACCTCGCGAAGATGCCTCACTTGCTGGTGGCCGGATCCACCGGTTCCGGTAAGTCCAGCTTCGTGAACTCGATGCTCGTCTCGCTGCTCGCACGGGCGACGCCGGACGAGGTTCGGATGATCCTGATCGACCCGAAGATGGTGGAGCTGACGCCCTACGAGGGCATTCCCCACCTCATCACCCCGATCATCACGCAGCCCAAGAAGGCTGCCGCGGCGCTGGCGTGGCTCGTCGAGGAGATGGAGCAGCGCTACCAGGACATGCAGATCAACAAGGTCCGTCACATCGACGACTTCAACAAGAAGGTGCGCTCCGGCGAGATCACCGCACCCCTGGGCAGCGAACGTGTGTATCGGCCGTACCCGTACATCCTCGCGATCGTCGACGAGCTGGCCGATCTCATGATGACCGCTCCTCGGGACGTCGAGGAAGCCATCGTGCGCATCACGCAGAAGGCGCGCGCAGCCGGCATCCACCTGGTGCTCGCCACCCAGCGTCCCTCCGTCGACGTCGTCACCGGTCTGATCAAGACGAACGTGCCGTCGCGTCTGGCCTTCGCCACCTCGTCGCTGACCGACTCCCGCGTCATCCTGGACCAGCCGGGCGCGGAGAAGCTGATCGGCATGGGCGACGCGCTCTTCCTGCCGATGGGTGCCGGTAAGCCGACGCGTCTGCAGGGTGCGTTCATCACCGACGAGGAAATCGCCGCCGTCGTCGACTTCGCCAAGAACCAGGCCGAGCCCGAGTACAACGACACCGTCACCGCAGCGAAGGTCTCGGACAAGAAGGACGTCGACCCCGACATCGGCGACGACCTCGACGTGCTGTTGCAGGCGGTCGAGCTGGTCGTGACGAGCCAGTTCGGTTCGACGTCGATGCTGCAGCGCAAGCTTCGAGTCGGCTTCGCCAAGGCCGGGCGATTGATGGACCTGATGGAGAATCGCGGAGTCGTCGGCCCGAGTGAGGGATCGAAGGCCCGCGAGGTGCTCGTCAAACCGGACGAGCTCGACGGTCTGCTGTGGTCGATCAAGGGCGGCGACCCGGACGAGCAGCCCGCGTCGGACGAGTTCTGACGCTCCCGGTCGGGGTGAATGGACCATTGCAGCCGTCTCGGCGGTGCAGTGGTCCATTCACGCGAACCGGGTGAGCGGGAAGATCAGGACGTGAAGGTGCCCATGACGGGCGTCCACTCGTGGAACGTCGCCGACTCGATCAGGTTCTCCACCGCGAACGGGTCCTGTGCGAACAGCGTTTCGACGGTGGCGGCATCCGGGCCGTCCACCAGCAGCAGCGCCCCGCTGCCATCGGCGTACGGTCCGCTCGACACCAGGGTCTTCTGCTCGAGCAGATCGGCCAGCCAGGCGCGGTGGGCTGCGCGATGGGTGTCGCGTCCGTCCGTGGTGGCGGGTGAGTAGGTGTAGCTGACGGCGATCAGGGGCATGGAGCTCTCTTCCGGATTCGAGGGGTGATCCAAGAATTCTGTCAGAGCGACAGCAGCATCCGCGTGTTGCCCAGAGTGTTCGGTTTGACGTAACTCAGGTCGAGGAACTCCGCCACGCCGGTGTCGTACGAACGGCACATCTCCGCGTAGACCTCGGCCGTCACGGGGGTTCCGTCGATCTCGGCAAACCCGTGTCGGGAGAAGAAGTCCACCTCGAACGTCAGCACGAACACCTTCTGCAGCGCCAGATCACGAGCGACCTCGATCAGTTTGGCGACGATCAGGTGGCCTGCACCGTGCCCCTTCGCGGCGGGATCGACCGCGACCGTGCGAACCTCGCCGAGATCGGCCCACAGCACGTGCAACGCACCGCAGCCGATGATCTCGCCGTCACGCTCGGCGATCCAGAACTCCTGCACCGCCTCGTACAGGGTGACGAGATTCTTCTCGAGCAGAATGCGTCCGGCGTAGATGTCGATCAAACGCTTGATCTCGGGGATGTCGGAGGTCCTGGCGCGACGCACGACGAGGGTGCCGTCGCCGGCGGAGCCACGGTCCGCGATGTCGGAATGCACGTCGGATTCGGGGTCTGCGATGTCGCGACTCGCCCGATTCGGCCCAGAAGTCATGGGGTGAACAGTAGTCAGTACCTCAACCGATAAACTTTTCGTGTGTCGCTTCGTGAGCTGTGTCCCCGTCTCGGCGGATCGGTGCTGCGCAAAAGCCGACACATCGACCGGTACGTCTTCGACGGTTCGCGGGTGTGCCGATGAGTGGGCCGGTTGCGCCTGGTCACGGCGTTCCATCCAGTGGTGAGATCCCGAACGATCGCGCCTCCGGCACAGGGGAGACTCCGCGCAAGTCGGGGCTGCCCCACGGTAATGCCGTCTCCGGTGGACCGGACGAAGTGCCGTTGCTCAACATCGCGAACGTTCTCACGGTTCTCCGAATCGCACTGGTTCCGGTTTTTCTCGCAGCGCTGTTCGTCGGCGACGGCCAGGACACGTCGTGGCGACTGGCGGCAACCGCGATCTTCGCCGCTGCTGCCATCACCGACCGGATCGACGGTCAGTTGGCCCGCAAGTACGGTCTCGTCACCGATTTCGGGAAGATGGCCGACCCCATCGCGGACAAGGCGCTGATCGGTGCCGCGCTCGTCGGACTGTCGATGCTGGGCGATCTGTCGTGGTGGGTGACGGTGATCATCGGGGTGCGGGAGATCGGTATCACCGCCGTGCGGTTCGCCGTCATCCGGCACGGCGTCATCCCCGCAGGCCGCGGCGGCAAGGTGAAGACTCTGGTGCAGACGTTCGCGATAGGGGTGTACCTGTGCCCGCTGCCGAGCGTCGTGGACCCGGTGGCGGTTGCGTTGATGGCGCTGGCGGTACTGCTCACGGTGTACACCGGCCTGGACTACGTGGTGCAGGCCGTTCGCCTGCGCCGAGGCGTGACCTCGACGTGAATCGTCCCGACGTGACCTCGACAGCGGCCATGTCGAACGGGAGCGAGCAGGCCGACGATTCGGCGAGATACAGTCTTGGCAGCCGTGTCGGAGCAACTTCGGCGCGTGTTGGAGTGAACGGGCATATAGGGTCGGGAACCAATCGGACCGGCTGGGACGTTGAACATCGTGACGGCTCCGGACGAACGAGATATGAACGTTGTCGTCTCGACGGCACAGACGTCGGCACGAACACCAACGAGGAGGAGCGAGATGGCGCTGCTATTGCGTGAAGCACTCGGCGACAGTTTGCGGCGTACTCGCGTCGCACAGAGCCGAACCCTGCGTGAAGTCTCGAACACCGCACGCGTCAGCCTCGGATACCTCTCCGAGGTGGAACGCGGTCGCAAGGAGGCGTCGAGTGAACTCCTCGCCGCGATCTGCGACGCCCTCGCCGTCCCGCTCTCGGACGTCATGAGCGATGTCAGTGTGACACTGTCCGACGCCTCCACCGCCGCCGCGCGGCTCGACGAGGCGGCGGTCGCTACCCGCATCGACGGCGATACTCGCGTCGTGATTCCGGCACCTGCTGCCAGAGCTCTCGCCGCCGCCTAAGATCGGAAAAGTACTCAGTTTCCACTCCTGACCCAGACCACGCACCCGACTTTCACAGCACGGACAGGTTCATTTCGGTCACTGCGAGAGCAGCCGACCCGTACGCGGCCACCGCGGCGCAACAGATGGAGGCAGGACCACCCCATGGCTAATCCTTTCGTCAAAGCCTGGAAGTACATGATGGCGCTCTTCAATTCCAAGATCGACGAGAAGGCCGACCCCAAAGTTCAGATTCAGCAGGCGATCGAAGACGCGCAGCGGCAGCATCAGGCACTGTCCCAGCAGGCCGCGTCCGTCATCGGCAATCAGCGCCAGCTCGAGATGAAGCTCAGCAGGCAGCTGGACGAGGTCGAGAAGCTCAACGCCAACGCACGGCAAGCGGTGACGCTGGCCGATCAGGCCGCCACCGCGGGCGACATCGAAAAGGCCACGCAGTACACGAACGCAGCCGAGGCCTTCGCCGCGCAGTTGGTCACCGCCGAGCAGAGCGTCGAGGACCTGAAGGTCCTGCACGACCAGTCTCTTCAGGCGGCCACTCAGGCCAAGAAGGCCGTCGAGCAGAACGCCATGGCTCTGCAGTCGAAGGTCGCAGAACGCACCAAGCTGCTCAGCCAGCTCGAGCAGGCGAAGATGCAAGAGAAGGTCAGCGAGTCCCTGCGGTCGATGGACAGCACCCTGTCCGCGCCCGGAAACACCCCGAGCCTCGACGCCGTACGCGACAAGATCGAGCGTCGCTACGCCGACGCCCTTGGATCGGCGGAGCTGGCTCAGAACTCGGTCTCCGGTCGCATGATGGAGGTCCAGCAGGCTTCCGTGCAGATGGCGGGCCACAGCCGCCTGGAGCAGATCCGCGCTTCGATGGCAGGCGACTCGCTGCCGTCCGGCAACGCCGCGGCGAAGCCCTCGATTGCCAAGTCCCCGGACGCGACGCCCGAGCCTCCGGCTCAGGCGTAGATCGACCTGACGAACAGCTCGGGCGTCCGACAAGAGCGTCGACATGGGTAGAAGAGAACACGAATCCGGCCGGTCGCGTAAGCGGCCGGCCGTTTCGCTCGATCGAGAGGCCGTGACCTCAGCCGTCACCGAGTCCGGCGCGGTGGTGAGGTCTCTGGCGGAATCCGCTCGTAGTGTCGGTACCTCGATTCTCGACGCCGCCGGACGTCGAAGAGACCCGCGCGTCAAGCATCTGAAGAAGATTCGCCGCGCCAGACGACGCGGAATCAGGTTCGGTGCCGCGTCCACGACGACCGCGGTGGGAACTGCGGGGATGGCCGTGCTGTCGGCCCCGGAGTGGACATTGTTCGTGGGCGGCGGTAGCGCTGCCCTGATGGCCGTACCGGCGGCATTCGCGGTGACGCGGTTGCGGCGTCTTCGAGCCCAACCGGTCCCCGTTGGCCTACCGACCAAGCGTGTGTCGCCGCAGCGCGGATCCGCCGCGTACGAGTCGATGACTCGACTGGCCGGTGCCGAGCAGAGTCTGTTCGAGTTGTTGGGGATCCTGGCGAGGTCCGAGACGATCGGTGCCGACGACGTCGAGGAGATGATCGGTGTGACGTCCGATGCAGCCCGCGGTCTCGAAGGAGTGGCCGTGGACATCGCCGCTCTGGAACGTGCGGGGGCAGCGAGCGCTGTGACCCGCGAGCATCTGCGCGGCGGAATAGCCTCGGCTGCAGCCGAACTCGCTACCGGGGTCGATCAGTACGAGCAGCTCGTCGCTGCGGCCGCGCGGATGACCGGACCAGCTGGATCGGTGTCGGCGACGGTCGTGGAATCGCATCGACGCGAGCTGCTGTCGGCGACGGATCGATTGCAGGGATGGGCCGAGGCGCTCACCGAGATCGACGCTATCCGGGCCCGACACCGCTGAGACAATTCAGGGTTCACCCCGATGTGCTCGTCGCGCTCGGGTGCCAGTATCGAAGTACGCGATACGACACGGTGCGCGGCGACACGGTAGGAGCACTCATGTTCTGGAAAGTACTGGGATTCATCGTTCTGATCTGGATTGCGCTTGCGCTTCTGGGCACCATCATCAAAGGTGTCTTCTGGCTCGTAGTTGCAGGCGCGATCGTGTTGGGGCTGGTGTGGCTGTACAAGGCGATCTCCTCGAACGACGACCGTTCGTCGCTGAAGTTCTGACCCAGCGGACAGGTTCACCCTCGAGGTGCAGAACCCCGATCGACGAACACTCGAAGTGCCCGCGGTACGCAGCGAGCGGTGACCGGTAGTTCCGCGACGCGCTCACCGTCCGCGTAGGCGATGATTCCGTCGCACCGCAGGGTGACCTGCGTCGAGGTGTATGTATCGACCTCGGGCAGGTCGATGTGTGTTCCCCGATAGAGAGTCGGCGACAGAGTGAGCAGTCGCGTCCGACTCACCCCGCGAACGACGGTGACATCGAGCAAACCGTCATCCACCCGCGCGGCAGGGCACACGACCATGCCGCCTCCGTAACTCCTGCCGTTTCCGACCGCCACCAAGGTGGCGTCCAGACGAAGCTCGGCATCGTCCAGTTCGATGACGTACGGGAGCTTTCGGAGTGACGCCAGCTGCAGCATCATGGCCGCGTTGTACCGGAGAGGTCCACGCGGCCAGCGCAGTCGAATGGCCCTCTCGGTGACCAGTGAGTCGAAACCACTGGAGAGAACGGTGGCGAACCAGCGCTCGCCTATTCGTCCGAGATCGATTGCGCGCGTGACATTGTCGGCGACGATGTCGGCTGCGCGAGCAGGATCGTCGAGAGGCAGTCCCAGGGTTCGTGCCAGATCGTTGCCGGTGCCGGCCGGGATCAGGCCCATCGGGACATCGGTGTCGGCGAGCACTTGAACGACGAGATTGACGAGCCCGTCGCCGCCGACCGCGACCACGGCCTCCGTACCGCTGCCGACGGCCTTCTCCAGCAATGTCAACGCGTCCCCGGGGGTGCGGCCCTCGATGGCCGTCACGTGCAGTTCCCGCTCCCGCAGTCGCGCCACGGCGCTCCGTCCGGCGTGCCCTGCCCGCCCACCGCCGGCCATCGGATTGGTCAACACCGTCACCGATCGGGTCATGGCCGCACCGATTCGTCTGTCACATCGATCAGCTTGCCAGGGTTGACGATTGCCGTGGTGGTGACCGAGGCGATTCGTGGCCGAATGCCTCCGGCGTGCATCGCGCATGCGTGATATCGGTGACTTTCGGGCCGAATGTGCGTGTAACCGTGAGGTACTGTAACGAAAGAGACTGTTGTCGCTTGAAGTTCAGTACTTTTGTCCGAATTGCGAAGGGTGGCACGTGATCGAGCAGCCGGTGTCGAGTCTTGCCTCGTCCGAGCCCCCCCAATCGTCTTCCCGAACCGATGCTCCCGAGAAATCGGTCGAAGACACCGTTCTCGACGCGGCCAAGTCCTGCATCCTCGAACACGGAGTGAAGCGCACGACCTTGGCGGAGATCGCGCGTCGCGCCAAGGTCAGCAGGCCCACCGTGTACCGGAGATGGGCCGATACACGAGCAGTGGTGTCGAGCCTGCTCACTCGTGAGATCGGTGCCCTGATCCCGAGTTTCGACGCCACCGCGTCGGCTCGCGATCAGCTCGTGACTGCCGTCGGTGAAGTAGCCGACCGCATTCGGCTCCATCCGCTGTTCGTCAAGATTCTGCGTTCCGATTCCGACGTACTCGCCACCTACATTCTGCATCGACTCGGAACCAGTCAGGCGCTGATCATCGACGCACTGTCTTCCTTGGTCGTTGCCGGACAACGTGATTCCTCGATCCGTGCGGGGGATCCCACCACCCTGGCCACGCTGGTGCTCCTGATGGTGCAGTCCGCGGTGCAGTCCGCGGAGATGGTGTCCGAGCGCGTCTCCGGTAGCGAGGTGACCCGCCAGGTGGCGTATGCAGTGGACAGTTACCTCCGGCCCGAGACTGCGTGAACGAGGCTGCGTCGACCTGATCTCGGCACACGTCGAGCAGGACGGCTCGAGTGTGGCACGCTGGGTTCGTGCGAATAGCAGTGGTGGCCGGGCCCGATCCGGGGCATGCCTTTCCGGCAATCGCGCTGTCTCTGCTCTTCCGTGCGGCGGGCGACGAACCGATCCTCTTCACCGGTAGCCGGTGGGTACCCGACGCGCACGCCGCGGG
The DNA here is from genome assembly GCF_002258915.1 of Rhodococcus sp. 05-340-2. Lineage (NCBI taxonomy): Bacteria > Bacillati > Actinomycetota > Actinomycetes > Mycobacteriales > Nocardiaceae > Rhodococcus > Rhodococcus sp. 05-340-2. Next base: position 394,464 of record NZ_NOYU01000027.1, read on the forward strand.
GCTACGTGCGCTTCCTTTGGGTGGTCTTGCGCCGCGGCCGGAAGACGACGATCTCGATGCCGGACAACGTATCCACTCACGGGCGGCGTTCGTCTCGACCGAGTTGCTGCCCGACCTCGAGCGGGAGAACGTCGATCTCGTCGTGTCCGACATCCTGACCGCAGGGGGCGGCATGGCGGCCGAGCGGCTCGGTATCCCCTGGGTCGAGCTCTCGCCCCATCCACTGTATTCGCCCTCGAAAGGGTTGCCTCCCATCGGAAGTGGCCTGGCTCCGGGTACCGGTGTTCGTGGCAGGCTGCGCGATACCGTGATGCGTGCGTTGACGGCACGCTCGATCGCTCAGGGGCGAGCTCAGCGGTCCACAGCGCGGACGAGCATCGGGCTGCCTGCCGAGGATCCGGGCCCGGCGGCTCGGCTCGTCGCCACGATCCCGGCGCTCGAGGTGCACCGCCCCGACTGGCCGAAGGACGCTCACGTGGTCGGCCCTCTGCTGTGGGAACCGACGGACGACCTGCTCGATACTCCGGACGGCTCGTCACCGCTGGTGATGGTCGCGCCGTCGACAGCGTTCACCGGAGCGGAAGGAATGCTCGAGATGGCGCTGAAAGGGTTGGACGGCAGGGGAGTCCGGGTCGTTGCCTCCGTTCTCGACGGCGGCCCCGACGTACTCCCGAGCTGGGCGAACGCAGGTCTGGGCCGGCAGGACGAACTGCTGCGCCGTGCCGATGTGGTGGTGTGCGGCGGTGGTCACGGCATGCTGGCCAAGGCGCTCATTCACGGTGTTCCGGTGGTGACCGTACCCGGCGGTGGTGATCAGTGGGAGCTGGCGAATCGGGCTGCCCGGCAGGGGAGTGCCGTCATCGTGCGGCCCCCGACGCCGACCTCGATCGCCGACGCGGTGGCCACCGTACTGTCCGATCCGCGCTTCTCCCGGGCGGCGGCGACGGCGGCGGACGGGGCGAAGTCCGTCGAGGATCCGGTGTCCGTCTGTCATCGGGTGCTCGCCCGCAGCACTCCACGGCGCGGGCGTTAGGGTTGTCGTTGTGCGTCTGACCGAATTTCGTGAACTGCTCACCGAGGAGTTCGGCTCCGTTCGAGGCAATTCCTTGCTGACCGATCATGTGCTGTCCGGGATCGGACGGACCGGGGCTCAGGCCATCGAGGAGGGCGTCGACCCGAGAGAAGTGTGGCGCTCGATCTGCTACGAGTTCGACGTTCCGAAAGAACGCTGGTAGCTCCGTAGGTCGGATCGAGTTCGATCGGCGTGTCGAACGTCGCGGTAGTTGACTCGAACACGTGTTCCCCTATGCTGGTGTCAACGGTTGCTGAGCGGTCCAGAGAAACTTCTTGTCGGTACCCCGTTCTAGCGTTACCGACGACAAAGCTGATCGACACGACACAGCTGAACGACACGACACAGGGAGCTCACGATGGCTGCATACGATCGCGACAAAGCGCTCGATCTCGCACTCGCGCAGATCGACAAGAACTTCGGCAAGGGTTCGGTGATGCGCCTCGGTGACGAGGTCCGCCAGCCCATCGCCGTCATCCCCACAGGATCGATCGCGCTCGATGTGGCACTCGGCATCGGAGGGTTGCCGCGTGGACGTGTCATCGAGGTCTACGGCCCGGAGTCCTCGGGTAAGACCACCGTTGCGTTGCATGCGGTGGCCAGTGCTCAGCGGGCGGGCGGCATCGCTGCCTTCATCGACGCGGAGCACGCACTGGATCCGGATTACGCGAAGAAGCTCGGTGTCGACACCGATGCACTGCTGGTCTCACAGCCCGATACCGGCGAGCAAGCCCTCGAAATTGCCGACATGCTGATCCGTTCGGGCGCACTCGATATCCTCGTGATCGACTCGGTGGCCGCACTCGTACCGCGCGCCGAGATCGAAGGCGAGATGGGCGACAGTCACGTGGGTTTGCAGGCTCGCCTGATGAGCCAGGCGCTGCGCAAGATCACCGGCGCGATGAGCAACTCCGGTACCACCGTGATCTTCATCAACCAGCTGCGCGAGAAGATCGGCGTGATGTTCGGCTCTCCCGAAACCACCACCGGTGGTAAGGCATTGAAGTTCTACGCCTCGGTTCGCCTCGACATCCGCCGCATCGAGACCCTGAAGGACGGAACCGATGCCATCGGTAACCGCACCCGTGTCAAGGTGGTCAAGAACAAGGTCGCGCCGCCGTTCAAGCAGGCCGAGTTCGACATCATCTACGGCAAGGGCATCAGCCGTGAAGGCTCGTTGATCGACATGGGTGTCGAGCACGGCTTCATCCGTAAGTCCGGTTCGTGGTTCACCTACGAAGGTGACCAGCTCGGCCAGGGCAAGGAGAACGCCCGCAAGTTCATGCTCGAGAACCCCGATGTGCGGGACGAGATCGAGAAGAAGATCATGGAGAAGCTGCAGATCGGCGCGGACGTCACCGCAGAGGATCCCGCAGCTGCTCCGGTCGACTTCTAGCCTGTCGTCGCTGTGCAGCAGCGAGACGAAGGCGGCGGCACCGAGGCGCAGGCGAAAGATGTCTGCCTTCGGTTGCTGACCGACCGAGCGCGTAGCAGGCACGAACTCGAAGCCAGCCTGGCCAAGAAGGGATTCACCACCGAGATCGCGAACGCCGTTCTCGACCGGCTCGAGAAGGCCAAATTGGTCGACGACGAGTCGTTCGCGCAGCAGTGGGTCCAATCTCGGCACAAGTACTCCGGCAAGGGAAAACGTGCACTGAGCATGGAGCTCCGCAACAAGGGAGTCAGCAACGAACTTGCAGTGCACGCACTCGATCTGATCGATGCCGACGACGAGCGCCACCGTGCAGGTGAACTGGTACGCAAGCGATTCCGCACGCTGCAGCTGCCGGACCCGAGTGGGCCGGATGCCCGCGCCGAGCGGGACAAGGTGGTCCGAAAATTGGTCGGTATGCTCGCGCGCCGTGGCTACTCGCAAGGAATGGCATTTGCGGTGGTCAAAGAAGAACTCGACCGCGCAGGTGCAGACACCGAAGACTTCGACGGCCCCGACACGATGTGATCGTCCACTTCGAGCCGGTGCCGTCGAGAAACAGTAAGGCCCGCAACACCATCGGTGTGGCGGGCCTTACTTGTCGAGGGCTTACTCAGTTGCCGCCGACGCGAGGTCAGGCTGCCTGACCACCGTCGAGAGCCGGCACAACAGCAGTCGCCCCCGCCTTGCGCTTACGAGAACGCAGGCGACGTTCGACCACGGTGGCAAGCTTCGTCAACCCAGAGTTGATGATGATCATGATCACGGCGACGATGATCAGCGACGGCAGGTAGTTGCTGTAGAACGCACCGACCTGTTGACCCGAGCGCACCACTTCGACGTAACCGATCACGTAGCCCAACGCCGAGTCCTTCAGCGCGACCACCATCTGCGAGATGATCGCAGGCAACATCGCGGTGACGGCCTGGGGGAGCAGAACCAGCAACATGACCTGGCTCTTGCGCATTCCGAGAGCCGATGCTGCTTCCCGCTGACCCTTGGGCAACGAATTGACACCGGCACGCACGATCTCTGCGATGACGGAACCGTTGTACAGCGTCAGGCCAGTGACCACTGCAGCCAAGGCCAAGTACTTGACCTTGAAGACCTCGTAATCGGCGTACACCGCGTACAGGAAGATCATCAAGATCAGAACCGGAACTGCGCGGAACACCTCGACGAATGCGCCGCTGATCATCCGTACCACCCGGTGATCGGACAACCTGCCGATACCGAGTACGGCACCGAGAATCAGGGCGAAGACGATCGACAGGGCCGCTGCCACCAGCGTGCCCTGAATGCCGGGCAACAGATACGTTGTCCACGTGGTCGATTCGAGGAACGGATCCCACTTCTCCGCGGTCAACTGCCCCTTGGAGTCCAGTGCCCGGTAGATCAGAAACGCGATTCCCAGTGAGACGACTGCAACGACCACGGTCAGGATGCGGTACCGCAGCACCGCTTTCGGGCCTGGAACGTCGTACAGAACTGCTACTGCATCACTCATCATGACACCGCCAATCGCTTGCTGATGTAGCCGAACAGCAACCCGGTCGGGAGCGTCAGGATCATGAAACCGAGCGCGAAGATGCCGCCGACCACGAAGATCGCGGCCTCGTTCTCGATCATGTTCTTCATCAGGAACGACGCCTCGGCGACGCCGATGACCGACGCGATGGTCGTGTTCTTGGTCAGCGCGATCACGACGCTGCCGAGAGGTCCTACCACGGCTCGGAATGCTTGTGGGAGAACGACTATGGAGATGTTCTGGGTGAACGTCATGCCCAGCGATCGGCCCGCTTCGGCCTGCCCGACCGGGACGGTGTTGATTCCCGACCGTAGAGATTCGGCGACGAACGACGCGGTGTAGACACTCAGACCGAGGATCGCCAAGCGAAAGTTGTTGTCGTCGAGGAATGTCGACGACGACTCCGACGCGAGGGAGACACCCATGGTCTGGTAGAGGCCGAACGAGGTGAACAGGATGATCAGGGTCAACGGGGTGTTACGAAAGATGGTGACGTACGTCGCGGCTATGCCACGTGCGATCGGGATGGGAGACACCCGCATCGCGGCAATGATCGTTCCGATGACCAGCGCGCCGACGAGGGAGGCCAACGTCAGGTAGATGGTCGAGAGGAACGCGTCGATCAATTGATCGCCGTACTTGCTCAATAGGTTCACGGTGCTTGTTGATCCTCACGGCTCGGCGAGATCGAACCGTCGTGTTCCGCGTGCACGCGCACGCGGAACACGACGACAGGGTCGATCAGTAGCGGTCGACGGTGGGCGGGGTCGGCAGCGGGTAGCCCGATGCGCCCACGGTGTCGTTGAACGCCTGCTCCCAGGCACCGCTCGAGACCATCTCTTCGATGGCGTCGTTGATCTGGTTGCGTCCGTCGGTGTCGTCCTTGTTCAGGCCGATGCCGTAGTTCTCGGTGGTGAACGGCTCACCGACCACCTTGAACTGTCCGGGTGACTGTGCGGCGTAGCCCGCGAGGATGATGTCGTCCGTGGTGACGGCGTCGACGGTGCCGTTGCGCAGTGCCTCGACGCAGGCGGAGTAGGTGTCGAACGGCTGGAGCTGGACGCCCGGGTACTCGTCGGCGATGTTCTGGGCCGGGGTGGAGCCGGTGACCGAGCACAGTCGCTTGCCGTCGTTGAGCGAATCGGCACCGGTGATGTCGGTGTTGTCTTCTCGTACGAGCAGCGATTGTCCTGCGACGAAGTACGGGCCGGCGAAGCCGACCTTCTCCTTGCGGGTGTCGGTGATCGAGTAGGTGGCGACGATGTAGTCGACCTCACCGTTTTCGATCAGGGTCTCGCGCTGAGCCGAGGGAGACTCCTTGAATTCGATGTTGGCCTCGTCGACACCGAGCTTGCCGGCGACGTACTTGGCCACCTCGACGTCGAATCCGCTGAACGTGCCGTCCGGATTACGGAGACCGAGGCCGGGCTGGTCGAACTTGATGCCGACGATGAGGTTGCCGGATTCGGCGCTGGTCGAGATGGTGCGTGCTTCCTCGCCGCCGCCGCAGGCAGTGGCGACGATGGAGAGAGCGGCGATGGCGACACCGAAGCGAAGCGGTCGGGTGATTCTCACAGTGGATGTCCTTCGGTTGAGTCGTGCGTGCGGGGACGAGCGGTGAATCGGGTCAGTGGCCGAGGATCTTGCCCAGGAAGTCCTTGGCTCGCTCGGACTTGGGGGATTTGAAGAACGTCTCCGGATCGGTGTCCTCGACGACGGCTCCGTCGGCCATGAAGATGACGCGGTCGCCTGCCTTGCGGGCGAAGCCCATCTCGTGGGTGACGACGAGCATCGTCATGCCCTCCTTGGCGAGCGAGGTCATCACGTCGAGTACCTCGTTGACCATTTCGGGGTCGAGTGCCGAGGTGGGCTCGTCGAAGAGCATCACCTTGGGATTCATGGCGAGTGATCGTGCGATGGCGACACGCTGCTGCTGACCACCGGACAGCTGAGCGGGATACTTGTCTGCCTGGTTGGCGATGCCCACGCGCTCGAGGAGTGCCAGGGCGCTCTTCTCTGCCTCGTCCTTCTTCTGCTTGCGCACCTTCATCGGCGCGAGCATGACGTTCTGCAGAATGGTCTTGTGCGCGAACAGGTTGAACGACTGGAACACCATGCCCACGTCGGCACGCAGTGCGGCCAGGGCCTTGCCCTCGGCGGGGAGCAGGTCTCCGTCGACTTCGATGGCACCGGAGTCGATCGGCTCCAACCGGTTGATCGTCCGGCACAGGGTCGACTTGCCCGATCCGGAAGGACCAACGACGATGACGACCTGTCCGGCCGGCACTTCCAGGTTGATGTCCTTGAGGACGTGCAGATCACCGAAATGTTTGTCGACGGATTTGAGCGAGATCATCGAGGGTGCGCCCGGCGGGGGTGTCGATGCCGGCGCGTCGGTGGCGTGCGTCATAGATCGAAACCCTATGCGTAGTTTCCTCGCTGACCGGTGTTTTCGCCCGTCATCTTCGATTATGTAATGGAAACTTTACTGACGGTCTGCATCGGCCCTGGACAGTCTCCGGTGGGGCTCTCGACCCCGGCGTGTCGGTCGGTGCGATGGACGTACCCTGGAGGGGTGCAAACGAGTGTTTTTCCGACCGTGGACGTGACCGAGCACGGGGTGTCCGAGCCCGTACCGTTCACCGACGGGTCGGCGACGAGTCCCCGCAGCTACGAGGTGCGTACGCACGGTTGCCAGATGAACGTCCACGATTCGGAGCGGTTGTCCGGGTTGCTCGAGGAAGCCGGCTACGTTCCTGCGGACGCAGGGACCGACGCAGATCTGGTCGTGTTCAACACGTGCGCGGTGCGCGAGAACGCCGACAACAAGCTGTACGGCAACCTCGGTATGTTGCGGCCTGCGAAAACGCGGAACCCCAACATGCAGATCGCCGTGGGCGGTTGCCTGGCGCAGAAGGACCGCAACACCGTCGTGGAGAAGGCACCGTGGGTCGACGTCGTCTTCGGTACCCACAACATCGGGTCGCTGCCGGTACTGCTCGAGCGCGCCCGACACAACGAACAGGCGCAGGTCGAGATTCTCGAATCCCTCGAGGCCTTCCCGTCCACCCTGCCCGCGAAACGAGAATCGACATACGCGGGTTGGGTGTCGATCTCGGTGGGCTGCAACAACACCTGCACGTTCTGTATCGTTCCGGCCCTGCGCGGCAAGGAAATCGACCGCAGGCCGGGCGACATCCTGGCCGAGGTACAGGCATTGGTGGATCAGGGCGTGCTCGAGGTGACGCTGCTCGGCCAGAACGTCAATGCATACGGTGCCTCGTTCGCCGATCCGGACATGCCCCGTGATCGCGGCGCGTTCGCCTCGCTGCTGACCGCATGCGGTTCGATCGAAGGGCTCGAGCGCGTGCGCTTCACGTCTCCGCACCCGGCCGAGTTCACCGACGACGTCATCGAGGCGATGGCGTCGACCCCGAACATCTGCCCCACCCTGCACATGCCGCTGCAGTCCGGATCGGACCGAATCCTCAAGGCGATGCGCAGGTCCTACCGGCAGAGCAAGTTCATGGGCATCATCGACAAGGTCCGCGAGGCCATGCCCCACGCGGCTGTCACCACCGACATCATCGTCGGTTTTCCGGGTGAGACCGAAGAGGATTTCCAGCAGACCCTCGATGTGGTGCGCCGGGCCGAGTTCGCCAACGCCTACACCTTCCAGTACTCCAAGCGTCCGGGCACCCCGGCCGCCGACATGCCCGACCAGGTACCCAAAGAGGTTGTGCAGGAACGGTATCTACGCCTGATCGCGTTGCAGGAAGAGATCGTTCTCGCTGCCAACCAGGCGCTGATCGGTACCGAGGTCGAACTGCTCGTCGCCACCGGTGAAGGCCGGAAGAACGCGGCAACGCATCGGATGAGCGGCCGAGCACGGGACGGTCGACTCGTACACTTCGCCGTCGACGCCGACAGGGCGAGCGGGATTCGCCCGGGTGACGTCGTCACGACCACGCTGACGGCCGCCGCTCCGTACCACCTCATCGCCGATGCCGGCGTGCTCACCCATCGCCGTACGGCAGCTGGAGACGCCCACGAACGCGGAGTGATGCCCAAGACGGCACCGATCGGCGTCGGCCTCGGACTTCCCTCGATCGGCGCACCGGCGCCGCTACCGGTAGAGACAGGATGCACCGCATGACCAACACAGACGGACCCGATCGCGTCGTACCCTCTCGATCCGCAGAGGAACTCGGACGAACGGAAAGAGCGGTGATGACCGAGCTGGACCCGGGAGCCCGGGCCATGGTCGTGGCCGGGCTGGTGCTGGTCCTGCTGGTCACGTTCGCGTTGCCGCACACCGGATCGGCCAGCGGGTTCGACGTGCTCACGGGCAGCGATGCCGCAGTAGCGGAATCCATCGCGCTGCCGTCGCGCGTCTTCGTGATGCTGGTGCTGACGTTCGGCGTGGTGATGTCGGTGCTCGCGCTCGTCACCCGTATATGGGCGCTGGCCTGGGCCGCCCTCGCTGGGTGTGCGGTGTCGTCGGTGTACGGAATGTTCTCGATCTGGACGCGGCAGACCGTGCCGGACAACCTGCAAGGTGCCGGACCGGGGATCGGCCTGATCATCGCGTGGATCGCCGTCATCGCACTGACGTTCCACTGGCTCAAGGCCGTGTGGAACAAGACGAACGCCCAGCTCGCCGCTCAGGAGCAGCGGCGCATCGCCGCCGCGTCGGGTGAGCAGAAGTTGCGGCTGTGGGACGGCCACTCGGCCCCGTAGGCCCGAACGGCCGCCCCCGGCCAGGAGTGGAGTCAGCGAAACGACTCCGGCCGAATCGAGCGCGACCGGCGAATCACAACTCGTCGACGGCGCTCTCGGCTGCGTCGGCCCACTCGCGCCACTGCTGCGCCTGTGCAAGCGCACGCTCGGCGTCCTTTGTCTTGCCTGCTGCAGTCGCCTTCGCGGCCTGATCCTCGAACTGAGCCACCCGCTCGCGGAACTGCGCGGCGCGGGCGACGGCCTCGGGGTCGGAACGACGCCACTGCGACTCCACCGCGTCGTGGACGGACTTCTCGATCGCCCTCAGCTTGCCTTCGAGTTCCTGCATCTTCTCGCGCGGAACCTTGCCGATGGCATCCCACTTGTCCTGCAGGTCGCGCAGTGCCGAACGAGCAGCATCGAGGTCCTTGCTCGGATCGATGTGAGTCTTGGCCAGCAGGGCTTCCTTGGCCTCGGCGTTGGACTCGAACTCGGCGTCCCGCTCGGACGCCGCAGCGTTGCGGGCAGCGAAGAACACGTCCTGCGCGGCCTTGAAGTTCTTCCACAGAGCGTCGTCGGCATCGCGTGGGGCGCGACCGGATGCCTTCCACTCCACCAGTAGATCGCGGAACGCGGCTGCGGTGGGACCCCAATCCGTGGACGACGACAAGGCTTTGGCCCGCTCGACCAGTTCTTCCTTGCGGGTCTTGGCCGCACCGCGCTCACGATCGAGATCGGCGAAGTGTGCGCCGCGGCGACGGTTGAAGTTCTCCCGTGCCTTGGAGTAGCGCTTCCACAGAGCGTCGTCGATCTTGCGGTCGACCCCGCGGATCGTCTTCCACTCGTCGAGGATTTCGCGCAGTCGATCTCCCGCGTGCTTCCACTGGGTCGATTCGCTGCCGATCTGCTCGGCTTCGACTGCAAGTGCTTCCTTGCGTGCAGTGTGCTCGGCGCGTTCGAGCTCCTTCTCGTGCTTGGCCACCGCTGCTGCAGCGTCCGAGTGCTCGACGACCGCGTCGAGTCGCCTGGCGAGCAGATCGAGGTCGCCGATCACCGCCGCAGTGGGCAGGCTCTCGAGGAGTGCGGACGCTGCGGCCTTGGTCTTCTTGGCATCGCCCGTACCGGAGGTCAATCGGGCTTCGAGCAGACCGACCTCGGTGGCCAGATCGTCGTAGCGCCGACCGAAATGCGCGAGTCCTTCCGCTGCGTCTCCGGCCTGCCAGGACCCGATCTGCCGTTCGCCGTCGGAGCTGGTCACCCACGCGGTGCCGTCGTCGTCGACTCGGCCGAACTTGCTGGGATCACTCGCCGGGGCGACCGTCGGGATCGCGGTGGGGACGTGGGAGGGGGTCGGGTGAGGTTTGGCACCGGCCGAACCACCGGGACGCGGAGCGCCTGCACCAGGGCCGCCGGGCTTGGGTCCACCACCTGGCTTCGGTCCACCGCCCGGCTTGGGTCCACCTCCGGGCCTTGGTCCGCCGTGGCTCACCGCATCGGGCGCGGTGGCACCGGGGTTCTGGGCGGGTGCGTCCGAGGGTGCAGCCTCGGGGGTGGTGGGGGTGCCGGCGTTCGGGTCGGTCATTGTTCCTCATCTCTGCCGCGCGTCACGGCTGCCTCAATCGCGATCTGGACACCATTGAACTAGGTGACGACCGATCGGACCATTGAAACAGCTCAGACGACTCGAGGTGGACTCGTCCGGCCAAGTCGCGTCACCGACTAGCGTGGTGCTCGTGTTTCGTGTCGCGGCCCTGGTGCCCTCTCCACCGTTGCTGGTCCCCGAATTGATGGGCGCGAGGGCGGCCGAAACAGCCGATCTTCGGACCGCCGCCGTCGGCGCGACGACACACCTGGCGTCGACGGTCGACCGCTGGATGGCAGTCGGCGTCGATCGCACGTCCTCCACGTACGGCGAGGGCACGATCGGCACGTTGCGGGGCTTCGGAGTCGACGTGGTGGTGGGACTGTCGGGCGGCACAGCGCGGACTGCAGCAGACCCGGATCTGCCGCTGGCCGTTCTGATCGCCGGGTGGCTACGAGGAGTGGCTGCGCCCGACGATGCGGTCGAGGTCCGCACGATCCCGGCCGATGCGAGTACCGGGTGGTGCGCCGAGTTCGGCGAGGAGCTGCGCCGAGAGCTCGACGCATCGGCGGAGAGCTGGGGCGTTCTGGTGCTGGCAGACGGGGCGAACACCCTGACTCCGAAGGCCCCCGGATCGTTCGACGAGCGCGCGGAGGAGCTCCAGCGCAGCATCGACGATGCCCTCGCGACGGCCGACGTCGATACTCTGGCGGGTCTGGATGTGGACCTGTGCGCATCGCTCGGTGTCGGCGGCCGAGCGGCGTGGCAGGTGCTGGCAGCGCTCGCCGGAACCGGTGCGACCACGACGACCGAGCTCTACCGCGGTGCGCCCTTCGGGGTCGGATACTTCGTGGGGACCTGGTCTCGTGACTGACGGGGCGAGCGATCGTGCCACGACTCCGATCGCGATCATCGGGCCGACGGCCACGGGAAAATCCGATCTGGCTCTCGATCTGGCCGAGGAATTCGGCGGCGAAATCGTCAACATCGACGCGATGCAGCAGTACCGGGGGATGGACATCGGCACCGCGAAACTGCCCGTCGCGGAGCGGCGAGGAATTCCGCACCATCAACTCGATGTGCTCGAGGTCACCGACATCGCGACCGTCGCGCGGTATCAAGAAGCTGCGGTCGCCGACGTCGAGGACATCAGATCGCGCGGATTGCGACCGATCGTCGTCGGCGGATCGATGATGTACGTGCAATCGCTGCTCGACGAGTGGGCATTTCCGGCCACCGACCCCGTCGTCCGAGCGAAATGGGAAGCAGTCCTCGAACGCGACGGTGTCGAGGAGATCCATCGCGCGTTGACGGCGGCCGACCCCGAAGCCGCCGCGTCCATTCTGCCCACCGACGGTCGTCGCATGGTCCGCGCGCTGGAGGTGGTGGAGCTGACGGGGCAACCGTTCGCGGCGTCGGCACCGAAGATCGGTGAACCGCGTTGGGGCACAGTGATATTGGGTGTCGATCGCGACACCGTCGAACTGGACGAGCGGATCGCCGAGCGCACTCGGCTGATGTTCGAGACCGGACTGCTCGACGAGGTGGACGGGCTGCTCGCCCTGGGACTGCGTGAGGGCGTCACCGCGTCGCGCGCGATCGGGTACGCGCAGGCTCTCGATGTGCTGGCGGGGGAGTACGACGTCGAGTTCGCTCGCGAACGGACGTTCATCGGAACCAGACGCTACGTGCGACGCCAACGATCGTGGTTTCGCCGCGACGAACGCGTCCGTTGGCTCGACGGCACCTCGCCCACGCTGATGTCGGACGCCCTGTCCGCGATCGACCCCTCGTAGTCGAGCCCACGTAGACTCGCGGCCATGGAATTCGCCAAAGGCCACGGAACTCAGAACGACTTCGTCGTACTGCCGGATCCGGCAGCCGAGCTCGAACTCACCAGGTCGGCGGTCTCGGTGTTGTGCGATCGACGCCAGGGTCTCGGTGCCGACGGCATTCTGCGCGTCGCGCGGGCCGGTGTGCTCCGAGATGCAGGCGTACTCGATCGAATTCCGTCGGGTGTCGAGCCCGACGACTGGTTCATGGACTACCGCAACGGCGACGGCACCATTGCCGAGATGTGCGGTAACGGTGTCCGTGTGTTCGCGCACTACCTTCGGGTGCACGATCTCGAACAACGCGACCAGTTCGTGGTGGGTTCACGGGCCGGCGCACGCGCTGTGACCGTCCACTCGTTCGACGACACCGACGCCGATGTCACCGTGGCGATGGGCGACGTCACGCTGATGGGCTCGAGCTCGGTGACGCTTGCAGGCGGAACGTACGAGGGCGTCGGAATCGACGTCGGGAATCCTCATCTGGCCTGTGTCGACGGTGCGTTGACGCGCGAATCTCTCCGCGCTCTCGACTTGTCCGCGCCGCCGACACTGGACTCCGAGTTCTTTCCCCACGGTGCAAACGTCGAGATCCTGACCAGGCTCGACGACGGCGGCGTCGAGATGCGCGTGTTCGAGCGCGGTGTCGGGGAGACGCGATCGTGTGGCACCGGAACCGTGGCGGCGGCCGCGGCCGCGCTGTCCTTCGAGGGCCTCGAGACCGGTGAGGTGAGTGTCGGTGTGCTCGGCGGTCGGGTACGTGTGAACATCGATCACGTCGGCGCCACCCTGCGCGGACCATCGGTGCTGCTGGCCCGCGGTGAGATCGACGACCGGTGGCTGAAGGCGCAGTCCTGACGATCGCACGGACCTCGGTCTCGGCGTGGACCGAAACCCGCGTGCATACGCTGGGGTTTTCGTGGATCATGGAGCTCGTATGACGACCTCACATGAAACATCCCCTGCGGGCGAACCGGTCGACGACAGTCGCGACGAGGTCGACGGTGCTCCCGATACCGAATCCGCCTGGACTCGCGAAGAGTCCGACGCGTGGTCGAGGCGACTGGCTCGGTCTCCGCTGAACGACGAGAACTCGCCATCCTCCGGCGACATGCAGCTCGAAGACCGCACCGCGCTACGTCGAGTGGCCGGACTGTCCACCGAGCTCACCGACGTCACCGAGGTCGAGTACCGGCAGTTGCGCCTCGAACGCGTCGTGTTGGTCGGAGTCTGGACCACCGGCACGGCCGCGCAGGCCGAGTCCAGCATGACCGAACTGGCTGCTCTGGCCGAGACCGCCGGCTCGGAGGTACTCGAAGCGCTGATGCAGCGACGCGACAAGCCCGATGCCGCGACGTACATCGGTTCCGGTAAGGCCAAGGAGGTACGCGACATCGTCCTCGCGACCGGTGCCGACACGGTGATCTGCGACGGTGAACTGACGCCTGCTCAGCTCAATGCGCTGGAGAAGGTGGTCAAGGTCAAGGTCATCGACCGCACCGCGCTGATCCTCGACATCTTCGCCCAGCACGCGACCTCGCGAGAAGGCAAGGCGCAGGTCGCCTTCGCGCAGATGGAATACATGTTGCCCAGGCTTCGCGGCTGGGGCGAATCCATGTCGCGGCAGGCCGGTGGACGCGCAGGCAGCAACGGTGGTGTGGGTCTGCGCGGACCGGGTGAGACGAAGATCGAGACCGACCGTCGACGCATCCGTGAGCGAATGGCTAAGCTGCGCCGCGAGATCAAGGGCATGAAGCAGGCCCGCGACACCAAACGCGAACAGCGCCTGAGCGGTACGGTGCCGTCCATCGCGATCGTGGGATACACGAACGCAGGCAAGTCGAGTCTGTTGAATGCGCTGACCGGATCCGGTGTGTTGGTTCAGAACGCATTGTTCGCCACCCTCGATCCCACCACGCGCAAGTCGACGCTCGAAGACGGCCGCGAGATCGTGCTGACCGACACCGTCGGCTTCGTTCGGCATCTGCCGACTCAGTTGGTCGAAGCGTTCCGCTCGACGCTCGAGGAAGTCACCGATGCAGATCTACTGCTGCACGTGGTCGACGGATCGGATCCTCTTCCTATCGATCAGATCAAGGCCGTGCGCGAGGTGATCACCGAGGTGGTTCGCGAGCAGGATGCGAAGATGCCGCCGGAGTTGTTGGTGGTCAACAAGATCGACGCTGCCGATCCGGTGCAGCTGACCCAGCTGCGCGGACTGCTCGACGGCGCGCGGTTCGTCTCGGCCAAGACCGGCGAGGGCATCGACGCCCTGCGCGATCACTTGGCCGAGATCCTCTCCGAGCCGGACGTGCTGGTCGACGTCCTCGTGCCCTACACGCGTGGTGATCTGGTCGCGCGAATCCACACCGACGGCCGGATCGTGAAATCGACCCATGAGGAAGAGGGCACGCGCGTGGAAGCTCGTGTGCCGCAATCGCTTGCGGCAGCGCTCGTCGAGTTCACGGCGACCGTTCCCAGCGTCTGAACTCGGTGGGGCCACGGCTGGTGGTGTGCGGAGCGGCCGCGGCTGCGGTCGCTACGACGATCGCGTTCTCGGGAACTGCCTTCGCTGCGCCGATCGAGACCGAAACGTACTGTCGACCAACCGATCCTGGCCTTGCCGAGTTGTCGGGGCTGACCTCGATCGACGAGGTCCTCTACGCAATCGGAGACAGCGGAGCCGATGATCGGGTCGCTGTGCTCGGTGCCGACTGCGCCGTCGAGCGATGGATCGACGTTCCCGTCGACCCGTACGACGTGGAGGACCTGACTTCGTACGACGGCTCGCTGTGGTTGGCCGACATCGGCGACAATCAGATGCGCCGCGACACAGTGGCACTGACGCGGATGGACCCGGCATCGGGTGCGGGCGAGCTGTACCGACTGACCTACCCCGACGGCCCGCACGACGCTGAGACGATACTGATCGAGCCCGGTGGTAGGCCGGTGATCGTCACCAAGGAGCTCTCGGGCGTGAGCGGGGTGTACGTACCTGCCGGCGACGAGTCCGTCGCCGATCTGGACAGCCCCGGGCCGACGCCGATGCGCAAGGTCGGAAATCTGGCGTTCACCGCAACGGACACGGTCGGTGGGCCGCCGTTCGTGGTCGGCTCGATCCTGGCGACCGGGGGAGCGGTGAGCGCCGACGGCACCGTCGCCGCAGTGCGCACCTACACCGACGCCTACCTGTTCCGCCCGTCGGACGGGGACATCGCATCGGCATTGGTCGATCCGACAGCGTCTCGTGCCGTGGTGCCACTGCCCGATCAGCCGCAGGGCGAGGCAATGGTGTTCACCGACGACGGTTCCTTGCTGATCGCATCCGAGGCAGGATTCGGCCCCACAGAGGCTGCGCTTCCGCCCATTCTGAGGATCCCCGACGCGGTAGCACTCGATATGTCCGCCCCCGAACCCGTTGCCGTGGTTCCGGTATCGCCGACCGTCGTTCCCGAACAGCCGGCGCAGACGCCGACAGCGACGGACTACTCGGAATGGGGATTCCGAGCGGCCGTCGCTGCCGGGGTGGTGCTGATCGTCGGAGCGGTGGGATTCACCGTCCGGCGATCGATGCGTTCTCGTTAGGCGTCCAAGTCTGCTTCGACGAGTGCGACCACCTTGTCGAGTGCTGCCTGGTCGTCGCTGGTGACCGTGACTTCGGTGCCCTTGGTGGCTCCGAGCGTCATGATCATCAGGGCCGAACCTGCATCCACCGGCTCCGAGTCGGCCACTGCGAGGGTGACGTCTACTCCGGCTTCGGCGACGGCGTCGGCGATCAGTGCTGCGGGGCGGGCGTGCAGACCGATCGAGGATCCGACGGCGACTGTGGTGCTGGGCATGGTGCTCCTTCGTAGTGGGGTTGTTGCGATCGTAGCGAGTGTCAGACGGTGGCGAGTGCGGGATCGAGTTCGGCGTCCGACGGGGCGTTCTTACCCTTGACGAACTGCTTGGCCGAGACGACCAGGAACGCGGAGACGATGGTGCCCGCTGCCAGCGAAAGGACGAACCACAGGATGTTGCCGATCGCGAAGAACACGAAGATACCGCCGTGGGGTGCGCTGAGGGTGACGTCGAACGCCATGATCATCGCGCCGGTCACGGCGCCGCCGGCCATCATCGAGGGGATGACGCGGAACGGATCGGCCGCGGCGAACGGGATTGCGCCCTCGGAGATGAATGCAGCTCCCAGGAACCATGCAGCCTTGCCGTTCTCGCGCTCGGCTTCGGTGAACAGGCGTGCGCGAACGGTCGAGGCGAGTGCCATGGCCAGTGGCGGCACCATTCCTGCGGCCATGACCGCTGCCATGATGCGGAGCGATGCGGTGTCGGTGACCGACAGGCCCGCCGTTGCGAATGCGTAGGCTGCCTTGTTGACCGGTCCGCCGAGGTCGAAGCACATCATCAGGCCGAGAATGATGCCGAGGATGATGACCGAGGAACCGCTGAGGCCGTTGAGCCAGTCGGTGAGTCCACTGGTGATCGCGGCGAGTGGCTTGCCGAGCAGCAGGAACATGATTGCGCCGACGATGAGTGTGGCGAACAGCGGAATGATGACGACCGGCATGAGGCCGCGCAGAACTGCGGGGATCTTCCACTTGCTGATCCAGAGTGCGACGAAGCCGGCGATCAGACCACCGACGAGACCGCCGATGAAGCCTGCACCCACGAGTACGGCCACCGCTCCTGCGGTGAATCCTGGTGCCAGACCCGGTCTGTCGGCAATGGCGTAGGAGATGTAGCCGGCCAGTGCGGGCACCAGGAAGCTGAAGGACAGCGCGCCGATCTGGAAGAGCACGGCACCGAGGTAGGCGGCGATTCCACCTTCGGGCAGCGAGGTGATGGAGTTGTTGACGACGATGTCCTCGGCAACTCCGGAGATCTCGTATCCGCCGAGCAGGAAGCCGAGAGCGATCAGCAGACCACCGGCAGCGACGAACGGGATCATGTAGCTGACGCCGGTGAGCAGGATCTGGCGGATGCGAGTGCCCCAGCCGAGTTCACCTGCGGAGTCGTTCGAGCCGGCGGCCACTGCGGTACCTCCGACGCGAGCGGCGTCCGGGTTCAGTGCAGCGCGCAGGGCTTCGGTGAGCATGACGTCGGGCTCGTTGATGGCGCGCTTGACGCCGGAGGAGATCACGGGCTTGCCGGCGAAACGCTCGCGGCCCTTGACGCCCACGTCGGTGGCGAAGATGACTGCTTCGGCTCCGGCGATGATCGAGGGGTCCAGCGGCGTGCTGCCGCTCGAGCCCTGGGTCTCGACGTGAACGGTGACTCCGGCGCGCTCGCCTGCGGCGACGAGCGAGTCGGCAGCCATGTAGGTGTGCGCAATTCCGGTGGGGCAGGCGGTGACTGCGACGATGTGCTTGGGGGCAGTCGACGCCGACGCCTCGGCCGGGGTGGCGGCAGCGCTGTGCTTGGCGGTGGACACAGGGGCTGCTGCTGCCGGAGCCGCCGCGGCGGGCTTTGCAGCGGGGTTGATGACGCCGTCGACGAGCGAGACGATCTCGGCTGCCGAGGACGCGTTGCGCAGCGAGGTGACGAACTCCGGCTTGACCAGTGCGCGCGCCAGGCTCGAGAGCAGCTTCATGTGGGCCGAACCGGCACCGGCCGGCGCTGCGATGAGGAAGACGAGGTCGGCGGGGCCGTCGGGGGCACCGAAATCGACCTTGGGGTTCAGGCGGGCGAAGCCGAGCGAAGCGCTCGTGACCGCTTCGGAGCGGCAGTGCGGGATGGCGATGCCGCCGGGCAGGCCTGTTGCCGACTGCGCTTCGCGGGCCAGAGCGGCGTCGCGCAGAGCATCGGTCTCGGTTGCGCGACCCGCGGAAGCCAGAACGCCTGCGAGGCGTTCGATGACGGCTTCCTTGGATTCGCCGAGATCGGCGTCGAGGAGGATCAGATCCTCGGCGATGATCTGCTGATCTTCGGTGGGGGTGGACATTGCAGACTCCTAGAGACGATTCGAAGAAGGGGAGAGCGTGGATGGGGTGACGGACGTGGGGATGTCGAGCGCACGGACCGTCACCGAATTCGGGTGGGTCTGCTCGGGCAGTGGAAGCGTGGTGCCTGGAAGCGCGGTGGCTGCCGTTCCGTAGGCGACGGCGCGGCGAAGTTTGTCTGCGTCGGAGCAGTTCTCGGCATCGGCGAGGATGTAGCCGGCGAGCGAGGAATCGCCTGCGCCGACCGTGCTGACCGCGGTGATCGGGGGCGGGCTGGCGTACCAGGAACCGTCCTCGGTGACCAGTACGGCTCCGGCACTGCCGAGAGTGGCCAGTACCGCGCCGACGCCTCGGCCGAGAAGGATTGTGCTGGCGGCGATTGCGGCAGTGGGGTCACCCTGTGCTGCAGCGCTTTCCAGCTCCTCGGAATCGTAGCCGGTCAGTTGGGCAAGTTCCTCGGAATTGGGTTTTATCAAGTCCGGAGCAGATGCCGGGAACGCCGCCGCGAGAGCGAGGAGCGGCTCGTCGGAGGTGTCGACGGCGACCTTCGCAGAGGTGGCCCGCAGTGCAACGACGAGCTCGGCGTACCAGTCGAGGGGCAGACCGGGCGGAAGCGAACCGGAGAGCACCACCCATTCGGCATCGACTGCGAGAGAAAGGATTCGCTCCCGCAGCTCGGCGCGGGTCTGTTCCGACACCGTCGCACCGGGCTCGTTGATCTTGGTGGTGGTGCCACCGACCTCGCTCACCGTGATGTTGGTCCGTGCCGGCCCCGACGTCGGAACCGCGGAATACCGCACTCCCTTCGCGGCCATCGCGTCGAGCAGGGGGTCGCCGACGTTGGCAGGGAGAACGGCCAACGCCTCGACTCCCGATCCACCGAGGACGCGAGCGACGTTGACGCCCTTGCCGCCCGGATCGGTGGCCGACGTCGATGCGCGGTGTACTCCACCGCGGACGAGCGGTGCGTCGAGTGTGACCGTGCGGTCCATGCTCGGGTTGGCCGTGAGTGTGACCATCATGCGATCACCACCTCGATTCCTTTGTCGCTGAGATTCTTACGGTCGTTTGTCGAGATGTCGCTGTCGGTGACGATGACGTCGATGGATCCAACTCGGGCGAAGCTCACCAGATGCTCGCGTCCGATCTTCGACGAATCTGCGAGCACCACAACATGGTTGGCCGCTTCGACCATGGCACGTTTGACAGCTGCCTCGTCACTGTCGGGTGTGGACAATCCGTGTCCGACGCTGATGGCATTGGTGCCGATGAACGCCACGTCCACGCGGAGCCATTCGAGGGCGCTCAGAGCTTCGTCGCCGACGGCGGCCTGGGTGGTACCGCGTACACGCCCGCCGAGCAATCGCAGGCTGACGTTCGACATCGTCGCGGCGCGAGCGGCGATCGGGACCGAGTTCGTCACCAACGTCAGCTCACGATCGTGGGGAAGCAAACCGGCGAGCCTGCCCGTTGTGGTGCCGGCATCGAACACGGCGCTACCGCCGATGGGAGGCAGGAAGGACAACGCCGCGGCTGCGATCGCGTCCTTCTGATCCGCGCGGGTGAACTCTCGCTCAGAGACGCCGGGCTCGAGTGTGGTCAGTGCGGATGCGGGTACTGCTCCACCGTGGACGCGACGGACGACTCCCATTCGGTCGAGAGTGGCGAGGTCGCGCCGCACGGTTTCGGTGGTGACGCCGTACGTGGCGGACAGATCGTTGACGGAGACGCGGCCGTGCGTACTGATCAGTTCGGCAATCGCGTGCTGTCGTTCTTCGGCGTACACCTGCGTCTCCTTCCCGGTTGATGTTGCTTTATGTTGTTTTACGCCCGTGTGTGTTGACATGTCAAGGCTTTGGAGTAATCTCGGTCACAACACAGGCAAGCAATTGAGTGCGCCACAGCTCGCAGAACAGATGCGATGACCTTTTGTTCACGCAGGATTCGAGGAGGACCACATGACGGGATCGGTTAGCACCGCGTCGACCGGACACGCAGACAAGACAGTCGACGCTGCCGGGACCGGATCAGCGCAGACGACACTGCGCGGCACGCCCGTCGTGCCCGGTGTCGGATACGGTCCCGTCATTCGTCCCGGTGCCCGTCCGTCCATTCCCGCCGATACCGGCGAGGTTGCCGAGGCCGATCGGGAGTCGGAGAAGGCTGTGTTCGATGCCGCGGCAAACGCCGTCGCCACCCGATTGCGCGGCCGAGCAGAACTCGCGACCGGCGCTGCTTCGGAGGTTCTGTCCGCCAACGCCGCGATGGCAACCGATCGCGGGTGGCTCGGTGCCGCTCGCTCCTCGATCGCCAAGGGCAGTTCTGCCGTCACCGCAACCGCTGCGGCCACCGAAAAATTCGCTGCCATGTTCACCCAGCTCGGCGGTCTGATGGCCGAGCGAGTGACAGACCTACGCGACATCCGCGACCGCGTCATCGCCGAGATCCTGGGTGTACCGGAGCCCGGTGTTCCCGTGCCGGACGCACCGTCGATCCTGTTCGCGGACGACCTTGCGCCGGCCGACACCGCGGGCCTCGACCCCACCCTGATCGTCGGACTGGCGACCTCGCTCGGAGGTCCGACCAGCCACACCGCGATCATCGCCCGCAAGCTCGGCATCCCGTGCATCGTCGCCGTGGCAGGGCTCGACGACATCGCTGCCGGTACGAACGCATCGGTCGACGGAACCAGCGGCCGCATCGACCTCGAACCCGATGCCGACTCGGCCCGCGCTGCCGTCGTGTCTGCCCGCGACGAGCTCGACCGGGTATCGCAGTGGGTCGGTCCCGGTACCACCGCCGACGGCCATGCAGTCGACATTCTCGCCAACGTCCAGGACGGTGCCGGTGCTCGCGCAGCGCGGTCCAGCGCAGCGGACGGCGTCGGACTGTTTCGTACCGAACTGTGCTTCCTCGACCGCGACTCCGAACCCACCGTCGACGAGCAGGCCGAGATCTATGCCCAGGTACTCGACGCGTTCGCAGGCAAGAAGGTCGTCGTGCGGACTCTCGACGCCGGCTCGGACAAGCCGCTGAGGTTCGCCACCCATCCCGACGAGGCCAATCCGGCCCTCGGCATTCGCGGCATCCGTATCGCCGAGGCCGACCGCGGGATTCTGTACCGCCAACTCGACGGCATCACAGCAGCCGCGAAGGCGACCGATTCCTCCCCGTGGGTGATGGCTCCGATGATCGCAACCGCGCTGGAGGCGAAGGATTTCGCCGCCGACGTCCGTGAACGAGGACTGACGCCCGGCGTCATGATCGAGGTGCCCGCAGCCGCGCTCCTCGCCGAGCACATCCTCGAGCACGTGGACTTCCTGTCCATCGGCACCAACGACCTGGCGCAGTACACGATGGCCGCCGACCGCATGTCTGCACAGCTCGCCGGTCTCACCGATCCGTGGCAGCCGGCCGTGCTGGCACTGGTGGCCCACACCGCTGCCGCGGGTGCCAAGGCAGGCAAGCCGGTCGGAGTCTGCGGCGAGGCCGCTGCCGATCCACTGCTGGCCTGTGTGTTGGTCGGGCTCGGCATCACCTCTCTGTCTGCAGCGTCGGCCGCCGTCGCGCATGTGGGTTCCAAATTGGCCACGGTCACGCTTGCTCAGTGCAAGGAAGCGGCCGCCGCCGCGCTGAAAACGGACAGCACCGCCGCTGCCCGTGAGGCAGTGAGCGCGATCCTCGGCTGACGCAATAGTCTTTTTCCCATCATGAGAAATCTGGGTTGGACGCTGCACGGAAACGGAAAGACCGTCGAGGCCGGAGCGGTGGTGGCACCGGACGAGCGATTGACGTGGCCGCGCACCGTCGGCATCGGGATGCAGCACGTCGTCGCCATGTTCGGTGCCACGTTGCTCGTTCCGACGATCACCGGCTTCCCGGTGTCGACGACACTGCTGTTCTCGGGCATCGGAACGGTGCTGTTCCTGATCATCACCCGGGGGCGGGTGCCGAGCTACCTCGGATCGTCCTTCGCATTCCTGGCTCCGCTCGGTGCCACCCAGGCGAACGGCCCGGCCGCGCAGCTCGGTGCCGTTCTGTGCGTCGGTCTCGTGCTCGCGGCCATCGGCGTCATGGTCAAGATCGCCGGTCGGCGCGTACTCGACGCCGCCATGCCGCCCGTGGTGACCGGTGCCGTGGTCGTCTTGATCGGGTTGAATCTGGCCCCGGCCGCGACGACGTCGTTCGAGGCGCAGCCGCTCATCGCCGCAGTCACGCTGGTCGCCATCCTGTTGGCCACGGCGATCGGACCCGGACTGCTCGGGCGACTGGGAATTCTGGTCGGTGTCGTCGTCGGTTGGGTGTTCGCCGCTGTCACCGGCGGAATCGCGCAACCACGCCTCGACGCGCTGAGCGCGGCGAGCTGGATCGGCCTGCCCGAGTTCCGTGGACCGTCGTTCGAGCTGTCGGTGATCCTGGTGGCGCTACCGGTGGTGATCGTCCTGGTCGCCGAGAACGTCGGACACGTCAAGGCCGTCGCGGCGATGACCGGCAAGAACCTCGACGACGTGGCCGGTGACGCACTGATCGCCGACGGGTTGGCGACCACCCTGGCCGGAGCCGCCGGTGGCTCGGGCACCACCACGTACGCCGAGAACATCGGGGTCATGGCCGCCACCCGCGTCTATTCGACGGCCGCGTACTGGGTCGCGGCCATCACTGCGATAGTGCTCGCGTTCTCGCCCAAGTTCGGAGCCCTGATCTTCACCGTGCCCGACGGCGTCATCGGGGGAGCAACCCTGGTGCTGTACGGACTCATCGGGCTACTGGGCGTTCGTATCTGGACCGACGCGAAGGTCGACTTCACCGATCCGGTCAATCTCATGGTGGTCGCTGCGGCGCTCGTCGCCGGCATCGGTGACCTGACACTGGCTGTCGGATCGGTCGAGCTCGGCGGTATCGCGTGGGGTTCGGTCGGCATCCTCGTCGGCTACCCGATCGTCTCGGCGCTCGCGAGGAGTGCAGGCAAACGAGGTCGTTAGCGGGGTCGGTCACGGATCGCGCGCGTTTTGGTCATCGACCGCCTCGACACCGCGGACGTAGTGTTTGCCTGTGACGTCAGTCGTACCGGCGACCGAGATCCGTAGAGATTTCGCGTGGTCGCTGTCGGTATGCACCGAACAAGGAGACATTCGTGGAACGCACACTTTTCGAGCCCGAGCACGAGCTGTTCCGGGAGTCGTACCGGAAATTTCTCGATCAGCACGTGGCACCGAACCACGCGAAGTGGGAAGAGCAGAACATCGTCGATCGCGGTGTCTGGGTCGAGGCCGGTAAGCAGGGCTTCCTCGGAACGGCAGCGCCCGAGGAATTCGGCGGCGGCGGAGTCAAGGACTTTCGCTACAACGCCATCGTCACCGAGGAAACCACTCGCGGCGGCTACAGCGGCATCGGCTTCACCCTGCACAACGACGTCGTCGCGCCGTACTTGATCGAGCTGGCCAACGACGAGCAGAAGCAGCGTTGGCTCCCCGGATTCTGTTCGGGTGAGCTGATCACCGCGATCGCCATGACCGAGCCGGGTACCGGAAGCGACCTGCAGGGCATCAAGACCAAGGCCGTTCGCGACGGCGACGACTGGGTATTGAACGGCTCGAAGACGTTCATCACCAACGGAATCAACGCCGATCTGATCATCGTCGTAGCCTGCACCGACCCCGAGAAGGGTGCCCAGGGCTTCAGCCTGCTGGTCGTCGAGCGCGACATGCCCGGTTTCGAGCGTGGCCGCAATCTCGACAAGATCGGTATGAAGGCCCAGGACACAGCCGAACTCAGCTTCACCGACGTTCGCGTGCCCGCGGCCAACCTGCTCGGTGAAGAAGGCATGGGCTTCATCTACCTCATGCAGAATCTTCCTCAGGAACGGCTCTCGATCGCTGTTGTCGCCGCTGCGGCCATGGAATCTGCGCTGGACATGACGATCCAGTACTGCCGCGATCGCAAGGCCTTCGGAAAGTCGATCGGCAAGTTCCAGAACACCCGATTCGTGTTGGCGGAGTTGGCGACCGAGACCACCGCCACCCGCATCATGGTGGACAAGTTCATCGAACTGCTCAACGCGGGCACCCTGACCGTCCAGGAAGCCGCGATGGCGAAATGGTGGACCACCGAGAATCAGGTCAAACTGATCGACCGGTGCCTGCAGCTGCACGGCGGCTACGGCTACATGAAGGAATATCCGATCGCCAAGGCGTACATGGATTCTCGTGTGCAGACCATCTACGGCGGCACCACAGAAATCATGAAGGAGATCATCGGCCGCGGATTGAATCTGTGATCCGCTGATCCGAAGAACACGCGAAGGGCCGCAGCACACTGTGCTGCGGCCCTTCGCGTTTGTCTTCGGTGACGATCCCTACAGCTTGCGCATCACGGTGACGACCTTGCCGAGGATCGCGGCGTTGTTGCCCGGAATCGGCTCGAACAGCGGGTTGTGCGGCAGCAGCCACACCTCGCCCTTGGACCGCTTGAACGTCTTGACGGTGGCCTCGCCGTCGATCATCGCAGCTACGATGTCGCCGTTGTCGGCCACGGACTGCTGACGAACCACCACCCAGTCACCGTCGCAGATGGCCGCATCGATCATCGACTCGCCGACCACCTTCAGCAGAAACAGCGAACCCTGACCGACCAGCTCGCGGGGGAGTGGGAACACGTCCTCGACGGCTTCCTCGGCCAGGATGGGACCGCCTGCGGCGATCCGGCCCAGTACCGGAACGAACGTCGGGGTCGGCAACCGATCCTGTTCCTCGGACGCCGACGAACCGTCGACCGCGGCGGCAGCCTGATCGGCCTGCACCTCGTCGAGACCGCGGACGTCGACGGCTCGGGGACGGTTGGCGTCGCGCCTGAGGAAGCCCTTGCGTTCGAGGGTGCGCAGCTGGTGGGCAACGGAGGAGGTCGAGGTCAGACCGACCGCGTCTCCGATCTCCCGGATGCTCGGCGGGTAGCCGCGCTCGGTGACCGACGCGCGAATGACCTCGAGTACCTTCCGCTGCCGCTCGGTCAGACCCGCACTGATATCGGTGCCGACCTCCATGGCCTTGGAGGTCGGTTCCGCGGCCGGCTTTCCCGCCGCGGCCTTGGTGGCGGTGGCCTTGGCTCCGGTCGTCCTGGAACCCGTCGTCGTGGAACGCGTGGTCGACCTCGTCGAGGTCTCGTCCTTCATGCTGTCGGCCTCCTGCTGGTGTCCTGGGATCCGGTCTGCGTGGTAGGTCTGCGCGGACTGGAGTTGATGGTGTCGACTCGTGTGGCGTGTGGTTTCTGACACGAATCTAGCGTGTATCAGCTGTTGAATCAAACATCTGTTCGACTCGTGTCGCGTTTTCTGCAGACTTTGTCGGAGGCTCGTGATAGAACTTCGAACAAGCGTCCATCGAACGCCTGATCGAACAATCGATCCAACGAGCGAAGTCGAGGTTCCGATGACCATCATCACCGATCGCCCCACCGCCGCCGGT
The DNA here is from genome assembly GCF_002258915.1 of Rhodococcus sp. 05-340-2. NCBI lineage: Bacteria > Bacillati > Actinomycetota > Actinomycetes > Mycobacteriales > Nocardiaceae > Rhodococcus > Rhodococcus sp. 05-340-2. The sequence goes on from NZ_NOYU01000027.1 coordinate 420,025, forward strand.
GTCCGTGCCCGGTCCACTGTCGTCGAGCGTCGTCGCCGGGCGCGTCCCGTTCTGCAGAGTCCCATCGGGATGCACGGCGTCACGGCACCCCGTACACAGAGCGCACCGTGCCTTCCGGTCCTCGATCCGTCGTGGTCCGATGTCACCGATCGCGAGGAGGCCGATCGTGAGTTCGACGCGACCTCCGCGCACTTCGCGGGCCAGCCGGTTCGGCTGCGATCGCTCGTGCTGACGGTGTTGGCGGTCCTGGTCGTCGCAGGTGGCCTGATCGGCATCGCGAACCTGCGGGCGGCTGCTCCCGATGCAGGTGCGCAGCCGGTCGGTGTGGTCGAAGTGCACGACGGAGCTCTCGTCGAGTACACGCCCGGCAGATGACCACCGGCCCCGTCGCGTTCGCGAGGACTGAGTATCCTCGACAGACTGCCCCGATGTGCGTGCTCGTCGTCGGAGCATCGGCTACGACGGAGGACCCCTCATGCATTGCCCGTTCTGCAGGCATCCCGACTCACGCGTGGTCGACTCGCGTGAGATGGACGAGGGCCAAGCAATCCGGCGTCGTCGCTCCTGCCCGGAGTGCGGCCGTCGATTCACCACCGTCGAGGCCGCAGTGCTCGCGGTCGTGAAGCGCAGCGGCGTGACCGAGCCGTTCAGTCGCGAGAAGGTCGTCAAGGGAGTCCGACGCGCCTGCCAGGGCAGAGATGTCGACAACGATGCGCTGAACCTGCTGGCGCAGCAGGTCGAGGACGCCATCCGTGCCGCGGGATCCGCGGAGATCCCCAGCAACGAAGTGGGGTTGGCCATTCTCGGTCCGCTCCGTGATCTCGACGAAGTGGCCTACCTGCGCTTTGCTTCGGTCTACCGCTCGTTCAGTTCGGCCGAGGACTTCGAGAAAGAGATCCACGAACTGCGCAAGCACCGCGAGTCCGCCGACATCGACTGACAGATCCGCCCGTCAGCGACTCTGGTCCGAGATCGCCTTCTCGATGCGCTTCTCCGAGACCGGATACGCCGTACGAATCCCTTGGGCGAACAATCCCACCCGCAACTCCTCGATCATCCAGAACAGTTCCTGTACCCCGGAACTGTTCTTTCTGCTTTCCGGAAGCGAATCCAACAGTCGTCCGTACGACGCGTACACCCGATCGAGTACATCCATCGCCGCCGCATCACGGCCCGCGCTGCTCGGCAGGGTTGCCAACCGCTTCGTCGCAGCCGCGAGGTAGCGCGGTACGTCTGCCAATCTGCGAGAGCCGAACTCGGTGACGAACCCGCGAAAGATCAAGCCGTCGAGCTGTTCCCGAACATCGTCGGCCGGCTCACCCGAGGAGGACTGGAGTTGCGCGGACAGTGCCAGGGCAGCGGTCAGCACAGGGCGAACCAGGGCCAGCACCGCGGCGGTGCGCTGCGGAACCTCCGCGTGGACGAGCGCCCTGAGCTTGTCGAAAGCCTCGGGATCTCGAACCGGTCCACCGTGCGCATCCATTGCCTCCTCGACCGCGAGAATCCGGCATTCCTCGAGGAGCGGATCGACTCCGCCGTACGGATTCTGGCCGAGGGCAAGACGTTCGGCGGTCGGCAGCCCGGCCAGCAGTGCCTTGGTTCCCTTCGGTGCCGTCGACAGCAGCAGAGCTCTGGTTCCCGACCTCATCGCTGCTCGCTGTTGGGCGGGGGTGCTCAGGACTCGAACCGCGACGCCCGGTCCTTCCGGCACCAACGCCGGGTACCCGGTGACCTTCTGTCCGCCCACATCACGGGTGACGGTCGACTCCAACCGCCCCAGAGTGCTCGAGGTCCATGCCAGGGACGGCGCACGCTCCGCGTCACCGACCGCGCTCGCGACCTGGCGACCGACCTCCCCGGACAATCCGGTGCGTAGAGCAGCGAGATCTTTGTTGCTGCCCAACACCTTTCCGGACGGATCGACGGCCGCGAACGTCATCTTCAGGTGCTCGGGCAGTGCCGCACCATCGAAGTCCTTCGCAGTGATGTGGCACTGCGCAGCCCGCGAGAGTTCACGTGCCAGGGCCGTCATCAGGGTTTCCGCGCGTGGCTTCATGGCGGCCAACGCCGCGGCGGCGAAGTCCGGTGCCGGAACGACATTGCGCCGCAAGGCTTTCGGCAGTGTCTTGATCAGTGCCGTGACCAGCTCCAGTCGCATCCCGGGAACCAGCCAGTCGAAGCCCACCGGCTGTACCTGAGCGAGGAGGGCAATCGGAATCCGTGCGGTGACACCGTCGGCCGCAGTGCCGGGCTCGAACTGATAGGTCAGTGGGAATTGGATCTCGCCCTGTCGCCATGCGTCGGGATATGCACCGGTGAGGACGGAGGCCGCGTCGGAGTTGACGACGGTGTCGGTGGTGAAGTCGAGCAGGTGCGGGTCCTGTCTGCGGGCCTTCTTCCACCACGTGTCGAAGTGCCGTGCCGAGACCGCTTCCGGGGCGATGCGGGCGTCGTAGAAGTCGAACAGAGCGTCGTCGTCGACGACGATGTCGCGCCGTCGAGCGCGATGCTCGAGTTCGCCGACGTCGTCGAGCAGTGCCCGGTTCTTGTGGAAGAAGGCATGCTGGGTCTTCCATTCGCCCTCCACCAGCGCGTGTCTGATGAACAACTCCCGCGACGCCTCGGGGTCGATGCGGTGGTAATTCACCGGGCGTTGCGTCACCAGGGGAATGCCGTACAGCGTCACTCGTTCGTAGGCCATCGCCGATTCACGCTTGATCGACCAATGCGGTTCCGAGTAGGTCCGCTTGACCAGGTGGGGTGCGAGTCGTTCGGCCCATTCCGGTTCGATGCGGGCGGCCATGCGGCCCCACAGGCGTCCGGTCTCGACCAGTTCGGCGGCCATGACCCAGCGCGGCGGCTTCTTGAACAGACCCGAGCCCGGGAAGATCGCGAAGTGCGCTCCGCGCGCGCCGAGGAACTCTCGCTTGTCACCCTCCCTGAGCCCGACGTGCGAGAGCAATCCGGACAGCAGCGACTGATGCAGGGCGGTCTCGGTGGAGTCGGCATCGGGCACCGTCCACCCGAGTCCACGGGTGATCTGACGCAGTTGGCCGTGCAGATCCTGCCACTCGCGAATTCGTAGATAGTGCAGGAACTCGGTGCGGCACATGCGTCGGAACTGGTTGGAGGACAACTCGTTTCGTTGCTCGCGCAGATAGGTCCACAACTTCAAGTACGCGAGGAAGTCCGAGTTCTCCACGGCGAAACGCGCATGCTTTTCATCCGCCGCCTGCTGATGCTCGGCGGGTCGCTCCCGAACATCCTGAATGGACAGCGCCGCCACGACCACCAGCGCGTCGCGAAGAGAGCCGTTGCCGTTGGCCTCGACCAGCATCCGAGCCATCCGAGGATCGACCGGCAGCGCCGAGAGCTCCCGGCCGATCGGGGTCAGTTCTGCAGTGCCCTCCTTGGTGGCCGGCTTCAGCGCCCCGAGTTCTTCGAGCAGCCCGATGCCGTCTCTGATGCTGCGCGGATCGGGCGGTTCGACGAACGGGAACGCGTCGATCTTGCCCAGCCCGAGGGCGGTCATCTGCAGGATGACCGACGCCAGGTTGGTACGCAGAATCTCCGGCTCGGTGAACTGCGGCCGCGACTCGAAATCCTCCTCGGAATACAACCGGATGCAGATGCCGTCGGCGACGCGGCCACAGCGGCCGGCCCGCTGCCGCGCCGATGCCTGTGAGATCGGCTCGATGGGGAGGCGTTGAACCTTGGTGCGCAACGAGTATCGCGAGATTCGGGCCGTACCCGGGTCCACCACGTAGCGGATGCCGGGGACCGTCAGCGATGTTTCCGCAACGTTCGTCGAGAGCACCACGCGTCGGCCCGAGTGTGGTGAGAACACTCGATGCTGTTCGGCCGCAGAGAGTCTCGCGTACAGCGGAACGATCTCGGTGTTGCGGAGGTTGCGGTCGCTCAGAGCATCGGCGGTGTCGCGAATCTCGCGTTCACCGGACAGGAACACCAGAATGTCCCCGTCGCCCTCGGCCATGAGTTCGTCGACCGCCTGACAGGTTGCGTCGACGGGGTCGAGATCGATCGTCGTGTCCCCGGCGTCGACGGTCAGTGGTCGATAGCGCATTTCGACCGGGAACGTGCGGCCCGAGACCTCGATGATCGGCGCGGGCACGCCGTCCCGCGCGAAATGTTGGGCGAACCGTTCGGGATCGATCGTCGCCGAGGTGATGACGATCTTCAGGTCAGGACGTCGGGGGAGAAGCTGCGCGAGGTAGCCCAGGATGAAATCGATGTTGAGGCTGCGCTCGTGGGCCTCGTCGATGATCAGGGTGTCGTACTGGCGCAGCAGTCTGTCTCGCTGGATCTCCGCCAGCAGGATGCCGTCGGTCATCAGCTTGACGAGCGTCGAATCCGACGACTGATCGGTGAATCTCACCTTGTAGCCGATGGATTCACCCAGGGGCTCGCCGACCTCCTCGGCGATGCGCTCGGCCACCGTGCGCGCTGCGAGCCGGCGCGGTTGGGTGTGACCGATCGACCCGCGAATTCCGCGACCGAGTGCGAGACAGATCTTCGGAATCTGAGTGGTCTTACCCGAGCCGGTCTCACCGGCGACGATGACGACCTGATGTTCGGCGATGGCGGCAGCGATGTCGTCCCTGCGGAGACTGACCGGAAGCGACTCGGGAAACTCGAGGGTCGGCACCGCGGCCCGGCGGTTGGCCACAACCGTCTCGGCGCGGGCGACATCGCGTTCGAGGGCGGCGAACGCGTCGTCGGTGCGGGCCTTGTCCAATCGACGCCGCAGCCGGTTCTCGTCGCGGATGGTGACGTCTGCCAGACGTGTGGCGAGAGATTTTCGCTGACCGGACGGATTCGAGGTAGACATACTCACATCAGGATATCCGTATCGACGCAACCGTCGTGAATGCCGGCCGCGACTGTGCCAGGATCGGCGAATGAGCATCTCGCACGATGTCACTGTCGAACCGCGTACGCCGGTACCGATCAGGACGCTGCGGGTGCTGTTCGCTGCGCTCACCGCCGCGGCGCTCGTCTCGATCGTCGTGGACGGACTTGCCACCCCGACGTTCTCGTTGGTCAACTACTTCAGCTACTTCACCGTGATCAGCAACGTCCTGACGGTGCTCGTGCTCGCGATCGGCGGCGTGATCGATCCGCGGTCTTCGGGATGGCAACTCTTCCGTGGAGCGGTGATGCTCTACATGGTGATCACCGGGATCATCTACGCGGTGTTGCTCTCGAACATCGATGTCGGTGTGGCGGATCCGTGGACCAACAACGTGGTGCATCGCATCATGCCCGTGGTCCTTCTGCTCGACTGGATCCTCGCTCCACCGCGGCGGCACATCTCGGAGTCGCGCAGCCTGACGTGGTTGCTCTTCCCACTGCTCTACGGGACCTACACCCTGATTCGCGGACCCGTCGTCGACTGGTACCCCTACCCGTTCCTCGATCCACGTTCGCAGGGATACCTCGCGCTCGTCATCGGTCTGGTCGTGCTGACCGTCGCTTTCGCGCTGATGGCGCTGGCAGTCAACGCTCTCGGACGGCTTGCAGGACGGTGGAGGTACGGATCGGACTCGATCGAATCGGACTCCACTACTGTGTAGCGCATGTCTTCCGACCTGGATCCAGCCGCCACCACACACTCCTCCGCGCTGTGGCACGGCTTCGCCGACATGGGCGCCGTCACCGCCAGCGGGCCGTTCGTCGTTTCGCGAGGCGAGGGCGCGTACATCTTCGACAACGAGGGAACGAAGTATCTCGACGCGACCGCCGGTCTGTGGTTCACCAACGTCGGTCACGGCCGCCGCGAGATCGCCGATGCCGTTGCCACACAGCTGAGCTCGCTCGCCCACTACTCGAACTTCGGCGACTTCGTTCCCGAGACCACGCTGGCCTTGGCCGATCGTCTCGCCGCCATCGCGCCGGTGCCGGGCAGCAAGATCTTCTTCACCTCGGGTGGTTCGGACTCCATCGACACCGCCGCGAAGCTCGCGCGCCGCTACTGGGTCGAAATGGGACAACCGGCCAAGAAGATGATCGTCGGCCGGCAGAAGGCCTACCACGGCATGCACGTCGCCGGCACCGCGCTGGCCGGTATCCCGGTGAACAAGGAGAACTACGGCGAGCTGATGCCCGACGCCAGGACAGTGGCATGGGACGACGCGAAGTCACTGCTGGCGCTGATCGAGGAGGTCGGTGCAGAGAACGTGGCTGCCTTCTTCTGCGAGCCGGTGATCGGAGCAGGCGGAATCTACTTGCCGCCGGAGGGCTACCTGCGCGAGGTTCGGCAGATCTGCCGCGACAACGACGTGCTGTTCGTCGCGGACGAGGTCGTCACCGGATTCGGCCGCATCGGCGGCAGCTGGTTCGCCTCCACCCGATTCGAGCTCGAACCCGACCTGATGACGACCGCCAAGGGGCTGACGTCCGGGTATGTACCGATGGGTGCTGTCTTCATCGCCCCGAAGATCGCCGAGCCCTTCTTCGCGGGCGGCGTCTGGTGGCGGCACGGATACACCTACGGCGGTCACGCAGGCGCGGCCGCCGCGGCGATGGCAAACCTCGACATCATCGAGCGCGAGGAGTTGCTCTCTCACTCCAAGCGCATCGAAGCGGCGTTGCACACCCACCTCGCGCCACTGGCCGCACACGAACGAGTGTCGGAGATCCGCAGCGGGATCGGTGCTGTTGCCGCCGTGCAGCTCGCCGATCCGGCCGAGGCACTGCCCTTCGTCAAAACGCTGCGAGCACACGGGGTCTCCGGCCGCGCGGCCGGTCAGGGTGCGATGCAGATCTCGCCGGCATTCGTCATGACGGACGCCGAGATCGAAGAGCTGGCCGCGCGGATCCTCAGCGCGCTCGGCTGAACCGAAGTCTGCCGAGCAGCTGCTTCCCCCGCGAGGGCGGGGGAGCAGGTGCCGGTACGGGCTCGTCGGAGACGGCTGCGAAACGTCGATGCAACTGCTCGCGGACTTCCTCGGGCGCATAGGCACGACGCTTGCGCTCGGATCGAACCACCAACGCCCCGGTGGCCGCGACACCGACCATCCCGGCGAGACCGAGAGCCTTCCACACGTTCATCCGGCCACCGTACCGTCACGAGATCTAGGGTGTGGACCATGAATCCGTCGCGAATCAGCCTCGATACCGCAGTCGAGGCCACCAGAACGGGCGACATCTGGATCTTCCGCGGCCAGTCGAGCTCCGATCGGGCAATCCAGGCACTGACCAACAGTCCTGTCAATCACGTCGGAATGGCCGTCGTGATCGACGACCTGCCGCCGCTGATGTGGCACGCCGAACTGGGAAAGTCGTTGCAGGACATGTGGACCGGAAACTTCCAGCGCGGCGTGCAGCTCCACGACCTGCGTGCGGCCGTCACCCAGTGGTCCACGAAGTACCAACAGCGTTGTTGGCTGCGGCAATTGGGCGGAGACCTGGATCGTTCCGCAGGCTCCGCTCCGGCAGTGACGAAGGAGCAGGAAGACGCCTTGCTGCGCACCATCGCCCGCGTGGACGGAACAGCCTTTCCGACGACGGCGGCGCTCGCCGGTCGATGGTTCCGGGGCCGAGTCCCCGCACTGCGGCGCAGCGAACGCGAGGAAGCAGCCCTCGAAACCGCCTACTGCGCTGAGGTGGTCGCCATGACCTACGACGCGATGGGTCTGCTCACCGGCAACAAGAAGGCCAACTGGTTCGACCCGGGAAAGTTCTGGAGCGGCGACCGACTCCCACTCGCCGCCGGTGTTCGTCTGGGCGAGGAAATCGAAGTGGACGTGCCCGTCACACGCTGATCGACGCGTCCGCCGCGGTGCGTCCGCCCAATTCCACCCAGTCGCCGTCGATGGTGGTGCGCAATCGAGATCCGGCTCCCTGCATGATGTTCAGGCTCCGACCGAGTTCGCCGGTCAGCCGGACGGCGGCAGCACCGGTCGCTTCGTCCTCGACGATACCCATCATCGGCGCGAACATGCGCGATCGCAGCGCGCCGTGCTCTTCGTCGGTCCAGGCCCAGACGTAGTGGTGCCCGCTGTCGTAGGCACTCGGGTCTGCTGCCGCCACCTCGGCCGCATCGCGGACCTGATGGAAGGTGAAGTGCGGAGTCCACTCCGCACGGGCGCGAACCCAGGTGTGGTCCTCGTCGTAGCGGATGTCCAGCGGTGCGGCAGGGACGGTGAGGACATCGACCGGGTGTCCCTGCTCGCGCAGCCACCACGAGAGTCCGACCGTGGGATGCCCGGCGAAGGGCAGCTCGACGGCGGGGGTGTAGATGGATGCCGAGGCCGTACCGGATTCGCTGCGATCGACGAACACCGTCTCGCTGAAGCCGAGCTCGGCGGCGAACTGCTGCCTGTCCGCCTCGTCGACGTCATCCGCGGTCACGATGCCGAGGGGGTTGCCGAATCTGCCTTCGGCATCGGTGAACACTCGGACGACGGACACGTCGGTAGCCATGCCCGGACGCTACCAAACGCCGAACGAGGGACCCGCGACCGCGAATCCCTCGTTCGACGTACAGGTCGAGTCGACGCTCAGACGGCGGCACCGTCGAGGATTCGTCCTGCTTCGATCGCCTGCGCGACACCCGCGACGATCGACGCGGCGCGGATGGCCTCGAAGATCTTCTCGCGGTCGACGCCCTCGGCGCGCAGAGTCTTCTCGTGTGCCTCCAAGCAGTGGTTGCACCCGTTGACGGCCGACACCGCGAGCGACCACAGCTCGAAGTCGGCCTTGTCCACACCGGGGTTGCCGATGATGTTCATGCGCAGACCGGCGCGAATGTCGTCGTACTTGCCGTCCAGGTATCCCTTGGTTCGGTAGAAGACGTTGTTCATGCCCATGATCGACGCGGCACCGAGGGCCGCGTTGTACGCCTCGGCCGACAGCGAATCGGCTGCGTCCTCGGCGATCTCCTTCAACGTCGTCGCGGACTTCGACGCTGCGGCCACCGACAGCAGGGTGCCCCACAGCTGCTGCTCGCTGAGCACCGTGGAACGGGCGATGGAACCGAGATTGAGCTTGAGGTCCTTGGCGTACTCGGGTACGGCGTTCTTCAGGTTGTCGATCGTCATGTCAGACGCTCGCCGTCAGCAGTTCGCCTGCGTCGATGGTGGGATCACCCTTCTTCCAGTTGCAGGCGCACAGCTCGTCGGACTGCAGGGCATCGAGAACTCGCAGGACCTCGTCCACGTTGCGCCCCACCGATCCTGCCGTGACCGACACGAACTGGATCTCGTTGTTGGGGTCGACGATGAACGTGGCGCGATCGGCAACGCCGTCGGCATTGAGAACGCCCGTGGCGGCAGCCAATTCGCGCTTGAGATCGGACAGCATGGGGAAGGGGAGCGTCTTGAGCTCGTCGTGCTGTGCCCGCCACTGGAAGTGAACGAACTCGTTGTCGACGGACGCGCCGAGGACCTGTGCATCGCGGTCCTCGAACTCCTCGTTCAGCTTGCCGAACGCGGCGATCTCGGTGGGGCAGACGAACGTGAAGTCCTTGGGCCAGAAGAAGACGATGCGCCACTTGCCTGCGTGATCGTCACTGGTGACGGTGGTGAAGTAGTCGTCGGGCTGCTGTGCGTTCACCTTGGACAGATCTCCGCCGATGACGGCGGTGAGGTTGTATGAAGGGAACTGATCGCCAATTGTCAGCAGTGCCATGTGTTCTCCTCGTGTCGAATGACCGTGTCGGTTTCGTATGTGGGCGGTCCGGTGGCGTGTGAACAGCCGCGCGGGCCCGGCCGACCGGTACGAGTGTGCCAAAAATGTCGTGAAAGGTAAACGTGATGAGTGGCACTAGACTGATAGGCGTGACCGATCGAAGCTATCAGCCGACCCTGTCGCATCTGCGAGCCTTCGTGGCGATCGCGCAACATCGCCATTTCGGCACTGCGGCAACACGATCGAACATCAGTCAGCCGTCTCTGTCGCAGGCCCTGGCTGCGCTCGAGCAGGGGCTGGGGGTGCAGTTGATCGAACGCAGCACCCGCAGGGTGTTGCTGACGTCGGCCGGCAGTCAGTTGCTCGGTCGTGCGACTGCGGCACTCGACGCCGTGGACGGATTGGTCGCTGCCGCAGCGGGATTGGGCGGCCGTCTGACCGGTGGCCTGCGGCTCGGGATCATTCCGACGGTGGCACCGTACGTGTTGCCGACGGTGCTTCCTGCCATGCGGGCCGAGTTTCCGGACCTCGTGCCCCGAATCGTCGAGGATCACACGGCCAGACTGCTCGACGCACTCCGGTCCGGTGCGATCGACGTCGCCGTTCTCGCTCTCCCCATCGCCGATCCGGGCATGATCGAAATATCCATGTACACCGAGGACTTCGTGCTCGCACTACCTGCCGAGCATCCCCTCTCGGGGCGCCGGGATCTGACGGTCGCCGACCTCCGCGGCCTCCCTCTGCTCCTGCTCGACGAGGGGCACTGCCTGCGCGAGCAGACCCTGGACCTTTGCCGGTCGGTCGACATCGCGCCCGATGCGAGCGATACGCGGGCAACGTCGTTGACCACGGTGGTGCAGTGCGTTGCAGGAGGGCTGGGCCTGACGTTGCTGCCGCGCCGCGCCGTCGATGTCGAGGTCGCTCGCGCGGGCCTGTCCACCGCCGAGTTCGCACACCCTGCTCCCGGCCGCACCATCGGTCTCGTGTACCGAGCCTCGAGTGCGCGCTCGGCCGAATACAGTGCGCTGGCAAGTCTTCTCGCCGCAGAGGTTCTCACCGACAACGCAGGTGGCCTCAGCCGGGCGTGATCACGATCTCGTCGAACACGATCTCGCCTGCCGCGTCGGACTCCGGCACATCGACGACGGCGTCGAGCGACCAGCCGTGGTCACCGTCGGGATCCTCCAACACCTGACGCACCGTGGTGGACTCCGCACCGACGCTCAGGGTGAACAACGCAGGGCCCCGGGCCGACGGGCCCGTTCCGATCGAGCCGTACTCGGCGAAGAACGGTTCCAGTTCCGCCTCCCAGTCGGGGCCGTCGTCGAGGTCGTCGAGAGTATTCCACTGTCGGCGCGCCGCCAGGTCCACCCGGCGGAAGATCGCGTTGCGCGCGAGAATTCGGAAGGCCCGCGGGTTGGCCGAGATCGGACGTGGCACATCGGATCCGTACGCCTCCACGAGCGCTTCCGGCTCGGCACCGGGGTCCGTCAGGTTCTCCCACTCGTCGAGCAGGCTCGAATCCACCTGCCGGACGAGTTCACCCAGCCACTCGGTGATGTCCTGTACCTCTTCGGTTCGAGACTCGGGCGGAACCGTCTGGCGCAGTGTGCGATAGGCGTCGGCGAGATAACGCAGGACGAGTCCCTCGGACCGCATCAGGCCGTAGTGGCTGATCAACTCTGCGAAGGTCATCGCGCGCTCGACCATGTCTCGTACCACGGACTTGGGGGAGAGGCCGACCTCGGAGAGCCACGGATGGGTGCCACGATAGATCTCGAACGCCGGAACGAGCAGCTCTGCAAGAGGTTTCGGCCACGTGACCTCCTCGAGCAATTCCATTCTCTCGTCGTACTCGATGCCGTCGGCCTTCATCTGCGAGACCGCTTCGCCGCGCGCGGCGTGCTGCTGCGCCATCAGGATCTGACGCGGATCGTCGAGGGTCGACTCGATGATCGACACCACATCGAGGGCATGGGTCGGTGATTCGGCGTCGAGCAGATCGAAGGACGCGACCGCGAACGTCGACAGCGGCTGATTGAGCGCGAAGTCCGGTTGCAGGTCCACCGTCAGTCGAGCATGTCGACCGTCGGCGTCCGGCTCGTCGAGTTGCTCGACGATGCCCGCATCGACGAGACCGCGGTAGAGCGAGAGTGCTCGCAGGATGTGCTTGCGCTGAGCGGGCCGGGTCTCGTGGTTGTCCTCGAGCAGGTGGCGCATGGCATGGAAGCAATTGCCGGGCCGGGCAATGACATTGAGCAGCATGGTGTTGCTCACCGAGAATCGGGACGTGAGCGGCTCCGGACTCGCGGCGATGATCCGCTCGAACGTCGGCTCGCCCCACGAGACGAAACCGTCGGGTGCCTTCTTGCGCTGCACGCGCTTGAGCTTCTTCGGATCGTCCCCGGCCTTGGCCACCAGACGCGCGTTCTCGATGTCGTGTTCGGGGGCCTCGACCACCACGGTCCCGAGGGTGTCGTAGCCGGCCCGTCCCGCACGACCGGCGATCTGATGGAACTCGCGGGCCCGTAGCTTGCGAGTGCGAATGCCGTCGTACTTGGTCAGTCCGGTGAACAGCACGGTGCGAATCGGGACGTTGATTCCCACGCCGAGGGTGTCCGTTCCACAGATCACCTTCAGCAGTCCGTCCTGCGCCAGCTTCTCCACCAACCGTCGATATTTGGGCAGCATGCCCGCGTGGTGCACGCCGATGCCGTGCCGAACCAACCTCGACAGCGTCTTTCCGAAACCGGTGGTGAAGCGGAAGTTGCCGATGGCCTCGGCTATCTCGGCCTTCTCCTGCTTGGACGCGACGTTGACGCTCGTCAGCGCCTGCGCTCGTTCGAGTGCCGCGGCCTGCGTGAAATGCACGACGTACACCGGCGCGAGATGCGTTTCCACCAGTTCTTCGATGGTCTCGCTGATCGGAGTGGTGACATACGAGAACATCAGCGGAACCGGACGCTCGGTGCCCGAGACGACAGTGGTCGTCCGTCCGGTTCGTCGGGTCAGATCGTCCCGGAAGAACGAGACATCGCCCAGGGTCGCAGACATCAACAGGAACTGGGCGTGTGGCAGCTCGATCAACGGCACCTGCCAGGCCCACCCTCGATCGGGCTCGGAGTAGTAGTGGAACTCGTCCATGATCACCTGGCCGATGTCGGAGCCGGCACCCTGACGCAGGGCGAGGTTCGCGACGATCTCGGCGGTGGCGCAGATGATCGGGGCACCGGAATTGACCGACGCGTCGCCGGTCATCATGCCGACGTTCTGCGCACCGAAGATCTCGCACAGGGCGAAGAACTTCTCGCTGACGAGTGCCTTGATCGGCGCGGTGTAGAAACTACGAATGCCTGCGGCCATCGCGGCGTAATGGGCTCCGATGGCCACCATCGACTTGCCCGATCCCGTCGGCGTCGCCAGGATGACGTTGGAGCCGGAGACCAGCTCGATGAGAGCTTCCTCCTGTGCGGGATACAGGGTGAGACCGCGATCGGCAGTCCAGGTGGTGAACGTGTCGAACAGGACATCCGGGTCCACGCCGTCGGACCGATCGGCGGAGGCATCGGGAATCAGTTCGGTGAGAAGCACCTCTACAGGCTATGTGGAACGGACGGCCGGACCCGCATCGACACCGAGCGTCCGGTGCCGAGTCGACGCGTCAGGTGGCGCTGCGCTCGTCCGAACCCATCGCACCGAGAACGGCCATCCGGGTACTGGCACTTCCGGTGATCATGTCCTCACCGACACCGGTGATGAGCAGGTTGCGCCACCGCACCTCGTCGAAGGTAAGCGACGGTGTGGAATCGATGAAGTCCTCGACGACCTGCAGGAAGCGCATCGGATCGTCCCGGAACGGGAAGTGTCCGGAATTCTCGAACACCTCCAACGTGGAACCGGGCATGGCCGAGTGCGCGAGGCGCGCATGACTGACCGGAATCACCGAGTCCTGATCACCCCAGACGAGCAGGACAGGAAGGTTCTCGGTGAGATAACACCGATCCAGCATCGTGACCACCTGGCCACGCCAGTCCACGACGGCGCGCAGGGTCCGCAGATACGCCTCGTACGTCGTCGGGGCCGGGAGCTCGCTCAGCACTCGGATCAGATCCGGAGTGTCGTGCAGAAGCGAACCGGGTCGCAGGGGAGAGCTGTGCAGTTTGCTCAGGAGGCCGCCTGCCAACTTCACCGCGGGGATGGCGCCGGGCAGGCGGAGCAGTTTGACGGCCTCGCTCAGGAACGGCATGGATGCCAGTCGAAGAATGGGATGTACGTCCTTGGTGACGCCACCGGAGGACACCAGAGCCAACCTGTCGACCATGCCCGGGAACTGGTAGGCGAACTGCATGGCGACGCCGCCGCCCAGTGAGTGCCCGACGACGGTGACGTGCTCGATGCCCAGCACCGACAGCAGGTCACGCATGCCGTTGGCATACGCGGCGACGGAGTAATCCGCACGCGGCTTGTCCGAGCGACCGTGCCCCAGCAGATCCGGAGCGATGACGGTGTAGTTCTTCGCCAGGTGTGGGATGACTTCGTTCCATGTCTCGGAGTTGTCGCCGATGCCGTGGATCAACAGCAGAACGGGACCTTCGCCGGCCATGCGGAATGCCCGCCGGTATCCGTGAATGGTCCGGAAGATCAGCCGTGGTTCTTCGTCGGGAACCGGGCGGAGCTTGCGACTGCGCGGATTGGTGCTCACCTGCGCCTCCTGAAATTCCCTGGTGCACCGCGCGCGGCGGTACAGAACGGCGACGCCGTGCACGAGTGTGTAGACGTACGTACCGGAGTACGTGTTGCTACGACTCTTGCACGAGATCGCGCTCGGGGCAGAACATCGAGCGTATTTGCGGTTACAGGTATGTTTCGATCGGCCCGGGCTGTCCGATGTGCCCGCCGACGCGATCGAGTTCTGTGACCACTCACACTGTTACCGCTCGGTGGTGTCCTCTCCCTCGTCGAGACCTGCCTGCTCGGCGAGGAAGCGCTCGAACTCTGCGCCGAGCTCGTCGCCGCTGGGCAGTGGTTCGTCACTGGCCAGCAACGTCGACTGCTGCTCCTGCGCGGCGACGTAGGTGTCGTACTGACGCTCGAGCGCCTGCACCACCGACTGCACTTCCTCGTTTCCGGTGATGTGCTCGTTCACCTGTTCCCGGACTCGCGCCGCGGCCTCACCCAACGCGGCCAGCGGGAGATCCAACTCGGCGGCCTCACTGACGTTCTCGAGCAACGTCTCGGCTGCACCGGGGTAGTCCGTCTGGGCCAGGTAGTGCGGGACGTGCACCGAGAAGCCCATCGACTCGTGACCGTGCTGCGCCATCCGAAGCTCGAGCAGGGAGGAGGCGCTGCCGGGAACCTGCAAGTCGCCTGCCCAGCTGTTGCCCTCTTTGACCAGCTCCTTGTCGCTGGCGTGGGCCGTCACACCGAGTGGCCGGGTGTGCGGAATGGCCATCGGGATCGAGCCGAGGCCGATGGTCCGACGGACGCCGAGCTGCTCGGCCAGCAGGCGCACAGCGGTGGTGAACTTCTCCCACCGCAGATCCGGCTCCATACCGGCCAGCAACAGGAACGGGGTGCCGGTTCGGTCCTTGACGGCATAGAGGTTCAGCTCGGGAGCGTCGTAGTCCGAGAAATGGTCGGACTTGAACGTCATCGTGGGCCGTCGGGACCGGTAGTCGATCAACTCGTCGACGTCGAACGACGCGACCAGCTCCGATTCCAGGCTCTCGCGCAGATGAGTTGTCGCCAACTTGACCGCGTGACCTGCGTCGGAGAAGCCCTCCAGGCCGTGCACGAGGACGGGTCCGACGCCGTCGTCGGAGAACGTTTGCGGTGCCGGAAACTCCAGCTCGTACATCTTCGACTGTTCGGTCATGGCCGGGCCCCTTTCGGATCGACTCGTCGGTACCTCGACGCGAGATTCGAGCCAGAATACGCCGACCCTCGGCTCGCGCCGTGTACGCGCCGACGTCGAACGTGGCGAATCACTACCCGAGAAGAACAACCGGTTGCCCGCGGTTCATTCCCCGACGGTCGTTCGAGCTGCCGTCGCGTCGCTGCTCGGTGACACCGAGACGATCAGCGGTCGAAGTTCGCCAGCGCGCGGATCTTGTTGGTGACGTCGAGAGCTGCGACCTTGTAGGCCTCGGACAGCGTCGGGTAGTTGAACACGGCATCGACGAGATAGTCGACGGTGCCGCCGCACCCCATCACCGCCTGACCGATGTGCACCAGGTCCGTCGCACCCGACCCGAAGATGTGCACGCCCAGTATCGAGCGGTCCTCGGTGGAGACGAGCAACTTCAACATTCCGTACGAGTCGCCGGCGATCTGACCCCTGGCGAGTTCGCGGTACCTCGACACCCCGACCTCGTAGGGGACCGATCCCTTCGTCAGGTCGACCTCCGTGGCTCCGACGTACGAGACCTCGGGAATGGAGTAGATGCCGATGGGCTGCACGTCGGTCAGTTTGGCGCTGGACTCGCCGAACGCGTGGTACGCCGCCAACCTGCCCTGGTCCATCGACGTCGCGGCCAACGCCGGAAAGCCGATGACGTCGCCGACCGCGTAGATGTGATCGACCTTGGTCTGGAAATGCTCGTCGACGAAGATGCGGCCTCGCGCGTCGGCCTCGAGACCGGCGTTCTCGAGATCGAGTGCAGTCGTCAACCCCTGACGCCCGGCCGAGTACATCACCGTCTCCGCCGGGATCCGCTTGCCACTGGCAAGCGTCGTCACCGTTCCGTTCGGGCCGACGTCGACAGCGGTCACCGCCTCCCCGAATCGGAACGTCACCGCGAGATCGCGGAGGTGGAACTGCAACGATTCGATGATCTCGCGATCGCAGAAGTCGAGCATCGAATCACGCTTCTCGACGACGGTGACCTTCGTGCCCAGGGCAGCGAACATCGATGCGTACTCGATTCCGATGACACCGGCCCCCACGACCACCATGGATGCCGGAATGAACTCGAGGTTGAGGATTCCGTCCGAGTCGAGCACTCGATAGTCGTCGAACGCGATGTCGGCCGGACGGGCGGGAGCGGTGCCGGTGGCGATCACCACGTTGGCGGCCTTGACCGTGATGCGTTCTCCCCGCATCTCGTCTTCGATCACGATGGTGTGCGCGTCGAGGAACTTGCCGACGCCGGTGATCAACTCGATGCGGTTGCGCAGCAGTTGCGAACGCACCACCTCGATCTCCTTGCCGATCACGTGCTGGGTTCGGGCCAGCAGATCGGCCGGAGTGATATCGGCCTTCACTCGGTAACTCGCCCCGTACAGCTCACGTTGATTCATACCCGTGAGATACAGAACGGCCTCGCGCAGCGTCTTGGACGGAATGGTGCCGGTGTTGACGCAGACCCCGCCGAGCATGTGGCCCTTCTCCACGATCGCCACCCGCTTGCCGAGCTTCGCAGCCGCAATGGCCGCCTTCTGGCCACCGGGGCCGGAGCCGATGACCACCAGGTCGTACTCCATGGGTTCAGACATTCGTCATAGGTACCGCTCGTACGCAAAGACTGCGTGCCCGCCCGGTCACAACCTTGTGAACTCCGCGATTCGGTGCATCGAACCCATGCAGATGTCGCCACGTGCTGATGCGTTGTGCAAGGCTGAACAGAGCACGAAACACCCGATTTACAGTGGAGGAACACATGCCGCAGCAGGTCCGCGCCGTCGTCGCCAAGAGCAAGGGCGAGCCCGTCTCCATCGAGACGATCACCATCCCCGATCCCGGGCCCAACGAAGTCGTCGTGAAGATCCAGGCCTGCGGGGTGTGTCACACCGACCTGCACTACCGCGAGGGCGGCATCAACGACGAATTCCCGTTCCTGCTCGGACACGAGGCAGCCGGAATCGTCGAGACCATCGGCGACCGCGTCGAGCACGTCGAGGTCGGAGACTTCGTCGTGCTGAACTGGCGCGCAGTGTGCGGCGAATGTCGAGCCTGCAAGCGCGGCACCCCGTGGTACTGCTTCGACACCCACAACGCAGCACAGAAGATGACCCTGGAGGACGGCACCGAGCTGACACCGGCGCTGGGCATCGGAGCCTTCGCCGAGAAGACCCTGGTGCACGAGGGCCAGTGCACCAAGGTCGCCGCAGACGCCGATCCCGCTGTCGTCGGACTGCTCGGCTGCGGTGTGATGGCCGGGCTGGGCGCAGCGATGAACACCGGCCACGTCTCACGCGGAGATTCGGTGGCCGTGATCGGCTGCGGTGGCGTCGGTGATGCCGCGATCGCCGGAGCACGCCTGGCCGGCGCATCGACGATCATCGCGGTCGACCGTGACCCGGGCAAGCTCGAATGGGCACTCGGCCTCGGAGCCACCCACACCGTCGACTCCTCGCAGGTCGACGCCGTCGAGGCCGTCCAGGAGCTCACCGGAGGCTTCGGTGCCGACGTGGTCATCGATGCAGTCGGCCGTCCGGAGACCTGGAAGCAGGCGTTCTACGCCCGCGACCTCGCCGGAACCGTGGTGCTCGTCGGCGTGCCGACACCCGAGATGACCCTCGAGATGCCGCTGATCGACTTCTTCTCCCGTGGCGGATCGCTGAAATCGTCCTGGTACGGAGACTGCCTGCCCGAGCGCGACTTCCCGCAGTTGGTGGATCTGTACCAGCAGGGCCGTCTGCCGCTCGAGAAGTTCGTCACCGAACGCATCACCATCGACGACGTCGAAGCCGCCTTCGAGAAGATGCATCAGGGCACCGTCCTGCGTTCGGTGGTGGTCCTGTGAGTGGGAAGTTCCGCGTCCAGAACGTCGTCACCTCGGGCACGTTCAGCCTCGACGGTGGCACCTGGGACGTCGACAACAACATCTGGCTGATCGGTGACGACGACGAGGTGGTCATCGTCGACGCAGCGCACACCGCGGCCCCGATCGTCGACGCGGTCGCCGGCCGCACCGTCACGGCGATCGTCTGCACCCACGGACACAACGATCACGTGACCGTCGCCCCCGAACTCTCGGACACCCTCGACGCGCCGATTCTGCTGCACCCCGCCGACGACATGCTGTGGCAGCAGACGCACCCGGGCGTCGGGCACTCGGCGCTCGAGGACGGTCAGCGCATCACCGTCGCCGGAACCGACATCCTGGCGCTGCACACGCCGGGACACTCACCGGGATCGACGTGCCTGTACCTGCCGGAAGCGGGGGAGTTGTTCAGCGGCGACACCCTCTTCTCCGGCGGCCCAGGCGCCACCGGACGGTCGTACTCGGATTTCCCGACCATCATCGGGTCCATCCGCGACCGGCTCTTCGCCCTTCCCGCCGACACCCGAGTCAACACCGGCCACGGTGACGGGACCCGCATCGGCGACGAAGCACCGCACCTCGAGGAGTGGATCGCCCGCGGCAGCTGAATTCACGACACCGCGGCGGGTCGCCTGCCGCGTTCGAGGTGGTCGGAATGAGACAGTGGTGGGACGCCGGAGCGTGTGCTGCGGCGTCCCACCGACCCGAAGAGGACGTCTTGTGAGCCCCGCCGCACGCAGAACCCGCCTGTCCATCGCCGCGACCTCGGCAGCGATCGCAGCTCTCGTGCTGGTCGGCTGCAGTTCCACGGTCACCGGCACTCCCGAGCCCAGCGCGGGTACCCCCACTTCGCCGTCGCAGTCCGGCGTGGATCTGAACACGTTGCTGATCGACCCGTCCAGCTTCCCGGCCCCGTACGACGCCCTGGTGCTGCCCCAGCAGGCGATCTCGCAGGCCGCACCCGATCTCAGCGGAATACCTGCCGGTGCCGAGGTCAGCCCGGCGGGCTGCAAACCCGCCGATCAGGATTTCGGCCCGACGGGCACGGCCATGATCGTCGGAACCGACAACGACAGTCGGTCGACCATCTCGATCGAATTGACCGCAGTGGACGAACCGCTCTCGGCGCGCAAGGAGCAGCTCGAACAGTGCGGCGAGGTGACCGCAACCAAGTCCGGCGCGACCTCGACGGTGACCTCCACTCTGACGCCTGCACCGCCCATCGATGCGGACGACACCTTGGCCGTCCGGCAGACCGTTGCATCGGGGGCCGGCGGCGACGCCGTCACGCAGTCGATGCTGACGTTGATGGCCCAGATCGACGGAGTGCGCGTGTCGGCCACGTTCATGTCGTTCGGCTCGGGCACGCCCGATGCAATGACCCTCGACGAGCTGTTCACCGCGGCAGTCCAGAAGGTCGGCCAGAGCTGACGCGGCTCTAGCAGACGGCACCGACGCGAATCGGTCGTCCACAGCTCCGGCGACACGATCGATCCACAGCACGGCGGTTCTCCACAGGGCAGTACGAAAGCCCAGGTCGAGACGCGATCGGTCGTCGGAACCCCGGCCAGGATTCTTCGGTATGTACACACCGACGAATTCTCACGACAACTTCGACTCGCGCCATCGCGTGCGCCTCGGCCACGCGAGCGACCTGATGGCAGCCGTACCGGCCATGCTCGGGTTCCACCCGCATCGATCGATGGTGCTCATCGCGGTCAAGGACGGCGGTGCCAGCGTGGGACCCACGATGCGTCACGACCTCGTCCTGGCAGGCGAACACGTCGATCGGCGCGCCGGCGGTCACACCCGCGCGACCCCGGAGATGCTCGACGTCATCGGCTACCTGGCCGGGTACTGCGCTACGGAGAACATCCCCGCGGTCATGGCGGTGTTCGTCGACGACAGGCTCGATCGAACCGTCAGAACGCCGCATCTGCTCGACGTGGAAGCGTTGGTGATCGAACTCGACGCCACACTCGCATCGTTCGGAGTGCAGCTCAGCGAGGCCCTCGCGGCATCGGAGATCGCCGATGCCGCCGACTGGTGGTCGTTGCGCGGACCGCAGCGGCACGGCCTGATATCGGATCCGTCGGCGTCGCCGATGACCGTCGCCCGCGTGCTCGACGGCTACTCCGTCCGACGGTCCAGGTGCGAGCTGGCCGAGACCGTAGCGCCGGGCCCCGACGCGACCGTGCGGGCCGTTGCGGCCGAGATCTCGCGACTACGACGGGACGGCGGCCGGTCTCGTGGCGACGAGCTGACGTCGGTGCTGTCGTACGTCGCGCGGGGACCGTACGACACCGAATTGGACCCGACCGACATCGCTCGGATCGCGCTCGCGATCGGCCACGTCCAGGTGCGTGACGCACTGCTGGCTCTGACCCTCGGCGACGACGCGGGATTCGTCGAAGAGTTCTGGGCGACGATGTCCCGCGTCCTGCCGAAGTGCGAACGCGCCATCGCCGCAACACTTCTGGCCTTCAGTGCCTACGTGCGCGGAGATGGGCCGATGGCCCGTATCGCGATCGATGCGGCACTGGAAGCCGACGAGACCTACTCGTTGGCGCGACTGCTGGACAGATCGCTCAGCGCAGGCGCAGGTCCCGAACTCGTTCGCGAAGTGGCCGAGAGCGGCTTCGCATGTGCACGTGCCTGCGGAGTTCGGCTGCCCGGCGACCCGTTCGGTCGACGGTGACGGCCCGTTCGCAGCAATGATGATCGGCCGCAGACGTGGGTCAGCGCGCTGCGTGCGACCGATCGCCGAGGTGCTGGAGGAATGCCCACGCGTCGGCCACGATCCGATCGAGATCGGTCAGCTCCGGCGACCACTTCAGTTCCTCCCTCGCTCGCGCGCTGGAGGCGATCAGGACGGCCGGATCCCCGGCGCGACGGGGTGCGTGTTCGACGGCGATGGGCAGGCCGGTGACGCGCTCGCAGGACGAAATGACCTCGTGGACGGAGAATCCGGTGCCGCTGCCGAGGTTGTAGATGGTGTGCTCGCCCGGTTGTGCCGCGTCGACGGCGAGGATGTGCGCCTCGGCGAGGTCGGCGACGTGGATGTAGTCGCGCACAGCCGTACCGTCCGGAGTGGGCCAGTCGGTACCGAACACCGAGATCTTCTCGCGCTGTCCGAGAGCGACCTGAAGCACGAGCGGAATCAGGTGGGTCTCGACGACGCGATTCTCGCCGAAACCGTTGTAGGCACCGGCGACGTTGAAGTACCGGAGGCTGGTGGCGGCCAGGCCGTAGGCGGCGGCGTACGACGTGATCGCATGATCGATCGCGAGTTTGGTGGCGCCGTAGGGATTGGTGGGGCGGGTGGGCGCGTCCTCGGTGATGGGAGTCTTCTCCGGCTCGCCGTACGTGGCGGCGGTCGAGGAGAACACCAGCTTCGCGGTGCCGGATGCTCGGATGGCATCGAGCAACGCCAGCGAGGTGACGACGTTTCCGCTCCAGTACTTGTCGGGCGAGACCACCGACTCGCCCACGAGAGATTGCGCGGCGAAGTGCAGGACGGCGTCGAAGCCGCCGCCGATCAGCACGTCCGCGGCCACGTCCTTGATGTCACCTTCGACGAAGGTGGCACCACCGGGCACGGCGTCCCGGTTACCGGTGGACAGGTTGTCCACGACGACGACCTCGTGACCACGCTCGACGAGCACGGCCGCGCAGACGCTGCCGACGTATCCCGCACCACCGGTAACCAGAAGCTTCACTGTTCGTTCTCCCTCACACGCGTCCAACGCCGTCGTCGGTGTGAGGTCAGACCTTCTTCACCTGGACGGCGTGCGCCATTTCTTCGGATATGTCGACACCGCTGTGTCCTGGCACCGTGATCGTGACCGATCCGGGCTTGGCCTCGACTGTAACCCGAGCATCGGGGACCACGCCCGCTTCGCGAAGCTGCGCGATGACCTCGGGGTCGGACTGAACGTGCTCGGCGAGGCGTCGCACGACCACCGCAGTCGGCTGGCCCACAGGCACATCGGTGAGGCGGATGAGAGCCTCCGGTGCCAGAGTCGACCGGCCGAGACCGAGTTCCTCGAGACCGGGGATCGGGTTGCCGTACGGCGAGGTGGTCGGGTTGTTCAGCACGGTGACCAGACGCCGCTCGACTTCCTCGCTCATCACGTGTTCCCAGCGGCATGCTTCGGCGTGCACGTCTTCCCAACGCAGACCGATGATGTCCACGAGCAGACGCTCGGCCAAGCGGTGCTTGCGCATGACCGCAACCGCCAGGCTTCGGCCCTTCTCTGTCAGCTCCAGGTGTCGGTCGCCCGCGACGGACAACAGCCCGTCGCGCTCCATCCGAGCAACGGTCTGGCTGACGGTGGGACCACTTTGTTCCAGTCGTTCGGCGATTCGCGCGCGGAGCGGAATCACGCCCTCTTCTTCCAAATCGTAGATCGTCCGGAGGTACATCTCCGTGGTGTCGACCAGATCCTTCACACTCAACCCCTTCGTCGGGTTCGATCCTACCGTCAGCGCCCCGAAATAGGCGCTGCACCCAGACGCAGCGGGCGCGGCGCACCACAACGGTGGACGTCGTTTCCCATGGCTTCTCACAAGGGGACTCTCGGGACAACACCGGAACCCGGCAACACCATCCCGCCCGACAACGTAGTTTTGTCCCTATGTCTGATCAGGCGACACGCGCCGCCGCGTCCATCCCGAACCGCCCCGAGGACATCGTCGTGTGGAGCGCGGACTACCTCGGCTACCGGTGGAGCGACGACCACCCGATGAACCCGACTCGACTCGATCTGACGATGGCGCTCGCCACCGACATCGGCCTGCTCGAGGGCATCGAATTGGTCGAGCCTGCCGCTGCACCGGATTCCGAGCTCCTCCGGTTTCACACCAGCGCCTACATCGAGGCAGTCAAACAGGCACCGTCCCAGGGCCCGGCCCTGCGCGATCCCGACGCCGTCGTCCACGGACTCGGTTCCGACGACAACCCGGTGTTTCCGCAGATGCACGAGGCGAGCGCCATGCTCGCCGGTGGCTCGCTGGCCGCCGCTCGCGAAATCGCGTCGGGTCGTGCCCGACGGGCGGTGAGCATCGGTGGCGGCATGCACCACGCGATGGCCGACTGGGCCTCGGGCTTCTGCGTCTACAACGACGCCGCGATCGCCATCTCGTGGTTGCTGGACAACGGGTTCGACCGCATCGCCTACATCGACGTCGACGCTCACCACGGTGACGGCGTTCAAGCGGCCTTTCTCGGTGACCCGAGAGTGCTCACCGTCTCGTTGCACCAACATCCGGCAACGCTGTGGCCGAACACCGGATGGTCGACCGAGGTGGGAACCGAACGCGGTGAGGGAACCTCCATCAACGTTCCGCTGCTTCCCGGCACCGCAGATCGGTTGTGGTTGCGCGCGTTCCACGCGATCGTGCCCGGCGCGATCGGCGCGTTCAGGCCGCAGATCATCGTCAGTCAATGCGGTGTCGACAGCCACCGCGAGGATCCTCTCGCGGATCTGGCGCTGACCGTCGACGGCCAGAACGCTGCGTTCCTGGCCATGCGTGATCTGGCGGACCAACATTCCGAAGGTCGGTGGTTGGCCGTCGGCGGTGGCGGGTACGGCTTGGTGCGCGTCGTTCCACGGTCGTGGACGCACCTCATCGCTGCCGCTCTCGGTCGCGACATCGACCCGATGTCGGCGCTGCCGGACACGTGGCGCGAGCGAGTAAGGACCATGGCGCCGAGTGTCGACCTGCCGCAGACCATGGGTGACGGGGGAGACGTCGACTATCCCGCCTGGGACGGACCCGGAGGATCTCTCGCCGGGACCGACGGCACCGACAGGGCGCTCGAACGCGTCGACTCGGCGATCATCGCCACCCGTCGAGCAGTGTTTCCACTGCTCGGACTCGATCCGGAGGACCCGCGTGACTGATCCGACCGACAGCCCCTCGGCCGAAGAGCCGGCCGTCGCGGCGTCGGACCCGACCGACAAGGACCTGGCCCGAGAGCGAGCCGAGACATCCTTTCCGCGGCACTGGGTTGCCGACGTCCTGACCTCCGACGGCGGTGTGGTGCACCTACGCCCCATCGTCCCGTCGGACTCCGAGCGCATCGTCGCGTTCCACGGCAGGCTGTCCGAGCGCACGAGATACCTGCGATATTTCGGTCCCTACCCCACGATGCCCCAGCGCGACGTGCTCAACTTCACCACCGTCGACCACCACGACCGGGTGGCGTTCGTTGCGGTGCTCGGTGACGACATCATCGCGGTCGGCCGATACGAACGACTGCCGGAGGGGGACGGCAACTCCGCCGAGGTGGCCTTCGTCGTCGCCGACGCGCACCAGGGCCGCGGTCTGGGGCCGATCCTGCTCGAACACCTTGCGGGAGCGGCCGCCGAGAACGGGGTGAACATGTTCGTCGCCGAGGTGCTCGCCGAGAACCGGAACATGGTCACCGTCTTCCGTGAAGCGGGGTATCAGGTCAGCAGGTCCTTCGAGGGTGGCGTGCTGCGACTGGAGTTCGCCATCGACCCGAGCGAAGCTCTGCTGTCGGTACGCAATTCGCGAGAGCGTGCCGCCGAGGCCCGCAGTGTGCGCAACGTGCTCAGCCCACGATCGGTGGCCGTGATCGGTGCATCGACGGACAGCTCGAAGGTGGGCAACGCGGTTCTCGCGAATTTGCTGGCCGGCAACTTCACCGGCCCGGTCTATCCCGTCAACGCCGACCATCGTTCCGTCCGCGGGGTCCGCGCCTACGCCACGGTGCACGACATCCCGGATCCGGTCGATCTGGCGATCGCCGCGGTACCGGCCGATGCGATCGACGCGGTACTCGACGACTGCCTCGACAAGGGCGTCAAAGCGCTGCTGGTGGTGTCGGGTGGGTTCGGTGAGACCGGACCCGCGGGTCAGGAGAGCGAGCGCAGGCTGGTGCTCGCCGCGAGGGCGCACGGTATGCGGTTGATCGGGCCCAACGCGCTCGGTGTGGCGAACACCGATCCCGAGTTCGGCCTGAACGCCACGCTGGCTCCGCATCTGCCCACTCCGGGCAACGTCGGATTCTTCTGTCAGTCCGGTGCCCTCGGCATCGCCATTCTGGACGAGGCCGCCAACCGTAGGCTCGGGCTGTCGACGTTCGTCTCGGCCGGTAACCGCGCGGACGTGTCAGGAAACGACCTACTGCAGTACTGGGATTCGGACCCGGCCACCGAGGTCATTCTGCTGTACCTCGAGAGCTTCGGTAATCCCAGGAAGTTCACCAGGATCGCCCGACGGGTGGCGCGCACCAAGCCCATCATCGCGGTCAAGAGCGGCCGTGGGGCCGTGCCGCCCGCACACGCGATCGGTGCCGACATCGACGACTCGATCGTGCGCGCACTGTTCGCGCAGGCCGGGGTCATCCAGGTCGACACCATCTCCGAACTGTTCGACTGCGCCGTCCTGTTCGGAAATCAGCCTCTTCCGGTCGGCCCGAGGGTTGCCGTGGTGGGAAATTCGACGGCTCTGGGTGTGCTGGCAGTGGACGCGGCGCGAGCCAAGGGCCTGCATGCGAGCAATCCGACCGATGTCGGCCCGCAGGCGGGACCCGAGGAATTCGCCGCAGCCGTGTCGTCGGCGCTGGCCGCGTCCGACATCGACGCCGTCATCGTCGTGTTCGTGCCACCGGTCGCGGTCGAGGTCGAACCGTTCGCGGCCGCGCTCGGCAACGCCGTCCGAGGATCCGACAAGCCCGTACTGTCGACGTTCCTCGCTACCGAGGGCATTCCGGACGTCCTGGCGGTCCGCGGACCGGGGGGACATCCCGTCCGTGGTTCGGTGCCGTCGTACTCGAGTCCGGAGCGTGCCGTTGCGGCACTCGCCGCGGCGTGGCGTTACTCGTCGTGGCGTTCGCGGCCGGTGTCGAATCTCGTCCGTCCCAAGAGCATCGACTCCGACCGCGCCAAGCAGTTGGTCGAGGGATGGCGTTCGACCGGCAGTCACGGACGGTGGCTGTCGGACTTCGAGACCGCAGAATTGCTGGGCTGCTACGGCCTCGACGTGGTGGCCTTCCGGACCGTGACCGACGAGGACGAGGCCGTCGCCGCAGCAGACGAACTGGGCTATCCGGT
This sequence comes from Rhodococcus sp. 05-340-2, assembly GCF_002258915.1. NCBI lineage: Bacteria > Bacillati > Actinomycetota > Actinomycetes > Mycobacteriales > Nocardiaceae > Rhodococcus > Rhodococcus sp. 05-340-2. The sequence continues at coordinate 446,525 of NZ_NOYU01000027.1, forward strand.
GGCGGTGAAGGCGACCGGCGAACGGTGGCGGCACCGGCCGGATCTCGGCGGAGTACGCCTGGACATGGCCGACGCGTCCGCGGTGCGGGTGGCGTATCGGAATCTGGCGGCGGACTCGGGCGAGCCGCTACTGCACGTACAACGCATGGCGGTCAAGGGAATCGGCTGCGTCGTACGCGTGCAGGACGATCCGTCGTTCGGATCGCTCATCTCGTTCGGTCTGGCCGGGGTGATCTCGGACTTGTTGGGCGATCGTGCCTACCGGGTGCTGCCGCTGACCGAGGACGAGGCCGCGCAGCTGATCGACGCGCCGAAGGCGGCTCCGCTGCTGTCCGGGTATCGCAACGCAGTGCCCGTCAACAAGAATGCCCTGATCGACCTGGTTCAGCGGATTTCCGCACTGGCAGAAGACATTGCGGACATTCGCGAGATCTCGTGCGAGCCGGTTCTGGCGTCCGCCCACGGAGCACAGATCACCGATGCGCGGGTGCGCATCGGGCCCGAACCGACCAAAGCCGACCTGGGTCCACGGCGCTTGCGCTGAGCCCGCATCGGACCGGATGCAGAAATGCGGCAGCCGAGTCGACGTCCCGAGGGGGAGAGAACGTCGGCTCGGCTACCGCGTGAGGTGGCGCGAACAGGGATGGTCACTGCTGCTCCACCGGTCGGTGGCTGTACTCAGCTGGCGTAGGACCGCAGCTTCTCGGCGCGGTCGCCCTGCCGAAGCTTGACCATCACCTCGCGCTCGATCTGACGAACACGCTCGCGGGAGAGCCCGAAGAGCTTGCCGATCTGATCGAGGGTGCGGGGCTGTCCGTCGTCCAAGCCGTAGCGGAGACGGATGACCTGCTGCTCCCGCTCGTCGAGAGTGCCGAGGACGACGCGGACGTCGCTGTGCAGCAGACCGGCGATGACGGCATTCTCGGCGGATGTCGCCTCGGAATCCTCGATGAAGTCTCCGAGAGGTGCTTCCTCGTCGCTGCCCACCGGCATGTCCAGGCTGACCGGGTCGCGGCTGTGGTCGAGCAGATCGGCGATCTTCTCCACCGCAATACCCGATTCGCTCGACAGCTCCTCGTCCGTGGCCTCGCGGCCGAGCTGCTGATGCAACTCACGCTTGATCCGAGCCAGCTTGTTGACCTGTTCGACCAGGTGGACGGGCAGCCGGATCGTGCGGCTCTGATCTGCCATACCGCGGGTGATGGCCTGACGAATCCACCACGTCGCGTAGGTCGAGAACTTGAAGCCCTTGGCGTAGTCGAACTTCTCCATCGCGCGGATGAGCCCGAGGTTGCCCTCCTGGATCAGATCGAGCAGGGGCATCCCGCGACCGGTGTAGCGCTTGGCGAGAGAGACGACCAGGCGAAGGTTCGCTTCGAGCAGGTGGCTGCGCGCCGCACTGCCGTCGCGAACGATGATGGCGAGATTGCGCTTCTTGACCGCACTCAGCCGCTTCGTGTTCTCGAGAACCTGCTTCGCGTAGAGACCAGCCTCGATTCTCTTGGCCAGATCGACCTCTTCGGCAGCCGTCAGCAACGCGGTGCGGCCGATGCCGTTGAGGTACACGCGAACGAGATCGGCTGCTGGGCTCTGGGCGTCCAGATCGGCATCGGTCGGCCGTGGACGAATCGTGGTGCTGGGGCTGGTCATGACTTGCCTCCTGGTCGGTGGTGTCTCACAGGGTTCAACGCTCGGGAGACTCCGATAAGTTCCCACGCCGATCCTGGAGATACCCGCGTGACCAGCGATTACGTCATGTTCGTCCTGAGAAGTTGCTGAGAAGTGAAGCCGCCGGGAACGGTCGCTCTCGTGGGGCGATGTCGGGGACTCATCGGGCCGGCAGAACCAAGCCGTGCCGGACGAGACCCTGCATCATCGTCACCGCATGCATTGCCAGTTCCTCGGCGTCCTCGTCGTGCGCTGCAGCGAGCAACTCCACCAGTTCACCGACCGGCAGGCCATCGGGTCGGAGCCCGGCGAGCAGAGCCGCACCGAGTTCATCGACGTCGTGCTGCCACTGCGGGCCGTTCCCGCGATGAACTCGTACCGCCACCGGAGCCCAGCCCTCGTCGCCGGGTAGGTAGACGCGTTCGAGTGCGGTGTTCGGGTCGAGAGTGAGCATCGAGTCGAGGATGTCGTGCTCCCGCAGCCAGTCGAGCCGCTCGAAGTACCCAATCGATTCGTTGCCCAGGGGGTCGGAGAAGCCGTGTGTGAGCTCCTCGGCGAGAAGATCGGTCGGCGCATCCGTTCTGCGGAGATAGACGAACCCGAAGCCGATTCCCTCCACGTCTGCGGCGGCGAAGTGGTCGAGCCAGGACTGTGCCACCGCGGCCGCGTCGGGATCGCGGGGATCGAGTCCGCCGTCGCGCATCCATGTGCCCACGTAGAGAGCGGGATCGGCCACGTCACGCTCGACGACCCAGGCGTCGACTCCGTGCGCGGGAAGCCACGACGCCACCCGCGCGCGCCAGTCCTCACCGCTGACGTGCACCCACGACGCCAGGATGGCAGCGGTGCCGCCGAGCGTCAGGTGGTCCGGGGCCCCGCCGATCATCAGAGCGCTCGCTCCATCGAGATCGAGCCCGGAATCGCGGTAGGAGTGCAACACTTCGGCGCGGCCGACGACGAACGGCGGGTTCGCGACGATGCGATCGAATCGACGCCCGGCAACCGGCTCGAACCACGAACCGTGCAGCAACTCGACGTCGAGGCCGTTGAGCGCCATCGTCGCCGCCGCGAGGTCCATCGATCGCGGACTGATGTCGGTAGCGGTCACCTGCGCCGCGTAGCCGCAGGCGTGGACGGCCTGGACACCGCAGCCGGTACCGACGTCGAGAACGCTGGTCACCGGGGACGTGGGTGTTCCGCGCAACAGCGACAACGAGGCCTGCCCGACGCCGAGCACGTGGTCGGGAGCAGTCTCGGCGGCGCGCATGCTGCCGTCCGGATCCGAGACGATCCACCTGGTTCCGTGCCCGGCGTCGAGCGGTCGAATGTCGAGCAGCGTCCGTACTGTCGATTCCGACCGGGTGAGAATCCCGGCTGCGACGGCGTCGGCCACCGACAGGGGCGCGATGGCGTCGGCGACATCGGATTCGGGGCAGTCGTCGACGAGGAGGAACAGGCGTACCAGTACGCCCAGCGCACCCCCGTCCCTACTGGCGTTGCGTACCGGCACCGGCTCGCTGCGACCCAGGGCAGCGTGGGCGTCGTCGCCGAGCAGTGTCAGTACACCGTCGGCGTCGTACCCCGCCCGCTCGAAGGCTTCACGAAGAGCGGAGCAGGCGACGACGAGCGGGGACGTGGAATCGGGTGCAGTCACGACGCAAGTGTCGCATCGGCGACATCCACGGGGTCAGTCGTCGCCCGGTTCGATCACCCGGTGGTTGCTCGATTCCAGCTGCGGCCTGTCCACGGTTCGGTAGTCGTATCGACTCATCTCGTCCTTGGTGCGGGGCGGCCGATCGTTGGCGATCAGCACCGCCATCCATGGCAGTGGGATGGACGCTCCGACTATCGCCATGGAGATCCACGGATTCATCCACATTCCGTACGCGATGGCAGCCAACACCAACGCCGGGATGCGGAACGACATGATGAACATGTATTTGCGGACGCGAGCTTTGTGCTGCTCCTCGACCGACTGTTGCGCCTCGGTGATCAGGACGGGCCCATCCGGCGAGTCGCTGTACGCGCTTCCGTCGAACCCTGGGGTTCTCGTCATACCTCCACTGTGGCACTACTGCTCACAGAATGCATACGACGAGCTGTGGAACCGGTTACCCCTCGCTGTGGATGTTCGGATTAATCTGTGTTCATGAGCACTCAGACGAAGGACCGTCCCGAAATTGCACCGGACGAAACCACCGAGGACGACCGGCCGAAGTTCTTCCACTACGTGAAGAAGAACAAGATCGCCGAGAGCGCGGTGATGGGTACGCACGTCGTCGCACTGTGCGGCGAGGTGTTTCCGGTCACCAAATCCGCGAAGCCCGGATCACCGGTGTGCCCGGACTGCAAGAAGGTCTACGAGGGCCTGAAGAAAGGCGACTGACCGCCGTCTCCCTGGTGTCGGTCGGGGGTCGGTTCCGGGTGATCCGAACGGGCTCGGTCGCCGGACAGTTTGATCGGCCCCGTGGCGAGCCGCCGGGCAACAGCGGTCACCGGCCCCGACGCTTGTCGTCGGTGGCGGCCTGCGCCGCGATCCACTCCCGCATCTGGTCCAGTCGTGTGGCCCGAGCGGGCGAGAACTCCTGGATCGTCGCGTTGAACTCGGCACCGAGAACGATGGCGAAGCCGAGAAAGAACGTGAACAGCAGAAACGCGATCGGCGTCGCCAGCGCGCCGTAGGTGTACCCGGTGCTCGTCACCCAACCGAGGTACCGGCGCAGCACCGCGCTCGCGATCATGAAGAACACCCCGGCCAGCAGAGCTCCACCGAGCAGGCGATGCCACGGCAGCGAGGTGTGCAAGGCCACCTTGTACAACGTGGTCAAACCGACGATCAGCAACAGCCCGACGGCCGGGTAGTAGAAGAAGTCGACGACTTCGCTGCCGACGGTGATCCACGAATCCGGCAGAATCTGCTGGACGTACACCGGGCCGAGTGCGACGAGCGGAAGCACGAAGACGGCGATTACCAGGAAACCCACGTAGAGCAGCAGCGCGAAGAACCTCTGCCAGACGGGATGTCGAGCGTCGGCCTGCCCGTGCGCTTCGACGATGGAGTCGACGAACGTCGAGATCGCAGACGACCCGGCCCACAACGAGAGCAGAAATCCCACGGACACGATCTCGCCGCTGCCCTGGGCGAGTACGTCCTTGACCGTCGGAGCGATGATCTGGTCCACGACGCTGCCGCTGAACAGGGTGTTGCTGAAGGTGATGATCTTGGACTCGATGATCTCGACGGTGTTGGGACCGAACCAACCGCCGACGAGTCCCAGACTGCCCAGCACACCGAGCAGCAGTGGTGGCAGCGACAGCGTCTGCCAGAACGCGGCGGTTGCTGCCTTGCTGAAGATCGAGTCGTCCCACGCTTTGCTCAGAGTGCGCAGAGTCACTTTCCACACCGCGTGTAGCGGCCTTCTCGCCGACAACCGTTCCGGTGGTGGAGTTCCGCCTGCAGACTCGCTCATGGTTCCTCCAGCATTCCTGACGAAAGGCGACTTCGCCTAACAGCCGACTCGCCGTGTCGCATCCGACTCACCCCAGCGATGCGGGATCGGTCGGTGCGGAGCGATAGGCTCCTCCGCGGACACTGCAGGGCTACCGAGAGCGCGAGGAATTTACATCGATGCCAGGAACCGGCGGCCAGTGAGCGCTGACATGTTCGATCCGACACCACCATCCACCGAGCAGACCCCCGCTCCCGCGAGCGGGGGAGCACCGCTGCGCGCATGGCAGCGACGGGCGCTGACGAAGTACCTCGTCGCCTCGCCCAAGGACTTCCTCGCGGTCGCGACGCCCGGCGCAGGCAAGACGACCTTCGCGCTGCGGGTGGCCGCAGAACTGCTCGCCCATCGGACTGTCGATCAGGTCACCGTCGTCGCGCCCACCGAACACCTCAAGCACCAGTGGGCGGAGTCGGCGGCCAGGGTCGGCATCGCGTTGGACTCGCGCTTCTCGAACTCGACCGGTCAGACCTCGAGCGACTATCACGGCGTGGTCGTGACGTATGCGCAGATCGCCTCGCACCCGTTCAAGCATCGGGTGCGCACCGAATCGCGCAAGACCCTCGTGATTCTCGACGAGATTCACCACGGCGGTGACGCGAAGAGCTGGGGTGAGGGAATTCGCGAGGCGTTCGGAGACGCCACCCGACGTCTCGCACTGACCGGTACGCCGTTCCGCAGCGACGACAGTCCCATTCCGTTCGTCAACTACGAACCGGATCAGGACGGGTTGATGCGGTCCAAGGCCGATCACGCGTACGGCTACTCCGACGCTCTTGCGGACGGCGTCGTCCGTCCGGTCGTGTTCCTCGCCTATTCCGGTGAAGCGCGCTGGCGAGACAGTGCCGGTGAGGAGTACACGGCTCGGCTGGGTGAGCCGCTCAGTGCCGAACAGACCGCGCGGGCATGGCGCACCGCACTGGATCCGCAGGGTGACTGGATGCCCGCAGTGCTGCTGGCCGCCAACACGCGGCTCGCTCAGCTGCGTGCAGGCGGCATGCCCGATGCCGGCGGTCTGGTGATCGCAACCGATCAGACGGTGGCTCGGGCCTACGCGAAGTTGATCGAGGTGATCACGGGGGAGACGCCGGCGATCGTGCTGTCGGACGACCCCACGTCCTCGGCTCGGATCGCCGAGTTCGGCAAGAGCGATCAGCGTTGGATGGTTGCCGTTCGCATGGTGTCCGAGGGCGTCGACGTTCCGCGTCTGGCCGTCGGGGTCTACGCGACGAGTGCGTCGACCCCGCTGTACTTCGCGCAGGCCATCGGCCGCTTCGTGCGGTCCCGGCGCAAGGGTGAGACGGCGAGCGTCTTCCTGCCGTCGGTACCGGTGCTGTTGGATCTGGCGTCGCAGCTCGAGGCGCAGCGCGACCACATCCTCGGCAAGCCGCACCGGGAGAAAGACGGCTTCGACGACGAGTTGTTGGCCGACTCCAACAAGCAGAAGGACGAACTGGGCGAGGAAGAGAAGGCGTACACCTCGCTGGGTGCGGATGCAGAACTGGACCAGGTGATCTACGACGGTTCCTCGTTCGGTACCGCGACGTTCTCGGGCAGCGACGAGGAAGCCGACTATCTCGGTCTGCCCGGCTTGCTCGACGCGACGCAGATGCGCGACCTGCTCCGCCAACGCCAGCAGGAGCAGATCGACAAACCGCCTGCAGGCCCGGCGGTTCCGGCACCTGCAGTCGTCAACGACAGGGCCACCAGTGCGGGCCAGCTGGCCGGCCTGAGGCGTGAATTGAACAGTTTGGTCGCGGTGTACCACCACCGCACCGGGAAGCCGCACGGGGTGATTCACGGCGATCTGCGACGTATCTGCGGTGGCCCACCGACGGCGATGGCGTCGGCCGATCAGTTGGGTGAGCGAATCGCGCAGTTGCGCAAGATGTAGAGATCGCGGAGCGGATCCGGGCACGAAAAAGACGGACGGTCTGGTGACCGTCCGTCTTCTTCGTGTTGTTCGTCGATCGCGGCGAACCTGTTTCCCCCGACCCGAAAGGTGGGCTACACCGTGGAGTCCGATTCGGTCATCACCGTTGCGTTCACTTCACGCAAACGGGCTTCGTGCTCGGTGGCGTGGTGACCGCAGAAGAGAAGTTCTCCACCGGTCGAGAGCACGACACGCGCGCGAGCCCCTGCACCGCACCGGTCGCACCGGTCCGCTGCTGTCAATTGTGGGCTGGTCAATGTTCCGGGCATGACTCCTCCGTACTGGCTTGCGGGTTGTCCCGTTCGCCTGGGGCCGGTCCGCCGCGTCGGTATGGCGCGGTTCGTTCACTCTGTCAGACGTATGGCGGTCACGCGTTGTTCCCGAGCGCGTTTCTTTGTGTTGTCACTAACACGAAACATGCCTCACGAGCTGGAACGTCGTGAAATCTGTTCGCTGAGAGCAGACACGGTTCGCCGTGAGTCGCGGCAGTAGGGTTCCCTGTGTGGCTTCGACTTCTACTTCGCTCTCCGGCGCATCGAAGCTGGGTATTCCGTCGCTGTTCGTGATCGGCGCGGTGTGCATGTACGTCGGTGCGGCGATCGGTGTGTTCTTGTTCGACACCGTCGATCCGGCCGCGGTGGCGTGGCTGCGCGGGTTCGGTGCGGCGCTGGTGTTGGTGCTCTGGCGACGGCCGTGGCGGCACCGCGCCGGTGCGGGCGGCGCGTGGACCGTGCGACGGGTGATCACGGCTGCCGCGTTCGGCGGTGCGACCATCGGTATGAACGCGATGTTCTACGAGGCGATCGCCAGGCTGCCACTCGGCGCGGCGGTGGCCATCGAGTTTCTCGGGCCGATCGCGGTCGCTGCTGCCGGGTCCAGAAAGCCTGCCGATGTGTGCGCGCTGCTCCTGGTGGTGGCCGGCGTCGGTGCCATCGCTTCCGCGCAGTTCGAGGGCGGCGAGGTGGGCCTCGTAGGAATCGCATTCGCGCTGGGCTCGGCGGCCTTGTGGGCCGCCTACATCGTCCTGGGTAAGTCCGTTGCAGACGCAGGCCAGGGGCTCGACGACATGGCTGCCGGGTTCGCAATCGCGTCCGTTCTACTGGCCGTTCCGCTGTTCGGACCGTTCGCGGCCGCGCACTCGGATGCATTGGGAGACTGGCGGATCTGGGTTCTCGGATTGGGCGTCGGGCTGTTGTCGAGTGTGGTTCCCTACGTTCTCGATCAGTACGTCCTGGTGCGAGTGGGCCGGGCCCGCTTCGCGTTGCTGCTGGCTCTGCTCCCGGCGACGGCGACGGTGGTCGGTGCCGTGGTGCTGACCCAGATTCCGACGGCCCTCGAGGCTCTCGGAATCGTGGCCGTCATCGCGGCCGTGGTGGTCGGCGGCCTGCCGGCGCGCAGAGATCGCGGCGTTGCCGACATTCCACCGCCCTGACGCGCACTCGACACTGCAGAATGGAACTGTGACCAGCAAGCAGGACGACCTCGTTCACATCTGTACGGCAGGGGAGTGGCTCGCGATGCGTGGTCGGGCCGACTACACCCCCGACTCGTACGATTCCGTGGGGTTCGTGCACCTGTCCACACCCGAGCAAGTGCACTTGCCCGCGAATCGGCTCTTCTCCGGCCGCACCGATCTGGTGTTGCTGCGCGTGGATCCGGCTCGTCTGACCGCACCCGTTCGGTGGGAGCCCGGGGTGCCGACCGATCCGGAGTCCATGCTCTTCCCACATCTGTACGGACCGCTGCCGATCGCGGCCGTCACCGCGGTCCTCGACTATCGGCCGGGGCCGGACGGAACGTTCGGGGTGCCGCAGGTGTGACGGCATCGACGAAGCACAGAACAACGACCGCCGATCACTGTGATCGGCGGTCGTTGTTCGAGATGGAGCGAACGAATCAGTCCAGGTAGTCGCGCAGTACCTGAGAACGCGACGGGTGACGCAGCTTGGACATGGTCTTGGACTCGATCTGACGGATTCGCTCGCGCGTCACACCGTAGACCTGACCGATCTCGTCGAGGGTGCGGGGCTGACCGTCGGTGAGGCCGAATCGCAGACGAACCACGCCCGCCTCGCGCTCGGACAGCGTCTCGAGTACCGACTGCAGCTGATCCTGAAGCAGCGTGAACGACACGGCGTCCACGGCGACGACTGCCTCGGAGTCCTCGATGAAGTCACCGAGCTGGCTGTCGCCCTCGTCGCCGATGGTCTGGTCGAGCGAGATGGGCTCACGCGCGTACTGCTGGATCTCCAGCACCTTCTCCGGCGTGATGTCCATTTCCTTCGCGAGCTCTTCGGGGGTGGGTTCGCGACCCAGATCCTGGAGCAGCTCACGCTGGATGCGTCCGAGTTTGTTGATGACCTCGACCATGTGCACCGGGATACGGATGGTGCGAGCCTGGTCGGCCATGGCCCGGGTGATCGCCTGACGGATCCACCACGTGGCGTACGTGGAGAACTTGTAGCCCTTGGTGTAGTCGAACTTCTCGACGGCGCGAATCAGACCGAGGTTGCCCTCCTGGATGAGGTCCAGGAACGCCATGCCACGGCCGGTGTAGCGCTTGGCCAGGGAGACGACGAGTCGAAGGTTCGCTTCGAGGAGGTGGTTCTTGGCGCGGTTGCCGTCACGGCAGATCCACGTCATGTCGCGACGCTGCGCCACGGGGAGCTTTTCGCCCTTCTCCGCGGACTCGCGCATCTTCTCGACCGCGAAAAGGCCTGCCTCGATGCGCTTGGCCAGTTCGACTTCCTCTTCGGCGTTGAGGAGGGCGACCTTGCCGATCTGCTTCAGGTACGCGCGGACGGAGTCGGCGGACGCGGTGAGCTCGGCATCCTTGCGGGCCTGGCGGAGCGCCTCGGATTCCTCTTCGTCCCAGACGAAATCGCCGGACGCCTTGTCCTCGGCAGTCGGCTCGGCGGTGGCGTCTTCCTCGGTGTCGTCACCTGCGGCGACCACCTCGACGACATCGTTCGCGGCAGCGGCGAGGTCGCCCTCGGAGATGTCGATGTCTTCGATCCCGGGAGTGCTCTCGTCGGCATCGTCCCCGGACGCCGGTGTTGCTGCTGTCTTCTTGGCTGCGGCCTTCTTCGCCGGTGCCTTCTTGGCCGCGGCGCGCTTGGCCGGTGCCTTCTTTGCCGGTGCCTTCGCAGCGGGTGCCTTGACAGCAGGTGCAGGTGTCGCAGACTCGGTTTCGGAATCTACGGTCTGACGGATATCGGTGGCTGCCACGTACGCCCTTTCGTGACGAAGTCGTGCGGCGTCACGCCAGAGTTGTTTCCGGCGGAGAGGTCTTCGGATTCGGCCGGCTGCGTACCGGCACACACCATTGTAACGACCTCTCAGGAGTTTGTTACCGACCCTCGCCATACGCAGGTGGCAAGCCGCGTGTCAGTCCCTCGATCCCGCGGACGTACCGGTCTCGGCGGAGGGCACGGCGGAGTCCGCTGCGAGTGCGGCACCGACGATCCCGGCAGTGTTCAGCAGGGTTGCCGGAACCACGGGGGTGCGATTGGTCAGGTGTGGAATCCACTTCTCGCTCTTGCGGCTGATGCCGCCGCCTGCGATGAAAAGATCCGGCCACAGCAGCGCCTCGAACGTCTCGAGAACCTTCGAGACCTCCTTGGCCCACTCCTTGTAGGACAGCCCCTGGTTCTCCTTCACCGACGATGCCGCACGATGCTCGGCTTCCTTGCCGCCGATCTCCATGTGACCGAATTCGGTGTTGGGAAGCAGAACTCCGTTGTGCAGCACGGCAGAACCGATCCCGGTGCCGAACGTCAACAGCACGACGACGCCGTCCTTGCCCTTGCCGCCGCCGTACTTGTCCTCGGCGACTCCGGCCGCATCCGCGTCGTTGAGCACGGTGACGTTCTCGGTGCCGATGGCCTCGGCGAACAGCGCGCGGGCGTCGGTGTCGATCCAGGACTTGTCGATGTTGGCGGCCGAGCGAGCGACACCGTTGGTCACCACGGCAGGCAGTGTGACGCCCACCGGGCCGGTCCACTCGAAGTGCGCGACGATCTCGGCCACGGTGCGCGCGACGGCAGCGGGGGTCGACGGCTGCGGCGTCTCGATCTTGTGGCGGTCGCCGACGAGCTCTCCGGTGCTCAAGTCCACGATTCCGCCCTTGATGCCGCTGCCGCCGACATCGACGCCGAACCCGTGGCGCGCTGCCGCTGCGGTGGTGTTGTCCGAACCTGCCTGTGTCATGTGGATGCCGCTCCTGGCGTGATCGAATCCGTGTGGTGCCGTCGCTTCCGAACAATAGTGCGTTTCGGCGTTTGCGCGACGGTGACGTCACCGTCGGTCGCTGCGGTGGTGCTCGGACGCCGGTGTGTGTTGCGATGTACGCGTGCCGAAACCAGATGGATCGCAGACCGACACCGCCAGTACACAATTGCCGGAAGAGCCGGTGGCAGCACAGGGATCGACCACACGCGAGGTGGACGTGCTGCGCGAGGTCGCCGTACGGGTCGCGACGCGAGCTGCCGAGCATGTCAGGCGACGTCGCCCGGAGGTCTTCGGCGGCGATTCGAGCGAGGGTGACGGCGCGGTGCAGTCCAAGAGCACGCCGACCGATCCGGTGACCGTCGTGGACACCGAAACCGAGCGTGTCCTACGCGAGATGCTGGCGCAGCTGCGGCCCGAGGATGCGATTCTCGGAGAAGAGGAAGGCAGCGAAAACGACTCGCTCGACGGCGTGCGATGGGTGTTGGACCCGATCGACGGAACCGTGAACTTCATGTACGGAATCCCGGCGTACGCGGTCTCGGTCGCGGTCCAGATCGACGGTGTCAGTGTTGCCGGGGCCGTGATCGATGTCGCCCGCGAGCTCGTCTACTCGGCCGCTCTGGGACGTGGGGCGACGGTGGAGCGGGCGGACGGTACCCAGGAGCAGCTGCACTGTTCCGGTGTCACCGATGTGTCGATGACGTTGTTGGCCACCGGATTCGGCTACGGATCCGGGCGTCGCGCGGTGCAGGGCGCGATCATCTCCGAACTGCTGCCTCAGGTGCGCGACATCCGCCGGATCGGTTCGGCCGCTCTCGATCTGTGCATGGTCGCGTCCGGAGTGGTCGACGCTCACTTCGAGCACGGGCTCAGTCCGTGGGATTGGGCGGCGGGTGCGCTGATCGCGGCCGAGGCAGGCGCAGTGATCAGGCTGCCTGCTGCCAACAGCACCAGTGCGCAGGGTGCGGTGACGGTGGCAACTGCCCCGGGGGTCGCGGACGCCTTCGTGGCCGTACTGCGCAGCGCGGGTGCCCTGGATCCGATTCCGGGCTGACGCGGAGCTACTGCGTCAGCAACGCGATTCGCGGGCTGCCGAGAGCAGATCGGCATCGAGTGGCGCAGGCGCGGCACCGGGTGCGGCTCCGGCGAGCGTGCGCAACACTTCCTCGGCGTCGTCGTTGGGCTGGATCTCGCTGAAGTAGGTACCGAGTGCCAGATCGACCGAGTCGTCGGTGCGGGCATCTTGGATGAGTTCGGCGCATGGCGCGACCAGTGACACCGCACTCGCTGCCGCCAGGCCGGCCGGGCCGAACCGAATCTGGCCCTGGCACTGCATGTTCTGATCGACGTAGACCGGATCGTTGCCGACCTGGACGTCCGGTGCGCTGGCGAAGCCGTAGTCGATGAGCTGGGCCGCGACCAGAGCCGCCTGTCCGCGCTCACCGTTCGCGTTGAAGACACGCACCTTCGTTGCGGACAGGGCAGCAGGCTCGACGTCGAGCAGCGTCGTCGGGTCCACTTCCTCGCCGAGCGCTACGGGCTGCGTACCGTCTGTCGCGGCGGTGGTGGTGGGCACATTGCATTCGGCCGTTGCCGAGGTGGCCTCGGAGGTGGTGAACACCTTGACCCACACCAGCACTCCGAGCAGAGCCAGCACCGAGAAGACAGCGATGATCGGAAACGCGCGGCGGCGACGGAACGGACGACCTCGACCGTCGACCGAATGGCCTTCGGTGATCAGAGAAACCACAGTTGATCTTCGCCTTTCCGTCGGCAGTCGCCGAGACCGGTCCACAGAGTCGGTTCACACCGACGCGGTGCCTACTGTAGATGGCCGCGGTGCGCGGGGGCGGCACACTCGGCCGGACCCTTCTTCGATCGAGTGCGCGATGCCCGATTCGGAGCCCGAAACCGGCGGCGAGAATTGTTCGGTGACGCGCGGAATGAAGCCGACCATCGCGGTGTTGATGCGGCGTGCACCCAGGTGATGGACGTGTCGGCGATTCGGTTTCTGCTTTGCGACCGGCTTCGGCTATTGTCTGGCGGCCGCGGTGCTTCGAGAATAGGACGCCGGTGCATCAATCGATCTGGTGAGCGAGGTCTCGATCGGGTTTCAACCGGCGAGTTCTGGGAACTACCCGGTGTAGTTTCGGGCACCGCGCGACGACGAACGATTTTCGAACAGATACGAACTCGGTGGGAGCGAGCAAGCGCCCTCTTCACAGCCGACGGCCACAAGCCGACCACACCGGCAGCTTCCACCACACACACGCACGAAGATGAGGGGTACGAAGACAATGGCAACCGACTACGACGCACCGAGAAGAACAGAATCCGACGACGTGTCGGAGGACTCGCTGGAAGAATTGAAGGCCCGACGCAACGAGGCCCAGTCCGCCGTGGTGGACGTGGACGAATCCGACACCGCGGAGTCCTTCGAGCTCCCGGGTGCAGATCTGTCCGGCGAGGAGCTCTCTGTTCGAGTGGTTCCCAAGCAGGCCGACGAGTTCACCTGCTCCAGCTGTTTCCTGGTCCATCACCGCAGCCGACTGGCCAGTGACGCCAACGGTGTACTGATGTGCCGCGACTGCGCGGCGTGACCTTCTCCGCACAGACCTGATCGATCGCGTCAGGTCTGTGTCGACGGTTTCGACCGTCGACCGAGCGGTAGGTCAGCGCGCTTCGACGCCGTGCGCGGTCAGCACCGCCAACAGCTCCTCGGGGTGTTTGGTGCTGACCAGCCAATAGGGCGTCGGGTCGTTCACGTCGTCGAGGACCACGATCACCATCTGCTTCACCCAGGTGCGGTGCTGCACGAAGGCCAGCGGATCGAGCTGCCTTCCCAGCGCCGCACTTTTTGCTGTCGCGGGAACGACGGCAGCCTTGGATGCCACGTCGAGTGGCAGATGAGCAGACCCGACGCGTAACTCGGCACCGGTGGTACCGGCGACCACCTCGACGCGCAGCCTGCTGAAGGCGAACAATGCCCACGCGATCAGCGGGAGCAGCACGACGTAGGGGAGCCAGGCACGGATGCCGGGCGCACCCATGTGGATCTCCGCAGCCAGCAACACCGCCACGGCCGCGCCGGCCGCCCACCACCAGATCGGCACCCAGAGTCGCTCGGAGTACAGCACCGAGTTCGCGGGTGCTGTGGAACTCGTGTGGGGAGTGGAGTCGCCGGACTCCGACGCGTGTTCGGCCTGTCGATCTGCAGTCACGGGTCCCAGGGTAGTCGCCACACCGAGACGGAAGCCGGCCAGCGTAGTCTCGTTCGACGTGAGCGACGAAGTCACCGAGTCCGGCAACGAACCGTCCGTCGACAGACCCCCCGCCCCGCGCGGGCCCTCCGATCCGTTGTCCGAGGTCCGGGTGCGCCGACTCGACCCCGAGCTTCCGGTGCCGACGCGTGCGCACGAGGGTGACGCCGGCGTGGATCTGCGAATCATGGCTCCGGTGACGATTGCGCCGGGCGAACGCGTACTGGTGGGCACCGGAATTGCGATCGCTCTCCCGTTGGGAACCGTCGGGCTGGTGCATCCGCGTTCGGGTCTGGCAGCGAAGTCGGGCCTGTCGGTGGTCAACACCCCTGGCACGATCGATGCCGGCTATCGCGGCGAGATCAAGGTCTGTCTGATCAACCACGACCTGCACACTCCGATCGAGCTCGAGCGAGGCGACCGCGTTGCCCAATTGATCGTGCAGCGAGTCGAACTGGTGACGTTCGTCGAGGTCGACGAGTTGGACGAAACCGTTCGAGGGGCCGGTGGTCACGGTTCGACCGGTGGCCATGCGAGTCTGAAGCAGTGAGTTCCGCCACGACGTTCGCCGGTGGCAGGCACAGTGGAAGCAACCGAGAAGAAGAGAGCTGAACATGTTCGGACGGCGTAAGAAGAACGACGCCGGCAGTGCCTCCGCGCCCGGTGCGGAGCCATTCGTCGACAGCGTCGAAGACGAAG
The DNA here is from genome assembly GCF_002258915.1 of Rhodococcus sp. 05-340-2. NCBI lineage: Bacteria > Bacillati > Actinomycetota > Actinomycetes > Mycobacteriales > Nocardiaceae > Rhodococcus > Rhodococcus sp. 05-340-2. The sequence continues at coordinate 461,821 of NZ_NOYU01000027.1, forward strand.
ACGACGATGTCGAGGCCGCGGACACGACCGCCGACGGGCCCCACGATCTCGCGGACCTCGACGACGATCGCGAGGCCGTCGCCAAGACGCGACTCGACCTCGGTTCGGTGCTGATTCCACTGCCGGAGGGCGGACAACTCCAGGTCGAGATGTCGCAGGCAGGCAGCCCACAGGCAGTGCACATCGTCACGCAATTCGGACGTATCACCATCGCTGCCTACGCGGCACCGAAATCGCCCGGTCAGTGGCGCGAGGTGGCAACCGATCTGGCGACGTCTCTGCGCAACGACAAGGCCGAGACGACGGTCGAGACGGGTCCGTGGGGACGCGAACTGCTCGGTGTCACGGCCAACGCCGACCTGCGCTTCATCGGCATCGATGGCTATCGCTGGATGGTCCGTTGCGTGCTGGCGGGTCCGTCGGGTGCGGTGGGCGAGGGTCAACCGCTCGTCCAACTGGCACACACGATCCTTCGGCAGACCGTGGTGGATCGAGGCACCGACCCGCATCCCGTTCGGACGCCGCTACCGGTGGTGTTGCCGCAGGTTCTGGCCGAACAACTTGCTGCAGCTGCACAGCAGCAGGCAGCTGCGCAGCAACAGGCGGCGGCTCAGCAGAGCGCACCGCAACAGGCTGCGCAGCCCCAGGCTGCGGCACCCGCTGTGGAACCTGTTGCACCGCAACAGGATTCGACTCCGCAGCCGACCGCTGCCGAGCGTGATCGAGCACCGCGTCGGGGCGCGTCGGGATCGGCGATTCAGCAGCTGGGCGGCTGAGCCGACCGCTGATCGAGACCGTCGACGGCCGCTCGGCCGAGGCATCCCGGGTCGCTCCCGATGCCGTCCAGGGTCACGGTGCGCAGCGCGCAGTTCGGCAGCGCCCGTGCCCACTGTCGAGCCACCTCGATCGGATGGACGGCGTCGTCCACTGCTCCCACGACAACGGCGGGCAGCTGTATTCGAGCGAGCTCGTCGAGTCCGAGGCTGTGATGGCGAGCGGCCTCGTCCAGCGCATCGGGAAGGTCGGGCCATTGGGCGGCCCACGACCTCTGCAGAGTGCGCGCGAGCCACGGCGGGCTCGACGCTGCCATTGCCGCGGTGACGGAGTCGAGCCCCTGTTCACGCAGGCTTCGGGCGGTGAACTCCGCGCTCAGGGCCGCGGGGGAACCGGCCGGGTCTCCGGTCCACGCCGGCAGCGCGAGTGCAAGAGCTGCGGTGTTCGATGCGTGGTCGGCGGCCCATCGAACCGCGACGGCGGCACCGAGGGATATCCCTGCGACCACGAGGCGTCCGTGTCGATCGGCCGCTTCGTCGAGGGCGGACAGGTAGCTCTCGATCACATCGGCCGGGTCGGGTTCGACCGCGATGGTGGTCAATCCCACACTGTCGAACGCAGCCGAGAACGCGTCGGCGGCGAACCGGGCATCGGACCCCGTCCCCGGTAGAACGATCGCGGTGCGAGTGTCGAATCGGCTGTGCACGACACGATTGTGCACGCCCTCCGACACCGCGGTAGCAGCGGTTGGTTTGCGTGACACTTCGGGTCTACAGTGGCGAAGTACCCACCCGACGAGGGAACGACCCACATCTCTGGAGCGCACAATGGCACCCGCTGCCGCAGGATACTTTCGCCGTTTGACGCGGAAGTTGACAGAGGACATCGATCAACTCGATGCCGAGGAGATGGCCGAAACCTCCGAAGCCTCCGGAGCTCGCCGGGCGTGCGACTGCTCGCGAGGCGAGGAAGTCACGATGCTCGGTCGTTTGCGCAGCGTCGAAGCCTGCTCCAAGGCGGCCAATGCCAACATCGAGGCCGAGTTCTTCGACGGCACCGACACGGTGACGCTGCTCTGGATCGGGCGCCGCAAGATCGCCGGAATCGAGCCCGGCAAGACTCTGCTCGTTCGCGGACGCGTCGGCGAACGCAACGGACGCAAGATCGTCTACAACCCCTACTACGAACTGCGCGACGACAGCTGATCGTCCCCGGTATGGCACTCTCGTTGTCGTGACCAACAGCGACGATTCCGTGCCGCCCCCGCCGACATCGAACACGCCGGAACCCACCACCGACGCGTCGACCACGGCCGGCGCCGAGAAGGTGGCTCCCACCGTCCTCGAACAGCTCGGCGGTCTGAGCGGGCTCGTCTACTCGACCTTGCCCGTCCTCGTTTTCGTTCCGGTGAACAGTTACGTCAACCTGGCCGTCGCCCTGTGGTCCGCGCTGGGAGTCGCCGCCGGCGTGTTGGTGTGGCGGTTGGTTCGTCGCAGCCCGATTCAGCCGGCCATCTCGGGATTCTTCGGGGTCGGGATCTGCGCGTTCATCGCATACCGGACGGGAGATGCCAAGGGCTACTTCCTGTTCGGCATCTACACGTCGCTCGCCTACGGCGCAGCGTTCGTGTTGTCGGTACTCGCGCGTTGGCCGTTGGTCGGCATCATCTGGGGGTACCTCAACGGCACCGGGACGTCGTGGCGCAGGGAGAGGTCGGCCGTGCGCTACTACGACGTGGCCACGATCGCCTGGGCGTCGGTGTTCGGTGCGCGATACATCGTTCAGTCACAGCTCTACGACTCCGACCAGACGGGCTGGCTCGCCGTAGCCCGTATCGGCATGGGCTGGCCGCTGACGGGAGTGGCACTGTTGGTCACGCTCTGGGCCGTGCGTGCGGCCGATCGCGCGCTCGACGCAGCATCGAGCGCGGACCGCAGCCGGAATCAGCTGCCGTCAGATCAGTCCGACAGCGGAGCGTAGTTCGTTCTCCACCTCTTTCGCCGCGACGAACAGCAGTTCGTCGCCGCCCTCGAGCGGATCGTCGTGCTGGGGAACGATCACTCGACCGCCGCGCAGAATCGTCACCAGCGCTGCGTCCCTTGGCAACTGGAGCTTGCGGACCGGCTTGCCGGCCAGGGGAGTGTTCTCCGGCAGCGTGATCTCGACGAGGTTGGCCTGACCCTTGCGGAACGTCATCAGGTGAACGAGGTCGCCCACCGATACGGCCTCCTCGACCAGGGATGCGAGCATTCGCGGCGTCGACACTGCGACATCGACACCCCAGGCAGCGTCGAACAGCCATTCGTTGCGCGGATCGTTGACCCGGGCCACCACGCGGTTGACGCCGAACTCGGTCTTGGCCAGCAGGCTGAGCACCAGGTTGGCCTTGTCGTCTCCGGTGGCAGCGATCACCACGTCGTACTCCTCTAGGTGCGCGGCTTCGAGCAGACTCAACTCGCACGCGTCGGCCAACACCCATTCCGCTTCCGGGATGGCGGCCTGATCGACGTGATCGAGTTTGCGTTCGAGGAGCATCACATCGTGTTCGCTGCGGATCAGCTCGCGTGCGATGGATCTGCCGACTGCGCCGGCTCCGGCGATAGCGACTTTCATGGCTTCCCGTTCGGGTCGATGGGGGAGGTGGGGAACGTGCGCTCGTGCATCAGTCGTCCGAGGGCGGCGGGTTGCCGGCCAGCGCAATGGCTTCGGCGACGGTTCCCGAGACCGCGGCGACGTACACCTCGTCACCGGCTTGGATCACGGTTCGCTTGTCCGGTAGCAGTCCGCTGCCGAACCGGATGACGAACGCGGCCCTCGAGTTGGTGGCCTCTTCGAGTACCGAGAGCTTCTTGCCGATCCAGGCGTCGTGGAAGTCGAGCAGGACGACGGCGACGCTGCCCGACGGATCGCGCCATTTGGTGGTGGGGTCGTCGCGCAACAGGTTGTGCAGAAAACGATCGGTGGCCCAGGGGACGGTGGCGACCGTCGGGATGCCGAGGCGTTCGTAGACGGCCGCGCGCTTGGCGTCGTAGATCCTTGCGACCACTTTGTCGACGCCGAACGTCTCTCGAGCGACGCGGGCGGAGATGATGTTGGAGTTGTCGCCGGACGACACGGCCGCGAAGGCCTCGGCCTTCTCGATTCCCGCGCTCACCAACACATCTCGGTCGAAACCCATGCCGACGACGCGATGCCCGGCGAAGTCGGGGTCCAGGCGCAGAAAAGCTGTTTCGTCGCGGTCGATGATCGCGACCTCGTGTCCGATGCGTTCGAGCGCCCCGGCCAGCGATGCGCCGACGCGGCCACATCCCATCACAACTACGTACAACGCCCAGCTCCGTCCCGATCTCGATGGTCGACCACTGCCGACCGACACTGCCACGACCGGCAGGCGTGCACCAACGTATCGGGGGATCGGTCACCGCACCGACCGAGGGTGCGCTCCGACGCAGTTTCGGGCGCGTGGTTGAGACGTCCGCAGGAGGACGGCCTACGCTTCTGTGCGTGTCCAAGGTCTCGACCGCCGCCAAGCGGCTAGTGCTCGGTAAGCCGTTCCGCAGCGACAAGCTCGGTCATACGTTGCTTCCCAAGCGGATCGCGTTGCCGGTGTTCGCCTCGGACGCCATGTCGTCGGTTGCCTATGCACCGGAAGAGATCTTCCTGGTGCTGTCGGTGGCGGGCATCTCGGCAGTCGCCTTCACCCCGTGGATCGGTCTCGCCGTCTGCGTGGTGATGGCCGTCGTCGTGGCCAGCTATCGACAGAACGTGCACGCTTATCCGTCCGGCGGCGGCGACTACGAGGTCGCGACCACCAACCTGGGCCCCGCGGCCGGATTGACGGTCGGCAGCGCACTGTTGGTCGACTACGTGTTGACCGTGGCGGTGTCGATCTCGGCGGCGGCGTCGAACATCGGATCTGCGGTTCCGTTCGTGGCCCAGCACAAGGTGCTGTTCGCCGTCGTGGCCATCGTCCTGGTCACCTCCGTCAATCTTCGGGGCATCCGCGAGTCCGGGGCTGCGTTCGCGATCCCGACGTATGCCTTCATGGGTGGCATGTTCCTGATGTTGGCGTACGGCCTGTTCCGGGTCTACGTCCTCGGCGACGACATTCACGCAGAATCGGCAACCTTCGATCTGAAGGCAGAGGATTCGCACCTGTACGGCATCGCATTCGCGTTCCTCATCGCGCGCGCCTTCTCTTCCGGTTGTGCGGCGCTGACCGGGGTGGAGGCCATCAGCAACGGGGTACCCGCATTCGAGAAGCCGAAGTCGCGTAACGCCGCGACCACACTGTTGCTGCTCGGAGCCATCGGCATCACATTGCTGATGGGCATCATCGTGCTCGCACAGAAGATCGGCATCAAGTACGCCCTCGATCCCGATATTCAGCTGATCGGCGCGCCGGAGGGGTACCAGCAGAAGACGTTGATCGCGCAGCTCGCGGAGGCGGTGTTCAGCGGATTCCCCGCTGGATTCTTCTTCATCACGACCGTCACGGCCCTCATCCTGGTACTTGCGGCCAACACCGCGTTCAACGGCTTCCCCGTTCTCGGTTCGGTTCTGGCCCAGGACCGGTACCTGCCGAGGCAGCTGCACACTCGTGGCGACCGTCTTGCCTTCAGCAACGGCATCCTTTTCCTGTCCGGAGCTGCGATCGTCTTCGTCGTCGCCTTCGGTGCCGAGGTCACCAAGCTCATTCAGCTCTACATCGTCGGGGTGTTCGTCTCGTTCACCCTCAGTCAGACCGGCATGGTTCGGCACTGGACGCGGCTGTTGGCCACCGAGACCGATCCCGAGCAACGGCGGCGCATGCACCGCTCACGGGTGGTCAACGGAGTCGGTCTCGGCATGACCGGAACGGTGCTGGTCATCGTGTTGATCACCAAGTTCGCCGCCGGCGCGTGGATCGCGATCGTGGCGATGGTGGCGATCTTCGTCCTGATGCGCATGATCAGAAAGCACTACGACACCGTGGCGCGCGAGCTCGAGAACGAGGAATGGGACGGAGTTCTGCCCAGCCGCACACATTCGATCGTGTTGGTCTCGAAGCTGCACATGCCGACCCTGCGCGCGTTGGCGTACGCCCGAGCAACCAGGCCCGACACCCTCGAGGCCGTGACCGTCAACGTCGACGAAGCCGATACTCGCGCACTGGTTCGGGAGTGGGAAGCCAGTGACGTCTCGGTGCCGCTCAAGGTCGTCGAGTCGCCCTACCGAGAAGTCACCAAACCTGTCCTGGACTACGTGAAACGGGTTCGACGCGACTCGCCTCGGGACGTCGTCACGGTCTTCATTCCCGAGTACGTGGTCGGTCACTGGTGGGAGCAGGTTCTGCACAATCAGAGCGCGTTGCGACTCAAGTCTCGCCTGCTGTTCCAGCCGGGCGTGATGGTCACCAGCGTGCCGTGGCAGCTTCGGTCGTCCGAGAAGGCCAAGCGTGAGGTGCTCGGCAACGCGCCCGGTGCGTCGCGACGCGGCTACGAGCCTCCGGCGGGCAAGTGAGCGAGAGTTGGTTCGGGCTGCTGCTCGAGGTCGAACTGGGCGCGCCGGGGCACGGTGGGTTCTGTGTGGCCCGCCACGACGGCCGGGTGATGTTCGTGCGTCACGGATTGCCCGGTGAACGGGTCGTGGCCAAGGTGACCGAAGATCGGGGCGGGTCGTTCTGTCGCGCCGATGCAGTCGAGATCCTGTCGGCGTCTCCGGACCGGGTGGACGCGCGCTGTCCCATCTCCGGACCCGGCGGCTCGGGCTGCTGCGACTACTCCCACGCCAGTGCCGAAGCCGGACGGCGACTGAAGTCCTTCGTCGTCGCCGAACAGCTTCGCCGCGTCGCCGGACTCGAGCGCGAGGTGCGCGTGGAGGAACTACCGGGGTCCGGCGACGGCACCGGGTGGCGAACCCGAGTGCGACTCGCCGTCGACTCCGGTGGACGGCCGGGCTATCACCGCTATCGCAGCAGCTCGATCGTCACCGAACTGACCTGTCCGCAAATGGATTCCGCGGCCTTCGATGGTCTGCCGGATCAGCAATGGCGGCCGGGTGCCGAGCTGCAGGTGGTGCTCGACGGTGACGGTGAGCGGCACGTGGTGGAGATCGCGCCGGCGCAACTCTCGCCCACCGGACGCCGATCTCAGGGTCGTCGTGGGGCGTCCGCGCGTCGGGCGGCGTCGTCGCGGTCCCGGCCCGAGAAGGCCGTGATCGGATCGGGTCGCGCGACCGAATACGTCTCGAACAGGGCGTGGACCCTCGACGCCACCGGGTTCTGGCAGGCCCACCGCGGTGCGCCGCAGGTGTACACCGATGTGGTGTCGGAGTGGGCGGACGCCTCTCCCGGTGACGGTGCATGGGATCTGTACGGCGGTGTCGGTGTGTTCGCTGCGGCCCTCGCCGCCGGTGTCGGATCGGACGGACATGTGACCAGCGTCGAGTTCTCCCGGCGTGCAGCCGAGGACGGCCGCTCGGCTCTGCACGACTTGCCTCAGGTGTCGTTCGTGCCGGGACGCGTCGAGCGTTCGATCGATGCGTTGGCCGACCCGGTGTCGGTCGCGGTGCTCGATCCACCTCGGGCGGGGGCAGGCCGGGACGTGATCGACGCCCTCGTCGTCAGGTCTCCCCGCTCGGTGGTGCACATCGGATGCGATCCGGCCTCGTTCGCGCGGGATGTGAGCGTGTATCGAGCTGCGGGATACGAGCTCGACGACATGCGCGCGTTCGATGCGTTTCCCCTGACCAGTCACGTCGAATGCATCGGCCGTTTCGTTCGTCGGTAACGGCTGCCACGACCGATCAGGCCCGGTGCGCAACTTCGGCGACCGGGGCGAAGGTGTGCGTGGGAACGGTCACGATGCGCTGGGCCCCGCACCGGCAGCCCTGATAGCCGACGAGTCCCTCGCTCGTGTTGTGGGTGGAGTGGGTGGTCCAGGTGTGTGTGGTGTGTTCGGTGTGCATGTCACCATCGTGATGTAATGGTCTTGTGCACATCAACCCTTACGGCGAATATGCGGTGAAACTCGGTATCGACCTGCTCAATTCACCGCCCACGTCGGCGACCGAACTGGGTGCCCGATGCGTGGACGCCGGCCTCGTGCCGGACTGGACCGCAACCGATGCCGATCTTCTCGACACCCTCCAGTTCCTGCGCGACTGGGCGCGGGTGGTGGACGCGACAACCGAAAACGACCGGGCCGACGAGCTCAATGCTCTGCTGGCACAGGCGTCGGCCTACCCGCGGTTGACCAACCACGCCGACGACGGCTGGCACATGCACTACCGCGACCCCAACATCGAACTCGGCGGCGTCATCAGGGCCCTGGTGAGCGTCGGCACAGCGTTGCATCTGACCGGACGCGGAATGTCCCGCCTCGATCGCTGCGCCGCCGCCGACTGCACACTCGCGTTCGCCGACACCTCGAGAACCGGTAGACAGCGATACTGCGGAACGGTGTGCTCCAATCGCGACGCGGTACGCAGACATCGAGCACGCGCAGCCTCGTGATCGAGGCGATGCGCACCGTGTCCGCTAGGACTTTCGGTTGTACAGGCGCATGGTTATCGGTCCGAACACCGCCAGCAAGACCGCACACATCACCAGTGTCACTCCCAGGTGACCTGTGTCGACATCACCCTGCATCAGGCCGCGCAGTGACGTGACCAGGAAACTGACCGGGTTGACGTCGACGAACGCGCGCAGCCAACCGGGCATCGTGCTGGGGTCGACGAAGATGTTGCTCGCGAACGTGAGCGGAAACAGGATGAACATCGACACGCCCATCACCGCAGCCTCGGTGCGCACGATCATCGCGATCATGGTCCAGATCCAGGACAGGCAGAACGAGAACACCAGCAGCAGAGCGATGGAGGCCACGACGCCGACGACGCCACCCTGCGGCCTGAAGCCGAGGACCAACCCGAGGATCAGCACGATCACCGAGGCCAGCGTGTAGCGAACGACGTCACCGAGCAGCGCACCGACCAGGGGAGACGGACGCCAGATGGGCAGCGAACGGAATCGGTCGAACACGCCCTTCTCGATGTCCTTGTTCATGGTCACGCCGGTGTACATCGTGATCATCACCACGGTCTGCACGAGGATGCCGGGGAGCAGGAACTGGATGTACGCCTGGGTCGACCCGGCCAATGCGCCACCGAACAGGTAAGTGAACAGCAACGTGAACATGATGGGAAAGGCCGTCACGTCGAACAACTGCTCGGGAACGTGCTTGATCTTGAGCAGCGCTCGCCACCCGAAGCTCAGCGACGTCGACAACGACGACGGACGCGGCGGCCGCGGCCCGGCCGCGCCGAGCACATCGATGATGGTCGACGCCTGTGGCGTCGACTGCTGGGCTTCCGCGGTCATGACGCAACCTCCTTCTCGGAATCGATTGTGGTGCCGACCTGATGGGTCGTTCCCGCAGGCTCCACTCCCGCCCCATGCCCGGTGAGGGCGAGAAACACCTCGTCCAAGCTCGGTTGTCCCAGCGTGAACGACGCGATGGGGATGCCTGCGGTCTCGAGTGCAGGCAGCACGGGTGCGGCCTGTGCCGGGTTGTCCAACCGTGCGGTGACGGTCGACGGATCCGGATCCTCGGTGACGTTGCCGCCGACCAGCTCTCGCAGGATCTGCGCGGCGGCCGTTCGCTGGGACGCCTCGAGAACTCGCAGGTGCAGTGAGTTCGATCCCACCGACGCTTTCAGCTCACCCGTCGTCCCCTCCGCGATCACCTTGCCGCGATCGATGACCGCGACACGCCCGGCCAGCTGATCGGCCTCGTCCAGATACTGTGTCGTCAGTAACACCGTCGTTCCGCCCGCGACCAACGCACGGACGATCTCCCATACGTGGTTTCGGCTGCGGGGGTCGAGCCCGGTGGTGGGCTCGTCGAGGAAGATCAGTTCGGGAGTGACGATGATGCTGGCGGCGATGTCGATGCGACGGCGCATGCCGCCGGAGTAGGTCTTGACCTGTCGGGGGCCGGCGTCGGCGATGTCGAACGCCGTCAGCAACTGCTCGGCTCGTGATCGGGCGGCGGGCCGAGAGTAGCCGAGCAGTCGAGCGAGCAGCACCAGATTCTCCGTACCGGTGAGATCCTCGTCCAGAGAGGCGAATTGTCCTGTCAGAGCGACTTTCTGCCGTACGGCCTCCGGTTCGCTCGCCACGTCGTGACCCAGGACCCGGGCACTGCCTCCGTCGATCGGAAGGAGGGTGGCCAACATCCGGATGGTCGTCGTCTTCCCTGCGCCGTTCGGCCCGAGTACGCCGTAGACACCACCGGACGGGATCGAGAGGTCGACTCCGTCGACAGCGATGTTCGTGCCGAAACGTTTGACCAGACCGTGTGTCTCGATCGCCGCCATGTCTCTCGTTTCCTCCGGTGGGCCGGTTGCCCGATTCCCCACGATTGTCCGATTCTCCACCAAGGATGAAACGCGGTCCACATCTACGCAAACGAATTTTCGTCCCGAACCATCCTCCGGTCGGTTTGTTCCGAATATGTACTGCGGCGGGAAAACGCGGAGGTTTCGATATGAGAGCGATATGACCACTAGTGTCGTGATCGATGAACTCGATCATGAACCCGTCTGTTGGGACGACTTTCCGATGAGCGCGCCGTTGTCGGGTGCGTCCGGACCGTCGGATGCCGGCCGTGACCGGACGACATCCGATGCCTCGGAGAACTACGCGGCAGAGGATGCGGTGTGTGCTGTTCCCAGTCCACAGCTCAAGAACCTCCGTGCCGACGAAGCGGATCGTCTCCGTCGGTTGATGGCGTCGATCGCGCAGGGCGATCGGGCGGCATTCGCCGAGTTGTACGACGCGACCTCGTCGCGGGTCTACGGCATGGTGCTGCGGGTGCTTCGTGACCCGGGGTACAGCGAGGAGACCGCGCAGGAGGTGTTTCTCCAGATCTGGCGTGCGGCACCGAACTACGACCCGAACCAGGGCAGTCCACTGGCCTGGATCATGACGCTGGCGCACCGTCGAGCCGTCGATCGCGTTCGGAGCGAGCAGTCGGGTACCGACCGTGAGGCCGCGTACGGCGCAGTCAGTCACACACCGGAGCACGACGAAGTGCTCGAGACGGTGACGCAGCGGCTCGAATCGGAAGCCGTGGTCGCCTGTCTCGACACCTTGACCGATACGCAGAGCGAGTCGGTCCGAATGGCTTATTACAGCGGTTACACCTATCGCGAAGTTGCGGAGCGGCTCGGGGTCGCGGTTCCTACCATCAAATCGCGCATACGAGACGGATTGATCAAATTGAAGACATGCCTGGGGGTGATCCCGCAATGAACGAATCGTCACGACAACGACTGCTCGACGACGCGGAGGTCTATGCCCTGCACGCGACCACCGAAGCCGAACGACGCGACATCGAGACAGAACGGTTGCGCGTCGACGACACCGCACGCGCCCAGTTCGACGTCCTGGTGGGCGAGATCCACGAGACGCTGGCCCTGGCAGCGGCGTCCGACGCCTCTCCCGCGCCCGAGTCCCTTCGGCAACGGGTGCTCGACCAGGTTGCCGTCAGCGATCAGGAGCCCACGGTCCACAAGCTGCCACCGAACGTCACACCGCTGCACAGGCATCGGCGCGAACGCTCGAAGGCCTGGCGGTACTCGATGGTCTCGGCTGCGGCCGCGGTGGTCGTCGCCGTCGGCGGCGTTGTGGTCGTCAGTCAGACCATGGGCACCGATGCGCAGCCGTCTCAGGCGGACCAGATCGTGGCCGCGCCCGATTCACGACAGGTGACGGCGGAGTTCCCCGGTGGCGGCTCGGCGACCGTGGCGTACTCGCTGGCCCGGAACGCGGTCGTCGTCGATCTCGATGGAGTTCCGCAGCCACCGCCGGGCCGCGTCTACCAGATGTGGTTCGTGGACGGTTCGCCTCGCTCTGCCGGTGTGGTGACCGAGGATCAGCTTTCCTCCGAGGACGGCACGGTGATCGACGGTCTCGGGGCGTCGACGAACTTCGCGTTCTCACTCGAACCCGCAGGCGGGTCGGCGCAGCCGACAGAGGTGCTCACGATGCTGACGTTGGGCGCCTGAGAGCAGCACACGCACAGTCGCCTCGGGCGGTTCGACGTTCGGTCAGATGCCGATGTCGAACCGCCCGAGCGTTCTGATCACCGCGGCCATCTGGCCGTAGGCTCCGGTGGCGAGATTTTCCAGCAGCGCCAGCTTGATCTCCGGTGCATCGCGCGTGAGCGCCTGGAAGTGCGCCGCCGACACCACCACGAGATCGACCGGTGTGTCGGCGACCATGTCGAGCAGGAACGGTACCGACATCAGCAGGGGCATCTCACCGAAGCTCATGCCGGGGGAGAGCGTCGTGATGCGGTGCTTGCCGCCGTCGGCGGCGACGGCCGTGGACGTCACCTCACCACGCAGCATCAGGAACAGGCCCGCAGCCGCATCACCCTGGCGAACGATCACGTCTCCGCGCGCGTAGTGCCGCTTCTCCAGATACGGAGTGACGGCCTCGAACTGTGCGGCGGACAGCCCGGCCAGCAACGGATGCTCGGCCGTGGTGACGACCGTCGGCTGTCGCACACCCGCGCAATGGCGATCGAGCAACAGATTCTCGGCCCACTGGATGGCCGCACCCAGGCTCGAGTAGGTTCGGCCCGCGGGGTCGGCCGGGTCGAGACTCGACGTCGTGTGACCCATGATCGCTCTCGGATCCACCAGACCCACCACACAGCCGTGCTCCGCGAGATCCTGACGGAGATCCTCGAACATGGTCCGGGCGATGTCACTGACCTCGTCGACGCCTCGCACATCGATGACGAGGGCATCCAGTTCCCGATCGAGGTCGCCGATCTCACGGACGGCAGTCTCGGCACCGGAGAACAGCAGATCCCCGTGTAGTTCGTACACGCGGGCTCGATCGCCCACGGTAGCCAAGGTGTCCTGTTCCACGTCGGATCGCCGTTTGCGTGACGGTGCCTCGGTGACCACGTATCGGCGCCGGATCGAGGACTTCGCAGCTCGGGTGACGTGCAGGAAGTGCAGTTCGAGGCGTTTCGAGAGTTCTCGGCAAGCGGCGACTCCACGGACGCTGTTTCCGTGCGAATCGAGCCGCGGGGAGTAGACGGCAATGCCCATCTGTCCCGGGAGTACCGCGAGGATCCCGCCTCCGACCCCGCTCTTGGCCGGCAGGCCGACCCTCGCGACCCAGTCGCCCGCGCCGTCGTACATCCCACATGTCGTCATGACCGACAGCACTCGTTCGACCAGAGCCGGTGCAAGTGCACGTTCACGGGTGCGCGGGTTGACGCCGTTGTTGGCCATCGTGGCCGCCATCATGGCGAGGTCCGCGGCGGTGACGTCGATAGAGCACTGGCGGAAGTACAGATCGACGGCGGCGTCGGGATCGTGGTCGATGATGTCGAACGAACGAAGCATGTACCCGATTGCTCGGTTGCGATTGCCGGTGCGGGCCTCCGACCGGTAGACGGCGTCGTTGAACGTCAGAGTCCTCCCTGCATACCGCGAGTACGAGGCTCGAATGCGCTCGAATTTATCCTCGGCACTTCGCCCGGTGATCAGCGACGCCGACGTGATGGCACCGGCGTTGATCATCGGGTTGCGCGGTCGCTCGGTGACGGGGTCGAGACTGATCTCGTTGAACGGCTCACCGGACGGTTCGACGTCGACCTTGCTCGCGACGACGTCCAGTCCCCGGTCGGCCAACGCCAGTGCATAGGTGAACGGCTTGGAGATGGATTGAATCGTGAAGGGGAGTCGAGTGTCGCCGACCTCGTAGACGTAACCGTCCGTGGTCGTCAGCGCAATACCGAACCCGTCCGGCGTGACGGCGGCCAGTTCGGGAATGTAGTCCGCCACCTGCCCGGACGTGTCGTCTCGGCATAATTCGTGAACTCGGCGCAGGATGGCATCGACCACGTTGCTCATAGGCCACACTGTATGTGTGATGTCCGATTCGTCTCCGCCGAGGTTAGGGGCGGCTGGCCCAGGGCACCTCGATGTTCGACGGTACTGTCGGCGTGACGATGCTGGGCGGAGCAGCAGTGCACGGTAACTCCGTAGACTGAAATTTCATTGTGTTTTCCGGCCGGAGGGAGCGATCTCGTTGGGTGTCCTAGCTCGAATTCAGACGCCCGAGGACTTGCGCGACCTCGGCAGTGCGGAGCTGGCCGAACTGGCTCGCGAGATCCGTGCGTTCCTCGTCGAGAAGGTGTCCGCTACCGGCGGCCACCTCGGTCCCAATCTCGGTGTGGTGGAACTGACATTGGCGATTCATCGCATCTTCGATTCCCCGCGTGATCCCGTCATCTTCGACACCGGTCATCAGGCGTACGTACACAAGATGCTGACCGGGCGCACCGGTCTGTTCGACACGCTGCGTAAGCAGGGCGGCCTGTCGGGCTACCCGTCACGGGTCGAGAGCGAACACGACTGGGTCGAGTCCTCGCACGCGTCGGCATCCCTCTCCTACGCCGACGGCCTGGCCAAAGCGTTCGCCCTGAAAGGCGAATCCGACCGGCACGTGGTCGCTGTGGTCGGCGACGGTGCGCTCACCGGCGGAATGTGTTGGGAGGCCCTCAACAACATCGCCGCAGGCCGCGAACGATCCCTGGTGATCGTCGTCAACGACAACGGTCGCTCGTACGCCCCGACCATCGGGGGCTTGGCCGATCATCTGGCTGCCCTACGGCTCCAGCCCGGGTACGAGAAGGTGCTGGACAATGGTCGCCGCATCGTTCGTCGCATTCCGATCGTCGGGCCCACGGCCTACGCGATGTTGCACGGCATGAAGGCCGGAGTGAAGGACGCCATCAGCCCGCAGGTGATGTTCACCGATCTCGGAATCAAATACCTGGGTCCGGTCGACGGCCACGACCAGCACGCGATGGAATCGGCTCTGCGTCGAGCCAAGGCATACGGCGGCCCGGTCATCGTCCACGCGGTGACGCGCAAAGGCATGGGTTACGTTCACGCCGAGAACGACGTCGCAGATCAGATGCACGCCACCGGGATCATCGATCCGTTGACGGGACTGGCGCGGTCGAAGTCGGCACCGGACTGGACCTCGGTGTTCTCAGCGGCACTGATCGAGCAGGGCGAACAGAACGAGGACGTCGTGGCGATCACCGCTGCGATGGCCGCGCCCACCGGTCTCGCCGCGTTCGGAGTTCGCTTCCCCGACCGGCTGTTCGACGTCGGAATCGCCGAGCAGCACGCGATGACGTCGGCTGCCGGTCTCGCACTGGGCGGCATGCATCCGGTGGTCGCGATCTACTCCACCTTCCTCAATCGAGCGTTCGATCAATTGCTGATGGACGTGGCGCTGCTCGGACTGCCGGTCACCGTGGTGCTCGACCGCGCCGGTGTCACGGGGGCCGACGGTGCCAGCCACAACGGCATGTGGGACATGTCCCTGCTCGGCATCATCCCCGGCATGAGGGTGGCGGCGCCACGAGATGCCGAGACACTGCGAGAAGAGCTGGCCGAGGCGATCGCAACGTCCGACGGACCCACCGCGCTGCGCTTTCCGAAGGGCGCGGTGACCGAAACCGTGCCCGCAGTGCGCAGACTCGACGGAATCGTCGACGTACTGACCGAGCCGTCCGGTGCCACGGGCGATGTGCTGATCGTGGCCGTCGGAGTGTTCGGTCCGCTGGCCGTGCACGCCGCGGAGAAACTCCGACAGGACGGCATCTCGGCGGCTGTGGTCGACCCCAGGTGGGTGCTGCCCATCCCGCAGGCGCTGCTGAAATTGGCGGAGGACTATCGGATGGTGGTCACCCTCGAAGACAGTGGCCTGCACGGTGGTGTCGGCTCGACCCTGTCCGCGGCTCTTCGCGCGGCAGGCGTCGATACTCCGTGTCGTGATCTCGGTGTGCCACAACGATTCCTGGATCACGCATCACGCGAACAGCTGCACCACGAACTTGGTCTCACCTGCGAGGACGTCGTACAGCGGGTCTCGCACTGGGTCAAGAGCCTCTGACGCCGGTCTCCTGCCGGACGTCGCCGCCGTAGAACGCGCGGCGTCCGGCCACCGCGCCCGCGACTGCCATCGGAGCCGTCATCACGAGCAGGAAGAGCACCGACGGTTCCCACCGTTGCGTTGCCGAATGTACTGCGCCGCACACCACCGGGCCGCAGGCTGCCAGCATGTAGCCGACCGTCTGTGCCATCGAACTCAGCGATGCAGCATCACGTGCCGTCGCGGCCCGCAGATTCATCAGCGTCATCGCCAAGGACAACTGCCCACCTTGGCCGAGTCCGAGCAACACGGCCCACAGCAGCGCCCATGAATCGGCCGAGGACAGCACTCCCAGCAAGCCGGCAACCCTGGGCAACACCACCGCGGCGGCCAGAACGCTCTGCCGCGATAATCCGGTGGCCACGTTCGGCACCGTCAGCGCCGTCACGACACTGCTGACCGACAGAGCCGTCAACAGCAATCCGGCCGCGGCGGCGTCCACACCTCGATCCTGGTAGATCGTGGGCAACCACGCGATCAACGAATACGCCATGAGTGACTGCACACCCATGAACGCCGTCACCGCCCACGCGACGGGGGAGCGCAGCACGCCCGAACTGCCCTGCGATCCCACGGAACCGGACACCGCCGGCGACGACCCCGTCCTCGCGAACATCCGGGACAGCAGTGCCATACACAACGCCGCGATCACCACCGGGACCGCCCACAACCCGAGCACCCACCGCCACGCGCCGTCGAGCGACTCCGTCAACGGAACCGAGACCCCCGACGCCACACCGGCACTGGCGCTGATCACGGCAGTCAACACACCGGTCAACAACCCCAGCCGGCGAGCCGACACCGCCGGACTCTCCGGTCGTTCCCGCAGGCTCCACTCCTGCACGATCACGCGAACCAGTACCGGACCCAACACGTTCGCCACCGCAATACCCGCAGCCGCCGCGAGGGTTCCCGCCACCAGCACCGGCCAGGACGGCACCGCGCGCACCGCGGTGCCGACCGCAACGAGAATCAAGCACCCGACGAGCACGGCTGTGACCCGCGCGCGACGCAGCAAAGAACCTGCAGCGGCAGCGCACACACCGAGGAAGATCACCGGTCCCGTCGTCAACAGCGTCATCGAGACGGAACCGGCAGAGTAGAACGCCGCAATATTCGAGGTGAGAGCCGAGGTGCTGCCGAACAGCAGACGCAGTCCGAGACCGAAGACCACGACGGTGAACACAGCGAACACGGTTCGGGACTTCATGGCCTGCTTTCGGCGTCCGGTCGACGGATTGTTTCTATCCCTCACAATGCACTACCGGTCATGTGAGAACCTTCTCGACCTGGCTGCAGGTTCGGTACCGAGAGCAACACCGAACTCTCGGATTTCACGAACGAGTGATCGACGAATGCAGCGAGGAGTACGGAATCGATCGCGTCGTGACATCGAGCCGATTCACGCCGAGTGTCGATCATTTTCTTTGCGAATATGTGACCTGCGTGGCTGGTGTGTCGTTGTTGTCCAAACCGTGACGACTGGCATGTTTTGTCCATGACCCTCGTCTTCGACGGTAGAACCGACGTCTCGGACAGCCGAAGCGATCCGGCTCTCGGCGACGGTGACTCCGACTGGGCTGCCGTCGAGTCCGTGGATGGCACCCCTCCGCGGGATTCCCGGAACGACGGGATCGAGCGACGGCATTCGCGATGGTTCGTGGCGATGTCGGCAGTGATCGGTGTGGTGGCATTCGCAGCACACGATCGTCTGCTGTCGTTCGACTCGTTGTACGGGTTGTTCGGCAACGGTGTCGACGCTCTCGTCTACCGACACGGCGGCGCAACCGTACTCGGTAGCGAAGAGCTGTACTCGTTTTCGTTGTTCGGCACGCTGCCGTTCACGTATCCGCCGTTCGCTGCTGTGCTGTTCGCACCCCTGGGCTTGCTCTCCGATACGGCGACCGGATTGCTGGTGAACGTATCCAATGTCGTGTTGCTCTACGGCGTGGTCCATCTCAGCTGGCGACGACTCGGATACGAGAATTGCACGCGGACCAAAGTGGTGAGTGTGGGTCTGGCGGTGGGTTGCTCGTGGCTGGAGCCGGTGCGCATGTCGCTGTGGTTGGGCCAGATCAATCTGTTGTTGCTCGTGTTGGTGCTGTGGGATCTCGGCCGGCCCGAGGGCAGTCGGCTTCGCGGGGTCGGCGTCGGAATCGCGGCAGGTCTGAAGCTGACACCCGGCCTGTTCATCGTCATGTCGATCGCGCAGAAGCAATGGCGAGCGGCATGGACTGCGGCCGTCACCGGTCTGGTGACGGTGCTGATCGGATTTGTGGTCGTGTTCTCCGACGCGTGGCGCTATTGGACCTCCGCGATCCTCGCCTCGGACCGAGTGGGGTCGACCACGTCTCCCGCGAACCAGTCGGTTCGGGGGGTGGTGGCGCGGGCGTGGGGAACCGAGCATCCGCCTGTGATCGTGTGGTTGCCTGCGGCCTTGATCGTCCTTGCTGCGGGGATGTGGGTGTCGTATCGAGCTCACCGTGCGGGGAGAACACTGCTGGCGATGACGCTGTGCGGTCTCACGGCGCCGATGGTGTCGCCGTTCTCCTGGGGCCATCATTGGGTGTGGTGCGTTCCGCTGTTGGTGATCGGACTCGATGCGTGTGCGAGCTCGCGGACGAGCGTGCGCGGCCGCACGCTGCGCATCCTCGGATTGCTCGCCGCCACAGCTCCTTTCGTGGCCTGGTATCGCACTCAGGCCGACGTGGTGGTGATCGGCACGTTCATGCAGTCCTTATCGCCGATCCTCGACGGAGGACTGCGGAACGCGTATTGCGTTGTCTACGTGATCGTTCTGGTGGTAGCGGCGATAGGACTGCGGAAGGACTCGACTGTCCGCTACGTCCCTGCCACCCACTCTTCGATCTGAACGCGATCTATCAGATGGGCCAGGGCGAAGGGATCGTGTGCGAACATCCGCTCCACACTCGCCTTGTCGGTGCCGTCGACGATCATCGTGGCACCACTGTGATCGGCGAGTGGGCTCGACGATCGGAGGATCTTGCGGCGCTCGAGTTCGCGCAGCCAGGCGCGGTGGTCGGTGCGGTGATCGTCACGGCCCGAGGATGTTTCGGGGGTGTACGCGTATTCGACGACGAACATCGGCATGTCAGATCTCCATGTCCTCGAGCTCCATTCCTTTGGTTTCCGTGATCTTGTACTTGACGAAGAAGAAAGACAGGATCGCAAAGAACGCAAAGAACGAATAGATGAATCCGAGTCCGATGGTGTCGGACAGCGGCGGAAATGCGAGTGTGATGGCGAAGTTGGCAATCCAGTTCGCGGCAGTACTGATACCGAGAGCGACGGCTCGCATTCGGTTGGGGAACATCTCCCCGAGCATGACCCACATGATCGGTCCCCAGGTTGCGGCGAAGAAGACCACGAAGAGGTTCGCTCCGACGAGAGCGACCGGTCCCCACGGGGACGGCAATTCGAGTTGGTCCCCGCTGCCCACTGCCTGAGTGAACGAAACGGCGGCCAGTACGAGGCCGACGAACATACCTATCGAGCCGATCATGAGCAGATTCCGTCGACCGAATCGGTCGACGAACAAGATGGCGACGAATGTCATCGAGACATTGATGACAGAGGTGATCACCGAGGTGACGAAAGATTGGTTCTCGCTGAAACCGACGGATTTCCACAGGGTCGTCGAGTAGTAGAAGATCGCGTTGATGCCGACGAACTGCTGCAGAATCGCCATCGTGATGCCGACCCAGACGATCGGTTGCAGACCGAACTTGGGTCCACGGATATCGGCGAAGGACGATTTCGATTCCCGACGCAAGGTCAGTCGGATCTCTTTGACCCTTTCGTTCGGGTTCACCTCCCCGGTGATGTCTCCCAGAATGCGAGCCGCTTCCTCGTCGAGATGTTTTCCGACGAGGTATCTGGGCGACTCGGGAATCAGCGTGGCGAGAAAACCGTAGACGAGTGCCGGTGCCACGCCGACCAGGAACATCCATCGCCAGGCTTCGAGCCCGAACCACAGGTCGTTCGACGGCCCACCTGCCGCGTTCTGCAGCACCGCGTCCGACAGCAGGGCGGCGAAAATTCCGATGGTGATGGCCAGCTGCTGCAGCGAGGCCAATCCACCTCGATAGCGCGCCGGGGCAATCTCCGAGATGTAGGCGGGCGCGATGACCGATGCGATGCCGATGCCGAGGCCGCCGAGTACACGCCACAGCATGAGATCCGGGACGCTGAACGCGAACCCGGATCCCACCGACGAGATGGTGAACAGTGCGGAACCGAGCAGCATCACCTTCTTTCGGCCCCAGCTGTCGGCGAGCCGGCCGGCGAACCAGGCACCGACCGCACAACCGAGAAGCGCGATGGCCACGGCGAAGCCGGTGACGAACGACGACAGTGCGAAGTTCTCCTGGATGGAGTCCACCGCGCCGTTGACGACGGACGAATCGAACCCGAACAAGAAGCCGCCGACAGCGGCGGCAATCGTGACTCCGATGACTTTGGCAGTGTGCCGATCGGTGGATTGCGTCATCACGTGACCCAGCTTTCGAGGTGAACCAGCATCCTTGGTGGTCGATCGCCATCATCGTCCTCGCACCGGCGGATTGGGAGCGAAATCGACTCGATATTCGAGGCGTGCGGCAATCCGCTCACCGAAAAAGGTGAATTGTCCGATATTGCGCCTGTCGAACTCGAAGTTGCGGACGGAAAACTGCCGAAAGTCGTCCATGGCTTCGAGTTCGGCGGCAGGTGGCTATCGCGCCTGGGCGGCCGCCCACTGACCGAAGGTCTGGAGACCGTGATCCGCATCGGTCGTGGTGACCAGCGTTCCGTCTCGCATCGCGCGACCGTATGCGCCGGGAATCGGGACTTCGAGCACCAGGCCGCGAGTACCGATGGCCCGTGCGTAGCGCCGCACCATCTCGGCCATGCGTTCTTCACGCGGTCCACCCAGGTCTGCGACTCGGCCGGCCGGGGGCCGCTCCGCCAGGTCGATCAGTCGTTCGGCGACCTCGCGGGCGGCGATCGGTTGCGAGACCATCTTCGGGATGATGCTCACCGGACCGAACGAGGATCGTGCGCGAATCTGGCCGGCGAACTCGTGGAACTGGGTGGCTCGAAGAATTGTCCACGGCACTGTGCCGGCTCGAATGATTCTCTCCTGCTCGACCTTTCCGGCGTAGTACGAGTGTGGAGCCCTGTCTATCCCCACGATCGACAGCGCCACGTGATGGCCGACACCGGCCGCGCCCTCTGCCGTCAGCAGGTTTCGCGTGACAGCGGCGAAGAACGACATCGACTCCTTCGCCGAGATTGTCTGCGTCGACGCGACGTCGACCACCGCGTCGACTCCGGCCAGGGCGTCGGACAGACCCGACCCGCTGACGAGATCCACACCCGCAGATCGCGACAGAACGACCACCTCGTGTCCGCGTTGACGGGCGACCTCGACGACATGCACTCCAACGGTTCCGGTTCCACCGGCTACGGCTAGCTTCATCGCGTATCCACCTGATTCTCGAGAGCTGATGCGGACCGCACGGCGCGGCCCTCCACTCTCTGACGACACAGCCGTGCCGAATGTATGGCGAGTGTCAGGGCCAATGTCGGAGTTTGTCCGGATTGAGCACGATCCAGATGTCGGCCACCACCCCGTCCGCTGTGTCGAACCCGATGACGCTGAACACCTCTCCGCCGCGTCGGATCACGATGCCGGACAGGCTGTTGACGGCCTCGATGGACCAACTGAGGTCCGTGGACTTGGCGGTGATGCCGCGAACGAAACGAGCGACTCGGTCGGAGCCCACAACAGGGTTGCGGGCCGCCGAGACCTGCCCGCCTCCGTCGCTGATCAGGGTGACATCGGGGGCGAGCAACGAGACGAGCGTCGCAAGGTCTCCGTCTCCCGAGGCCATCGCGAAGGCGCGCACGACGCGATCGTGCTCGAGGGGGTCGGCAGAGGTGAGTTGGCGGCCGTGCACGTGTTTTCGGGCGACAGACGCGAGCTGGCGGCATGCGGCAGGGGAGCGGTCGAGCACGGCCGCGATGTCGTCGAACGGAACGGCGAAGGCATCGTGCAGCACGAATGCGACTCGCTGCGCAGGACCGAGCGATTCGAGAACGACGAGCAAGGCGAGAGTCACCGAATCCTGTTGTGCGACTCGATCAGCCGGGTCGGCGGCCGTCGAGTTCACCGAGTGCAGGCCGCAGACGGGTTCCGGCAACCATTGGCCGACGTACTTCTCGCGGCGGACGCGGGCCGATCCGAGCAGGTCGAGGCAGATGCGGCCGACCACCCGGGTGAGCCACGCAGCAGGGACGTCGACGGCGTCGCGTTCGGCGTCGGTGAGTCGGTACCACCGAACGAGAGCCTCGGACGCAGCGTCTTCGGCGTCGCAGTAGGAACCAAGCATGCGATAGGCGATACCGATCAGCCGACCGCGTTCCTCGTTCATGGCGTCAGACCTTATCGCGACACAACGATGCCGAGTTCGAGGTGATGGACGAAAATCCGGAGAATTCCGTCCACAACCTCGAACTCGGCGGGCAATGCTAGACGCTGGCTACGCCCGGAGCGAGGAAGCGCTGACCGGTTGCGGCCTCGGAGGCCCCGCTGCGGTCCAGGTACGGGGTGATGCCGCCGTTCCAGAAGCCGAAGCCGCCGCCGAGCAGCAGGCAGAGGTCGATGTCCTCGGCTGCTGCCACGACGCCCTCGTCGAGCATGATCTTGATCTCGTCGGCGATCGCGTTGCGGGTGCGTTCGAGCACTTGCTCGGCGGTCGACGGCGAATCACCTTGCGGCCACAGTGCGGCCACCTCGGGGTCGACGACCTGGCCCTCGGGGCCGTAGGTCCACACACCCGGCTTCTTCGCCTCGACGAGTGCACGGAATCCGGGGGAGTCCTTGAATCGATCCGGGTACGCCTCGGCAAGCGTCTCCGCGGTGTGCAGAGCGACGGCCGGTCCGACGAGTGCCAGCAGGGTCAGCGGACTCATCGGCATGCCGAGTTCGCCCACTGCGCCGTCGGCGACCTCGAACGGGGTGCCCTCGTCGATCGCGCTGATGATCTCGTTCGACGCGCGGGTGACGAGACGGTTGAAGACGAATCCGGGGAGATCCGCCGACAATACTGCCGACTTCTTCAGGGTCTTGGCCGTCGCGAATGCCGTTGCGAGGGTGGCATCGTCGGTCTTCTCGCCCTTGACGACCTCGAGCAGTGGCAGGACCGCAACGGGGTTGAAGAAGTGGAAGCCGACAACGCGCTCGGGGTGCTTCAGATCGGCCGCCATCTTGGTGATCGACAACGAGGAGGTGTTGGTCGCGAGAATCGTTTCGGCAGAAACGAATTCCTCGACCTCGGCGAACACCTTCTTCTTGACGTCGAGGTTCTCGAACACGGCCTCGATGACGAAGTCGGTGTTGGCGAACGCAGACTTGTCGATCGAGCCGGACACCAACGCCTTCAACCGATTCGCGGCGTCGGGGGACAGGCGCTTCTTGCCGAGCAGCTTGTCGATCTCGCCGTGGACGTAGCCGACACCCTTGTCGATGCGCTCCTGATCGATGTCGGTGAGGATCACCGGTACCTTCAGCTGCCGCACGAACAGCAGTGCGAGCTGGCTGGCCATCAGACCGGCACCGACGATGCCGACACCGGAGATCTTGCGCGCCAACGACTTGTCGGGTGCACCGGCGGGACGCTTCGCGCGCTTCTGCACCAGATCGAAGGCGTACAGCCCGGCACGCAATTCGTCCTTGACCAGCAACGTGGACAGGGCCTCGTCCTCGGCCGCGAAGGCTTTGTCGAGCGAGGCCGAGTCGGTGATGTCGGTGTTCTTGGCGAGCTCGAGCAGCTCCACCGCGGCGACGGGGCCGGGGGCGAAGTTGTTGGTCTTGCCCGCCACGATTCCCTTGGCGCGGGCGATGGCGTCGTCCCAGGCCTGCCCGCGGTCGATCTCCGGACGGGCAGGGGTGATCTCGCCCTTGATGACCTGAGCAGCCCACGCGAGGGACTGCTCGAGGAAGTCGGCTCCGCCGAAGAGAGCGTCTGCGATACCGAGGTCGAGTGCCTGCTGCGGCTTGAGGACGCGGTTCTGGTTCAGTGCGTTCTCGATGACGACGGTGACCGCGTTCGAGGCTCCGATGATGTTCGGCAGCAACTGAGTTCCGCCCCATCCCGGTACCAGCCCGAGGAAGGCCTCGGGTAGTCCGAGCGCGGCAGCGTTCTCCGCGACGGTCCGGTAGTGCGAGTGCAGTCCCACTTCGAGACCACCGCCGAGTGCGGCACCGTTGATGAAGGCGAACGTCGGAATCGTGCTTTCGCGCAGGCGACGGAAGACCTTGTGGCCGAGTTGCCCGATCTGCAGCGCCTCGTCCTTGGTCTTGATGTTCGGCACACCGTTGAGGTCGGCACCGACGGCGAAGATGAACGGCTTGCCGGTGACGGCGATGGCCACCGGGTTCGCTGCGAAGGCCTCGTCGAGTGCGGCGTCGAACTTGGCGAGTCCGCCGGGACCGAAGGTCGACGGCTTGGTGTGATCGAAACCGTTGTCGAGCGTGACGAGGGCGATGGAGCCGTCGAGTCCCGGTACGGAGACGATCTTGGTGAAGGCGTTCGTGACTACCTCGTCTTCGAACGCTGTGGTGATGTCACTCATTTGGCTGCTCCCGA
This sequence comes from Rhodococcus sp. 05-340-2, assembly GCF_002258915.1. Lineage (NCBI taxonomy): Bacteria > Bacillati > Actinomycetota > Actinomycetes > Mycobacteriales > Nocardiaceae > Rhodococcus > Rhodococcus sp. 05-340-2. The sequence continues at coordinate 486,262 of NZ_NOYU01000027.1, forward strand.
GTAGTCAGCGTGGTTGGGGTTCTCCCAGATGACGGTGCCGCCCATGCCGAGACCGATGCACATGGTCGTCAGGCCGTAGCGGACGTCGGGCTGCTGAGCGAACTGGCGGCTCAGCTGGGTCATCAGGCGCACGCCTGAGGACGCGAGAGGGTGGCCACACGCGATGGCACCGCCCCACTGGTTGACGCGGGGATCGTCGTCGGCGATGCCGTAGTGCTCGAGGAAGGCGAGTACCTGGATGGCGAAGGCCTCGTTGATCTCGAACAGGCCGATGTCTTCGATTTTTAATCCGGTTCGGCCGAGCAGCTTTTCGGTGGCAGGAACCGGGCCGATGCCCATGACGGCCGGGTCGACGCCTGCGAAGCTGAAGCCGACCATGCGCATGCCGATGTTCAGGCCGAGCTCGTGCGCGGTGTCCTCGCCGGCGAGGATCGCGGCGGTCGCACCGTCGTTGAGTCCCGCAGCGTTGCCTGCGGTGACGCGACCGGCAGGACGGAACGGCGTCTTGAGCTTGGCGAGGTCCTCGACGGTGGTGCCGGGGCGAGGCGGCTCGTCCTCGGTGGCCAGGCCCCACCCGGCGGCGGACTTGGTGGCTACGGGCACGAGAGTGTCGGCGATGAAGCCGGCCTTCTTGGCCGCGTCGTACTTGTTCTGACTGGCGACGGCGTACGCGTCGGTGCGGTCCTTGGTGATGCTCGGGAACCGGTCGTGCAGATTCTCGGCGGTGTTGCCCATGACCAGTGCGCTGGGATCGACGAGCTTGTCGGCGAGGAAACGCGGGTTGGGGTCGACGCCTTCACCCATCGGGTGGCGGCCCATGTGCTCGACGCCACCGGCGATCACGACGTCGTACTGGCCGAAGCCGATGCCCGATCCGGTGGTGGTGACCGAGGTCATTGCGCCTGCACACATGCGGTCGATCGCGAATCCGGGGACGCTGCGGGGGAGACCGGCGAGCAGTGCGGACGTACGGCCGATGGTCAGGCCCTGGTCACCGGTCTGCGTGGTCGCGGCGAGCGCGACCTCGTCGATGCGCTCGGGAGGGAGGTTGGGGTTCTTGCGAAGGAGTTCGCGGATTGCCTTGACGACCAGGTCGTCTGCGCGAGTGTCGGCGTACATGCCCTTGGGGCCTGCTTTGCCGAACGGGGTACGGATGCCGTCGACGAAGACAACATTCCTCTGTGAGCTGGTGGACGCGGGTACAGACACGCTTTTCGATCCTCCCGACAGATGCGGACGACTCGCCCGGGTACCCGGACGCGACCCCTACTGTAGCGGGTATTACCCGTCGGTAACTTGGGAAGGGTGCAGTGCCTTCGTCAGTACCGGCACCACCAGTGTCCGCTGCCAGGGTCGGGCCCCGCCGTCGGCCAGTCGGGCCTCGATCAGCTCGGCCGGGTCGACGTCGGGATCGGCCGGATTCTGCCAATCCCACACCAGGCGGCGCAGCAGATCCGGCATCAACAGATTCTCGACCGGCACTGCAACCGATTCGCTGAGCTCGGTCATCGCGGCCCGTACGTCGGCGAGTCGCGCAGCGGCATCGGGATCGCGTCGAGCCCACCGATTGACCGGGGGCGGACCGTCGAAAGACGCTGCCATCGAGGGCAGTTCGGACGGCGGAAGCGCTCGCGCACGGGTCAGGGCGGAGGCCCACAGTCGGGACGATCTGCGCTGACGCGGACCGCCGAATACCGGCAGTTGCTCGAGCTCCCGCGAGGACTTCGGGTCCGCCGTTGCGGCTGCGACGATCGCCGAGTCGGGCAACACCCGGCTCGGTGCCACATCACGCTTGGCCGCCAATTCGTCTCGGGTGGCCCACAATTCGCGGACGGCAGCGAGGGTGCGGGGAGATTTGATCGCATGGATCCCCGATGTCCGACGCCATCTGTCGGTCTTGGGTTTGGGCGGTCCCAGAGAGAGGATGTGGGCGAATTCCTGTGCCGCCCAGTCCGTTTTGCCTTGTCGTTCGAGCTCCGCGGCCATCTCGTCGCGAAGCTCGAGCAGAACTTCGACGTCGAGTGCGGCGTAGTTGAGCCAGGTGTCGGGCAGAGGACGGGTGGACCAGTCGGCAGCTCCGTGACCCTTCTGCAGCGCCAGTCCGAGAGTGCGTTCGACAATGGCGCCGAGGCCGACGCGGTCGAATCCGGCGAGGCGGCCTGCGAGTTCGGTGTCGTAGAGCGTCGCGGGTACCAGGCCGAGTTCGGCGAGCCCGGGTAGGTCCTGATCGGCGGAGTGCAACACCCATTCGAGCGGGTTGATCACCTCGGCGAGTGGAGCGAGGTCGCCGGTGACGGGGATCGGATCGAGCAGAACGGTCCCTGCGCCACGCCGACGGAACTGCAGAAGGTAGGCACGCTGGGAGTACCGAAAGCCCGACGCGCGTTCGGCGTCGACGGCGAGAGGCCCGTGGCCCGCTGCGAGGAGCGTCGCGGCCACGAGGACGGCATCCGGTGTGTCGACGACATCGGGTACACCGTCAGCCGGGGCGAGCAACGGAACGGCGACCGGCTCGTTGACCGGCGCGTCCGACGTGGCGTCGTCCGACGTGGTGTCGGGGGAACTCTCGGCTGACATGGACAGTGACTCTAAGCCCTACGGGTGGAAGGGCCGCCCACTATGTCCGGCTGGAACTGCGCTGACCGAGGGTGGTGATGCCCGCGGGAGGCAAACCGGCCGCGTAGGCGAGCACCTCACAGAACGCTTCGACGTGCGTCGAGAGGTCCTCGGACGTGGCCGTCCACGAGGCGCGCAGTTCGAGCTGGTGGGCCTTGGGCGGCCCGGCGATGTCGCCGTAGCGCACCGAACTGGTCGAGGTGACAGTGCCGCCGAGTGCGTTGAGCGGCTCGGACCGTGACTCCAGCGCGTCGACCAGCCAACTCCACCCGACCTCGGGGAGCAGGGGATCGTCGGCGAGGGATTCGTCGACGTCCGCCTGGATGTACGCGACCAGTCGAAGGGTGCCGTTCCATGCCTCGGCACCGTCGGGGTCGTACAGCAGGATCAGGCGGCCGAAGGCGTCACCGTCACTCTGTTCGTCGACCTGGTCGGAATCGGGATGCTTGACCTCGGCCCCGATCGCATAGCTGTAGGGGGCGAGACGCTGCGGCGGCCGGATCGGACCGATTTCGATCGCCGGGTGTACCTGAGCCCGATGCATCGCGTCGATGGCGGCGCGGAACGGCGCAGGTTCGGCGGTGGATTGGGATTCGGTCACGTCACCGGACGTTAGACGCGTCACGTTGCGCTCAGGCGGAGGCGCGCCGAGCCGTGATGGAACCGAAGTGGGTGTGTCGCCCTTGGTGGCAGGAGCTTTTCTCCCGCGTGGCAGCATGGAAGGCGATGAACGCCGAACCGCACGCCACAGCCCCCGCCCGTCGAGAACTCCCGGACGCGCCGTTCCTGGCCGCGATCGCGGGTCGAGCTCCCTCGCGTCGGCCGGTGTGGTTCATGCGCCAGGCCGGTAGGTCGCTGCCCGAGTACCGCAAGATTCGCGCCGGCATCGGCATGCTGGATTCGTGCTTCCGGCCCGACCTCGTGGCCGAGATCACCCTCCAGCCTGTTCGTCGGCACGACGTGGACGCGGCAATCCTGTTCTCGGACATCGTCGTTCCGCTCAAGGCTGCCGGTATCGATCTCGACATCGTCGCAGGCACCGGACCGGTCGTCGCGCAGCCGGTGCGGTCGGCTGCCGATGTCGCCGCACTGCCGATCCTGACCGCCGATCAGGTGGAGCCGGTGGCCGATGCGGTGCGGATCCTCACCCGTGAACTGGCCGGTACGCCGCTCATCGGTTTCGCGGGCGCACCGTTCACCCTCGCGTCGTATCTGGTCGAGGGTGGCCCGAGCCGCAATCACGAGAAGACCAAGGCACTCATGCGGTCCGATCCGGCGACCTGGCACGCCCTGCTCGACGCACTGGCCACCACGACGATCACCTTCCTGCAGGCTCAGCTCGCCGCAGGCGTCGACGCAGTGCAGGTGTTCGACTCCTGGGCGGGTGCGCTGTCCCTGGCCGACTACCGCGAGTACGTGTTGCCGCACTCGACGCGAGTGTTCGACGCCGTGTCCTCGGCCGGTGTACCCAAGATCCATTTCGGTGTCGGAACCGGAGAACTGCTCGGGGCGATGGGTGAGGCCGGTGCCGACGTGGTCGGTGTCGACTGGCGTATTCCGCTCGACGACGCCGTGCACCGGGTCGGCGGCGGCAAGGTGCTGCAAGGAAATCTCGATCCCGCGGTGCTGTTCGCCGGCTGGGATGCCGTCGAGGCCGAAGTTCGCCGTATCGCCGCCGAAGCGGACCGCGCGGTGGCGGCCGGTGCGCGCGGACATGTGTTCAACCTCGGACACGGAGTGCTCCCCGATACCGATCCCGAGATTCTGACCCGCGTGGTGTCGCTGGTGCATTCGTTGTGACGGTGCGGCGGTACGCCGTGGTCGGCGGCGGAATCTCCGGCCTCGTCGCGGCGTATCGCCTCCGACAGTCCTGCGGACCGGATGCTGAGATCACTCTGGTCGAGGCCTCGTCGCGCATCGGTGGCACGCTGCGCACCACGGCAGTCGGCACGGACTCGTTGGACGTCGGTGCGGAGGCCTTCATCGGTCGTCGTCCGGAAGTGCCGGCTCTGCTCGCCGAACTCGGCCTGTCGGATCAGCTGGTGCACCCGTCGTCGGCGCGTCCACTGGTCTACTCCGGCGGTCGGACGCATCCCCTCCCGCTCGGCACCTTGATGGGGATACCGTCCTCGGCCGATTCGGTACGGGATCTGGTGGACGGTGAAGACCTGCGCCTCATCGAGACCGAGACCGCGCGGCCCTTCGCCTGGACCTCGGGTTCGGACGTGAGTGTGGCAGATCTCGTGGGCACCAGGTTCGGCTCCCAGGTCGTGAGCCGTTCGGTGGACCCGCTGCTCGGCGGCGTGTATTCCGGCTCGGCGAGCTCCATCGGCGTCCGCGCGGCTCTGCCCACGTTGGCTGCCGCGTTGGACGGCGGAGCGGCGAACCTGACCGAGGCAGTGCTGGCAGCACTGCCCACTCCGTCGCCGGGACCGGTCTTCGGCGGACTGCGCGACGGTTATGCGGTGCTGCTCGATGCTCTCGTCGCTGCGACCGATGCCCACACGGTCGTCGGAGCAGGCGTCGGTGAGATTCGCCGCGACGCCGGCGGGTGGTTCGTCGAGGGCGTCGGACTCGTCGACGGCGTGGTGCTGGCGGTCCCGGCGCCGATTCTCGGTCGACTCATCGCCGAGGTGGCACCCGCGGCGGCGCAGGCCGCGCGGGATATCGAACTCGCGTCCTCGGTCGTCGTCGCGCTCGCGTTCCCCAAGACGACGCAGCTACCGCAGAATTCCGGAATCCTGGTGGCCACGGACGCAGGCTTGGACGTCAAGGCATTCACGTTGTCGAGTCGTAAGTGGCCGCACCTGGAGGAGCGTGACGCGGTACTGCTGCGGGCCTCGCTCGGCCGCTTCGGCGACACCACGGCATCGGACCGATCCGACGCGGAGTCGATCGAGACGGCACGCGCGGACCTCGCGGCGGTGGCGAACATCGATGCGCAGCCGCTCGCCGCCACCGTGCAGCGCTGGCCGGGAGGTCTGCCGCAGTACGCCCCGGGGCACCTCGATCGCGTCGCCACCATCGAGGCCGGAGTGGCCGACCTACCCGGCCTCGAGGTCACCGGGGCCTGGCAGCGCGGCGTCGGAGTGCCCGCGTGTATTGCGTCCGCCACCACCGCTGCCGCCCGTCTGATCGAAGTGGCACGATAGGGCCATGGCACGCCTCGATTACTCAGCGCTCAACTCGACTCTTCGCTACTTGATGTTCTCGGTCTACAAGGTCACGCCCGGCGTTCTCGGCGAGGATCGGGCCGCGGCTGCCAAGGAAGCGAAGGTGTTCTTCGAAGGTCGTGAAGACAAGGGCGTCGCGGTGCGAGGGGTCTACGACATCGCCGGTATGCGCGCCGACGCCGACTTCATGTTGTGGACGCACGCCGAGCGCATCGAGGATCTCCAGGCCACGTACTCCGATTTCCGCCGCACCACCGCGCTGGGCAGGGCGAGTACTCCGGTGTGGAGCAACACCGCGCTGCACCGCCCGGCCGAGTTCAACAAGAGTCACGTCCCGGCGTTCATCGCAGGTGAGGATCCGGGCGCGTACATCTGCGTCTACCCGTTCGTCCGTTCGATCGATTGGTACCTGCTGCCCGACGACGAGCGTCGCACGATGCTCGCCGACCACGGCAAGGCCGCACGCGACTACAAGGACGTGCGCGCGAACACCGTGCCGTCGTTCGCACTCGGCGACTACGAGTGGATCCTCGCCTTCGAGGCTCCCGAACTCGATCGCATCGTGGACCTGATGCGTGACCTGCGCGCCACCGAGGCGAGGCGTCACGTGCGCGAGGAGACCCCGTTCTTCACCGGCCCTCGGGTCGAGGTGGACGCGCTCGTCGAATCTCTGCCGTGACGACGACGGGCACACCCGCGATCGAGGCCGTCCTGTTCGACTTCTCGGGCACGCTGTTCAGGCTCGAGGAGCACCCCTCCTGGTTCGACGGGATTCACGATGCCGATGGCACCCCCGTCGACGGTGCGGGAGCCGCGGAACTGATGCGACGCATGACGGCACCGGTGGGGGAGACGGTCGAGTTCGACGACGCGACGCGTCATGCGTGGCGAAACCGAGATCTCGATCCGGCGCTGCACCGTCAGGCCTATCTGCATGTGCTCGCGCAGTCCGGTGTCACCGATCCGGCGCACGCAGAGTCCGTTTACGGTCGTGTGATCGATGCGGATTCCTGGACGCCGTACCCGGATACCGAGCCGGCTCTGAAAATGCTTGCGGCCGAATCGATTCGGACCGGTGTATTGAGCAACATCGCGTTCGACATCCGTCCTGCCTTCGTCGATCGCGGTCTCGACAGATTCGTCGACGAATTCGTGCTCTCGTTCGAGGTGGGTCACGTCAAACCGCAGCCCGAGATCTTCCGGCACGCGGTAGCGGCCTTGGGAGTCGATCCCTCGGTGACACTGATGGTGGGCGACAGCGCCGAGGCCGACGGTGCCGCTCGAGAGATCGGGTGTCGCTTCGCTCTCGTCGATCCGGTGCCGACGTCGCAGCGGCCCGATGCTCTACTGAAGGCGTTGCGCGAGTTCGGAATTCGATGACCGGGGTGGCCGGCGTTCAACACATGGGCCACTGGGGTATGTTTCGTGCCGAGTCGGACGGGCACGATGTCACCGCGATTCATCCCCAGGTGACGGACAGCAATCCCTCCCCGGTGTTGGGCAACCTCGTCGGGTCGGTGACCCATCGATCCCGCGTCACCGCACCGGCGGTGCGCAAGGGCTGGCTCGAGCACGGGCCGGGGCCGACCGACAAGCGTGGCAGCGACGAGTTCGTCGAGGTCTCGTGGGACGAGTTGACCGACCTGCTGTCCAACGAACTACGCAGAGTGATCGACACATTCGGTAACAACGCCGTGTACGGCGGGTCGTACGGGTGGGCGAGTGCCGGACGCTTCCATCACGCGCAGAGTCAGGTGCATCGCTTTCTCAACTGCATCGGCGGTTACACGCGATCGGTGCACAGCTACTCACTGGGTGCGACCGGCGTCATCATGCCGCACGTCCTCGGTGCGCATTGGAAGATGTTCTCGCGCTCCACCTCCTGGAACGTGATCGCCGCACATACCGAATTGCTGGTGGCGTTCGGCGGAGTTCCGGTGAAGAACACCGGCATCAATCACGGCGGTACGTCGGACCACCCAACCGTCGATTCGCTCGACGCGATGCGCGCCCGCGGTGGGCAGATCGTCACCGTGAGTCCGCTTCGCAGCGACATGAACGGCGACGCGCGCTGGATCTCTCCGCGGCCCGGTACCGACGTGGCGATGATGCTGGCGCTCGCATACGTGCTCGCCGACGAAAAGCTGCACGACACAGCATTTCTCGACACGTACTGCCAGGGCTATCCGGAGTTCGAGCGATATCTGCTCGGCATCACGGACGGCACACCCAAGACCCCGCAGTGGGCCTCGGCGATCTGCGGCATCGAGGCCGCGGAGATCGCGGATCTGGCCCGGGAGATGGCGTCGAAACGCACGATGGTGACGGTCACCTGGTCACTGCAGCGGACGCGACACGGCGAGCAGGCTCCGTGGATGGGCGTCACGTTGGCGTCGATGCTCGGTGGGATCGGCGTTCCTGGTGGCGGATTCGGGCACGGTTACGGGTCGATGAACGAGCCGGGCCTGGCCCCGGTGCCGTATCCGTTGCCGACTCTGCCCCAGGGAATCAATCCCGTTCCCGATCTGATTCCGGTCGCTGCTGTCTCGGACATGCTTCTGAATCCCGGTGGTGAATTCGACTACGACGGTAGACGATTGACCTATCCCGATATCAAGATCGTCTACTGGGCCGGCGGAAACCCTTTCCACCACCACCAGGATCTGGGGCGGCTACGTCGCGCTCTCGGGAGAACCGACACCGTCGTGGTGCACGACCCGTACTGGACACCGATGGCCAAGCACGCCGACATCGTCGTCCCGTCGACCACATCGTTGGAGAGGTCGGATCTGAGCTGCACGCGCAACGATCCCTTGCTCGTCGCGATGGCCCCGGCCGCCGCACGGTTCGCCGATTCCCGCGACGACTACGACACGTTCGCCGAGCTGGCGACGAAACTCGGTGTGGGCGAGCAGTTCACCGAGGGGCGTAGCTCGCACCAGTGGGTCGAGCACCTGTACGAGCAGTGGCGCGGATATCTACGCGCCGGGGGCGTCGATACTCCCGAATACGACGATTTCGTGCGTGCGGGCTCGTTTCGGATGAAGACCGAGGACGATCTGACGTTCTTCGAGGACTTTCGACGCGACCCGGTGGGCAACGCGCTGCGCACCCCGAGCGGCAAGATCGAAATCTTCTCGTCGACGGTGGCGGGGTTCGACTACGAGGACTGCCGTGGGCATCCGATGTGGTTCGAGCCGCAGGAATGGCTCGGTGGACTCCGAGCCCAGCAGTTCCCGTTGCACCTGATCGCCAATCAGCCACGCACCAGGCTGCACAGTCAGCTCGATCACGGTGCGGTGAGCCGTAACTCGAAGGTTCAGGGCCGGGAGCCGATACGAATGCACCCGTCGGCGGCCGGGGTCAGGGGAGTGTCGGACGGCGACGTCGTACGGGTGTTCAACGACCGCGGTTCGTGCCTGGCCGGTGTGGTTCTCGACGACGCGATGCTGGAATCGGTCGTGCAGTTGTCCACCGGAGCCTGGTACGACCCGCTCGATCCGGCAGATCCCGATTCGATGTGCGTACACGGCAGCGTGAATGTGCTCACCGCGGACGAGGGCTCGTCGGCGCTTGCGCGCGGCTGCACCGGCCAGCACGTGTTGGTGGAGATCGAACGCTACGACGAGCCGTTGCCGCCGATCACAGCGTTCGATCCACCTGTTCGGTCCGAGGTCAGAACACGACGCGAGAGATGATTTCGGCGACCAGCGCCGGCTTGTCCTCGCCCTCGATCTGCAACGTTCCCGCCGTCACCATCTGCAGTGCCCCGCCGGATACCTCTTCGACGGAGACGAGGGTGGTCTGCAGGCGCACGTGGGCACCGACCTTTACCGGGTTGATGAAGCGAACCTTGTTGGAGCCGTAGTTGATTCCGAGCTTGGTGTTCTCGATGGTGTAGATCTGCCAGTTGAGCATCGACACCAGGGACAGGCTCAGAAATCCGTGGGCGATGGGTGCGCCGAACGGGCTTTCCTTCTTCGCCCGCTCGACGTCGACGTGGATCCACTGATGATCGCCGGTGGCGTCGGCGAAGGTGTTCACCCGTTCTTGGGTGATCTGCAGCCAGTCACTGGTGCCGAGGTCTTCGCCGACGGCCGCTTTGATCTGCTCTGGTGAGGTGAAAGTGCGCATGCTCACAGTATGCACTTTCGCAGCAGGACGCTCGAGGGCGAATGAGTGGGTGAACGAAGTTCGGCTCTGTTCTCGGCCTGCGGAATTCAGGCCGCGCAGCGCGGAGCGAACGGAAAAGCGGCAATCAGATCGTCTTGGATTTCCGTCAGATTCGGAATCGGGCGATAGTCCTTCCGAAGTTGCGCGATTTTCTCGTGATCCCGCGCAAGGTCCGACGAATGCTGGAGTGCTTGTCGGTCGAAAGCGGAGTAGTAGTCGTCGAATTTGTATCCGTTGCCGCCGATGTCCTGCGCCAGCTTTATCCACGCGTTGGGGACTCCGTACGAGTCTGCGACGATCAAGCCGTGCAGACTCGTCGACATCACGAACTCACATGCAGTGATGTCCGCGATGACAGCTGCGGGATGTCTGGACGGGTCGATCAACGTCACGTTCTTCTCTCGCGCGAGGGCTTGCACTACGGGATCCTTCTTGTGCACCCAGTGGTAGACAAGGCCGATTCGACCGGGTACGCGCGGAGAGCGTGAGTAGACCCTGTTCGCCAAGAGCCCGGGGTCCCCGACCGCGACCTCGCGGTCGGACTCGATACGACTCAGCGACAGATGTCCGCGCACAGCATAGAAATCGAAGTCGGGGTAGCTGAAGTCTTTTTCGTGGGCAGTGTCGCTGAGCATGAATCCTGAACCCCAGACCTTCAGGCTCTTCCGTGCCTCCATGAGCTGGACCTTTTCGAGGGTGGAACCCGCCCCGATCATGTCGCTCCGCTTCGCACGACGCCAGGAACACTTCAGCCCGAACAGTGATCTCACCAGTCCGGGCGTCAATTCGTCGCCGAAATTGGGTTTGACGCCGGTGAGTTTTACCTGACGCCACCAGAAAGTTTTGATCGACGTGGCCATGACCGTAAATTTACCTTATGCATAGGTAATCAAAGGTAAATCTACCGAGTTCTGGGCTCTGTTTCGACGGATCTGCAGCTCATGACGCGCGGTACTGCGCGGCGATCTCCGGGATTTCCTGGTCGATCAGGATGCAGGCTTGAGTGTCAACGAGATCGAGTTGATGCAGTACCGCTGATCGGTCGGGGTGGGGTAGCCCTCGCCCTCGAAGACGTGCCCGAGGTGGCTGTGGCAGGTGCGGCAGACGACCTCGACGCGGCGCATTCCCAGTGTGGTGTCTTCCTTCAGGATGACGGCGTCGCTGTCGGCCGGGTCGAAGAAGGACGGCCAGCCGCAGTGCGATTCGAACTTCTCGGTGCTGCGGAACAGTTCGGCTCCGCAGGCGCGGCATTCGTAGATGCCTTCGGTGGTGGTATCGGTGTATTCGCCTACGCCGGGACGTTCGGTGCCTGCCTGGCGGAGCACCGCGTATTCCTCGGGGGTCAGCTTCTCGCGCCACTGCGCGTCGGTGAGCTGGACGGCCGGGGCGGAGTTTTTGTCGGTAGCTGAACTCATGCTTACACGCTAATACGATTTGTCGGGCTATGCCGTTTTCGCTGGTGGAGCGCTCGGCAACAGGTAGCTCGGTTCGATTCCGTCGTCGAGTCGCCCTTCGCTTCGGGCGGCGAACCAGCGTCCTACGAGCACGCCGAAGATGACGACGATCAGCAGGGCCCAGCCGAAAGTGGTGCGGAGATAGTCCAGCGCGCGCCCGGTTTCGATCCATCGCCCCGAGAGCCATCGGTCGTAGTTCATGAACCCGTAGATCGCGAGCCAGGCAGGCCAGTTTCGCAGCAGCGAATTCTTCAACACGACGGTCATGAGCAGCGGGAACAGCATCATCGAGTAGTACATCTGGCCGAGCGAGCCCAACAGCCAATGCGCGGTGAGGATCAAGCCCGAGGTGGTCGCGAAGAAGAACAGTCGGTCCTCGCGGCAGTACCGGTAGAGCAGCCACAGCGAGATCAGAACCATGATTCCCAGGACCGCGCGGATGCCGAGAGTGAGCAGTTCGGGAACACCGTAGTAGCGCCCGTTACCCACGACAGCACTGTTGAAGTAGTCGCGAGTCTGCAGCAGATACGGCAGCGTCCTGTCGATGAAGTTCATCGGGTCTACCGACAGCGGCCAGGCGATGGCCATCATGACCACGGGGATCGCGATCGAGGTGATGAACACCTTCCACTGACGCGTCATCAGGGGAAGCAGCAGCAGCGGCGCAAGCATGGGCTTGATCGCCAGAGTCAGACCCATGGCAACGCCGGCCGACAGGTCCTTGCGCTGGAGGAGGAATCCGAGGAAGGCGACCTCTCCGAGAAGCACGAAGCCGTTGAAGTTGGTGAACACCAAGGTGTTGGTCACCGTTTCGCTGACGAAGGCGGCCAGCAGGAGTGCGGGGGCTGCAACCGAATCGAGGCGGAATCCGAAGATGCGCAACAGGATGTACAGCGCCAGCAATATCGCGATCGTGCTGGCGATGATGAACAGCCAGCGGGATCGCTCGGGATCGATGACGGCAATGGGGGAGAGCAGCATCGTCGCGCTCGGCTGATACAGGTAGTGCGGATCGACCGAGTCGAAATTCGCCGTGTACACCGGCTGGCGGTTGAGGAATGCCAGGGCGGCGCTGTACACCGGGTTGAAATCGTTGGTGATGTCTCCGTTGACCGCCTTGATCACCACCCGCTGGATGACGGTCATGATGGCGATCGGCCACAGGGCGTACTTGATTACCTCGGCGGTCGTCCGCCCTGACCGCGGCTCCAGAAAGCTAAGTGACACCCGGGAACGGTACCCGAGGCGGGGACCGCACCGGCGAAGGACACCCCGCGATGGGCGCCCGACTCAGGCGGGGCAGACGGTGCCGTCGGTCGGAAGTGCGGTGTCGCGTGCGTAGTTCACCGCAGCGCTCTGTAGACACTGCGATCCGCCGAGGCTCGGATGCCCGCTGCCCTGCCACGCGGCCGACGCGACGCCTGCACCGGTCGCCCCGACCAACCCCGTGACCGAGGACAAACCGCCGTTGCCCACGATCGGGTCGCCTGCATTGGACAGGACCAACACCGGAACCTCCAGGGAAGTGGGCAGCGGTGTGGACGGGGCCGTCGGCCACGACGAGCACAGCAGCGCCGTCAGAGCGGCGTCGGTACCGTAGATCGGGTAGCGGTCGTTCCACTGCGACGACAGGTCACGAACGCCCTGCGGCGACGGCCACTGCTGCCCGTCCGTGCACCGAGACACGAACTGACCGTCGGTGCTGTAGGCGTTTCGGCCGCGTTCGGCGAGCGCCGCCAGCGCGGTGGTGTCGGAATCGGCAGCCGAGGACAGGGCTGTGGAGAGCCCCGTGGCCCGAGACGACGCGTCGCCCGCTGTCGATGCCAGGGCGAAGGTGATCCCGTCGAGAATCTCGTGGGTGGACAGCGGTGAGAATTCGCCACCGGCGGCGCGTCGGAGCAGCTGGTCGACGGCGGCCGTCGGATCGCTACCGAGGGAGCAGTTCAGCGCGACGCATCGCTGCGCGAACGCTCTGAAGGCTGCTTCCTTGCCCTGCGTCCGCTGCTCGGCCAACGTGATCTGATCGGTGCCGACACCGGTCGGCGAATCGAGGATCAGGCGCGAGATGTTGGCCGGAAACTTCGCCGCGTAGGCCAATGCGGTGAGCGCGCCGTTGCCCGAGCCGATCAGGCCTATCTGTTCCACACCCCAGAGTTGTCGTAGGCGCTCCAGATCGTCGGCGGCGTAGGTGGTTCCGAACGCGAGCTCCTGCGGTTGCAACGTGTCGGTGCACTCGATCGTGGCGTCACGACCGGCGTCGACAGCGCGGTCGACTGCGTCGGCATCGGATCTGGTGAACTGCCCCAGCGCGTCGACGTCCGTTTTGGTCGTCGCGTCGATGCAGACGACGGCGGTGGATCGGCCGATGCCGCGTCGATCCACCGCGACGATGGGATGCGCCTCGAGCAGCGTCGCCAGCGGGCCTGCGGCCATCGTGGCCAACGTGCCGATCGAGGACCGATCCGAACCGGACGTGAACACCAGCGGTCCCGCATCGGCGGGTGTTCTGTCGAGTCGGGCTCGCAGTGCGCCGACGGCGAAGGTGCCGAACATCTGCCCGCTGGCATCCACATCGGCTTCGTACTCTGCGCATTCGAGTATCAGGCCGGGAGTGGTGGAGGTCAGTCCGAACGTGCCGAGTGTGGCTGCGGTGCAGTCGGCCCAGGCGAGATCGGTGGTCGGCACGGCGAGTGCGACCGGTTCCGGTGGCGCGTCCGACGAGGGCTCGGCCGGCTGACCGGGGGAGCGTTGTTCGACCGCGACGTCGGGTCGGATCGACGGGCCGGCGCCACAGGCAGCGCACATCGTGGCGAGGACGAGGACCGCGGCGAGCAACGTTCGTTTCTGCGTCACCGTGCGAGGCTATCGACTTTTCGATCGATGCCGGACGGCGCGCTGCTCATGGCCGACGCACCCAGCGCGTGAGCAGCGTTCCGTCCTCATCACCCAGAACGTGTGCCCGGTGCATCGGCGTGTCGGACGCGTCGCCTGCGTGCGCGATACGGCCCGCTTCTCCGGCGACGAGCATCGGCGAGATCGTCAGACACAGATCGTCCGCCGCTCCGTCGGAGACCAGTTGCCCGAACAGTCCCGGTCCGCCCTCGCACAGGATGCGGCGGAACCCGAGGTCGGTGAGCGTCGCAACGATGTCGCCGGTCGACACCGATTCGCCGGACACCTCGATCACCGTCGCACCCGCCGAACGGAGCGCGGCCACTTTCGAGCCGTCCGCCGCGGCCGAGGTCAGCACCACCGGCTGCACCTCGGTGTCGGTGATCAATCGAGAATCTGCGTCGATCGACCCGGAGGCGGTGACCACCACGATCGTCGGAACCGGTGCCAGTCCGCCCGCCACCCGCCGTGCCTTTGCTTCGGCGGACAGCGAGACGCCGCCGTAGTTCTCGGCGCGCGCGGTACCTGCCCCGACCAGGACGGCGTCGCACATTTCTCGGAGAATGCCGAACAGTCGGGCATCCGCGGGGGTTCCCAGGCCCGCCGACTTGCCGTTCGCGGTGACCGATCCGTCGATGCTGGCGACGAAGTTCGTGCGGATCCACGGTCGGTCGAGGTCGGCCGGGTACGCGTGCAGGGCGCGGACGGCATCGTCGTCGAGTGTCGATCCGACGGTGAGCACGGACTCGGTTGCCTGCTCCGATGTGAAGTAGGTCCCAATATGGAGAAGCTGCATGAGAGAGATCAGACCACGTCGTTACGCTCGACAAATGCCCGCACGCCTTGTCGACCGAAATCCCGTGGTCCCCTCCGATCAGCTGATCGCGCAGATGGTCCCGCCGGCGATGTTCGACGACGTCAGTTTTGCCTCGTACATTCCCGACCCCAAGGAGCCGACGCAGGCTGCTGCGGTCGCGAAGGCCGAGGAGTTCGCGAACAAGGTGCAGAAGATCCGCGGCAAGGGCAAGCGCGGCCTCTTCGGCAAGAAGACCCCGGCCATCGGCGCAGGCCTGTACCTCGACGGTGGCTTCGGCGTCGGCAAGACCCACTTGCTCGCCTCGATCTACCACAGCGTTCCCGAACCCAAGGCGTTCGGCACGTTCGTCGAGCTCACCCACGTGGTCGGTGCCCTCGGCTTCAACAAGGCACTCGAAGAACTCTCGAACCACAGCGTGTTGTGCATCGACGAGTTCGAGCTGGACGATCCCGGCGACACGATGTTGGTCTCGCGGTTGCTCTCCGAGCTCTCGCAGCGCGGAGTGTCCATCGTCGCGACCTCGAACACCTTGCCCGGGCAGCTCGGTGAGGGTCGCTTCGCTGCCGAGGACTTCATGCGGGAGATCAAGAAGCTCGGTTCGATCTTCGAGTCCATCCGGGTCGACGGCCCCGACTACCGCCACCGCGATCTGCCCCCGGCTCCCGAGCCCACGTCCGAGTCCGAGCTGATCGACCGCGCCGATACTGTCGAGGGCGCAACCTTGGACGATTTCGACGAGCTGCTGGCGCATCTGAGCACTCTGCACCCCTCGCGCTACGGCAAGTTGCTCGACGGCATTCCTGCGGTGTTCCTCAAGAACGTGCACCCGGCATCGGATCAGGCCATCGCCCTGCGCCTGGTCGTTCTCGCCGACCGCCTGTACGACGCGGGCATCCCGGTGACGGCCTCGGGCGGCAAGCTCGACGAGATCTTCACCGAGGAGATGTTGGCCGGCGGCTACCGCAAGAAGTACCTGCGCGCCACCTCGCGTCTGCTCGCGTTGTCCCGTTTCGCTGCAGTCGGCTGAGCTGTCGTCACAGCCGCACCTGCATGACGTAGTCGTCGTGCGTCTGGACCCCGACGACGAACGTCTTGGTGCCCACGATCTCGAAGCCGTGTTTGGCGTAGAACTTCTGGGCCCGCACGTTCTGCTGATTGACGCCCAACCATGCTGTCGCACAACCGGAGTCACGTGCATGGACGAGCGATGACGTCATCAATCGCCCTGCTGCTCCGCTGCCGTGCTGGGTCGGCCGCACATAGAGTTTGCTGATCTCCGTGGTCGGATGGTGCGAGAGGGTCGCGCGAATGTCCGGGTCCGCAGGAGTTCCCGACACGAGCATCGCGTAGCCAACGACGTCGGCATCGACGGTTTCGTCGACGAGGACCGTCCTGGTCGCGTCGGCGATGTAGTTCTCGAAGTGCTCGGCCGACAACACGGTGGAGATGAACTGCTCGATGTCCTCGGGCCGGGTTCCCGGCGGGCAGGCGAGCGGAAAAGTCGACGCGGCCACCTCGGCGACGCGATGTGCATCGGCGAGTGCTGCCACGCGCACGGTCACAGCAGATCCACCGCGTTCTTGGCATCGCTCAACGACAGACCGGTTCGGTCACGAAGGAGCTTGATCGCCGAGATCGCTTTGCCCTCCGACTTCAGTGACTGCAATCGCGGGATCAGATCGTCCCAGGGTGTCGGACTGGAGTGAGCGGCGTCGACGATGGTGGCCGAGGACGGAAAGGGCTCGCCGCGTTGGACGCTTTCGATCGCGTTCTTCGCGTCGAGGAGACCGGCACCTGTTCGTTGACGAAAGACCTTGATGGCCTGGATCTTCTTGTTCGCGGTAAGCAGCCGATGAATATCTGCGCGGGCACCCTCGTCGAGACCGACGAGCCCGATGGTGTGCGAGCCCGCCGGGGACGTGCCGGGCTTCTTGCGGGCCAGCAGCCACGCTGCCAGCACTGCGGCGTCGACGAGGACCAACGCCACGATGAACCATCCCCAGGTCGGCATGCCTTAGTAGACCACTTCAGCGCGACGGGTCGAAGAGCGGGACGACAACCGACGAATCGGACGTCGGGCCACCGAACAACGAGGAGGCACCGGCAAGGGTCTTCGTGGCTGCGTCGTACTTGATCGGAGCAAGGTCGTGGCCTGCACCCTCGATGTCGACAAGCAGTGTGGGGGCCGGGACGAGCGCGAGCGCAGCGATCGATTCGGCAGTGGTGCCGAACGGATCCTTCGTGCCGTGCACCATCACCGTCGGTGTTCGCAGTTCGGGCAGGTGCTGGGTACGAGCTTTCTCCGGCTTGCCCGGCGGGTGCAGGGGATAGGAGGTCAGAACGAGTCCGTCGACGAGACCTGGTTGCTCGGCCGCGATCATCGACCCTTGTCTGCCACCGTAGGAATGCCCACCGAATGCGATGAATCCGCCGGTCTCGGCGCGAAGTCGGTCGACGGCAGCGGCGATGCCCAGCCGGTCCTCGGCCGACCGGGACGGGTGCGGCGGCCCCTTGGGCTTGCGTACTCGGAAAGGAAGGTCGAAACGCAGCACCGTGAAGCCGGCTGCTGTCCATACCGACGCCATGCGCTGCAGCAGAAGCGACTCGCAGTTGCCGCCCGCACCGTGCGTGAGAGCGAGGCCGCCCCGTGACGGCATCGAGGGGGTGTGCAGAAAGGCGACGCCCCCGCCGAGATCGATGTCGGCGGGGGCGTCGGGACCATCGAGTTCAGGCATCGTTCGAGGACGTTACCTTTTCCTGGGTGTCGGCGTGATCCGTGTCAGTAGGGCTGTCGGAGTCGGTGGAGTCCTGGTCATCGGCGTCCACCATCTCACCGTTGTCGTCGACCATGTCGGCGAAGGCGGTCCCGGCGACGGTGCCGTTGGTTCCCGGAAGGGCCACGGTGGGCCGGGCACCGGGGCGATACCGGTCGTCGAGGCCCTCGACGGACTTCTTCGCTTCCTCCAGGGTGGCGTCGTCGACTGTGGGTTCGCTCTGAGCATCGTCCGACACGTGAGTGTCCTTCCATCGAAGTGTGTGCGTCATCTCTACTGTGCACTTCTATGGCGTGAATCACCACAATTGATTCGTGAGGCACAAAAAAGACCCCCTCGAAAGGGGGTCTTCATTGTCTTGCTGTGGTGCGCGATACTGGGATTGAACCAGTGACCTCTTCCGTGTCAGGGAAGCGCTCTCCCGCTGAGCTAATCGCGCGTGTCCTCGCATCGATCTTGCAACCGATGCACTAGCGAGGTGGAGACGGGAATCGAACCCGTGTGCACGGCTTTGCAGGCCGTTGCCTCACCACTCGGCCACTCCACCATGGGTCGAGACCCTCGAGCGGATGACGGGATTCGAACCCGCGACCCTCACCTTGGCAAGGTGATGCGCTACCACTGCGCCACATCCGCATACCCCGGAGGCGCTCACTGCTGGGCAGTTGTTGTCTCCGTGGTGCGGGGAAAACATTAACCCAACGGGAGTGAAACTCACAAATCTCGTGGTCAGGCATCGAATTCGGTAGATCGGCGCGTGTGAAAGGTGTGAAAGCAGAGGCGAGAGCAGCCCTGCGGAGGCAGTCCGTCGACGTGTTCGGCGATCGGACAGGCGATTCGGTTCGCCGCGGCACCTCGTGTTAATGTTTTGCCTCGTTCGGTCCCGTGGCTCAGTGGGAGAGCGTCCGCTTCACACGCGGAAGGTCGCTGGTTCGATCCCAGCCGGGACCACAGAGGTTAGCGCAGGTCAGAGGCCTGATTGCACGTTGTTTGCTTATTCTCGTGCAAATAACGTGCAACTAGGCCCCTCCGTTCTAGCGGAAGTGGGCGGGCCTGTGACTACTGGCCGATCACGCAAATTCGCGTGGGCCGTTGAGCGTGAGCGCCGAATAGCGCAGCTCGATTCCCTGCCCGGCAAGTACCACCACGAACGGTTCGAGGGTCTGAACCGGACATCGCGGCTGTTCGGTGCCAACGGCGAGGAACTCCTGCGTCACATCTCCAAGTTCGTCGGCACACTCCAGCACGTGCGAGATCTGCCCGAGGAGTTCGAGCACGAGGCAGTGCGCCTATTCCACAACTACCTCGCATCGGTTACGACGTTGCGAGATGTCCAGCGCACCACTCACCGGAAGCTCTGGCCCACTCGAATCGCTGAGTCGTTGCGTCGTGACAAGAACGATTCCCGAACAGTGTGGGAGGTCGAAAACTACGAGCCGAAGGTCACCGAACTATTCGGTGACGACGACATCAAGTTTTTGTTCGACCTCCGTAACTTCACCGTGCACTACGCGGTGCCCGTCATGTCGATCGGGACGACACTCACTCACGAACCACCGAAGCCGCCCGTGTGGTCGAACAACGTCGAACTGCAACGCGCCGAGCTGGACAAGTTCGCGAAGTGGGGAGGCCCGGCGAAGCGCTTCCTCGCGACTCAGGTCGACGGCGTCGAGTTCCTACCCCTGATAGAGAAGTACCAATCACGAGCCAGGACGTTCTACGGGTGGTTCTGGGATCAGGTGAAGGATTCCGTCCGCGCAGATGTTGACGAGTATCACGCCAAGAGCAACGAGTTCGCCCTCTGGTTAGCCGAGGAAATGGCAACGCCGGATTGGGGCGATGACGGTATGCCAGTGCCTGGTTCGATCCGTCGCAACAGGGCACGAGCGCACTCGGCGCGATTTGCGAACGGAACCGCTGGGTGGAGAACGAATTCAGTCGAACCCAGTGGAACGGTCGTCCTGGGTGAATCCGACTGGACGCCACTACCGCCTGTGGGCAAGTATCGGCGGTGAGGCTGAGCTAGTCAGTCGTAGGGCAGGTGCACGGTGAACGATTCCGGCGCATCACCGCATCGGATCGCCGCGCGGACCATCCGATCGTGGCGCTCGTCGCCGTCCATTCCGAGCGCGGCGCGAACGGTCTCGTCGTCCAATCGCCCGTCCACGAACAACGCGCCCGCCAGCTTCGTGATCGCAGACCAGCAGGTTTCGAGCTGCTGCTCGATCTCACGCGGCAGACCTCGGTCGCTCCTAACAACGTCGTCGCAATCCGAAGCGTTCGACGCCAGCAACGCCAGGACGTGCTGGAGCCGTGGTCTTTCCCCATGTCGCCACCGCGATTCGGCCCACGGCCCGGCATACGAGACTTCTCGCTCGCGGCCTTCCGGCACTCCGGTATGCGCGCAATGGCCTGGCGTTTCGAGGTCGCCGTCGTTGAGCGTGACCTCGACGATCCGACCCCCAGCGAGCACTGCCTGGACGGCGTGTCCGGCCTCGTGCACCGCGACCTCGATACGGCGGTGTTCGGCGGGCGATAGTTCACTGAGCTTCACGTGTGCTGTCCTTCGATAGGCGGTGGTGGGAACGAAAACGTCGGGACCGGTGCGGCCCACAGCCAGGCCACCGGTCCCGACGCCTCAGTGGGCAGCGAGACCCGGTGTCGCGCTGCTCTCGCATTGCAGTTTTCGCCTGCGGCGCATCGAGGCCCGACGGCGCTTCGCCAGGCGTCCGGTGACGCCCGTGCAGGCCGGGCACTTCCAGGGCTCCACGGCGTCAGGATTGCTCGTCGTCATCGGACACAGGCCGCACTGCACGATCACGGCGTCGGCTCGTCGGAGCCCACGAGGTTCGGGGACCAGGTCTGCCGTCCGCTTTGCACCGGGCGTACGTAATCCCCACCGAGATCGGTCTTCGGGCGCGGCCTTCGAGCCTTGAGACCGAGCTGCACATCTGATTGCTTTGCGCGCGTGTAGTTTCCGAGACTGCCGTTCGCGTTCTTCACAGCGTGACTCCCAGTGATTCGAGTTCGGCCTCGACGGTCGGGGCCGGGGTACGGGTGGATGCGAACTGTTCGCGGTCGGCGGCGCGGCGGTCGAGACGCCGGTCCAACGAGAGCGCGGCCCGGTCGATTCCGCGCAAACTTGCCTCGACAACCTCGGTCGCCGTCGGGATCGAGTCCGGTCGGGACCGTCCGAGGAATCGGGACAGCGGCTCCGACGATCGCCCTGTCATCTCGACCAGGGCCACGGCCCAGGTGCCCGCTCCGAGAGCGGCAGCGTCGAACTGGGGCGCTGTTGCAGCTCGGCGGGACCGGAGTAGTTGGAGGGCGCGCTGGCGGTCCTCCTCGCTGCTCAGGTGTCGGATACGGGCACCGTCGCCGTCAGCTCCGACCAGGGTGTTGAGTTCGTTCAGGCACGCGGCCACCGCGTCAGCCAGGTCCGCGACATTCCCTGCGAGCACCCTCGGCACCGGGTCGGCGGCAACACGGGCGGCGAGCGGCGCAGTGATGGCCTCGACCTCGGCGGTCAGGTCGAACTCGGCACCGAGGACGTTCGGGAGCCAGGCGCGACGACGACGACGTTGCTCGTCCTGGTCGACCTTCGGCAGCGGGTCGAACGAATAGCTCCGACGGCGTGTGAATTTCACGCGGGCACCTCCTCGGTGTCGAGCACTGCTGCACGAATGGCATCGGCGTCGAGCACATCGCGCTCAGCGTCGACGGCCCGCCGTAACCGGTGAAGGGCCAGTTCTCTGCGTGCCTCGACGACCCGCGGGTCGCTGTCGGAGACACCGCGGCCTTTCAGTCCGGCCAAGGTGCCGGACCAACTGGCGGCTGTTCGTGATGGGTTCATGCTGCGAACGCTACAAAGTCAGGGTGCAACGCCGTTACGACGTAGCGTCGTGACGCCGTAACGACGTTGCACCTCAAAGGGATTCGATCAGACCCAAGGGTCGGCCGCGTAGTCCCGGCCGTCCGCGTGATCAGCCCGCGCGAGACCGATCTCGGTCATCAGCTTCGCCGCCTCCACCGCGAACTCCTCGCTGGAGACCGTGTGTTGTGCGACCACAAGCCGATCGGGCATGTTGAGGCCCAGCAGTTTCACTCGGCGGTCAACGACCCCCAGCACAGCGTTCACTGCTTTGACGTCACCGCCAATGGCGGCTTTCCAGAGTCCGGCCTGTAGCTCGTCCAGGCGCGCAAGCTCGATCACCCGGTACTGATCGACCGATGCGTGTTCGACGCGGCTCAGCAAGCTCTCCACCGCTCGGAACGGCCCCGAACGGTCGCTGTAGCCCTCGGCGTCCGCGATGGCCTGCCAGCTCTCCCCGGCGATTCGACGGTCCAGGCATTTCTGTGCTCGCAGGCGTTCCTCGGGTGTTGCCTTCGCGGCCGGTCCTGGTGTTCCCATGATGTTCTCCTTCTCGGTGGTGTTGCGGGTCGTTGTGTTGACGGGATCAGAGGGTCGTGCAGATGCTTGTGAGCACCGCGTCGTCGGCCGGATCGGGCCGGTAGTGCCACGTGAAGCGGACGTCGCATGTCGGGCACCGATAGGTCGGTCCGACGCTCCAGCGGGCGTCTGAGCGGATCCGCGCAGCCTTGGCGCAGCTCTTGCAGAACTCGATCTGATCGGCGTCGTGGTGAGTGGTCGGTGCGGTCATGGTGGTGCCTCGATTCATTCGGATGTTGTTCGTGGATTCGATGGGCAGGCACCGCTGCCTGCCTGAGGCGTCAGCAGGCAGCGGCCAGAGGGTCACGTCATGACGCAGCCCCCTCGGTTTCGGCTCGACACAGTGGGGCCACAGCTACCCCGTATCGCGCAGCTTGGCTCCACTGGAGCGCTTCGAGAAACATCGACTTCCGTTTATGCAGGTCAGAGGGCTGTGTTTCAGTTGAGCCAACAGTCACGCCAACAGTGACGCCAAGGCGTGACTCTGCGTAGCAGTGAAGCCAGGAACAGACACGGCATTCCCGCTGGTCAAGCCCAGTAGCGCCAGTGACGCCCAGTGAGGCCACGTTTTGAGACACGGGTCGACGGCCCGACTGTGCGGTGCTCACTTCGCAGCCATCGATGGGTCACCGAGAGGGTCGAGCTGCGTACCCGGCAGAGCCCACGATGTCGTCCGAGGAAACCCCTCGGAGGTCGACACCACGCCGATGACTTTCGACGCTCGAACCAACGTGCGTTCGGTGATGCCCGCCTTTTTCGCCGCGTCATCCTTCGCCGTCTTGCTCGGCACGCTGCCGGTGCTGAGGTAGTCCGTCAGCCATGCGACGGCCTCGGTGGTGGCCGAGGAGTCGTCACCGTCGCCGTGGAATGTCTCGGCTATCAGCTCCCGCGACGACTTCCCCGCCGACCCGGCGTAGGCGAGCAGCGGCACCATTCCGTCGTCCTCGTCGGTCGGTGGGAAGTGCTGCACCGCCGTGATGCGGAACCGTGACGCCTCTCGTGTCCGGGCGATGTTCGACTTCTCCGGGCCAACGATCATGCACTCGGCGTTCTCCGGGTCGGCTTGGGCGAACAGGGTCATGCGGGCTTTCTTACGGAGTTCCGCTGTGGCTCCGTACTTGTCGCGTGCGTTGGCTGTGGCGACTCGATTGGTGTGGGTCAGCAGCAACACAGCTGCACCCTTGGTCGTCGCCAGTTCCTTCCACGGGTGGAGGGCTTGCCGTGCTTGCTGCGGATCACGGACTGACAGGCCCGCGGGCACGGTGTCGAGCCAGGCGTCGACCACGATCAGTGCGGGCGTGACGGCCGCGTTTTCCAGTAGGTCCATGTGGTCCGGGAAGGTCGGTGACCCGCTGCCGTCCGCCTCGGTGGCGATGACGTGAACGTGATCGAGGTCGACGCCTGCCACTTCGAGCCGGGGCCGCACGGTGTCGCTCCACCCGTCCTCGGTGGCGACGACGATGACGTCGGCAGGATCACGGGCCGGAATCCCGTACTCGGGTGCTGGCTTGCCGGTGGTGACGTGTCGGGCAAGCCAGACCCAGAGCAACGACTTCCCGACGCCCTCGTCGCCGACGAGCAACGTCACCGCAGCTTTGGGGACGAACCCGGTTGCCAACCACTCGCGTTGCTGCGACGGGTGCAGGTCGGCAGCGGCCCACAGGCGTGGTCGTTCTTCTACCACACGCTGTTTGCTCCGTCGCTTGGCTGAGTTCGCCACCGAGACAGCTATGTGCGGATCGGTCAGGCCGTGGTCCGTGCAGAACGCTGCGACATCGCCCACGGTCGGGGTGAAACCCGGCGCAGCTGTGCTCAGTGCCGTGACTGGCATCGCCTCGGCTTCCCCGAAAGTTTCGGCCAAGGCCAGACCGTTCACCGTGCAGTAGGCGACATACGCGGTGTATCCCTCGGAACCCAGGACCGACTCCAGGCGGGCGTCGGAGATCACCACTGGGTCGGGCACTCCAAGTGACTCACGATGCGCACTGACTGCGCGCCGGGCGTCGAGTCCGTGAACAACGGAAGCCAGGCGTTGCAGCCGTTTATCCTCTTCGCGCCTGTGCTTCTCGGTCGCTCGCACATTGCTGGCAGCGAACGGGTCTGTCACCGTGGTGCTCAACGGGTCCACCGCGATACGATGGTCTCGGTTCGGATGGCTACGTGGAAGTTGCCGTTGCCCTGGTCGTCTTGTCGCGACCAGGGTTTCCGCGTTTCTGGGGCGTGCATTGGCTTCCTGCTCTCGATTGTCGGAGTGGTCGCCGTGGATGGTTGTGTTAAGTCAGTGAAACTTGTTCGAGCGCTGGTGATTACGCCGGATCAGGCCCCGCCCGCGGCGATTGGTCGCAGTAGCGCATCGACGTCGGCAACCTTGATGCGAATAGCCGAGCGGGTCGTCGCGCCCAGCCGGTAGGCCGGGAGCTGCCCGTCAGCGATACGCGCTCGGATCATGTCGGTGGATACCCCGAGGCGTTCAGCGGCATCGGCAACACTCAGCAGTGGTTTGTCGGCGGTGTTCGTTCGGGTCGGCATTGGTGCGTCCCTTTCCATTTTGATGGGTTGGTGTGTGGAACGCTAGACCAGCATCGAGCGCTTGTCCACGTGCTAATCCATTGCAACACAACAGATTACACGCGATAGCGGGTACTTTCGGCTACCCTCCGCAGGCTCAATGAACGCATATCGAACGCATGAAAAAGGGCCGTCCCGGTGATCCCAGGACGGCCCTCGTGAGGTGACCGGTTACTGCGCAGCCAGCGCCGATAGTTTGTCAGCGACCAGCTCAGCGCGGCCCGAGGCGGTGTGCTGGTATCGCATCGCGGCCGACGATGTGACGTGCCCGAGTCGGTCCATGACTTCCTTCGTGGTCGCTCCCGTGTGCGCGGCCATCACGCCACCGAAGTGGCGGAGGTCGTGCACGTGCAGATCGTCGCGGCCCAGCTTCGCCTTGGCGGCGTCGAACTGTCGGCGGTAGGTCCACTCGCGCATGTGGCCACCTGTCGGATCAGGAAACAGGAGATCGTCACGGCCGGGTCCGACGTGCTCGGTCAGGTGGCGCTCGATCTCGGGTCGCAGGTGCGGCGGGATCGTCACCTTGCGGATCGACTCTTTCGTTTTCGGTGGTCCGACGACGAACTCGCGGTCGCGGTAGGTGACGCCGCGCGTGATGCTCAGGACCGCATTGTTGGCCAGCAGATCCTTGCGGCGCAGCTCGAACGTCTCACCACGGCGCAGCCCGCACCACGCCGAAAGCAGGACGCTCAGCTTTAGCTCGTCGGGCATTGCGTCGGCCAGCCGGACCAGTTCCGCTGGAGTCAGCACGTCGATCTCTCGGCGGTGCTTCACCTGACCCGCGCCCTTGATACGAGCAGGGGAGCGGTCGAGCAGCTCGTCGTCCACGGCACTGTTGAACACCGCTGTGACGACGCCGTAGGCCCGTGCATTCCGAGTGGCGAACTGTGTGCCGAGGCCGTGGTGCCATGCCCGGACGTCGGCGGTCGTGATCTCGGTCAGCACGAGCCCGCCCAGGACGGGCAGGATCAAGCTGTCGAGCAGGTAGCGGTAGTTCTCCCGTGTCCGGGGTCGGATCGAGCGGTGCTCCAGCCAGGATGCGGCGTAGTCCGCGAATGTCGCAGCTCTCACCGCTTTCTGCTTCGCGGCCTCCCGCGGCGGCGTCCACGTGCCCAGCTCGATCTTCTTCCGCTCGGTGGCAAGCCAACCCTCGGCGTAGTCCTTCGCATCGAACGTCGTAGGTGCTCGATGCGTGGTGAGTCCGTCGGGACCGGTGTACCCGGCTTGCCAGCGGCCGGACGGTAGCTGCCTGAGCTGGCCGAACGCGCGGCGGGTCCTTTTCGGCTTACGTGCCATGACCTGGGGTCCTATCGGTCGACCGTGGATGGATTCGTGCAAGTTCCGTGCAAAATAGTACCCCACCCAACCCCATCAACGCCTAGTGATTGAATAGGTTAATACCCGCATCTACGTGCAGTGTTGTCGGAATATCGCCAGCGTACGGGTCGTGCCAGATCAGCTGCACGACTGGTTCGATCCCAGCCGGGACCACAGAAAAGAAGGCCCGCACCGCCAGTCGGTGCGGGCCTTCTTTCGTTCGAGGCCGGTAACCTGAGCCGGTGAGCACCGAACAGTCGAAGCCCCGGGCCGTCGCCGACCAGGGTCCGATGGACACAGCCAAGGTGAAGCACCGGCGTTTCCGGGCGCGCATCGCCGAGAACAAGTCCCTCGATCTCGCGTACCGAATAACGGTCGGCGTGGTCGGAACAGTCGTGTTGGTGCTGGGCGTACTCGCCATTCCGTACCCGGGGCCCGGCTGGCTGATCGTGTTCGCAGGACTGGGCATCCTGGCCTCGGAATTCGCGTGGGCCAAGAGTGCGCTGCGGTTCGTCCGCAAGAGATACGACGCCTTCATGGCGTGGTTCTCGAAGCAGTCCATGTTCGTGAAGGGTCTCGGCGTGCTGTTCACCACCGTCGTCGTGCTGGCAACGCTGTGGTTGCTGGGCACGTTCGCGTTGGTCGGGGGCTGGATCGGGCTCGACTGGACGTGGCTCGAAAGCCCGATCTGACGTCACTCGTCGCGCTGAGGCCAATCGAGTGGACTGTTGCCGATAGGCTGTCGGAGGCCTTCCTGGCCAGAAGAACCGATCGAGGAGTACATCGCTGTGAGCATGCCCGTTGTCGCCGCTGTTTCGCCCGCCCGCATCATGGTGCCGGCCGGAACCACGGCAGGTACGGCGCTCCGCGACACCGGCCTGCCGAACAAGGGACCCGACGCGATCGTCGTCGTGCGCGATCCCGACGGCAAGCTCCGTGACCTGTCCTGGGCACCGGAGGACGACACCGAGGCCGAGCCCGTTCCGGCGAACACCGAGGACGGACGAAGCGTCATCAGGCACTCGGCTGCGCACGTGCTTGCGCAGGCCGTTCAAGAGCTCTTCCCCGACGCCAAGCTGGGCATCGGACCGTTCATCAAGGACGGCTTCTACTACGACTTCGACGTGAAGCAGCCATTCACTCCCGAGGATCTGACGGCACTCGAGAAGAAGATGAAGCAGATCGTCAAAGCCGGACAGCGTTTCTCGCGTCGGGTGTACGAGTCGGTGGAGCAGGCCCGCGAGGAGTTGGCGAATGAGCCGTACAAGCTCGAACTGATCGACGACAAGTCCGGCATCGACGATCCCGAGGTCATGGAGGTCGGTGGGGGAGAGCTGACCGCCTACGACAACCTCAATCCCCGGACCGGCGAGCGCATCTGGGGCGATCTGTGCCGCGGACCGCACATCCCCACCACCAAATACGTGCCCGCGTTCAAGCTCACCCGCAGTTCGGCTGCGTACTGGCGTGGCAATCAGGCCAACGCCGGACTGCAGCGCATCTACGGAACTGCGTGGGAGTCCGCCGAAGCACTCGACGCTCATCTCGAACTGCTGGCGGAGGCGGAACGTCGCGATCACCGCAAGCTCGGATCCGAGCTGGACCTGTTCAGCTTCCCCGACGAACTGGGCTCCGGTCTTCCGGTGTTCCATCCCAAGGGTGGCGTGATCCGCAACGAGCTGGAGAACTACTCGCGCCAGCGGCACATCGAAGAGGGCTACGAGTTCGTCAACACCCCGCACATCACCAAGGGCCATCTCTACGAGGTCTCCGGTCACCTCGACTGGTACCGGGACGGCATGTTCCCGGCGATGCACCTGGACGCCGAAGTCGACGAGAACGGCGACGTGCGCAAGCCCGGCCAGGATTACTACCTCAAGCCGATGAACTGCCCGATGCACAACCTGATCTTCCGTTCCCGCGGCCGCTCGTACCGCGAATTGCCGTTGCGCCTGTTCGAGTTCGGCTCGGTCTACCGCTACGAGAAGTCCGGCGTTATCCACGGTCTGACCCGCGTGCGCGGCATGACCCAGGACGACGCGCACATCTTCTGCACCCGTGAGCAGATGCGCGGCGAGCTCACCAGCACCCTCGAATTCGTTCTCGGGCTGCTCAAGGACTACGGCCTCGACGATTTCTACCTCGAACTCTCCACTCGCAACCCGGAGAAGTCGGTCGGCAGCGACGAGGTCTGGGAAGAAGCGACCAACACCCTCGCCGAGGTAGCGGCGGCGTCGGGCCTGAACCTGGTGCCCGATCCGGGTGGTGCCGCGTTCTACGGACCGAAGATCTCGGTGCAGGCCAAGGATGCTCTGGGGCGCACCTGGCAGATGTCGACCATTCAGCTCGACTTCAACCTGCCCGAACGCTTCGAGCTCGAATACACCGGCTCGGGCGGAACCAAGGAACGCCCGGTGATGATTCACCGCGCGCTGTTCGGTTCCATCGAGCGCTTCTTCGGAGTGCTCACCGAGCATTACGCGGGTGCCTTCCCGGCCTGGCTCGCACCGGTCCAGGTCGTCGGAATCCCGGTTGCCGAGGTCTACCAGGACCACTTGTTCGCGGTGGTGAACGAGCTCAAGAAGCGCGGAGTGCGCGCCGAGGTCGATGCCAGTGACGACCGGATGCAGAAGAAGATCTTCAACCAGACCGCCCAGAAGGTCCCCTTCATGCTGCTCGCCGGCGAACGGGACGTCGAAGCCGGTGCCGTGAGCTTCCGATTCCGGGACGGCACTCAGGTCAACGGCGTCCCCGTGGCACAGGCCATCACTCTCGTCACCGACTGGATCTCCCAGCGCAACAACGCATCACCGACCGCCGAGCTCGTGCAGACCGAACCCGCAGGAGTGAGCTGATCATGTCGGAACAGGACGAGTCGATCGTCGTCACCGGAGCCGGTGAGCCCGATCGGCTGCAGCGACTGTGGACACCGCACCGGATGTCCTACATCGCCGAGGCTCCCCAGGGGTCGGCGAAGTCGAACGAGCCCTTCACCGACATTCCGAAGATGAGCGACGAGGACGGTCTCGTCGTCGCACGAGGCGAGTCGGTGTACGCGGTCCTCAACCTGTACCCCTACAACCCCGGCCACGCGATGATCGTGCCGTATCGCCGCGTCGCAGCACTGGAAGACCTCACGCCCGCAGAGAGCGCCGAGTTGATGGCATTCACGCAGCAGATGATTCGCGTCATCAAGCGGGTGTCACGTCCGCACGGTTTCAACGTGGGACTCAACCTCGGCGCAGCCGCGGGCGGGTCGTTGGCCGAGCACCTGCATCAGCACATCGTGCCCCGGTGGGGCGGCGACGCGAACTTCATCACCGTGATCAGCGGCGCAAAAGTCATGCCGCAGTTGCTCCGCGACACTCGGGCCCTGCTCGCGTCGGCCTGGAACGAATGAACCACAGGCGAGAGGAGCACGCGCCGTGCTGAGCATTTTCGGCCGTGCGCCGGTCTCGAAGGTGACCGCCCCGCTCGGGCGTGCCCTCAACAGCACCGGGCTGACCCCCAACTCCGTGACGATCATCGGCACCGTCGTCACCATCACGGCCGCGGTCACGATGTACCCCGCCGGCTACCTGTGGTGGGGTTCGGTCGTCATCACCCTGTTCGTGTTGTTCGACATGCTCGACGGTGCCATGGCGCGGGCTCGGGGCGGTGGCACGAAGTACGGTGCCGTCCTCGATGCGACGTGCGATCGAGTGGCCGACGGTGCGATCTTCGGCGGCCTGGCCTGGTGGGCGGTGTACTCCGAGCAGGACAAGCTACTGCTCGTTGCCACCCTGATCTGCCTGGTCACCTCCCAGGTGATCTCCTACGCCAAGGCGCGCGCCGAGGCCAGCGGACTCTCGGCCGACGGGGGTTGGATAGAACGCCCGGATCGCTTGGTCATCGTTCTCGTCGGTGCCGGATTCACCGGCGTCGGACGGCATTTCGACATCCCGTGGCTGGACAGCGTGATCTACCCGGCGATGTGGATTCTCGCCGCCCTGAGCATCGTGACCGTGTTCCAGCGCGTTCTGGCAGTCCGTGGATCCGAGGGTGCTCGCGACATCATCGTGCCTCCGGTGGCACCGGCATCCGACGACGGCGACGTGGCCGCGTCGTGAACGTCTCGGAAAGAGCCAGCGACCTCGGGTACGCAGCCGGGTGGCGACTTGTCCGATCGCTGCCCGAGGGTGTGGCGAGAAGTCTCTTCGATCGAGGCGCGGATTTTGCGTCCACCCGAAACGGTGGACCGGACCAATTGCGCCGCAATCTCGCTCGTGTCCTCGGGACCACTCCAGCCGAGGTGCCCGACGAGCTGATACGCGACAGTGTTCGCTCCTACGCCCGGTACTGGCGTGAGGCGTTTCGGTTGCCGTCGATGGATCTGGCTGCGCAGGCCGCCGTCATCGATCGGTGCGTGAACGGCAAGGAACATCTCGAGGGTGCGCTCGCAGCCGGTAAGGGAGTGGTGCTGGCGCTGCCGCACAGCGGCAACTGGGACATGGCCGGAATGTGGCTGGTGCGCACGCACGGTGGGCTCTCGACCGTTGCCGAACGGCTGAAGCCGGAGTCCCTGTACCAGCGATTCGTCGCCTATCGGGAGAGCCTGGGCTTCGAGATCTTTCCACTCAGCGGCGGTGAGCAGCCGCCTCTTCTCGCGCTGTCCGAAAGGCTGCGCCAGAACAAGGTCGTCTGCCTGCTCGGCGAGCGAGACCTCGCCAAGCACGGAGTACCGGTCACCTTCTTCGGCGAACCGACCCGGATGCCCGCGGGCGCCGCGAAACTCGCGATCGACACCGGAGCGGCTTTGCTGCCGGTGCACGGCTATTTCGACGGCGACGGCTGGGGCTTCGACATCTCGCCCGCCGTGGACGTCTCGGCCGGAGTCGGGCCCGCCACCCAGACGTTGGCCGACCATTTCGCTGCCGGAATCCGAGCCCATCCGGCGGACTGGCACATGCTGCAACCCCTGTGGATGAGCGACTGGTCGGCCGAGCGACGCGCCCGAATCGAGGGCGCGTGAAGATCGGCATGGTGTGCCCGTACTCGTTCGACGTTCCCGGTGGAGTGCAGGCGCACGTTCAGCAGTTGGCCGAGGTATTCATCGAACGCGGACATCGCGTCAGCGTGCTGGCTCCGGCGTCGGAGGACGTCGAGTTGCCGGACTTCGTGGTGTCGGCGGGCGAGGCACTCGCCATTCCGTACAACGGATCCGTCGCGCGCCTGCGATTCGGACCGGTCACTTATTCTCGAATCCGTAAGTGGATCTCCGACAACGATTTCGACGTGCTGCACATCCACGAACCGAACGCGCCGAGCCTGTCGATGTTGGCGCTCAAGGCCGCCGACGGCCCGATCGTGGCAACCTTCCACACCTCGACGACGAAGTCCTTGGTGCTCAGCACCTTTCAGGGTGTGCTCCGTCCGTACCACGAGAAGATCAGCGGCCGAATCGCCGTGTCCGAACTCGCCCGACGCTGGCAGGTCGAGGCCCTCGGCTCCGACGCCGTCGAGATCCCCAACGGAGTCGACGTGCCCGCGTTCGCCGATGCCCCTGTGCTGGAAGGCTATCCACGCGCCGGTCGCACGGTGCTCTTCCTCGGCCGTTTCGACGAACCGCGCAAGGGAATGGCCGTCCTGCTCGGTGCCCTTCCCACGCTCGTCGAATCCCATCCCGACATCGAGATCCTCATCGTCGGGCGCGGCGACGAGGACAAGCTACGCAAGGACGCAGGCGCACTCGCGTCGCACCTGACGTTCCTGGGGCAGGTGGACGACGCGACCAAGGCATCCGCGATGCGCAGCGCCGACGTCTACTGTGCACCCAACCTCGGCGGTGAGAGCTTCGGCATCGTCCTCGTCGAGGCCATGGCCGCCGGAACTCCGGTGGTGGCGAGCGAACTCGACGCATTCCGTCGAGTTCTGCGGGACGGCACCTGCGGGCTGCTGGTCCCGATCGACGATTCCGATGCCGTTGCCGCCGCAGTGACCTCGATCCTCTCCGACGACTCCGTTCGTGCGCGCCTGGTCGACGCCGCCTCGGTGGCCGTGGCCACCTACGACTGGCCCGTCGTTGCCGAGCAAATCCTGCGCGTCTACGAAACCGTCACCCTCGGGGGCCAGAAAGTGCGGGCGGCGAACTGATGACCCTCTCGGCGCTTACGATCCTGGTACTCGGGCTGGTCGCGGTACTGATCCTCGTCGTCGGCCTGTGGGCGTACGGAACGGCGAACCGACTCGACCGCCTCCACGTGCGCACCGACCTCGCCTGGCAGGCTCTCGACGCAGCGCTCGCCCGCCGTGCCGTCGTCGCGCGAGCGGTGTCCGCTGCCACCCGAGACTCGGCCCCGTCGAGCAGAGAACTTGCCGCACTGGCCGATCGGGCCGAGCGCGTAGACCGGTCGCAGCGCGAAGAGGCCGAGAACGCGGTGTCTATGGCTCTGGCCGTCGTCGAACCGAACGCGTTGCCCCCGCAACTGGTGGCCGAACTCGCCGACGCCGAGGCCCGCGTGCTGATCGCACGGCGTTTTCACAACGATGCCGTTCGCGACACCCTGGCGCTGCGCGTCAGACGCCCGGTCCGCTGGTTGCACCTCGGCGGAACCGCGGCCCTGCCGTCGTATTTCGAGATCGCCGAGCGGTCTGCTGCCGCGGCGTTCGGCAGCGAGAACCGCGCCACTCCGAGAACGTCCGCGCGGGTGGTGCTGCTCGACGAGCGTGGCCGCGTCCTGCTGCTGCGCGGACACGATCCGACGGTTCCCGACACTTTCTTCTGGTTCACCATCGGTGGGGCAGTGGAGAAGGGCGAGTCGCTCCGCGAGGCTGCGGTGCGTGAGGTACACGAAGAGACCGGCCTGACCGTCGCCGCGGCCGATCTGCGCGGTCCGCTGTGGCGCCGGGTTGCGACGTTCCCGTTCAACGGAACCCTGATTCGCTCCGAGGAACTGTTCTTCGCGCATCGAACGCAGGAGTTCGAGCCGCAGAGCGCCGGCTTCACCGACTTCGAGCGCCGCACCGTGACCGGCCACCAGTGGTGCACCGAGGCCGACATCCGTGCGCTGAGCGCCGTCGGCGAGAACGTCTATCCCCAGGATCTGGCCGAACTGCTCGACGAGGTCAACGTGGCTCTCGCTCGACGCGGCGACCCGGACGTGCGCGCTATCCGCTAGCAATCTGGACCCTTTTCGAGCAGTCCAGCAATCGTCAAGTGGTTATGGGAAACCGCCGCGTCGAGGCCTACAGTTCTGGGCGCGACTTCGCGCCGCGCGCAATCGTCCGCTCGTGCGCGGCCGGACGTGGTCGCACGTATCAATCCGGAGCACCACGAACGGTGCCCAGAACACAGGAGTTGGCTTGAGTACCCCACACGCATCCACTACACCCGCTGGATCGGCCGAAGGCGGGTCGAGCGAGAACGGAATCGGCACCGCGCGCGTCAAGCGGGGCATGGCCGAGATGCTCAAGGGTGGCGTCATCATGGACGTGGTCACCGCCGATCAGGCCAAGATCGCCGAAGACGCCGGAGCAGTGGCCGTCATGGCACTCGAGCGCGTCCCCGCCGATATTCGCGCTCAGGGTGGGGTGTCGCGCATGAGCGATCCCGACATGATCGACAGCATCATCTCCTCGGTCAGCATCCCGGTGATGGCGAAGGCCCGCATCGGCCACTTCGTCGAAGCGCAGATCCTGCAGAGCCTCGGCGTCGACTACATCGACGAGTCCGAGGTGCTCACCCCGGCCGATTACGCCAACCACATCGACAAGTGGAACTTCACCGTTCCTTTCGTCTGTGGTGCCACCAACCTGGGTGAGGCACTGCGTCGAATCACCGAGGGCGCGGCCATGATTCGCTCCAAGGGCGAGGCCGGAACCGGCGACGTCTCGAACGCGACGACGCACATGCGCAAGATTCGCGACGAGATCCGTCGTCTCACCTCGCTTCCCGAGGACGAGCTGTACGTGGCGGCGAAAGAACTGCAGGCTCCGTACGACCTCGTCGTCGAGGTCGCCCGGGCCGGCAAACTGCCCGTCACACTGTTCACCGCCGGCGGCATCGCGACTCCCGCAGACGCAGCGATGATGATGCAGCTCGGTGCCGAGGGCGTGTTCGTCGGATCGGGAATCTTCAAGTCCGGCAACCCCAAGGAGCGCGCCGAGGCGATCGTCAAGGCCACGACGTTCTTCGACGACCCCGACGTGCTCGCCAAGGTCTCGCGCGGTCTCGGCGAGGCCATGGTCGGAATCAACGTCGACGATCTCCCCGTCGGACACCGTCTCGCCGAACGTGGCTGGTGACAGTTTTACGTCAGTTGCGTTCGAGTGCCGGGCGGTCCGGATGGTCCCATCGGACCAGAAAATCCGGCCGCTCGGCCGAGGGGTCCAGGCTGTCGTAGTAGTCGATCAGTGGGGCGCACGTCCACTGATCGGCGGCGCTGGTTCTGCGGCGTAAAGCGCTCGCGGACAGGCGTAGATGCACCGACAGGTCGGCGTTCAATCCCCGTCCGAGCAGCATGGGTCCCGCGATCAGGACGATCTGATTCGCTGCCGCCGAGGCGCTGCGGGCCCGAGCCGAACGGTCGGCGGCCTCATCCCACAGTCGCGGTAGAAAGTGACCTCCGCCACCGGGCCGCAGTGGGACGATGACTTCTCGAACGAGGGCGTCGTAGTCGAACCACAGTGTGCGATAGCTCAATTCGTCGGTGCGCGAGTACTCGAATCGAATCGATGCAGGTCGGACGTAGTCGTGCAGGTCGACGACGGCAGCCGGACGGCCCCGTGAGCGGGCGTGTTCGGCTGTGCGCGAGGCGAAGTCGACCGGCCGCGCGGCATCCGCGCCGTCGATCACGATGATCGAGCGCGCCCCGTCCTGGCACGAATCGACGATCGACTCCACCAGAAGATCGGGAAATATCGGCACCGGTTGACCCACACCGACCATCTTGCCTGGTCCGTCCATTGTTAGCCTGAGCCGTTGTCACAGAAAGGTGGACACCAGCCATGGCCAGCATCGAGGACATTCTCGAATTGGAGCGGATCGAGAACGACATCTATCGGGGACGGACTTTCCCGAGTCGGCTGCCCCGTACGTTCGGCGGTCAGGTAGCGGGCCAGGCGCTCGTCGCGGCGGTGCGCACAGTGGCACCCGAGTTTCGTGTGCACTCGCTGCACGGCTACTTCCTGCGTCCGGGAAATCCGAACGAACCGGCCGTGTTCATGGTCGACCGGATTCGCGACGGACGCTCGTTCTGCACTCGCCGCGTCACCGGAATTCAGCACGGCAAGGCGATCTTCACGATGTCTGCCTCGTTCCACGGCGACGACGACGGCATTTCGCATCAGGACGTCATGCCCGAGGTCGTGGGGCCGGACAGCCTGCCCGATCCCACCACCCTCGCCGAGTACGACCACTCGTACTACAAGGAGTGGTCGGAATGGGACATCCGTCTCATTCCTGATGACCAGACCGTCAAGCATCCCAGTTTCGCTGCGCAGCAACGTGTGTGGTTCCGCTACCGAGACACGTTGCCCGACGATCAGGTGTTCCACGTCTGCGCACTCGCCTACATGAGCGACATGACGCTGCTCGGATCGGCCAAGGTGCCACACCCGGACGCCGTCACGCAGACGGCCTCGCTCGATCACGCGCTGTGGTTCCTTCGTCCCTTCCGGGCAGACGAATGGTTGCTCTACGACCAGACGTCGCCCTCGGCCGATTTCGGGCGCGCACTGACCCAGGGGCGAATCTTCGACACGTCCGGACGGCTGGTTGCCGCAGTGGTGCAGGAAGGTCTCATGCGGTACGAGCGGGACCCCGACGCGCCCCATGTCGATCCCTTCGGGCGCAAGTGAACGCTCCGACCATCGGAGTTCTCGCACTGCAGGGCGACGTTCGCGAACATCTGGCGGCGCTCGAGTCGAGCGGCGCGCGCGGTGTCACGGTGCGTCGGCCCGCCGAGCTCGCGCAGATCGACGGACTGATCATCCCCGGCGGGGAATCGACGACCATGAGTAACCTGCTCGCCGTGTTCGATCTCCTCGAACCGTTGCGCGCCCGGTTGGCCGACGGGCTGCCCGCCTACGGTTCGTGCGCGGGCATGATCCTGCTGGCGTCCGAGATTCTCGACACCAGGCCCGACGCCCGGCACCTCGATTCCCTCGACATCACCGTGCGACGCAACGCTTTCGGCCGTCAGGTCGATTCCTTCGAGACCGACCTCGACGTCATCGGCATCGACGGTGGGCCGGTGCGGGCGGTGTTCATCCGCGCGCCCTGGGTGGAGCGGGTGGGCGAGCACGTCGAGGTGCTCGCCACCGTGCCGCACGGACCGGCCGCCGGACGCGTGGTGGCCGTTCGTCAGAACTCCGTTCTCGCGACGAGTTTTCACCCCGAGGTCACCGGCGACGATCGAGTGCACGCACTCTTCGTCGACATGGTGCGAGGCCGCTAGAACCTTCGACGGTCGGTCGGTGCCGAGCGCCGAACCGGGCGAGTAAAGTCGACAACACTGATTTCGAGCAGGAAGGGGCCCTATCGCATGAGCGGCCACTCAAAATGGGCCACCACCAAGCACAAGAAGGCGGTGATCGACGCCCGACGCGGCAAGTCTTTCGCCAAGCTCATTAAGAACATCGAGGTGGCGGCCCGCACGGGTGGCGGTGACCCCACCGGCAACCCGACCCTCTTCGACGCCATTCAGAAGGCGAAGAAGACCTCGGTTCCGATCGACAACATCGAGCGGGCACGTAAGCGCGGAGCGGGCGAAGAGACCGGTGGAGCCGACTGGCAAACCATCATGTACGAGGGCTACGGACCCAACGGTGTCGCCATTCTCATCGAGTGCCTCACCGACAACCGCAACCGCGCCGCAGGCGAGGTGCGTGTCGCGATGACTCGCAACGGCGGAAACATGGCCGACCCGGGTTCGGTGTCCTACCTGTTCTCGCGCAAGGGTGTGGTGACCCTCGAGAAGAACGGTCAGAGCGAGGACGACGTTCTGATGGCCGTTCTCGAAGCCGGTGCCGAGGAAGTCAACGACAACGGTGACACCCTCGAGATCGTCAGCGAGCCGACCGACCTCATCGCCGTGCGCACCGCGTTGCAGGAAGCCGGAATCGACTATGACTCGGCCGAGGCGAGCTTCCAGGCGTCGGTGAACGTTCCGGTCGATGCCGACGGTGCACGTAAGGTGTTCAAGCTCATCGATGCACTCGAAGACAGTGACGACGTCCAGAACGTGTGGTCCAACGTCGACCTTTCCGACGAGGTCATGGCGGAGCTCGACGCAGAGGACTGAGCCTGGCGCACCCGACGAGGTGATCGACAGGGTGTCGTATCCCTGATCCGACGGTAGGCTCCGCTACGCTATCGAACAACAGTTCGTAAGCGGAAGGTGTGGTGGCGTGCGGGTGATGGGTGTCGACCCCGGTCTCACCAGGTGTGGGCTCAGTCTGATCGAGGGTGGCGTGGGCCGAACGGTGGTCGCGCTCGATGTCGATGTGGTGCGGACGCCCGCGGACATGGATCTCGCGCAGCGTCTGCTGAGGATTTCCGAGGCCGCGGAGTACTGGCTCGATACGCACAAGCCCTCGGTGGTCGCGATCGAGCGAGTCTTCGCCCAACACAATGTGCGGACGGCGATGGGCACGGCCCAGGCCGGTGGCGTCATCGCCCTCGCGGCGGCCAGGCGCGGCGTCGACGTCTGCTTCCACACTCCCAGCGAGGTCAAGGCTGCAGTCACGGGCAACGGCTCGGCCGACAAGGCTCAGGTGACCGCCATGGTCATGCGCATTCTCGGGCTGCAGACCGCACCGACTCCCGCGGACGCGGCCGACGCTCTGGCCCTCGGCATCTGTCACTGCTGGCGAGCGCCCATGATCGCCCGGATGGCGAAGGCCGAAGCGATGGCCGCCGAACAGAAACGCAAGTACGACGCGCGTCTGGCCGAGGAGCGCAAGGCTCGCGCTGTCGTGGCACGCAGGATCGAGAAGATGGCCAAGAAGGAGGCGGGCGCACGATGATCGCGTCGATCAGGGGTTCGGTGTTCGACATCGCGCTCGATCACGCCGTGCTCGAGGCGGCGGGCGTCGGGTACCGGGTCAACGCCACTCCGGCGACGTTGGCCACGCTGCACCGGGGGAGCGAAGCGACCCTCTTGACGACCATGATCGTGCGTGAGGATTCGCAGACGCTGTACGGGTTCCCCGACAAGGAGTCGCGTGAGCTCTTCGAGTTGCTCCTCACCGTGACCGGCGTCGGCCCGCGAATCGCCATGGCAACTCTCGCCGTGCACGAGCCCGATGCGCTGCGAACTGCGTTGGCGGACAGTGATATCGGAGCTCTGACCAGGGTGCCCGGTATCGGGAAGCGCGGCGCGGAGAGAATGGTCGTCGAGCTGCGCGACAAGGTCGACGCGGTGGTCGGACGAGCCGGAAGCTCGGCCGTGCCGGGATCCGGTGCGGGCAATTCGATGCGAGACCAGATCGTCGAAGCGCTGATCGGTCTCGGATTCCCCACGAAGCAGGCCGAGGAAGCAACCGACGCGGTGCTCGCTCAGCAGC
The DNA here is from genome assembly GCF_002258915.1 of Rhodococcus sp. 05-340-2. Classification (NCBI taxonomy): domain Bacteria; kingdom Bacillati; phylum Actinomycetota; class Actinomycetes; order Mycobacteriales; family Nocardiaceae; genus Rhodococcus; species Rhodococcus sp. 05-340-2. Next base: position 525,042 of record NZ_NOYU01000027.1, read on the forward strand.
CGGAGGCCACGACGTCGACCGCGTTGAGGTCGGCGCTGGCGTACCTCGGCAAGTCCAGGTAGGCCCGGGTGACCGAGGACGACCAGTTCGCCGAATCCCAGGTCGGTGCGGACGCGATGTCCGACGACTTGGACGTCGAAACGAGTCTGCGTCCGAAGAACCTCACCGATTTCATCGGCCAACCTCGCGTGCGGGAGCAGCTCCAGCTCGTGTTGTCGGGTGCCAAGATGCGCGGCGGCACCCCCGATCACATCCTTATGTCCGGGCCGCCGGGCCTCGGCAAGACCAGTATGGCGATGATCATCGCCGCAGAGCTGGGAACCTCGCTACGGCTCACGTCGGGTCCGGCGCTCGAGCGGGCAGGTGATCTGGCGGCGATGCTCAGCAACCTGGTCGAAGGGGACGTGCTGTTCATCGACGAGATCCATCGCATCGCCCGTCCGGCCGAGGAGATGCTGTACCTGGCGATGGAGGATTTTCGGGTCGACGTCATCGTCGGCAAGGGGCCGGGAGCGACGTCGATTCCACTCGAGGTCGCGCCGTTCACCCTCGTCGGCGCCACCACCAGGTCGGGTGCGCTGACCGGACCGTTGCGCGATCGGTTCGGATTCGTGGCGCACATGGATTTCTACGAGCCCAGCGAGCTCGAACGAATACTGATGCGGTCGGCAGGGATTCTGGGCGTACGGATCGACCGGGACGGCTGCGCAGAGATCGCCGGGCGCTCGCGCGGCACCCCCCGAATCGCGAACCGATTGCTCCGTCGAGTCCGCGACTACGCAGACGTGCGTGGCGACGGCACCGTCACCCAGGACACCGCGAAGGCCGCGCTGGTGGTCTACGACGTCGATAAACTCGGGCTCGACCGACTCGACCGCGCAGTACTGAGCGCGCTCATCCGAAGCTTCGGCGGGGGACCGGTGGGTGTATCGACACTGGCCGTCGCCGTCGGCGAGGAACCGTCGACGGTCGAGGAAGTGTGCGAGCCGTTCCTGGTGCGTGCCGGAATGATCGCCCGTACCCCCCGCGGGCGCGTCGCGACCGCTGCTGCGTGGCAACACCTCGGTCTGACGCCGCCGCCGGACCTCGCAGTGGGTGGAATTTCGGTCCGATCCTCGGAGGTCCAGCAGGGATTATTCGAATGAATCGGGCACAACGGGACACGAACGGACCGGACCGGTTCCAGGTAATGGCACACTGGGTAGCTGCGAGGCCCGCACCGGCGACGTTCTCGCACGAGACAATGACGTATTTCGAACCCGACTTCGAGGACTGACCTTCCGATGGATTTGCTGTTTCCGCTGCTGATCGTGGCCCTTCTGGTACCGCTGTTTCTCAATGCGCGTCGACAGAAGAAGGTGTTGGCCAAGACCACGGAAATGCAGGACTCGCTGAAGATCGGCGACGAGGTCGTCACCACCGCAGGCCTGTATGCCCGCGTCGTCCTGGTCGAGGACGACACGATCGACCTGGAGATCGCCGACGGCGTCATCACCACCTGGTCGCGTGCGGTCGTACGTGAGGTGTTGCCCGACGACACCGAGTTCGACGACACCGACATCGACGCGACCACCGAGGCGGACCTCGCGGCCCTCGGCTCGAACGACACCGCGGGACCGTCCCTGAGCAAGGCAGACGCGAGCCGGCCGGACGAGACGATCGAGCAGACGTCGAAGAGGCTCGAAAAAGAGTGAGCACGATGTGAACGAACCGCTGTCGGAGACAGTATCCGGCAGCGGTTTTCTCTGCGGTGACCGATGTGGTGCACAATCGCACCGCTCACTGCTGACACAGCGGGCCGCCAGGCCCTGCAGGAACCGACACTTTCCATCGCCTCAGAGGAGAAACACACACCGTGGCACCTTCCAGCGGACCGGTGCAACCCGCCCGCTATCTCGCCGTTTTTGCGGTGCTGATGGCAGCGGTGTACGCCATGGTCTTCTTCACCGGAGACAAAGACCCCTCGCCGAAGTTGGGAATCGACCTGCAGGGCGGCACGCGCGTGACACTCACCGCGCGGACCCCCGACGGCAATGCACCGACGCAGGACAGCTTGAAGCAGGCGCAGCAGATCATCGAGACCCGCGTCAACGGTCTCGGTGTCTCCGGCTCCGAGGTGGTCATCGACGGTGACAACCTCGTCATCACGGTGCCCGGCGACGACAGCTCCCAGGCGCGCACCCTCGGGCAGACCGCGCGACTGTTCATCCGGCCCGTCGTTGGATCCGTTGCTCCGTCGACGGGCGAGGGTGCTGGCACGCAGCAGACCCCGGTCGACCCGGCCGCGCCGGTCGATCCTGCGGCACCGGTCGATCCTGCGGCACCGGCAGACCCTGCTGCGCCCGTAGATCCGGCCACTCCGCAGAACCGTGTGTTCCCGGCGCAGGATCCGTCTGCGGTCGATCCGACGCCTGCTCCTGCGACCGACGCACCCGCTACCGACGAACCCGCGACAGACGATCCCGCCGCGGATGCTTCGCTGTCCGACGCGGATCGCGCTGCCCAGGAGATCGCCGACGCCAAGACGCTTCGGCAGAGCGAGGACCCGCAGGTCCAGCAGCTCGCGATGCAGTCCCTCGACTGCAACGCAGCAGACCCGCTCGCCGGTAACGACGATCCGGCGCTGCCCCTCGTGGCGTGCTCGACCGACGGAACGGCCGTCTACCTGCTCGGTCCCACGATCATCGACGGTCAGCAGATATCCGACGCCACCTCCGGCTTCGACAGTCAGCAGGCCCAGTTCCAGGTCAGCCTGACGTTCGACTCGGAAGGCTCGAACACCTGGGCTCAGTTCACCGCGGCCAATCTGCAGAAGCAGGCGGCGTTCGTGCTGGACTCGAAGGTGATCAGTGCACCGGTCATTCAGGGGGCCACCCCAGCGGGCAGCGCCACCTCGATCACCGGCAACTTCAACAACCAGACCGCGTCCGAGCTCGCCAACACCCTCAAGTACGGCTCTTTGCCGCTCTCCTTCGTGTCCTCCGAGGCCGAGACGGTGTCGGCAACACTGGGATTGGCCTCGCTCGAAGCAGGTCTGCTCGCCGGTGCCATCGGACTGGCGCTGGTGTTGGTCTACTGCCTGCTCTACTACCGTGCCCTCGGGCTGCTCACTGCGCTGTCGTTGGCGCTGGCCGGTCTCGTGGTCTACGGAATCATCGTTCTGTTGGGCCGATGGATCAGCTTCACACTCGACCTCGCAGGCATCGCAGGCCTGATCATCGGTATCGGTATGACCGCGGACTCGTTCGTGGTGTTCTTCGAGCGCATCAAGGACGAGATCAGGGAGGGCCGCAGCTTCCGATCGGCGGTTCCTCGCGGTTGGGCACGCGCCCGCAAGACGATCCTGTCGGGCAATGCGGTGAGCTTCATCGCTGCCGCAGTGCTCTACGTGTTGGCGGTCGGTCAGGTCCGCGGCTTCGCGTTCACCCTCGGACTGACGACGATCCTGGACATCATCGTCGTGGTGCTGGTGACATGGCCGCTGGTGTACCTGGCATCGAAATCCACGTTCTGGTCCAAGCCGTCCGTCAACGGACTCGGTGCCGTCCAGCAGATCGCGCTCGAACGCAAGCGCGCAGCCAACAAGGCACTCGCCGTCAAGACCGGCACTGCGCCGTCGAAGGAGGCATGACATGTCGGACACGACCACGTCGACCCCATCGCCCCTCGACGATTCGGGTGTCGATCAATCCACCCAGCCGAAGCACAGCTGGCTGTCCAGGTTGTACACCGGTACCGGTGCCTTCGACATCGTCGGTCGTCGCCGGTTCTACTACATCCTCACCGGCGTCATCGTGCTGGTGTGCCTGCTGAGCTTCCTCGTTCGCGGCTTCACCCTCGGTATCGACTTCGAGGGCGGAACCCGGATCGCGCTGCCCGCGGCCGACAACATCACCACCGAGCAGGTCGAGACCGTGTACGACGACGCGCTCGGCATGCCGCCGGTGTCGGTACAGACCGTCGGTGCGGGTGCCGCAGCAACGGTGCAGATTCGCTCCGAAGCTCTCGACCCCGCCGAAGTGGACACCCTTCGCCAGGCGTTGTTCGAGGCATTCCAGCCGCAGGACAACTCGGGTACCGCGACCCCCAACGCCATCAGCGTGTCGGACGTCAGCGAGACCTGGGGCAGCCAGATCACCCAGAAAGCTCTGATCGCGCTCGTAGTCTTCCTGGTCATCGTCAGCATCTACATCGCTGTCCGATACGAGCGAGACATGGCGTTGGCGGCGCTGGCCGCCTTGGGATTCGACCTCCTGGTGACCGCAGGCGTGTACTCGCTCGTCGGATTCGAGGTGACGCCGGCAACCGTGATCGGCCTGCTGACAATCCTCGGTTTCTCGCTGTACGACTCGGTGGTGGTGTTCGACAAGGTCGAGGAGAACACCCGCGGCATCCTGAACCTGCATCGCAAGACGTACGCCGAACAGGCGAACCTGGCCGTCAACCAGACCCTGATGCGCTCGATCAACACCACCGTGATCGGTGTCCTCCCGGTGATCGCACTCATGATCATCGCGGTATGGCTACTCGGAGTGGGCACGCTGAAGGATCTGGCTCTGGTGCAGTTGGTCGGCATGATCGTCGGTGCCTACTCGTCGATCTTCTTCGCCACTCCGTTGCTGGTGACGCTCAAGGAGAAGTGGGGCCCCGTCGCAGTCCATACCCGCAAGGTCCACTCCAAGCGCGCCGAAGCGGCAGCCCGCGCAGCCGGCCTCGCTCCGGAGCCGGTTGCCGTCGGTGTGGCCGCCCCGAAGGCGTCGGCTCCGCAGCCGGGCAACCGCCCCACCGGGAAACGAAACAAGAAGCGTCGGTAGAACCACCCTCGACAGGGACGGAGAGTGCACGTGAAACGACGGTGGAGCGCGGCACTGGTGGCAGCGAGTGTCGGCGCAGTGTCCATCACTGCGTGTTCGTCGCCCGAGGACAAGGTGCCCTCGATCGGCTACTCGTTCAACAACGTGGTGAACACGTACAACGCCAGAACCGTCGACGGCGCGGCGTCGGGAGCCCGGCAGGCGTTCACTCGGGTGCAGGTGGGCTTCAGCTACCTCGGGCCCGAGGGAGACGCGTTGTCGGACAACGACATCGGAACAGCCACGGTGGTTCCCGGTGACACGCTGACCGTGCAGTACTCCATCGCCCCGGCCGCGACGTACTCCGACGGTGCGCCGATGGCCTGCGACGACCTGGTGTTGGCCTGGGCGGCGAACAGCGGAAGGTTCGCCACCGACCGCCCCCTGTTCGACGCGGCGTCGACGGCCGGGTACTCCGACATCGAGCGCATCGATTGTGTTCCTGGGGCCAAGGAAGCCACGGTCGTCTTCGCGTCCGGCCGCAGCTACCAGAACTGGCGCGCCCTGTTCGGTGCCACCGACCTGCTACCGGCACACGTCGCGGCTCGGGCCGCGGGCGTGCCGAACGTCGTCGATCCCATCCTGGGCGAGGACGACGACGTGGTGAGCCGCATCGCCGACTTCTGGAACACCGGATGGACCCTGACACCGGGCTCGATCGACCTCTCGCTACTGCCCTCGGCCGGCCCGTACCGGGTCGAGTCCTACTCCGCCGAGGACGGTCTCGTGCTCGTGGCGAACGACGCCTGGTGGGGAAACCCGCCCGAGACCGCGCAGGTGGTCGTCTGGCCCAAGGGCACCGACCTGACGGCGAAGGCTGCGGACGGCTCGCTGGACGTGATCGACCACGGGGCCGGTGCCGTCGATCTCGGGACCCCCGAGGGATTCACGACCACCGAGCAACCGTCGCGAGGCGTCGAGCAATTGACGTTCGCAACCCAGGGGGTGTTGGCCGACGCGAGTGCACGTCGAGCAGTGGCCGCGTGCATCCCGAGATCGGATCTGTTCGACACGTTGGGTCACCCCGGTTTCGAGGCGGCTGCGGCGGGCCTCGGCTCGGGCCTCGTCGACTCTCGTCTCGTCCAGCCCGACACACTCGAGTACCCATCGGTCGCAGCGGTGGTGGGTGATCGATACCAGCGTTCGGACCTGGACCAGGCGGGCCGAGAACTGGAGGCCGCAGGCGTGGACGCACTGACCGTTCGTGTCGGCTACCGGGGACCGGACGCGCGCCGCGCCCAGGTGGTGAGTCGCATGGCTGCCGATTGCGCGGCCGCAGGCATCACCGTCGAGGACGCGAGCTCACCGGACTTCACACCGTCCGCCCTGCGGGCCGGGGCGGTCGATGCCGTCCTCGGTAGCAGTGGATCGCTTCCCGGACCGTCGGGTTCGGCTGCCGCGGTCACCGCACGGTATTCGTTGCGGACGGGCATCGGTCTGAACGTCGGCGGATACAGCAACGGCAGGATCGACTCCATCGTCGATCAGTTGGCGGTGACCGACGATCCCGAGCGCATTCTGGCGCTGGCCACCGAGGGCGAGAACATCCTGTGGAACGACATGCCGTCGCTTCCCCTGTACAACGAGCCGCGTACGACTGTCGTCAGTGACGGCATGCAGGACGTGGTGCCCAACCCGACGGCCGCTGGTGCCGGATGGAACATGGATCGGTGGGTGCTTCTTCGATGAACGACGCAGGCGGTGCAGTGGGTGCTGCCGCTGCCGTGACCAGGCTGACGCGGTGGGTCGACGACTTCCCCGTCCCCGGTGTGCGCTTCGGCGATCTGACACCGGTGTTCGCGGACGGGCCGGCGTTACGCAGTGTCGTGTCGGAGCTGGCGCAAGGGTTCGAGGACGTCGACCTGGTGGCGGGTATCGACGCACGGGGATTCCTGCTGGGGGCCGGAGTTGCCCTCGAACTCGGGTGCGGTGTGCTCGCGGTGCGCAAGGCGGGAAAGCTTCCGCCTCCGGTGCATTCACGGTCGTACGATCTCGAGTACGGAACCGCCGAACTGCAGATCCCGACTGCGATCGACGTGGCCGGACGACGAGTTCTGGTGGTCGACGACGTGCTGGCGACCGGCGGTACCGTCGATGCGACGGCTCGGTTGTTGGCCGAGCAGGGCGCGGTGATCGCCGGTGCTGCTGTGGTTCTCGAGATCGCCGTTCTGGGTGGGCGCGACAAGTGCAGTGGCTACCCGCTCGGCTGCCTGGTTCGAGTATGAGGACTAAAGTCTCTTTCACAATGCGTTGATGTTCCGGCGTCAGCGCGGAACGTGTGGCAGGAGGTGATGAGAGTGACCCGTTACATCGATCAGCCCTTGCCCGATCGGCCTGCCGTCCCCGAGCGGCCCGCAGTTGCCGATCAGACCGGCGTTACCGATCGGACCGGTGGACTCGTCACGACCGACGAGGCCGCGTCCGGTGATGCCGGCCCGGCCGTCGACACTCCGGTTTCCCGCGATCCGGTGGCGTCCGATTCGCAGGCGCCGTCGGGGACCCGTAACTCGGCACCTGTCCCCACTTCGGCGTCGCGGCGGGTGCGAGCACGTCTGGCGCGCCGCATCACCGCTGGACGCAGCGCCGCGGTCAAGCCGGTGCTCGAGCCACTGGTAAGCCTGCACCGCGAGCTCTATCCCAAGGCCGACCTGGCGTTGCTGCAGCGGGCCTACGACGTGGCGGACGAGCTGCATGCGTCGCAGATGCGCAAGTCCGGGGACCCCTACATCACGCATCCGCTCGCCGTGGCCAACATTCTGGCCGAGTTGGGGATGGACACGACCACTCTGGTTGCGGCGCTGCTGCACGACACAGTCGAGGACACCGGATATTCGCTCGCCAAGTTGACCGAGGAATTCGGCGACGAGGTGTCTCATCTCGTGGACGGAGTGACCAAGCTCGACAAGGTCGTGCTCGGAACCGCGGCCGAGGGCGAGACGATCCGCAAGATGATCATCGCGATGGCGCGAGATCCACGGGTGTTGGTGATCAAGGTCGCCGACCGGTTGCACAACATGCGCACCATGCGGTTCCTGCCTCCGGAGAAGCAGGCGCGCAAAGCCAAGGAGACGCTGGAAGTCATTGCGCCGCTTGCTCATCGGCTCGGGATGGCGACGGTCAAGTGGGAGCTCGAAGACCTGGCGTTCGCGATTCTTCATCCCAAGAAGTACGACGAGATCGTGCGTCTCGTCGCCGATCGTGCGCCGTCCCGCGACACCTACCTCGAAAAGGTTCGGGCCGAGATCAACGCGACACTCGCCGCGTCGCGAATCAGTGCCGTCGTCGAGGGTCGCCCGAAGCACTACTGGTCGATCTACCAGAAGATGATCGTCAAGGGCCGCGACTTCGACGACATCCACGACCTCGTCGGCGTCCGCATTCTGTGCGACGAGATCCGTGACTGCTATGCCGCTGTCGGCGTGGTCCATTCGTTGTGGCAGCCGATGGCGGGCCGTTTCAAGGACTACATCGCGCAGCCGCGTTACGGGGTCTACCAGTCGCTGCACACCACGGTGATCGGCCCCGAGGGCAAGCCCCTCGAAGTGCAGATCCGCACTCGCGACATGCACCGCACAGCCGAGTTCGGCATCGCTGCGCACTGGCGTTACAAGGAGACCAAGGGCAAGCATTCGCAGGACAATGCCGAGGTCGACGACATGGCGTGGATGCGTCAGCTTCTCGACTGGCAGCGAGAAGCCGCCGATCCGGGGGAGTTCCTCGAGTCGCTGCGCTACGACCTCGCGGTCAAGGAGATCTTCGTCTTCACCCCCAAGGGTGATGTCGTCACCCTGCCTGCCGGATCGTGTCCGGTCGACTTCGCGTACGCGGTGCACACCGAGGTGGGGCATCGCTGTATCGGCGCGCGGGTCAACGGTCGACTCGTCGCACTGGAACGGACTCTCGACAACGGTGAAGTGGTCGAGGTGTTCACCTCGAAAGCCGCCACTGCCGGTCCCAGTCGGGACTGGCAAGGGTTCGTCGCCTCCCCGAGAGCCAAGACCAAGATTCGCCAGTGGTTCGCCAAGGAGCGGCGCGAGGAAGCCCTGGAGGCAGGCAAGGACGGCATCGCCAAGGAGGTTCGTCGAGGCGGACTTCCCTTGCAGCGCTTGATGAATGCCGAGTCCATGTCGGCGATCGCGCACGAACTACGGTACGTCGACGTCTCCGCGCTCTACACCGCGGTCGGCGAGAATCATGTGTCCGCCCGCCACGTGGTGCAGCGACTGGTCGCCCATCTCGGTGGCGTCGGCGATGTCGAGGAGGAGCTCGCCGAGCGGTCGACACCGTCGACGATCCCGACTCGACCCCGTCAGGTCGGCGACGCGGGAGTGCTGGTCACCGGTGCCGAGGGTGTTGTCGCGAAACTGGCGAAGTGCTGCACTCCGGTGCCGGGAGACGAGATCCTCGGATTCGTCACCCGTGGTGGATCGGTGAGTGTCCACCGCACCGACTGCACCAACGCACGCTCGCTCGAAGAGCAGTCCGAACGGTTCATCGAAGTTCAGTGGGCACCGTCGGCGTCCTCGGTGTTCCTGGTCGCCATTCAGATCGAGGCACTCGACCGTCACCGGCTGCTCTCCGACGTCACCAAGGCGCTCGCCGACGAGAAGGTCAATATTCTCTCGGCGTCCGTCGCGACGTCGGGCGACCGGGTTGCGATCAGCAAGTTCACGTTCGAGATGGGCGACCCGAAGCACCTCGGGCATGTGCTGAACGTCGTGCGCAACGTCGAGGGAGTGTACGACGTGTACCGCTTGACGTCTGCGGCCTGAGCGGCAGTCCACGGAAGCAACGAGAGGGTGAGCAGACACTCTGCTCACCCTCTCGTCTTTCTGAACTCAGGCTGCGGACTCCACGATCACCGGATTCGCCGGTGCACCGTCCTCGGAGCCACCTGTGACCCCGCCCGCTGCGATGGCGTCGAGGGTTTGCAGACCGGCGTCCGAGATGGTGCCGAACACCGTGTACTGCGGCGGCAGCACCGAATCGGCGTACACGAGGAAGAACTGGCTGCCGTTGGTATCGGGGCCTGCATTGGCCATGGCCAGCGTTCCGCGGGGGTAGACCACCGGATTCTCGGCCTGCGCCGGATCGTCGGTGTACGCGGTGGTGGGGTACTCGTTGGCGAAGGTGTATCCCGGTCCGCCTCGACCGGACCCGGACGGGTCACCGCACTGCAGCACCTCGAGGCCCGGTGACGTCGTCAGACGGTGACAGGGCGAGCCGTCGAAATATCCCTGCTGGACGAGGCCGACGACGCTGTTGACGGTGCACGGTGCCTGCGTCCGGTCGAGCGTGATGTCGATCGGACCCTGATTGGTGGACAACGTCACATCGACGTTTCCGTACACGTCGATGTTGTCGGTCGCGGGAGCCTCGACCTCCTTGGCGGCCGGGGACTCGGCCGGATACGAGCAGGACACCGTGTCGGTCGTCGGCTGCGGCACGGGCGGCAACGCGCCGAAACGGGACAGATCGAGGGCAGGCCGCGGCGCGGGTGATGCGGTGGTCGTCGTCGTTGTCGACGACGGTGTGGTGGCCGGTGCAGCTGTCGGTTCGGCCGAACTGGAACACCCTGCGAGTACCAGCGCGGTGGCCGAGACCGCGATCGTCAGCGCCGAGGTGCGCTTCACAGGTCGCTCAGCATGGACGTGATGTCGACCGGTTCGGCGGGGGCTCCGTCGGATGCGCCGCCCTCCACTCCCTTGGCTGCGATGGCGTCGAGAGTGGCGAGTCCGGTCTCGTCGATGGTGCCGAACGCGGTGTAGGCGGGCGGCAGTTCCGAATCGCCGTAGACGAGGAAGAACTGGCTGCCGTTGGTACCCGGGCCTGCGTTGGCCATGGCCAACGTTCCGCGTGGGTAGGAGATCGGGGTCTGAGCAGCGGGGTCGCCCTCGGCATAGGTATCGGTGGGGAATTCGTCGGCGAACTGATAGCCCGGTCCGCCGGAGCCGGTGCCCGTGGGATCGCCGCACTGCAGAACCTGCAGGCCCGCGCCCGTGGTGAGTCGATGGCAGGTGGTGCCGTCGAAGTAGCCCTGATTGGCGAGCGAGACGAAACTGTTGACCGTGCACGGAGACTCGGGATTGTTCAGCGTCAGCCCGATGTTCCCCGCAGACGTGGTCATGCTGTAGCTCAGCGGCTCGTCGCTGGTGGGGACGTTGTCGGTGCGCGGGGGAGTGTTCTCCTTGGCCGCAGGCTGTGTCGCGGCGGGATAGGAGCAGTTCACCGTCTCGGGCAGCGGCTCGGTGCGCCCTGCTGCGATGATCGAATCGGCGGGCGCCGACGTCGTCGATTCCTGGGCGGTGCTCGCATCGTCGTCACCGCGGGTCACCACGAACACGACCGAGACGACGGCCACGACCGCGACGACACCGAGAATGGAACCGGCGATCGTCAATTGCTTACGACGTCGCGCTCGCTCGGCGCGGCGTACGAGTTGGCGTTCGAGCTTTCGTTTGGCAGCCTCGCGCCGTTGCTCGTTGCTGGGCAATTCGTGTTCCTCCCGCTTGTCGAAAAACGACCTCGCCCGCTCGCTGCACGGACCGATCGTGTGGTAAACGGCCGAGAATCGGCCAACGCGAGTTTGCCATCACTGCCTGAGAGCATGCTGGGGGGACCCGGCGGGAGCGGCCCCACTAAGCTTGCTCGGTACTTCGGCCTCAGCCTTTAGGAGCGTTTGTCTTGCTCGTCACCGGATTCCCCGCAGGCATGTTTCAGACGAACTGTTACATCCTGGCCCAGGACGACGCGTCCGAGTGTGTCGTCGTCGATCCCGGTCAGGACGCCGCTGATCCGTTGATCGACTTCCTGACGCAGTCCTCGCTCACCCCCACCGCAGTACTGCTCACGCACGGTCATCTTGACCACACGTGGTCGGTGGAGCCGATCTGCGCAAAGTACGGCATCCCGGCGTACATCGCACCCGAGGACCGCTACATGCTGTCCGATCCGATCAAGGGAACGGGTCCGACGTTGGCGGCAGTGCTCGGCGACCTCGAGTTCCACGAACCGGCCGAGGTGATCGAGCTCACGGACGGTCTACGGCTCGAGCTGGCCGGCATCGAATTCACGGTGGTGCACACTCCCGGGCACACCCAGGGGTCGGTGCTGTTCCTCGCCCATGCCGACGGGCCCGACGGATCGGTTCCGCTGGCCCTGACCGGGGACACCCTCTTCGCGGGATCGATCGGGCGCACCGATCTGCCCGGCGGCGATCACGACCAACTGCTGAGGTCCATCGCGACTCGGCTGCTACCGCTGAGCGACGACACGGTGGTGCTCCCGGGGCACGGCGGACAGAGCTCGATCGGCCAGGAGCGCGGGTCCAACCCGTTCCTCGTTGGACTCACCGACCCCGAGCAAGGAAAGCTGTGAGCGTGAGCAAGCCGACCGCCTTTTCCGCCCCCAAGGGGATTCCCGATTACTTTCCCCCGAACTCGGCCGAGTTCGTCGCCGTTCGCGAAGGGCTGCTCGACGCGGCCCGCAACGCCGGCTACGGCCACATCGAACTGCCGATCTTCGAGGACACCGGCCTGTTCGCCCGCGGGGTCGGGGAGTCGACCGATGTGGTGAGCAAGGAGATGTACACGTTCGCCGATCGTGGAGACCGATCGGTGACGCTGCGCCCCGAGGGCACCGCAGGGGTCATGCGCGCGGTGATCGAGCACGGTCTGGATCGGGGAGCACTGCCGGTCAAGCTCGCCTACGCCGGGCCGTTCTTCCGTTACGAGCGCCCACAGGCCGGGCGGTACCGGCAGCTGCAGCAGGTCGGTGTCGAGGCGATCGGCGTCGACGACCCGGCGCTGGACGCCGAGGTCATCGCCGTGGCCGATGCCGGTTTCCGTGCCCTCGGGCTCACCGGGTTCCGACTCGAGATCACCTCGCTCGGTGACGACACCTGCCGCCCGCAGTACCGAGAGCTGTTGCAGCAGTTCCTGTTCGCCCTTCCCCTCGACGAGGACACGCGTCGACGTGCCGAGATCAACCCACTGCGGGTGCTCGACGACAAACGGCCCGAGGTGCGTGAAATGACCGCGGACGCGCCGTTGATGCTCGATCACCTCTCCGATTCGGCGAAGGAACACTTCGACGAAGTGCTGGCATACCTGGACGTGATGAACGTTCCGTACCTGGTGAATCCGCGGATGGTGCGTGGCCTCGACTACTACACCAAGACGACGTTCGAATTCGTGCACGACGGGCTCGGCGCACAATCGGGCATCGGCGGCGGTGGACGCTACGACGGATTGATGGAACAGCTCGGTGGGCAGGCGCTCTCCGGAATCGGGTTCGGTCTCGGCGTCGATCGCACAGTGCTGGCACTCGCCGCCGAGGGCAAGACCGCGGGCGCGACGGCACGATGCCAGGTCTTCGGCGTTCCGATGGGGGCCGGTGCCAAGCTGGCGATCGTCGACATCGCGGCTCAGCTTCGCGAACGAGGAATAGCCGTGGACATGGCCTACGGAAATCGCGGAATCAAGGGTGCCATGAAGGCCGCCGACCGATCCGGCGCGCGGTTCGCGTTGGTGCTCGGCGACCAGGAATTGGCTGCGGAATCGGTTCTGATGAAAGACCTTTCGAACGGCGAGCAGGAGACCGTTCCGATGGCCGACGTGGTCGATGCCCTCGGAGCGCGCCTTGGCCGGTGATCCTCGGCCCGGTGACTCCGGGTCCAATGCGGGGCCGGTAGCCCTGGACCTGGTCTCGGTGGAGTTCCTGGCACCGCGCCTGCGCAAGATCATCGTCGGGTCGGCCGCGATCGGGATTCTTCTCGCCGTCGTCCTGGCGCTGTTCGCGCCGGTATGGGTTGCAGTTCTCGTCGGGGTGATCGTCGGCGGTCCCGCAGTACTGTCGGGTTGGCTCGGTCTGCGCCGACGGGTGTGGCTCGACGGCCCGCAACTGTGCGCGCGGGGGTTGCGCACTCGCCGGCTGAAGATGCCGGAGGTGGTGACGGCCGAACTGACGATTCGGACGGCCGGAATCGATCAGATCTCGCTGCGGCTCTACGACGGGCGTACCCACATCGTGCTTCCCCTAGCGCTCTACACCAGGGATGGGGGCCGTGAACTGCCGATTCTCGCGTTACGCACCCTCGCCGACTCCCTGTGGACCACCGAGCTGGTGCCTGCCGCGGCGATCGCATCGGTGCTGGTGGATCAGCTGCGCGCCGAGGCACGCGACGCCGGACTCGACCAACGGCCGCTCTACCGCGCCGTCGAACTCGTCCGGAGCAAAGGACGAACTCCGCAGGCGACGCTGACCGACCGTGAGGTCGCTCAGCTGCTCGACTGAGTCGTGGTCAGGTGACCAGGAAGGCGTCGAGCACGACGGCTTCGGCGGAGCGAGATCCGGACGTGACGACGAGTGCGCGGTTGAGATAGGTGAACTTCGGAACTGCGGTCGACACGCTGAGGGTGCCGCGGAAGTAGTAGGTGGCGGGATCGACCTCACGTTCGGGATCGTTCAGAGCGTCGATGACGTCGGCAGGCCCGAACTGAACCCCGCGGTAGTCGAGCGAGAGGTAACCGCCGGTCGCCAATTCGAGAACGAGATCGCTGCTGAACTCGGTGCATCCGTCCGGCCGAGTGACGCTGACGACGGTCGACCCTGCTGCGAGGGTGCCCTCGATGTCGGGGCCGGGAGCTGCGCCGCCGAGCACGGTGGTGACCACCCGCTCACCGGCGGGTACCGAACCGATGTCGATTCCCGGTCCCAGCGTGAGGCCGAGACGCAGAATGGGTTCGAGGGTCGGTGTGTTCGGGGCGGTCACGGCGGTGCACTCCTAGGATCGACTGTGGGCCTACGCTATCGCCCTCCGGTGACCACACCCGAGCGGGTACCGGCGGGGTCGGCCGGCCTTGACACGACATAGAACAAATGTTCGACTGTGTGCATGCGATGGGCCGGTCAGACTCTCGACGCCGCGGACGACGGGGCGCTCCCGGGGCTCGAGCGGTCCGGGCTGGTCCGAAGCGTGCAGACGCCCGAGTTCGAGGGCATCACCTTCCACGAGGTGCTGTGCAAGAGCGCCCTGAACGAGGTGCCGAGCGAATCGCAGGTGCCGTTCTCCTGGACCGTCAATCCGATGCGTGGGTGCTCACACGCATGCCGGTACTGCTTCGCTCGCCCGACGCACGAATATCTGGATCTGGACTCCGGCAACGATTTCGACACGCAGATCGTCGTGAAGACGAACGTGGCGGCGGTACTGCGCAAGGAACTCTCACGCCGGTCGTGGAAACGGGAGCCGGTGGCCCTCGGTACCAACACCGACCCCTACCAACGCGCGGAGGGTCGATATCGGTTGATGCCCGGCATCATTCGGGCACTGACCGAATCGGGCACGTCGTTCTCGATTCTCACCAAGGGCACCTTGCTGCGGCGTGATCTGCCCCTGTTGACGCTCGCCGCGCAGCAGGTCGACGTGCAGGTGAGCATCAGCCTGGCCATTCACGACGCCGACCTACAGAAGCAGCTCGAGCCCGGAACCCCCAGTCCGCGAGCGCGATTGGACCTCATTCGTGCGGTACGTGATGCGGGACTGGACTGCGGGGTTCTGGTGGCACCGGTCATTCCGTTTCTCACCGACGGGGCCAAGCAACTGGACGGTCTGATCGGTGCCCTGGCCGAGGCCGGTGCGACGACCGTGACGGCCCTGCCGATGCATCTGCGTTCGAGCACCAAGGACTGGTACATGAGCTGGCTGGTGAAGGAACACCCCGCGTTGGTGCGTCGATACCGTCAGCTCTACGGACACGGGGCGTACGTGACTCCCGAGTACAAGCAGTGGCTGAAAGCCAGAATCGATCCGCTGCTCGACACCTACGGGTTCGCCGCAGAGCAGACCCGCTCGCTGCCCGCCAACGAGCCGGCCGATTCCCGAGAACTGGTGACCTCGGGGCCCGCTCTCACCCTGTTCTGATCGGTGCCGGTTCAGGGATTGTTCAGATCGCGTGCCGCGAACGTGTCGCAGGCCGCCACCTGTCCGGTCTCGTAGCCCGCGGTGAACCACGCCTGTCGCTGCGCGGACGAACCGTGAGTCCAGCCCTCGGGGTTGACGCTGCCCGTGGATGCCTGCTGAATTCGGTCGTCGCCCACCGACGATGCCGCGGAGAGGGCGTCGTCGATGTCGGTGGTGGTCAGCGGCTCGAGGAACGGAACCCCGGTGTCCGGGTCGACGGTGTCGGCTGCGTAGTGCGCCCAGATTCCCGCGTAGCAGTCGGCCTGCAACTCCACTTTGACGCCACCGGACTCGGGTCCCTGCGGATCGGCCTGGGCGCGGCCGATGTCGCCCAGTTGGTTCTGCAGGTGGTGGCCGATCTCGTGCGCCACCACGTACTCCTGCGCCAGCGGGCCGCCGCTGGAGCCGAACTGGTCGACGAGAACCTGAAAGAAGCTCGTATCGAAGTAGGCGGTGGAATCGGCCGGGCAGTAGAACGGCCCGACGGCGCTGGTGGCGTTGCCGCAGCCGGTGTTGGTTGCTCCCGAGAACAGATTCACGCCGGGTTGAACGTAAGCGACACCGGTCTGCGCTTGCAGCTGAGATTCCCAGACGGTGTCCAGACTCGATACCGTGAATCCGATACGGCAGTCGATCTTGCTGTTCGCTTCCGCCTCTGTCTCGCAGCCCTCGAGGGTCCCCGAGGCACCGGAGTCGACCTGCCCTGCAGAGCTGTCGCCGCCACTGATCTGATTGAGAATCGAGCCGGGATCTCCGCCGAAGAGCAGTGCGATGACGATGATGATCAGGCCGCCTGCACCACCGCCGATGGCGAGTTTGCCACCGCGTCCGCCGCCACCGCTGCCGCCGACGGAGACTCGACCCCGCTCCATCCGCGAACCTTCTCTGAAGGTCATGCCCGAGTTCCTCTCCGCCGAGCTCCCACCCTGTGGCGAGAACACACATCGCTGCTGTCGGCCATAGCTTCGCACGCCGCGGCGCGATCTCGTTTCCTTCTACGGTCATGTGCTCCGTAGGATCGGTGAGCGAAGAACACGATCAGCGGATTTTTCTCGAAAGGACACCCGTGCTGCGCACCCACCTCGCCGGCTCATTACGCCCCGAGCACGTCGACCGAACCGTGACGCTGACGGGATGGGTGGCCCGCCGACGCGATCATGGCGGCGTCATCTTCATCGATCTGCGCGACGCGTCCGGTGTGTCCCAGGTCGTCTTCCGCGAGGGAGCAGCACTCGAGCAGGCGCACCGCCTGCGCGCCGAATACGTCGTGAAGGTGACCGGCAAGGTCGAAGGCCGCCCCGAGGGTAACGCCAACTACGAGATCCCGACCGGCGCGATCGAGGTAGAGGCCTCCGAGATCGAGGTTCTGTCCGAGGCCGCACCGCTGCCGTTCCAGCTCGACGACCAGCCGGGTGAAGAAGCGCGTCTGAAGTACCGCTACCTCGATCTGCGTCGTGAGGGCCCCGGGCGTGCCATTCGCCTGCGCTCGCACGTCAACGCCGCGGCCCGATCGGTGCTCGCGCATCACGAGTTCGTCGAGGTCGAGACTCCGACGCTCACGCGATCCACCCCCGAGGGTGCCCGCGACTTCCTGGTGCCGGCGAGGTTGCAGCCGGGTAGCTTCTACGCTCTGCCGCAGAGTCCGCAGCTGTTCAAGCAGCTGCTCATGGTCGGCGGCATCGAGCGGTACTACCAGATTGCTCGGTGCTACCGAGACGAGGATTTCCGCGCCGACCGTCAGCCGGAGTTCACGCAGCTCGACGTCGAGATGAGCTTCGTCACCCAGGACGACGTCATCCTGCTGGCCGAGGAGATCCTGGCCTCGCTGTGGAAGCTCGTCGGCCACCACTTCACGGCTCCGATTCCACGGATCACCTACGCCGAGGCGATGCGTCGCTACGGTTCGGACAAGCCCGACCTCCGCTTCGACATCGAACTGGTCGAATGCACGGACTTCTTCTCCGACACCACGTTCCGAGTGTTCCAGGCCCCGTACGTCGGCGCGGTCGTCATGCCCGGTGGCGCGAGCCAGCCCCGAAAGCAGCTCGACCGGTGGCAGGAATTCGCCAAGCAGCGAGGCCACAAGGGCCTCGCGTACGTTCTCGTCGGTGAGGACGGCACGCTGGGCGGCCCGGTTGCCAAGAACCTGACCGACGCCGAACGCGACGGCCTTGCAGCACACGTCGGTGCGAACAACGGCGACGCGATCTTCTTCTCCGCGGGCCCGGTCAAGGCATCACGTGGATTGCTCGGTGCAGTGCGCGGCGAGATCGCTCGCAAGCTCGACCTGATCGACCCGGAGGCATGGGCGTTCGTGTGGGTCGTCGACGCTCCGTTGTTCGAGCCCACGTCCGACGCCACCGCCAGTGGCGACGTGGCCGTCGGGTCAGGTGCGTGGACTGCAGTGCACCACGCCTTCACGTCGCCCAAGCCGGAGTCGATGGACACGTTCGACACCGACCCCGGATCTGCTCTGGCCTACGCCTACGACATCGTCTGCAACGGCAACGAGATCGGCGGTGGCAGTATTCGTATCCACCGCAAGGACATTCAGGAACGGGTGTTCGCGATCATGGGTATCGGCAAGGAAGAAGCTCAGGAGAAGTTCGGCTTCCTCCTCGATGCCTTCTCCTACGGCGCACCGCCGCACGGCGGCATCGCGTTCGGCTGGGATCGCATCACTGCGCTGCTCGCCGGAGTCGATTCCATCCGTGAGGTCATCGCGTTCCCCAAGTCCGGAGGCGGCATCGACCCGTTGACCGACGCACCCGCACCGATCACGCCGCAGCAGCGTAAGGAATCGGGCGTCGACTTCAAGCCGGAGAAGAAGGAAGAACCGGCCGAAGCCTGAGAAGGTTCGAAGACGAATGTCCCCGTAACGCTCTGCGCCACGGGGACATTCGTCTGTTCGAGAGTAGTTCGGGAGCAGTCGGGTCAGCGTGCGGGGGACAGCGGACCGCCGGTTAAGACGCGGTACGCGTAGTTGGTGGCGATCACCGAAATCGGAATGGTGAAGAGCAAACCGAGGCCACACAGCAGAGCACCGACGATGTTGATCGCGGCCAACAGCAGGAGGAGCAGCAGCAGCGGGCCGAAGTTCTTGACGGTCAGGTCGACACTGGACTTGATGGATTCGATCGCCGACTGGTTCCGATCGATCAGGAACGTCAGGGCGAAGTTGGCCAGGAAGCCGATCACGATCAGAAGAACCGTTCCGAGGAACGGGATGAAACTGAACACCACGCTGACGACGGTCCAGATCAACGCCAGGATGGCGATCTGCCCGACGTTGGTGAGTTGAAAGAACCGCCCAAAAGACGGCTTCTCGGGTGCACCGGTCTCGTCCAAAGCTCCGCGAACATAGGCGGCGTTGACGAAATACGACGCGAACGTGGCGATGGCCGTCATGACGATGGCCACCCCGGATGTCGTGGTCGTGAAGGTCGTGTCGCCGGCGTCGGCGGCTGCCATTGCTGCGCTGAACGTCGAGACGAAGATCACGGCGAGTCCGATAGCGCTGACGGCCCAGACGATGGCGGTGATGCCCAGCCACGGGCCGACGTTGGCCTTGAACTTCGCGAACCCGTAGCTCAGCGCCGCGCCTGCGTCCAGACGACCGGGATTGGGACCCAGGGGCGTGTGCCCGTACCCCTGGTTGCCGTAATTTCCGTAATTGCCGGGAGGCGGTGGGTACGCCCCGGGAGGCGGCGGATAGCCGCCGGGTGCGCCGCCCTGCGGTGGAAAGTTTCCGGGCGGGGGTGGGTAGCCACCGGGAGGCGGGTAACCACCCTGCTGTGGGTAACCACCCTGCGGCGGGTAGTTGCCCTGCGGTGGGTAGTTGTCCGGAGATGGGTAGCCGCCGGGAGGCGGGTAGTTTCCGGGCGGGGGCTGGTACCGACCACCAGGAGGCGGTGGAGTGTTTCCCGTGTTCGGCGGGGGAGTGTTCGGCGTTTCGGGGCGGTCGGGATCGGATCCCTCGCCGGGCCGCGGTTCGTCGGTCGAGTTGTCGCTCACGTCGTTCTCCTGGTCTGTGGTCGAGACGAGTGGGGTGCTCTGGGGCACCGAGGCCCGGGAACACCCGAACGCAGACGAGCGGGCCTCCTGGAATGTCGGAGGTCCGCTCGTGCGTGGACGGGTTGTTACGAGATGCTGATGACTTGGGTTCCGCCGGCGATCTCGTCGTGCTTGCCCTGCTTGGTCGGGCTCGAGTTGATGGTCACCGCAATGACGATGTACGCCACGATCACCAGAACGTTGCCCAGCAGCGGTACCACGTTCAGCAGCATGAACGCGTTGCGCTTGGCTGCCTCGGCCTGAGTGGGCAATCCGCCCGCTGCGCCGAGGGTGCGCAATCCGAGGGCCTGCTTGCCCAGGGTCTGGCCACGGGAGGACTCGAGCAGCGTGAAGTATGCGAAACCGAGGACGGCGGACACGAGACCCAGGAGGAAAGTTCCGAAGAACCCGCTCGGCAGAATCACGTACAGGACGAACTGGACGACGGCGAGAATCAGCCCGTCCACGAAGCGTGCCGCGAACCGTGATCCGAGGCTGCCTGGCTGCGCGCCGCCGGGCAACTGCGAGCCCATTCCGAATGCCGCGTTGCCACCCACGGGCGGAGGTGGGTAGTTGCCCGGGGGTGGGTAGTTGCCGGGTGGCGGGTAACCGGACGCCGGATTCGTGGGGTACTGGGGTTGGTTCGGATCCGAGCCGTACTGCGGTCCGTTGGGTGGATTGTCGCTCACGAAATTCCCTTTGGTTGCAAAGTGTGGCGTGCGTCGAACGAATACTCGATTCTCGCTGAGCGAACCGCACCACGAAGAGGGTGTCAAGCAGTACACACCCGCCCGGTCAGTACATTTCGGACACGATTTCTCGCCGAGCGCACCGGGCCCGGTCCTACTAGGGTTGGGTGTTCTACCCATTCCGGGACTATCACGAGGGGCTCGCCGTGGGCATCAAGGTTGCACTCGAACACCGCACCAGCTACAAATTCGACCGCACCGTCAAGATCTTTCCGCACGAAATTCGGCTGCGACCGGCACCGCATTCGCGTACACCGATCGAGGCGTACTCGCTGAAGATCGAACCGGCGGAGCATTTCGTCAACTGGCAGCAGGACGTGTTCGGAAACTTCCTCGCTCGGGTGGTCTTCCCCGAGCGAACCGACCATCTGTCGATCACCGTCGGACTCGTCGCGGACATGGCGTCGATCAATCCCCTCGACTTCTTCGTCGAGGAATGGGCCGAGCACTTCGGGTTCGCGTACGAAGAGCACGACCTTCCCGACCTCGAGCCGTACCTGCGCCCGGTGGACGAGGGCAAGGCCGGATCCGGACCCGGCCCGGTGGTCTCGGCCTGGGTGGAGAAGCTGCAGGCGGCCGTCGTCGAGCGCGGAGAATCGTTGCGCACCATCGATTTTCTCGTGATGGCAAACCAGGCCGTCATGGGGGACGTCGGGTACTCCGTGCGCATGGAACCCGGAGTGCAGACCCCTGATCTGACCCTGACGTCCGCCGTCGGGTCGTGCCGCGACTCGGCATGGTTGCTGGTGTCGGTACTGCGTCAGATGGGTCTGGCGGCGCGTTTCGTTTCGGGTTACCTGGTGCAGTTGTCCTCCGACGTCAAGTCGTTGGACGGCCCGTCCGGGCCGGTGGAGGACTTCACCGATCTCCACGCCTGGACCGAGGTCTATCTCCCCGGTGCGGGCTGGGTCGGGATGGATCCGACCTCGGGCCTGTTCGCCGGCGAAGGCCACATCCCTCTGTCGGCGACGCCGCACCCGTCGACTGCCGCCGCCATCTCCGGTGCGACGAGCAAGTGCAAGGCCGAACTCGACTTCTCGAACACCGTCGTGCGCGTCCACGAGGATCCGCGAACGACCTTGCCCTACACCGCCGAGCAGTGGGAGTCGATCAAGGCGACAGCCGAGAAGATCGACAAGCGGATGCTCGATCAGGACATTCGTTTGACCGTCGGCGGCGAGCCCACGTTCGTGGCGATCGAGAATCAGGAAGCGCCCGAGTGGAACACCACGGCCGATGGCCCACACAAGCGCAAGCTGGCCAGTGTGCTCGCCGAACGGCTTCGCACCATCTACGCACCGGACGGTCTGGTGCAGCGCAGTCAGGGCAAGTGGTACCCCGGTGAACCGCTGCCGCGGTGGCAGGTGGGACTGTTCTGGCGCACCGACGGTCAAGCCCTGTGGCACGACTCCGACCTGATCGCCGATCCCTGGTTGGCGGAAGATCTGCGCCCGGAGCCGGTGGACAACTCGGCGTCGCAGGAACTGATCGACGAGTTGGTCAAGGCGCTCGGACTGCCTGCCTCACAAGCGCGTCCCGCCTACGAGGACCCGTTGGTGAAACTGTTGGATCTGGTTCGCCAGCCCTACGGTGACCCGCCCGCCGACGACGAGGATCTCGAACCGGGAGCCGATTCCGCGGACGCCAGAAAACGACTGCTCGAACGGCTCGATGCCAGCACCGACGAGCCTGCGGCCTTCGTGCTGCCCATCTCCCGTACCGATGACGGGTCCGGCTGGGAGAGCTCGGACTGGAAGTTGCGCCGTGGCCGAATAGTGTTGTTGGAAGGCGATTCTCCCGCGGGTCTGCGGCTGCCACTGCGAGCGATCTCCTGGGACGGCGGACCCGTCGAGAACCCGGCGGACCCCACCGCTCCCAAGGCGGATCTGCCCACACCGCAGCTGACCCAGCAACCGCCGCGTGCGGTGAATCCGGCCGAGTCGCGGTACGCGCAGTTGGTGAACGAGACGTCCGGGGTGGGCGGCACCGCCGTCACCGCGCTGGTCGCCGAGGTCCGTGACGGCGTCCTGCACGTGTTCATGCCGCCGATGGATCGGTTGGACGACTTCGTCGACCTCGTTTCACGCGTCGAGCAGGCGGCGTCGACCATCAGCACGCCCGTCGTGATCGAGGGCTACGGTCCGCCGTCCGATCCGCGTATCCAAACCCTCACCGTCACACCGGATCCCGGTGTGATCGAGGTCAACGTGCAACCGACCTCCTCGTGGGCCGAACAGAACGAGCTGATGGAGCGTCTCTACCTAGAGGCGCGTCAGTCCCGCTTGAGCACAGAGGGATTCGACAACGACGGCACCACTCGTGGAACGGGCGGTGGAAACCACATCACCCTCGGCGGCGTGACGCCGGTGGATTCACCCGTTCTGCGTCGACCGGACCTGCTGGTCTCGCTGCTGACTCACTGGCAGCGGCACCCGTCGCTGTCGTACCTGTTCTCGGGCCGCTTCATCGGCACCACGTCGCAGGCTCCTCGCGCCGACGAGGGCCGCGAGGAATCGCTCTACGAGCTCGAGGTCGCGTTCAGCGAGATCGAGCGACTGACCGGGGCCGACCGATCGGCGTCGCCCTGGGTCGTCGACCGAGCGCTGCGGCACCTGCTCACCGACATCACCGGCAACACCCACCGCGCCGAGTTCTGCATCGACAAGCTCTACAGTCCCGACTCCACTCGCGGACGATTGGGACTGCTCGAACTGCGCGGGTTCGAGATGCCGCCGCACCATCAGATGGCGATGGTGCAGTCACTGCTCGTGCGATCGATGGTCTCGCGGTTCTGGGACACCCCGCTGAAAGCACCTCTCATCCGGCACGGTGCCAACCTGCACGGTCGGTACATGTTGCCGCACTTCGTCATCAACGATATCGGTCGTGTCGTCGAGGACCTCCGTGAGCACGGCATCGATTTCGACACCAGTTGGCTCGATCCGTTCACCGAATTCCGTTTCCCCCGAATCGGTACCACCGTGGTCGGGGACGCCGAGATCGAATTGCGTGGCGCGATCGAGCCATGGAACACCCTCGGCGAGGAGTCGACGTCCTCGGGCACCGCGCGGTACGTGGACTCTTCGGTGGAACGAATCCAGGTTCAGGTCGCCGGAGCCGACGCGGGCCGATACATGGTGACGTGCAACGGGGTGCCGGTGCCGATGTTGCGCACCGAGCGTCAGGACGTGCAGGTCGCCGGCGTGCGTTACCGCGCTTGGCAGCCGCCGAGTGCACTGCACCCGACGATCGAGGTGCAGAGTCCACTGCGTTTCGATCTGGTGGAAATGCAGACCGGACGCGCGGTCGGTGGGTGCTCCTACCACGTCGTGCACCCGGGCGGGCGCTCGTACGAGGGGCCTCCCGTCAACTCGGTGGAAGCCGAAGCACGCCGCAACGGCCGCTTCGAGGAGGGCGGGTTCACCTCGGGCAAGGTGGACGTAGCAAGATTGCTCGAGATGCACGCTCGCCAAGCGATCGATGTGTCCGCGCCCGGCATGCTCGACCTGCGCCGGACCGGAGTCATCACGTCCTGACGCGCGACTGCACAGGAGAACGAGTCGACCGGTAGCGATCGCGGTCCGACGCGTATCGGGTGGTTCCGCAGGCAGCGGAGTCACCCGGCGGCGGAGTGTGATCGACCGACGGAAGGAACAACGGCTCGATGGTGCCCGTGGATACCACCCTGAGTGGAGCCGGCAGGAACGATGATGTTTCGAGTGGAGCCGGCAGGAACGAAGAAGTGTCGACCGGAGCCGGGTTGCCCTGGCTCGCGTATCGCGGTCGGCGCGAGGCCGTGAGCGGTCGCGTCGATCGGTTCGACGAGATGCTCGACGCCGACGACGCCGTGCGTCCGCATTGGGCGGAGTTGGTCGACGGGATGCGTGAGGCCGGCCCGGGTGCCATGCAGACGTTGCAGTCGCGGGTGAGCCGTCTGGTCGACGACCACGGCATCACGTACAACCCGATTCCGTCGGGTGGCAGCGAGGCGGTGCCCAGTGCTGTTCGGTGGGGGTTGGACAGTGTTCCGTTGGTTGTCGCGGCCGACGAGTGGGATCGTCTGGAAGCAGGTTTGGTTCAGCGGTCGATGCTGCTCGACGCGGCGCTCACCGACATCTACGGTGCCCAGGAAACCGTTCGTCGGGGGTTGATTCCGCCGGAGTTGGTCTTCGGCAACCCGGGCTATCTGCGGACGGCGCACGCGATCACCATTCCGGGACCGCATCAGCTGTTCATGCACGCCGCCGATGTCGCCCGAGGTTCCGACGGCGAATTCCGAGTCATCGCCGACCGCACGCAGGCACCGTCGGGAGTGGGCTACGCGCTCGCCGATCGGCGAGTGATGTCGCGCGCGATGCCCGAGTTGTTCCAGGCCAGCAATCCCAGGCCGCTCTCGACGTTCGCTCGCGCAGTGCGATTGGCGCTTCGCGACGCGGCTCCCGCATCGGCCGAGAACCCGGTCGTGGTGGTGCTCAGTCCCGGTTCGCATTCCGAGACGGCATTCGATCAGGCTTATCTGGCAACGGTTCTCGGCTTTCCTCTCGTGGAGAATGCCGATCTCGTCGTCCGCGACGGTTGTCTGTGGATGCGGTCGCTGGGCAAGTTGCGTCGGGTGGATGTGGTGCTGCGCCGAGTCGACGCCGAGTTCGCCGACCCACTCGATCTACGCCCGGATTCACACCTGGGTGTCGTCGGTCTGGTCGAGGTGCTGCGGCGCGGGGCCGTGAGCGTGGTGAACACCCTCGGTAGCGGTGTGCTCGAGAACCCGGCTCTGCTTCCGTTGCTTCCGGCGTTGAGCCGTGCCCTGTTGGACGAGGACCTGATTCTCGGTTCGGTGCAGACGTACTGGGGCGGTGATCCGAACCAGCTCTCGCACATCGGAAATCGGCTGCGTTCGCTGGTGCTGCGGTCGACCACCTCACGTCGCACGGTGGTGGGGCACGATCTCACCGATGTCGCAGCCAGGGAGCTGTGGAATCGAATCGTCGCCGAGCCGTGGAAGTGGACCGGGCAGGAAGTTCCCGAGTTCTCGTTGGCTCCGGTCGGTTCGTCGATCGACGGCGGATCGGGTTCCCAGTTGTCGGTGGCCCCAGCACAAGTGGGGATGCGGCTGTTCACGGTTGCGCAGCGCGGCGGGTACACACCGATGCGCGGCGGTCTGGGGCAGGTGGTGCTCACCGCACCGGTCACCGATCCGCTCATAACGGTGGCGTCGAAGGACGTGTGGGTCAAGTCGGTGGAACGGGTCACCCCGGCCGACTCGGCACCGCACACTCCGCCCGCCACGGTGGAGGAGTTGCCGCAGTACGCCGCGTCCAACGTCGATGTCGTCAGCTCTCCACGTGTACTCGGCGACCTGTTCTGGTTCGGCCGCTACAGCGAGCGTGCCGAGGACATGACTCGATTGCTCATCGCTGCGCGCGAACGCAATCAGGACTACCGCTCGATGCCGTGGCTCGAAGGCAGCGAAAGTCTGCCGATCCTGCTCGAAGCGGTCACGAAGGTCTCGCGCACCTGGCCGGGATTCCTCGACGAGAAGAACCGCGGCGACGCGATCGTGGAGATGCGCTCGCTGATGCTCTCGACGGGACGTATGGGTTCGCTGGCGCAATCGGTGGACCGGATGCAGCAGGCGGCGCGCGCGGTCCGCGACCAGCTCTCGAACGACACCTGGGCGGTTCTGAACCGCATCGACACCGCGCTCGAGGAGCTGGCCGAGTCGCCGGTTCACAACGGCGCACAACTGGCGTCGTCGCAGTCGAGTGTGCTGCGTGGTCTGCTCGCGCTGGCCGGCTTGGCGTCGGAATCGATGGTGCGAGACGCGGGCTGGTATCTGATGGACGCCGGCAAACGGATCGAGCGTGGTCTTCAGCTGACTGCGCTGCTTTCGGCCACGCTCAGCCACGCTCTCACGCCGTCCACCGAACAGGCGGTCATCGACTCGGTGCTGTCCGCGGCGGAGTCCTCGGTGATCTACCGCAGACGTAACAGTGGGCGCGCGCGTCCGGCAGCCGTCGCGCAGTTGCTGTTGTTCGACGAGGGCAACCCGCGGGCCTTGGTCTACCAGCTCGATCGGCTTCGAGACGACCTGGGTTCGTTGCCCGACGCCTCGGGTACGTCGCGGCCCGAGCAGCTCGTCGAGCAGATGCGGGTGCGATTGCGACGGGTCGACCCGGGTGATCTGGAATCGGTCGACGCGAACGGCCGACGGGTGGAGTTGATCGAGCTGGTGGACGGCATCCACGACTCACTCGAGGAATTGTCTCGCGTCGTCCTCGCCACGCACATGTCGTTGCCCGGTGGCACGCAGCCGCTGTGGGGTAGCTCGAACATCCGAACTGCGAACGGGGTGCGGTGATGAGTCGTCGGTACCGAATCAAGCACATCACCACCTACACGTATTCCGACCGCGTGACCTCGTCCTACGGGCGGGGATTCCTTGCGCCGCGGGACATGGACGGGCAGCACTGCGTGGAGAAGTCGGTCACGGTGGAGCCGCCACCCACGGACCAGTCCTTCGGAGTGGATGTCTACGGCAACGAAGACGTGTACTTCCATGTGACGAACGATCACGAGAAGTTGGTCGTCACGGCAGATTCGCTCGTCGAGGTGTATCCGCGCCCGATGGACGAGACCACGTCGTGGCCGGCGACGGCATCCTGGGAGTCCGCTCGGATGGCGCTGTTCGGTGCGAACGTGCCTGCGGATCCGGCCCGTGCATCGGCTGTGGAGTTCGCTCTGGATCTGCCGACCCCGGAGATCGCCGACGAGGTACGCGCCTACGCTGCGCCCAGCTTCTGGCCCGGTCGACCGCTGGCGGACGTCATCGTCGATCTGACACATCGGATCTTCACCGATTTTCGCTATCTTTCCGGTTCGACGACGGTCTCGACCACCGTTGTCGATGTCCTCGCCGCGCGATCAGGGGTGTGTCAGGACTTCGCTCGCCTTGCCATCGCGTGCTTGCGGTCCCAGGGTCTGGCGGCCCGGTACGTGTCGGGATACCTCGCCACCGAACCTCCTCCCGGCAAGGAGCGGATGATCGGTGTCGACGCGACCCACGCGTGGGCAGCGGTGTGGATGCCGAACGATCGCTGGCTCGCCTTCGATCCCACCAACGATCAGCTGGTCGACGAGCGGTACGCGACCGTGGCGTGGGGACGCGACTACGCAGACGTACCTCCATTGCGAGGGGTGATCTACACCGAGGCGGAGGAGAGCACCATCGCCGTATCGGTGGACGTTGCACCGCAGTAGCGAACCCTGCATAATTCGGTGGCCCGGGGGTAACCGACCATCTGGTCGAATCTGCGAATGCAACGTGCGAAAAGCCGCAAAACGGACAATCGTTTCTCATTCGTAGCCACCGAGACGGCACAGCAGAACACACCGAACGGGTAGCTTGGACATCGATGACCGCAACACTGGCAGACCCTGTATCAGAGGTAGTAGCAGCAGCTCAGCGACTCCTCACCAAACGCACCGGAGCTCCGGTGACGTTGATCGACCCGGTGAATCTGGGGGGTAGCGGCCAAGCGATCGTGTTGCGAGTTCGAGTCTCCGAGAACCCGTTTCAGCTGCCCCGCACCCTGGTGATCAAGCAGGTTCGCGACCTGCCCGACGAATCGGAACTGCACGCCGAGCTGGCCGACATCTCCGGTTCCAGTGCCTTCCTTCGCGAGGCGGCGTCGTACCAGTTCGCCAACGCTCTGGCCACGGACAGCAGGCCAGGACCCGAGCTGCACGCCTACGATCTCGATGCGCGGCTGCTGGTTCTCAGCGATCTCGGCGACGCCAGTCCCATCACCACTCTGCTGCGCAACTCGGACGAAGCCGCGGTGACCAACTCGTTGATGGCCATGGCTCAGGCGCTCGGCCGCATGCACGCCGCCACCGTCGGCCGCGAGGACGACTTCGCGGCTCTCCTGCGCCGGGTGGGGCAACCCGACTCGACCGACGGGATCTCCGCCCAGATACCCGATGCGCTCGCCGAGGTTCCCGGCCTGCTCACCGATCTCCTCGGCGTCGGAACGACCCCGGATGCGATTCTCGATCGCGTCTCTCGCAGCGGGCGGTTGTTCGCGCACGGTGCCTTCCGTGCCTTCAGCCCGTCCGACCTGTGCCCCGACAACATCATCGTCAACGACGAAGGTGTGCGGTTCCTCGATTACGAGTGGGGCGGATTCCGTGACGCCACCCTCGACATCACCTATGCGCTGGCGTCGTTCCCCGGTTGCCTGTGCAGCTTCGAGCTCTCGCACGATCGCGAGCAGGCCATGATCGACGCGTGGCGCTCGGAAGTGGTGGGTATTTGGCCCGCGTTGGCCGACGACACGACGCTGGCGAGCAAGATCCTCGACGCGCGTCTGATCTGGGTATGGCTCAGCACCTACTGGTTCCTGCCCGACGATCACACCCGCATCGCAGCGGCGCGTGCTCACCATCTGTCGGTTCCGCGGTCGCAGGCGCTGATGTCGCGGTGGGCGGTCCTGGCAGACAGTGCTGCGCGCGTCGGCGAGACCGGTATCGCCGAGTACGCGACGTCGGTCGGAACCGCGCTGCGCACGAAGTGGGAGCGCTGAGGAAGACGTCGTTCGCGCATCCGGCGGTCGGATCGGTAGCGTTCGACCGGTGAGCGGCGGTTTCGGAAGTGACATCTCGGGCGGGGACATCTCGGGAAGCGACGAGTTCGGCGACGACGGACTCTTCGACACGCCTGCGGCACCGGAGGCCACGGTCGCCGAGTCCCGTCCGACGTCCACCTACATCAGGCCCGACGCCCCGCTGGCGGTGCGCATGCGTCCGACGAGCCTCGACGAGGTGGTGGGGCAGTCTCATCTGTTGGCTCCCGGGGCACCGCTGCGCCGGCTCGTCGAGGGCTCCGGTGCATCCTCGGTGATGCTCTACGGTCCACCGGGAACCGGCAAGACGACGCTGGCGTCGTTGATCTCGGGCGCGACCGGACGCAAGTTCGAGGCGCTGTCGGCCCTGTCGGCCGGAGTCAAGGAAGTACGCAACGTCATCGAACTGGCGCGACGGCGACTTCTCTCGGGCGAGCAGACGGTGCTGTTCATCGACGAGGTGCACCGCTTCTCCAAGACGCAGCAGGATGCATTGCTGGCAGCCGTCGAGAATCGCATCGTGTTGTTGGTCGCTGCGACCACCGAGAACCCGTCGTTCTCGGTGGTCTCTCCGCTGCTGTCCCGATCGTTGGTTCTGCAGTTGCAGCCGCTGGGATCCGAGGACATCGAGTTGTTGCTCACTCGCGCCGCGAACGATCCGCGCGGACTCGACGGTGCGGTGACCATCGCCGAGGACGCGATGGATCATCTGGTGCGTCTCGCGGCCGGTGACGCCCGACGAGCGTTGACGGCCCTCGAGGCGGCGGCAGGTGCCGCGACCGACGGAACGCTCGACCTCGCGACGGTCGAGGCCAGTGTCGACAAGGCCGCCGTGCGCTACGACCGCGACGGAGATCAGCACTACGACGTCATCAGTGCGTTCATCAAGTCGATCAGAGGGTCCGACGTCGACGCCGCCCTGCACTATCTGGCGCGGATGATCACGGCAGGCGAGGATGCGCGGTTCATCGCGCGGCGCCTCGTCGTGCACGCCAGCGAGGACATCGGGATGGCCGATCCCACGGCTTTGCAGACGGCGACGGCCGCTGCCAGCGCCGTGCAGATGATCGGGATGCCCGAGGCGCGGTTGGCGCTGGCGCAGGCGACGATTCACCTGGCGACTGCGCCCAAGTCCGGTGCCGTGATCGGCGCACTCGGTGCGGCCATGGCCGACGTCGCGGCAGGCAAGTCCGGATCGGTTCCGCCGCATCTACGCGACGGCCACTACAAGGGAGCGCAAGGGCTGGGAAACGCCGTCGGGTATCGGTACCCGCACAGCAGTCCTGGAGGCGTACTGGGGCAGCAGTATCCGCCGGACGAACTGGTGGGCGTGAACTATTACGAGCCCACCGAACACGGTGCCGAGCGCGAAATCGCGACCAGGGTGGGGAAACTGCGGCGCATCATCCGAGGCCGATAGGCCCTCGAGTCGGCACAGGGTCTCGGACGCTAACCTGTATCAGTGCAGACCCATGAGATCCGCAGGCGTTTCCTCGACCATTTCGTGAAGGCGGGGCACACCGAAGTACCCAGTGCGTCGTTGATCCTCGACGACCCGAACCTGCTGTTCGTCAACGCGGGCATGGTTCCTTTCGTGCCGTTCTTCCTCGGTCAGCAGACGCCGCCGTACAAGACGGCGACGAGTGTCCAGAAGTGCGTGCGCACCCTCGACATCGAGAACGTCGGTATCACCACCCGCCACAACACGTTCTTCCAGATGGCCGGCAACTTCTCGTTCGGTGACTACTTCAAGCGCGACGCGATTCGGCACGCCTGGTCGTTGTTGACCGACAGCGTCGAGGACGGTGGGTACGGGTTCGACCCCGAGCGCATCTGGGCCACTGCATATCTCGACGACGACGAGGCGATCGAAC
Organism: Rhodococcus sp. 05-340-2; assembly: GCF_002258915.1. NCBI lineage: Bacteria > Bacillati > Actinomycetota > Actinomycetes > Mycobacteriales > Nocardiaceae > Rhodococcus > Rhodococcus sp. 05-340-2. Next base: position 556,155 of record NZ_NOYU01000027.1, read on the forward strand.
TCTGGAAGGAGATCGCAGGCCTGCCCGACGAGCGGATTCAGCGTCGAGGAATGGCCGACAACTACTGGTCCATGGGCATTCCCGGCCCCTGCGGCCCGTGCTCGGAGATCTACTACGACCGTGGACCCGAGTTCGGTGCCGAGGGTGGTCCCGAGGCCGACGAGGATCGGTACATCGAGATCTGGAACCTCGTGTTCATGCAGAACGAACGCGGCAAGGGAATCAGCAAGGACGACTTCGAGATCCTCGGTCCGCTGCCGAAGCAGAACATCGACACCGGCATGGGCGTCGAGCGCGTCGCCTTCCTGCTGCAGGGCGTGGACAACGTCTACGAGACCGATCTCGTCCGGCCGGTGATCGCCAAGGCCGAGGAGCTCTCGGGACGCGCCTACGGTGCCAACCACGACGACGACGTGCGCTTCCGCGTCATCGCCGATCACGCCCGCACCGCCGCGCTGCTGATCTCCGACGGCGTCAACCCCGGTAACGACGGGAGAGGCTACGTACTGCGCCGACTGCTGCGCCGCATCGTGCGCTCGGCACGCCTGCTCGGTGCCCCGGACGAGACGATGGCGCAGTTCGTCACCGTCGTGCGCGACACGATGGCCGAGTCCTACCCGAACCTCGTCACCGACTTCGATCGCATCCTCACCGTCGCAGTGGGGGAGGAGACGGCGTTTCTCAAGACCCTCACCTCGGGTTCGCGGCTGTTCGAGGGTGCCGCCGAGGCGGTCAAGGCGTCGGGCGCGAAGAAGATCGGCGGCGCAGAAGCATTCGCGTTGCACGACACCTACGGGTTCCCGATCGATCTGACGCTCGAGATGGCCGCCGAGGCAGGCCTGTCGGTCGACGAGGACGGTTTCCGGTCGCTGATGGCCGAGCAGCGCACCCGGGCCAAGGACGACGCCCGCGCCCGCAAGCACGCACATGCCGACCTGACGGTCTACAAGGATTTCGTCGACGGTTCGCCGACCGAGTTCACCGGATTCGACGAACTCGGCTCCGAGGCAACGGTATTGGCCTTGATCAAGAACGGTGTTCGCGTTCCGACCGCGGTTGCGGGCGAGAGCATCGAGATCATCCTCGACCGCAGCCCGCTCTACGCCGAGTCCGGTGGTCAGATCGCCGACATCGGCACCATCACCGCACCGGGCCTCGGCGTCAAGGTCAACGATGTGCAGAAGATCGCCAAGAAGGTCTGGACGCACAAGTCCGTGGTCGAGTCGGGTCAGATCACCGAGGGCGACACCGTGCACGTCGACGTCGACCACGCGTGGCGCAAGGGTGCGACTCAGGGCCACTCGGGTACCCACATGGTGCACGCGGCGCTGCGACAGGTCCTCGGGCCGAACGCGACCCAGGCCGGATCGCTCAACAAGCCCGGCTACCTGCGCTTCGATTTCTCGTGGCAGGGCGCGCTCTCGGAGGCGCAGCGCGACGACATCGAGAATGTCGCCAACGATGCGGTCGGTTCGGACTTCGCGGTCAACACCATGGTCACCGACCTCGACAGTGCCAAGAAGATGGGCGCGATGGCCCTGTTCGGCGAGAACTACGGCGACGAAGTGCGCGTCGTCGAAATCGGCGGACCGTTCTCGATGGAACTGTGCGGTGGTACGCACGTGCAGCACTCGTCGCAGATCGGCCCGGTCACCATTCTCGGTGAATCGTCGGTCGGCTCGGGAGTGCGCCGAGTCGAAGCATTCGTCGGCCTCGATTCCTACCGCTATCTCGCCAAGGAACGCGCGCTGCTGGCCGGCATCGCGTCCTCGCTGAAGGTGCCGTCCGAGGAGGTCCCGGCTCGCATCGAGACCCTCGTCGAGCGTCTGCGTGTCGCGGAGAAGGAACTCGACGCGGTCAAGGCCGCTGCCGTGCTGGCCTCGGCGGGCGAGTTCGTCGGAAAGGCCGAGCGGTTCGGCGATCTGCGGGCGGTGATCGCGCAGGCACCCGACGGTGTCGGCGGCAACGACCTGCGCACCCTGGTGACCGATATCCGAGGCCGGCTGGGCGCGGATCCGGCCGTGGTGGTGCTGTTCGGCACCGTGAACGGCAAGGTCCCGTTCGTGGTCTCGACCAACAAGGCAGCTCAGGATGCGGGCATCGCGGCAGGCGATCTCGTGGCGGCCTTCGGTCCGAGCATCGGTGGCCGAGGCGGCGGCAAGCCCGAGCTGGCACAGGGGTCGGGATCGGACGTCGCCGGAATCGCAGCCGGTATCGACGCCGCCCGGGCTCGACTGACCGAACTCACCCACTGACGATCGTGGTAGCTCAGGGGCGCGGCCCCGATCGGCCGGGCGTCGACGATCCCGGCCGCGGCCGTCGTATCGGCATCGACGTCGGTAGTGTCCGCATCGGCATCGCCTCGAGCGATCCCGACGGTGTACTCGCCACGCCGGTCGAAACCGTGCCGCGATCGAAGATCAAGGGTCCCGAGGCGCCGGACGTGGTGCGTGTGGCGGAGATCGTCGCCGAATACGAAGCCGTCGAGATCGTGATCGGACTACCTCGGACGCTGCGCGGAGAGCGCGGCAGTGCGGTCGACGCAGCCGAGAGATTCGGCCGTTCCCTGCACCGGCGGTTGGGTGATGTGCCGATTCGGATGGCCGACGAGCGACTGACTACCGTGAGTGCTTCGCGCGCGCTACGGGACAGTGGAGTGCGAGCCAAGAACCAACGATCGGTGATCGATCAGGCTGCGGCGGTGGCGATACTGCAGGGCTGGCTCGACGAGCGCCGTGCCGTATCGGAACGTGCAGCGAACAATTCAGGATCGACGGAGGTCGACGAGTGAACTACGAAGGGTCCGATCGGGACCGGCGAGATGCGCGCTCGGACGAGGCGCACACCGACCCGATCGGCTATCGCGTGGACGAGGGCAGTGAGTTCCACCGCAGCATGCAGGGCCATCCGCAGCGTCAGGAGCCGCACCCTCGGGCCTCTCGCAACGCAGACCGGGAGCCCGGTCACGAGTCCGAGCGCGCAGCGGTGCCACAGGAGGTCGGTCGCAGCCGCGCCGCGACCCGCAAGGACCGAGCTGCGTCCAGCCGCAAGCGTCGCGGCCGGCTGGTGGCTCTGGTGCTCGGGCTCGTTCTGATCGTGGCAGTGGCGGGCGGAGGGTATTTCGCGGTGAACAAATTCGGCAATCGCACGACACCGAACGCCGACTTCACCGCAGGCTCGCCGGGTGACGGTGTGGTGATTCAGGTTCATCCCAACGACACCGCGCAACAGATCGGTACCCAGGCAGCGGACAAGGGTGTGGTGGCCAGCTCGGGGGCGTTCCTCGAAGCAGCGCTCCTGAACAACGCCATCACCTCGGTTCAACCCGGCTTCTATCTGCTCACCAGCAACGTGCCTGCCTCGCAGGCCGTGGGTCAACTCGTCGACCCCGCATCCCGAGTGGGCAACATGGTGATCTCGGAGGGCCGCCAGCTGCACGACGCGCGCGACGTGAACACCGGTGCCGTGAAGAAGGGCATCTACACCCTGATCTCCGAGGCCAGCTGTGTGGACCGAACCGGTAGTGGAACCCCCACGTGCGTGAGCTATGACGACCTCAACGTGGCCGGCGCTGTGGACGACCCGGCTGCTCTGGGCGTTCCCGACTGGGCCACCGATCGCGTCGAGGGAGTCCCGGACCGCGATCGGCAGCTCGAAGGCCTGATCGCCGCGGGAACCTGGGACTTCGACCCCAGCGCGACTCCGACCGACATTCTGAAGCAGTTGGTGTCCGAGAGTGCGACCCGCTACGAGGACACCGGGATCCTCACCGCGGGCACCAACTCCGGGCTGACTCCGTACGACACTCTCGTCGCCGCGTCGCTCGTCGAGCGTGAGTCGCTGCCGCAGGACTTCAGCAAGGTGGCCCGGGTGATCCTCAATCGCCTCGCCGTGCCGCAGAAGCTCGAGTTCGATTCGACGGTCAACTACTCGCTCGATACGACCGAGGTGGCCACCACCGACGCCGACCGCGCCCGCGTCACCCCGTGGAACACCTATGCCAGCGAGGGGCTGCCGGCAACCCCGATCTCCTCGCCGAGTATCGGGGCGGTGCAGGCGGTCGAGATGCCTGCCGACGGTGACTGGCTGTACTTCGTGACCATCAACCAGGCGGGCGAAACCCTGTTCACCCGCAGCTACGAGGAACACCTGGCGAACATCACCAAGGTCGAGGGCGGCTTCCTCGACAGCGGCCGCTGACGTGCGCGCCGCCGTTCTGGGTAGCCCTGTCGAACACTCGAAGTCGCCGGTGCTGCACTGTGCTGCGTACCGCGCGCTCGGCCTCGCCGACTGGACCTACGAGCGCATCGACTGCACCGGCGAGCAGTTGCCCGGCCTGCTCGACGGTTTCGGTCCGGAATGGGTCGGCGTGTCGGTCACCATGCCGGGCAAGGTTGCGGCTCTGGCGTACGCGACCGAGCGGACCGCCCGGGCAGTGCTGGCCGGCTCGGCGAACACCCTGGTGCGCACCGCGACGGGTTGGCGCGCCGACTGCACGGACGTCGACGGAATCGTGGGTGCTCTGCGCGACGCCGGAGTCGAGGACCTGTCCGGTCGCACCGTGACGGTGGTCGGCGCAGGAGGAACGTCGAGGCCGGCGATCGTCGCGCTGGCCGGACTCGGCGCGACTGCGGTCACCGTCGTCGCGCGGTCGGCCGACCGCGCCCGGGACACACTGGACTGCGCCGTCGCCGCAGGGATGCGCGCAGAGTTCGCAGAGATGACCGACCCACGTCTTGCCACCGTCGCAGCGGAGTCCGCTGTGCTGGTCAGCACCGTCCCCGCGGCCGGAGCGGCGGATATCGCGTCGGATCTCGCCCATGCGCCCCTGGTCCTCGACGCCATCTACGATCCGTGGCCGACGCCCCTGGCAACTGCCGTGGACGCTGCCGGTGGAACCGTCATCAGCGGATTGTCGATGCTGCTCAATCAGGCGTACGGGCAGGTGGAACAGTTCACCGGCAGGCCGGCGCCGCGAGCGATCATGCGGGACGCGCTGTTCACCGTGTTGTGAGTTCGAGCCGGCGGTAGTCCACAGACACCGAGTTGTGCACAGGGCAATGTCCCACCTGGGCTTTCGCCGCAACCGGTCGCCGCCTCGGTGCAACCCTTCGATCGTGACGATTGTGTGTGGTGCGGTCGTGGTCGGTGCCGTTGTCGGGCTGACGATGCGCCGGTGCCTGATCCGATGGAATCCTCGGCTCCTGCCGCTGCTGTCTGCGATCGGCACCGGATGGGTCTGGTGGCGGTTCGGCGGTACCGAGTACGCGGTTCCGTTGTGCGCGACGACCTGGTGGTTCGCCGCACTCAGCGCGGTCGACCTGCAGCGACGCCGGTTGCCGAACGCCCTGACCGTCCCCGGGGCGATTCTCGTGACGGTCGCGCTCGTGCTCACCGGTTCCGCGAAGGCGCTGCTGGGCGGCGCTCTGCTGTTCGCGATCTACCTGGTCGTTCACCTTCTCGCGCCCGCGGCGTTCGGCGCGGGCGACGTCAAACTCGCCTGGTCGGTCGGATCGATCGCGTGCGTCGGCGGCGGGGGAGGATGGGCGATCGCCGCGCTGTCGGCACCGGTGGCAACTGCCGTGGTGGGGACGATCGCCGCGGCGTTCGGGCACGGGCGAGCCCGCATCCCGCACGGCCCGTCCATGTGCGCGGCCACCCTGCTGGCATCCGCGGCGTCCCTGGCGTGAAAAGATGTTCGAGTGCTGCGCTGGATAACTGCCGGAGAATCCCACGGACCCGCTCTCGTCGCCATTCTCGAAGGAATGGTCGCGGGAGTAGAGGTGACCTCGGACGACATTGCCTCTCAACTCGCTCGTCGTCGCCTCGGCTACGGCCGTGGTGCCCGCATGAAGTTCGAGGCCGACAAAGTGACCCTCACCGGCGGTGTCCGCCACGGGCGCACCATGGGTGGTCCGGTCGCGATCGAGGTCGGCAACACCGAGTGGCCCAAGTGGGAGCAGGTGATGTCGGCCGACCCCGTCGACGACGCCGTGCTCGCGGATCTCGCCCGCAACTCCCCGTTGACGCGGCCCCGGCCCGGCCACGCCGACTTCTCCGGAATGCTCAAGTACGGCTTCGACGACGCTCGTCCGGTACTCGAACGTGCCAGCGCACGTGAAACCGCGGCTCGGGTCGCCATCGGCACCGTCGCCCGTCTGTTCCTGAAGCAGGCATTCGGAGTCGAGGTCGTGTCCCATGTGATCTCGATCGGGGCGTCCGACCCGTACGTCGGACCGCCGCCCGCAGGTGCCGACCTCGATGCGATCGACGCCTCCCCGGTGCGTGCCTTCGACAAGGCCGCCGAAGAATCGATGATCGCCGAGATCGAAGCAGCGAAGAAGGACGGCGACACCCTCGGCGGCGTCGTCGAGGTCGTCGTGCACGGCCTCCCCGTCGGCCTCGGATCGTTCGTCTCCGGAGAACGCAAGCTCGACGCCAGGCTGGCAGCAGCCTTGATGGGTATTCAGGCCATCAAGGGGGTCGAGATCGGGGACGGCTTCGAGACCGCGCGTCGACGCGGAAGCGTCGCCCACGACGAGATCAAGCCCGGCCCGGACGGTGTGTTGCGCTCGACCAACCGAGCAGGCGGCATCGAGGGCGGTATGACCAACGGTGAGGCACTGCGAGTGCGGGCGGCGATGAAGCCCATCTCCACGGTCCCGCGCGCGTTGGCAACGGTCGACATGACGACCGGAGACGAGGCAGTGGCCATTCATCAGCGCTCGGACGTCTGCGCTGTCCCGGCCGCCGGTGTCGTGGCCGAGACGATGGTCGCCCTCGTGGTCGCGCAGGCAGCGTTGGAGAAGTTCGGTGGGGACTCGCTGGCGGAGACGACGAGCAACGTCGACCACTACGTGAAGGGCACCGCCGCCCGACCTCCACGATGACCCCGTACGCGGTCCTCGTCGGACCGCCGGGAGCAGGGAAGTCGACGATCGGTCGACGGCTCGCACAGGCTCTCGACCTGGACCTGTTCGACACCGATGTGGCCATCGAGCGAGACACCGGTCGTACGATCGCCGATATCTTCTCGCACGACGGCGAACCGGCCTTTCGGCAGATCGAGGAGCGGATAGTCGCCGGTGCTCTGGCCTCGCACGACGGGATCGTCTCCCTCGGTGGTGGTGCTGTGCTGTCGCCCGCGACCCGCGCCCTGCTGTCCAGGCACACCGTGGTGTACCTGGAGATCAGCGTGGCCGAAGGGCTTCGGCGTACCGGTGCGAACACGGTTCGGCCGTTGCTCGCCGGTCCTGATCCGCGTGCGAAGTACCAGGAACTGATGCGGCATCGGCGACCTCTCTATCGATCGGTGGCCACGGTGCGAGTGCGCACCGACAGTCGCAGTCCCGCTCGGGTCGTGGGCCAGTTGGTGGCGAAGCTGACGGCCATCGCCCCTGTTCCCGGGCGCAATGCGAACGAGAGAAACCCCCAGTAGATGAAGGTGATTCGATGACAGAGCCAGTACGCGTCCAGGTCGAGACTGCCAACCCGTACCCGGTGATCATCGGCCGAGGTCTGTTGACGGACCTCGTCGACGAGCTCGCCGGAACGGCCACCGTGGCGATCTTCCACCAGCCTCCGCTGGCGGAGACCGCGGAGGCAGTGCGAGCTGCGTTGGCGGACAAGGGAATCGACGCTCACCGCATCGAGATCCCGGATGCCGAGGACGGTAAGGATCTGGCAGTGGCCGGGTTCTGCTGGGAAGTTCTCGGCCGAATCGGTCTCACTCGCAGCGACGCCATCGTCAGTCTGGGCGGCGGAGCGGCAACGGACCTGGCCGGATTCGTCGCAGCGACCTGGATGCGCGGAGTTCGTATCGTCCACGTCCCGACGACGCTGCTGGCCATGGTCGACGCGGCCGTGGGCGGCAAGACCGGCATCAACACCGATGCAGGCAAGAACCTCGTCGGTTCCTTCCACGAACCCGCCGCCGTGTTGATCGATCTGGCCACGCTCGAGACCGTCCCGAAGAACGAGATCGTCTCGGGCCTGGCCGAGGTGATCAAGACCGGGTTCATCGCCGATCCGAAAATTCTGGACATCATCGAGGCCGATCCTGCCGCGGCGCTCGATCCGACCGGTGACGTTCTGCCGGAGTTGATCCGGCGCTCGGTCGAGGTCAAGGCGAAGGTCGTTGCGGCCGATCTGCGTGAGTCGAACCTGCGCGAGATCCTGAACTACGGACACACGCTCGCGCACGCCATCGAGCGGCGGGAGCAGTACCGCTGGCGTCACGGTGCCGCGGTGTCGGTCGGTCTGGTGTTCGCGGCCGAGCTGGGACGCCTGGCCGGTCGCCTGGACGACGCCACTGCCGACCGCCACCGTTCGATTCTCGAATCGGTCGGCTTGCCGGTCACCTACGACGAGCATGCGTTCTCGGATCTGCTCAAGGGCATGCAGACGGACAAGAAGAACCGGGCCGGGCTGCTGCGATTCGTCGTTCTGGACGGTCTGGCCAAGCCCGGACGGCTCGAGGGTCCGGATCCGGCACTGCTCGTCGCTGCATTCTCCGCGGTCGGCCGCGAGACCCCGGCCACAGGTGGGTCGGCCATTCTGTTGTGACGCCGTCGGCCCCACTCGGGGCCCGACGACAACGGGCGGTGATCGACGCATACAGCGTCGATCACCGCCCGTAGGTCGATGTGGGGGAGTTCAGGAACCGTCGGCGCTGCCGTGCCTGCCGCGCTTGTCCAGCCGCGGCTTGCCGTCCGCGTCCACCGCCGAGAACACCTCGGTGTCGGCTTCGCCGTGCTCGGGAGCCCACTGAGGTTCCGAATGCGTGGGCTCGGCCTGCGTCGCCTGTGCCCGACCCGACCCATTCTCCTGGCCGGCATTGACCAGTTGGCGGTCGTGCGCGCGTTCGGCGTCCGATGTGGCCAACTTCTTCTTGGCCTCGCGGTTCACGATCTGTCGTCCCACGAACACCGCGACGCTGGCGGCGATGAAGATGGTGAGAATCGTGAACGCGGCTCCGGAGGTGAGCTCGAAGACCAATCCGTTCTGGCCCAGGCTGAAGTCGACGAAGAAGTCGACGATCCAGCTCAGGAGACCGCCGAGCAGTCCACCGACCACAGCGGCTTTGAGCCAGACCATGGTCAGGTCCTCGCCGTCTTCGGGGTCGGGATGCTTACGTCGGTCGCGGATTCCGTCGATGCCGGCCCACACGATGATGATGAGCAGCACGAGGGCGTATGCCACCCAGCGCAGTGCCGATCCGCTCAGCGGCCACATCGACACAGCTGCCCCCAGCAGCAGTCGAACCACGACGTTGACCAATCCCATACTTATGCCACGCACTGCCCACCCAGTCATGCGGCACAGCATATCCGCACGTCGAAGTTCATGTGTCGCGGCCCACACGTTCGATGACCCGGTCGACTGAAATGGGGCCTGTGAAACGAACGGTAATGTCGACGGCATGCCTGCCGATTTCGGTGCCCGTCGTGGTGCCCTACGAGAACTGTTGGCCGCCGACGGACTCGATTCGATGTTGATCACCGATCTTCTCAACGTCCGATACCTGACGGGCTTCACCGGCTCGAACGCGGCATTGCTGGTCTCGGTGGCCGACTCGCCCGGTGACGAGGATCGGACGGTCATCTGCACCGACGGCCGGTACGTCACTCAGGTGGCCGAGCAGGTTCCGGATCTGCGGGCCGAGATCGACCGGGCGTCCGCGGTGCATCTGCTTCGTTCGGGTTCGTCCGGCCGCGGCGGTCGAGTGGGTTTCGAGAGCCATGTGGTGACCGTCGACGCTCATCGCGCGTGGTCCGAGCTCGACGGAGCTGCGGAGTTGGTACGTGCACCGGGTGTCGTGGAGTCGTTGCGCATGGTCAAGGACGAGTTCGAGGTGGGGTTGCTCCGAGACGCCTGCCGCGCCGCCGATGACGCTCTGGCTCGATTGATCGGTGGAGGCGGTATCCGTGCCGGCCGGACCGAGCGGGAGGTCGCCCGCGAGCTGGAGTCGTCGATGCTCGACCACGGTGCCGATGCGATCTCGTTCGAGACCATCGTCGCTGCCGGAGCCAACTCGGCGGTTCCGCATCACCGGCCGACCGATGCGGTGCTCGCCGACGGCGACTTCGTCAAGCTCGACTTCGGCGCACTCGTCGGCGGCTACCACTCGGACATGACTCGGACCTTCGTCATCGGGACGCCCGCGCAGTGGCAGCGCGACCTGTACGAGTTGGTTCAGCGGTCCCAGACGGCCGGGCGAGAGGCGCTGGCACCAGGGGTGAATACCGCTTCGGTCGACGCGGCGTCGCGCTCGGTGATCGAGGACGCAGGGTACGGGGAGTACTTCCTGCACGGGCTCGGCCATGGCGTCGGCCTGGAAATCCACGAAGCGCCGGGAATCGCGAAGACGAGCACCGGTACACTGCTGAGCGGTGCAGCGGTCACCGTCGAGCCGGGTGTCTACTTCTCCGGTCGCGGCGGCGTTCGGATCGAGGACACACTCGTCGTTCGCGACGGGGGTTCGGAACTGCTCACCCTGACAAGCAAGGAACTCACGTCCGTCTAGCGCGGGCGGGAGCGAATCCCGCACGTGACCGACGGCGCGTCACGCGCACAAACGATTGAGGAGACGCGAAGCAAGTGGCTTCCACCAGCGATTTCAAGAACGGACTGGTTCTCAACCTGGAGAACCAGCTGTGGTCGATCATCGAATTCCAGCACGTCAAGCCCGGCAAGGGGCCCGCATTCGTGCGGACCAAGCTCAAGAACGTGCTCTCGGGCAAGGTCGTCGACAAGACGTTCAACGCCGGTGTGAAGGTCGAGACCGCAACGGTCGACCGCCGCGACATGACGTACCTCTACCACGACGGTAGCGACTACGTGTTCATGGACGCCGACACCTACGACCAGCTCTCGATCGGTGAGGCCACCGTCGGTGACGGCGCGCGCTTCCTGCTCGAGAACCTGCGCGTTCAGGTCGCCATGCACGAGGGTGTTCCGCTGTACGTCGAGCTTCCCGTCACCGTCGAGCTCGAGGTCAAGCACACCGATCCCGGCCTGCAGGGCGATCGCTCCACCGGCGGCACCAAGCCGGCGACCCTCGAGACCGGAGCCGAGATCTCGGTGCCGCTGTTCATCAACACCGGCGACAAGCTCAAGGTCGATTCGCGTGACGGAAACTACCTCGGGCGTGTGAACTCCTAACGTGTCATCGAAGAAGTCGACATCCTCCGCCTCGCAGAACGGTGCTCCCGGTGCGAAGAAGCTCGGTGCGCGCCACAAGGCCCGCAAGCGTGCGGTGGACTTTCTGTTCGAGGCGGAGGCGCGCAACGTCGACCCGGTCGACCTGACCACCGAGCGCATCGAACTCGCACGCGGCGACGACACGATTGCTCCCGTCAGTGATTACACGTCGACCTTGGTCGAGGGCGTCGCCGAGAATCTCGATCGACTCGACGGCGTGATCGCCGATCACCTCAAGGACTGGACGCTCACCCGTCTGCCTGCAGTCGACCGGGCCATCCTCCGCGTTGCGGTGTGGGAGTTGTTCCACGCCACCGATGTGCCACCGGTCGTCGCTGTCGACGAGGCCGTCGAGCTGGCCAAACAGCTGTCCACCGACGACTCGCCCGGCTTCGTCAACGGCGTGCTGGGTCAGATCGTTCTGGTCGCGCCGCAGGTACGTGCCGCGGCCGCGGCGGTCTCCAGCCGTACGCAGTCCGACGCGTCCGGTGCAGCGTCGGTCGACGCCGAGCAGTGATCGGACGTTCGACGCCCGTGTGACCGAACGCTCTGCGAGCCTGCTGGTCATGGTTCGCAGAGCGTTGCTAGGCTCTACGCAGTTCTTGTCAGACATCCTTTAACGATCCGTCCAGAGAGGCGGAGAAGGAGGTCGTAGTTTGCCTGCGCCCGAAAGCTCGCCCGCGAACCCCGCCGTTCGCGAATTGCTGTCCTCGGCCGATGTGGGACGCACCATCTCCCGCATGGCCCATCAGATCATCGAGAAGACAGCCCTCGATGCCGCGGACTCGCCGCGCGTGGTGCTACTCGGCATTCCCACTCGCGGAACCACGTTGGCGGAACGACTCGTCGAACGTATCGAGGCATTTTCGGGCGTGCGTCCTCCGCTCGGGTCCCTCGACATCACCCTCTACCGCGACGACCTGCGAAACAAGCCGCACCGTCCGCTCGAACGCACGTCGGTGCCCGCAGGCGGTGTCGACGACGCACTCGTCGTACTGGTCGACGACGTGTTGTTCTCCGGACGAACCGTCCGATCCGCGCTCGACGCTCTTCGTGACCTCGGCCGCCCTCGCGCCGTGCAGCTCGCAGTCCTGATCGACCGCGGCCACCGCGAGCTCCCGCTTCGTGCGGACTACGTCGGCAAGAACGTCCCCACAGCCCGCACCGAGGACGTCTCGGTGCTGCTCTCCGAACACGACGGCCGCGACGGGGTCAGCCTGTCCGAGGGAGGATCCGCTCGATGAAGCATTTGCTCTCGGTCGCCGACCTGACGGCCGAATCGGCCACCGAGCTTCTCGACGAAGCCGAACGATTCGAGCAGGCGCTTCTCGGCCGCGAAGTCAAGAAACTCCCGACACTGCGCGGACGCACCATCATGACGGTGTTCTTCGAGAACTCGACGCGTACCCGCGTCTCGTTCGAGGTGGCAGGCAAGTGGATGAGCGCCGACGTCATCAACGTCAGCGCCAGCAGCTCGTCGGTGTCGAAGGGGGAGTCCCTGCGCGACACCGCGATGACGCTGCGCGCCGCCGGTGCGGATGCGCTCATCGTCAGGCACCCGGCGTCCGGTGCCGCTCACCAGATCGCCCAGTGGACCGCCGATCAAGGAGCCGGCCTCGACGGTCGTTCCACAGGCTCCACTCCTGGCCTCGACGGTCGTTCCGCAGGCTCCACTCCTGGTGGTGGCCCCGCGGTGATCAATGCCGGTGACGGTACCCACGAACATCCCACCCAGGCGCTGCTCGACGCCCTGACGGTTCGCCAACGACTCGGAGACATCGCCGGCAGACGAGTCGCGATCGTCGGCGACATTCTGCACAGCCGGGTGGCGCGCTCGAACGCGATCCTGCTGGCCAAGCTCGGTGCCGAGGTGGTGCTGATCGCACCACCGACCCTGCTTCCCGTCGGAGTGACCGGCTGGCCGGTGCGGGTCTCGCACGACATCGACGCCGAACTGCCCGGTCTGGACGCGGTGTTGATGCTCAGAGTGCAGGCCGAGCGAATGAACGGCGGGTTCTTCCCCTCCGCTCGTGAGTACTCGATCACGTACGGGCTCTCGCAGCGCCGGCTCGACCTGCTGCCCGAGCATGCCGTCGTACTGCACCCGGGTCCGATGCTTCGCGGTATGGAGATCGCGTCCTCGGTGGCCGATTCTCCGAAAACTGCAGTTCTGCAACAGGTTACGAATGGAGTTCACGTGCGGATGGCGGTGCTGTTCCGATTGCTGGTCGGTTCGGACGGGGGTGCATCGTGAACGCACCTGCGACCTCCGTCCTGCTCCGCGGCGTGCTGCTGTACGGCGAGGGACCCGAAACCGACGTGCTGATCACCGGCGAAGAAATCGTCGAAATCGGTTCGGACCTCGACGGCGACGGTGCCGAGGTGATCGAAGCCCGCGGCCAGATTCTGCTGCCCGGATTCGTCGACATGCACACGCACCTGCGCGAGCCCGGCCGCGAGGACACCGAAACGATCGAATCCGGTTCGGCAGCAGCGGCTCTGGGCGGCTACACCGCCGTGTTCGCGATGGCGAACACCGATCCGGTTGCCGACTCGGTGGTGGTCACCGATCACGTCTGGCGTCGGGGACAGGAAGTCGGCCTCGTCGATGTCCACCCGGTGGGTGCGATCACCGTCGGTTTGAAGGGCAAGCAGCTCGCCGAGATGGCCACGATGGCAGCGGGAATCGGCCGGGTGAAGATGTTCTCGGACGACGGTCACTGTGTCGACGATCCACTGATCATGCGTCGAGCGCTGGAGTACGCGAGTTCACTCGGTGTGCTCGTCGCTCAGCACGCCGAGGAGCCCAGGCTCACCGTCGGTGCCGTCGCACACGAGGGGCCCACTGCGGCGCGGCTCGGACTGGCCGGTTGGCCGCGCGCGGCAGAGGAATCGATCGTCGCACGGGACGCGCTGCTGGCCCGGGACGCCGGTGCGCGAGTGCACATCTGCCATGCGTCCACCGCGGGAACCGTCGAGTTGATGAAGTGGGCACGCGGACAGGGCATTTCGATCACCGCCGAGGTCACTCCGCACCACCTGCTGCTGGACGATTCGCGGCTCGAGACGTACGACGCGATCAACAAGGTGAACCCGCCGCTGCGTGAGAAGTCCGATGTCGAGGCCCTGCGCAAGGGCTTGGCCGACGGTGTGATCGATTGTGTGGCAACCGATCACGCTCCGCATGCCGAACAGGACAAGTGCTGTGAGTTCTCGATCGCCCGTCCCGGCATGCTCGGGCTCGAAACCGCACTGTCCATCGTCGTCGACACGATGGTGACCCCGGGACTGCTCGATTGGCGCGGCGTGGCGCGGGTGATGAGCGAGCGGCCCGCTCGGATCGTCGGATTGGCCGATCAGGGGCGGCCCATCGAAGTCGGCGAGATCGCCAATCTCACGCTGGTGGACCCGAATGCGAGCTGGACCGTCTCGGGCAAGAAGCTGGCCAGCGTCGCGCACAACACGCCGTTCGAGGACATGACCTTCTCCTCGAAGGTGACCACGACCGTATTGCGCGGACGAATCACCGTTCGCGGCGGAGTCGTGGCGAACAGGGCAGGGGAGTAGAGCCGTGGACAGAGTTCTCATCGTCATCGGATTCATCCTGTTCTGGGCGCTGATGATCGCGCTGATCTTCTGGGGTTGGCGCGGACGCCAGAAGCGGCAGGAAGAGCGAATCGGCGACTTCCCGGCCGTGCCCCAGGATCTCGGTGCCACCCACATCGAGCCCAGCACAGGCCTGTACGTCGGCAGCACCATCGCGCCGAGCTGGCAGGACCGCATCGCCGTCGGCGACATCGGCCACCGCGCCACCGGTGAGCTGTCGCGACACGAGAAGGGCATTCTGCTCGACCGAGACGGCGAATCTCCCATCTGGATTCCGGCCGAATCGATTCGCGCGATCCGCACCGAACGCGGGTTGGCAGGCAAGGTCATGACCAAGGACGGGCTCCTGGTCATTCGCTGGGAGTTGCCGACGGGGACCGAGATAGACACCGGCTTCAGGGCCGACGACAAGCAGATCTACCCGGTGTGGACAGCGAGTTCCACCGGAGAAACCAAGGAGGAAACCGCGTGAGCAGCGCAGTTCTTGTTCTGGAGGACGGCCGGACATTCCGCGGCACCACATTCGGCGCACAGGGGCGCACCCTCGGCGAGGCCGTGTTCTGCACCGGAATGACCGGGTACCAGGAGACACTCACCGACCCGAGCTACCACCGACAGATCGTCGTCGCGACCGCGCCGCAGATCGGCAACACCGGCTGGAACCAAGAGGACAGTGAAGCCGCGAGCGCCCAGGATCCCAACAAGATCTGGGTGGCCGGATACGTCGTCCGCGATCCGGCTCGCCGCACCTCGAGCTGGCGCTCGACCGGAACGCTGCAGGATCAGCTCGAGGCCCAGAACGTCGTGGGCATCGCCGGAATCGACACCCGCGCCCTGGTACGGCACCTGCGCACCCGCGGCTCCATGCGTGCGGGAGTGTTCTCGGGTGACGCGCTCGGCACCTCGGACGAGATGCTCGAGCAGGTGGTCGGCCAGCCGTCGATGCTCGGTGCCGACCTCGCCGGTGAAGTGACCACCGGAGCGGGCTACACCATCGAGCCGTCCGGTGACGCTCGATTCACCGTCGTCGCAGTCGATCTCGGTATCAAGACCAACACTCCGCGGATGTTCGCCGAGCGCGGTATCCGCGTGCACGTGGTGCCGTCGAACACCACCATCGAGCAGGTTCTGGAACTGAACCCCGACGGCGTCTTCCTGTCCAACGGACCGGGCGACCCGGCCACGGCCGACACCAGTGTCGCGTTGACCAGGCAGGTACTCGAACGTGAGCTGCCGCTGTTCGGTATCTGCTTCGGCAACCAGATCTTCGGGCGGGCACTGGGCCGTGGCACCTACAAGATGAAGTTCGGCCACCGCGGTATGAACATCCCGGTCATCGAGCACACCACCGGCCGTATCGCGATCACCGCGCAGAACCACGGATTCGCACTCGAAGGTGAAGCGGGCGAGGAGTTCGACACCGACTTCGGCCGCGCCCGGATCAGCCACACCTGCGCCAACGACGGCACCGTCGAGGGCGTCGAACTGATCGGCGGCAGCGCCTTCTCGGTGCAGTACCACCCCGAGGCCGCGGCGGGTCCGCACGACGCCGCCTACCTCTTCGACCGTTTCACCAGCGTCCTTCAGGAGAAGAAGTAATGCCACGCCGCACAGACCTGAACCACGTCCTGGTCATCGGATCGGGCCCGATCGTCATCGGCCAGGCCTGCGAGTTCGACTACTCCGGCACCCAGGCCTGCCGAGTGCTGCGCGAAGAAGGACTCCGCGTCAGCCTCGTCAACTCCAACCCCGCGACGATCATGACCGACCCCGAGTTCGCCGACGCCACCTACGTCGAGCCGATCACCGCGGAGTTCATCGAGAAGATCTTCGCCCGCGAGGCCGAGCAGGGTCACCCCATCCAAGCTGTGCTCGCCACCCTGGGTGGACAGACTGCGCTCAATGCCGCTGTCGCACTGCATGATCAGGGCATTCTCACCAAGCACGGCGTCGAGCTGATCGGGGCCGACTTCGACGCCATCCAGCGCGGCGAGGATCGACAGAAGTTCAAGGACATCGTCGCCAAGGTCGGTGGCGAATCCGCCAAGTCGGCCGTCTGCTACACGATGGACGAGGTGCGCGAAACCGTCGCCGAGCTCGGCTTCCCGGTCGTCGTGCGTCCGTCGTTCACGATGGGCGGTCTCGGATCGGGACTGGCCTACAACGACGAGGACCTGACCCGGATCGCCGGCGGCGGGCTCGCGGCCTCGCCCACGGCGAACGTCCTCATCGAGGAGTCCATCCTCGGCTGGAAGGAATACGAGCTCGAGCTGATGCGCGACGGCCGCGACAACGTGGTCATCGTGTGTTCCATCGAGAACGTGGATCCCGTCGGCGTGCACACCGGCGACTCGGTGACCGTCGCGCCTGCGATGACGCTGACCGACCGCGAGTACCAGAAGATGCGCGATCTCTCCATCGACATCCTGCGCGAGGTGGGCGTCGACACCGGCGGCTGCAACATCCAGTTCGCGATGGATCCGGCGGACGGGCGCCTCGTCGTCATCGAGATGAACCCCCGCGTGTCGCGCTCGTCGGCGCTGGCGTCGAAGGCCACCGGTTACCCGATCGCGAAGATGGCCGCCAAGCTGGCCATCGGCTACACCCTCGACGAGATCGTCAACGACATCACCCGCGAGACCCCGGCGTGCTTCGAGCCGACCTTGGACTACGTGGTCGTCAAGGCACCCAGATTCGCGTTCGAGAAGTTCCCCGGTGCCGACGGCACGCTGACCACGACGATGAAGTCCGTCGGTGAGGCGATGTCGATCGGCCGCAACTTCACCGAGGCATTCGGCAAGGTGATGCGCTCGCTCGAAACCAAGCGCGCGGGGTACTGGACCGGCCCCGACGTCGAGGCGGAGAGCCTCGACGCTCTGCTGGCGGACCTGTCCGTTCCTCAGGACGGCCGGATGTACGGAATCGAGAAGGCGTTCGCGATGGGCGCCACCCTCGAGCAGCTCTTCGAGGCGACCAAGATCGACCCGTGGTTCCTCGACCAGTTCCAGCAGATCCACGAACTCGGCGTCCAGGTTCGCGAGGCGGCCGAATTCGACGAGGCGCTGCTGCGGCAGGCGAAGTACCACGGGCTGTCCGACCGTCAGATCGCCGCTCTGCGCCCCGAACTCGACGGCGAGGACGGAGTGCGTGCGCTGCGCGACGAGCTCGGCGTGCACCCGGTCTACAAGACGGTCGACACCTGCGCCGCCGAGTTCGAGGCCAAGACGCCGTACCACTACGGCACCTACGAACTCGACCCCGACGCCGAGACCGAGGTTGCCCCGCAGCCGGACCGGCCCAAGGTCCTGATCCTCGGATCGGGTCCCAACCGCATCGGTCAGGGCATCGAATTCGACTACAGCTGTGTGCACGCAGCGCTGACGCTGTCCGAGGCCGGCTACGAGACGGTCATGGTCAACTGCAACCCCGAGACCGTCTCCACCGACTACGACACCGCCGACCGCCTGTACTTCGAGCCGCTGACCTTCGAGGACGTTCTCGAGGTGTACCGGGCCGAGGCCGCCTCGGGAACGGTGCGCGGGGTCATCGTGCAGCTGGGCGGCCAGACGCCGCTCGGCCTGGCGAAGCGACTGAAGGCCGCAGGCGTCCCTATCGTGGGAACATCGCCCGAGGCCATCGATCTCGCCGAGGACCGGGGCGAGTTCGGCAAGGTCCTCGACGCGGCAGGGCTGCCCGCTGCCAAGTACGGCACGGCGACCACGTTCGACGGGGCCCGTGAGATCGCGTCGGGCATCGGCTACCCGGTACTGGTCCGCCCGTCCTACGTTCTCGGCGGCCGCGGCATGGAGATCGTGTACGACGAGGCATCGCTCGCCACGTACATCTCCAACGCGACGGAGATCTCGGACGACCGTCCGGTTCTGGTCGACCGGTTCCTCGAAGATGCAGTCGAAATCGACGTCGACGCACTGTGCGACGGCACCGAGGTCTACATCGGCGGCATCATGGAACACATCGAGGAGGCCGGTATCCACTCCGGCGACTCGGCGTGCGCGTTGCCTCCGATCACCCTCGGCAAGACCGACATCGAGAACGTCCGACGGTCCACCGAGGCTCTGGCGAAGGGCATCGGCGTGCGCGGCCTGCTCAACGTTCAGTACGCACTCAAGGACGACATCCTGTACGTCCTCGAGGCCAACCCGCGTGCGAGCCGCACCGTTCCGTTCGTCTCCAAGGCGACTGCCGTGCAGCTGGCGAAGGCATGCGCCCGAGTGATGCTCGGGGAGACCATCGCCGAGCTGCGGACCGCAGGCATCCTGCCCGAGACCGGGGACGGTGGCACCGTCCCGGCCGGTGCCCCGATCGCAGTCAAGGAAGCGGTGTTGCCGTTCAACCGGTTCCGTCGTGCGGACGGAACCGGAGTGGACACCCTGCTCAGCCCCGAGATGAAGTCCACCGGCGAGGTGATGGGAATCGACTTCGATTTCGGTACCGCATTCGCCAAGAGCCAGACCGCCGCGTACGGCTCGTTGCCCGCGGGCGGAGCGGTGTTCGTATCGGTGGCCAACAAGGACAAGCGATCACTGATCTTTCCGGTGAAGCGACTCGCGGATCTGGGCTTCACGATCCTGGCAACCGAAGGTACCGCAGATGTGTTGCGGCGCAACGGAATCAAATGTGAGCAGGTCTACAAGCAGTCCGGTGAGGATGTGCCGGAGGGGGAGCGGACCATCGTCGACCGGATACTCGCCGGTGACATCGCCATGGTGATCAACACCCCGTACGGCAACTCCGGCCCCCGCGTCGACGGGTACGAGATCCGGAGCGCCGCAGTGGCGCAGAACATTCCGTGCATCACCACGGTGCAGGGCGCGTCCGCGGCGGTGCAGGGCATCGAAGCCGGAATCGCCGGCGGAATCGGCGTCCGCTCGTTGCAGGATCTGCATGCGGGATTGAAGCAGGGGCTGGGAGTGGAGCCTGCGGAACGACCCGGGAATGGGGGAGTGGAGTGAGCCATCATCGCAGTTGGTCGGATCGGTTGCGCGCCGCGGTCGCGGCGCGCGGTCGCCTGTGTGTCGGAATCGATCCGCATCCGTCGCTGCTCGAGGCGTGGGAGTTGCCACGCTCGGCGGACGGTCTCGAGGTGTTCGCCGAACTGTGCGTCGAGGCATTCGTCGGTGAGGTGGCGATCGTCAAGCCTCAGGTGGCGTTCTTCGAGGCGTACGGATCTGCCGGGTACGCGGTGCTCGAACGCACCGTCAGTGTGTTGCGCGACGCGGGCACCCTGGTGATCGCCGATGCGAAGCGCGGCGATATCGGCACGACGATGGATGCATACGGACAGGCCTGGCTCGAGCCCCACTCTCCGTTGTCCTCGGATGCTGTCACGGTGTCGCCGTACCTGGGTGTGGATTCACTGGGGGAGACGGTCGATCGTGCAGTGCGACACCAGCGAGGTCTGTTCGTGCTGGCTCGAACCTCCAATGCGGAAGGCGCTGCTCTGCAGCAGGCGGCGACGTCGAACGGCGGGTCGGTGGCTCAGTCGATCGTCGACGCGGCGGCGACGCGTAATCGCGTCGATGCCGACACGCTTGGCCTGGTCGTGGGTGCCACTCGTGATCATGGTCTCGACCTGTCGAACTACACCGGACCCATACTCGCGCCGGGTCTGGGAGCGCAGGGAGCGACGGTGGCCGATCTCGCGGAGATCTTCCGTGATTCGCGTGAGCTGTTGCTGCCCAACTCCTCTCGGGGTGTCCTGGCCGCAGGACCGTCGGTGACGGCATTGCGCGACGCGGCGATGCGGTTACGCGACGAGATCGAAGCCGGTCTCGCATAGTCGACGCTGCTGCGCTCCGGCACGCGGGGGTGAGTTAGCGGTGAACGCGAGTCGTCGGTACGGTCGCTAGCGCTGCCGACGAACAGTGCGGATCTCCGGTGCGGAGCGCCGACGACCGCGGTCCGTGGCAGTGGAACACCGATGGTCGACGTGCCGACAACGATCGTGTGCGTCGTACCGCCCAGAACGAGAAGACGGAGGAACCGACAGTGGCCCTTCCCCAGTTGACCCCCGAGCAGCGTGCCGCTGCCCTCGAGAAGGCAGCGATCGCACGGAAAGCGCGCGCCGAGCTCAAGGAGCGCCTCAAGCGCGGCGGCACCGATCTCAAGCAGGTGCTCAAAGATGCCGAGACGGACGAGATTCTCGGAAAGATGAAGGTCTCCGCGTTGCTCGAGGCCCTGCCGAAGGTGGGCAAGGTCAAGGCCGCGGAGTTGATGACGGAATTGGAGATCGCGCCCACCCGTCGACTGCGCGGTCTCGGCGATCGGCAGCGCAAGGCGCTGTTGACGAAGTTCGATTTCGAGGCCTGACGGCGGTGAGTGACGCTGCGGCGACCTCGGCCCCGGAGACGAAGCGCGGCCGGTTGGTGGTGCTGTCCGGACCCTCCGGCGTCGGCAAGTCCAGTGTCGTTCGGCTCGTGCGCGCGGCGCTGCCCGAGCTGGTGTTCAGCGTGTCGGTCACGACGCGATCGCCGCGGCCGGGCGAGGTGGACGGTCAGGATTACCACTTCGTGTCGGCCGGCGAGTTCGATCGGATGATCGCCGACGACGAGCTGCTCGAGTGGGCGAGCATTCACGGTGGCCTGCAGCGGTCGGGGACTCCGGCTGCACCCGTGGAGGCCGCGCTCGAGGCGGGCAGCCCGGTGTTGCTCGAGCTCGATCTTGCCGGTGCCCGTGCCGTGCGGGTGTCCAAGCCCGAGGCTCTGCTGGTGTTCATGGCACCACCGACGTGGGACGATCTGGTCTCTCGCTTGGTCGGACGCGCGACCGAGGAGAGCGCGGCCACCGAGCGGAGGCTCGAGACCGCACGGGTGGAATTGGCCGCACAGAACGAGTTCGACACGGTGGTTGTCAATACCGATGTCGACCATTCGTGCGAACAGTTGGTATCCTTGTTGGTCGGTAGGTCGTCGGTCGGCAACAGCTGACCATTTTCACGGCGCACGAGGCCCCGACCAGCTAGTTCGTAGCACCAACGATGCAATTTCAGGAGATCATCAGTGAGCAGCATTTCAGCGGCCGTTTCCGACTTCGACGGACGCAGCGCTCTGCCGGCCTACGACACGCCGCTCGGCATCACCAATCCGCCCATCGACGAGCTGCTCGCCCGCACCTCGTCCAAGTACGCCCTCGTGATCTACGCAGCCAAGCGTGCGCGTCAGATCAACGACTACTACAACCAGCTCGGTGACGGCATCCTCGAGTACGTGGGACCGCTGGTCGAGCCGGGTCTGCAGGAGAAGCCGCTGTCGATCGCTCTCCGCGAGATCCGCGCAGACCTCCTCGAGCACACCGAAGGCGAATAAGAACCTCACAGAGGACATCTGACTTGCACGTTGTCGTCGGAGTCGGCGGAGGTATCGCCGCCTACAAGAGTTGTTCGCTCATCCGCAGTTTCACCGAGAGCGGGCATCAGGTACGGGTGATTCCGACCGCGTCCGCTCTGGAGTTCGTCGGGCGCGCGACGTTCGAGGCGCTGTCCGGGCAACCGGTGCAGACCGGGGTCTTCGCGGACGTGCCGGAAGTCCCGCACGTGCGCCTGGGTCAGGAGGCGGACCTCGTCGTCGTCGCCCCCGCCACCGCGGACCTCATGGCCCGCATCGCCGGGGGACGTGCCGACGACCTTCTCACGGCCACCCTGCTCACCGCGCGCTGTCCGGTGGTGCTCGCTCCCGCGATGCACACGGAGATGTGGGAGCACCCCGCCACGGTCGCGAACGTCGCGACCCTGCGCTCGCGCGGTACGCACGTGATCGAACCTGCATCGGGTCGTCTGACCGGCCGAGACACCGGGTCGGGTCGGCTGCCGGAGCCGGACGAGATCTTCGCGCTCTCGATGCTGGTGACCGAGCGAG
The DNA here is from genome assembly GCF_002258915.1 of Rhodococcus sp. 05-340-2. NCBI lineage: Bacteria > Bacillati > Actinomycetota > Actinomycetes > Mycobacteriales > Nocardiaceae > Rhodococcus > Rhodococcus sp. 05-340-2. Next base: position 578,837 of record NZ_NOYU01000027.1, read on the forward strand.
CGGATGCCCTCCCTCGGGACCTCGAAGGACGCCATGTTCTGGTGTCTGCCGGCGGCACTCGTGAGCCTCTCGACCCGGTCCGCTTTCTGGGCAATCGAAGCTCCGGAAAGCAGGGATACGCCCTGGCGCGAGTGGCTGCGCAACGCGGAGCCCAGGTGACGCTGGTCGCCGGGTACACCAGCGACCTCGACGCGCCGGCTGCGGTGGACGTGGTGCACGTCAAGACGGCGTCGGACATGCAGGACGTCGTTCGCAAACTTGCCGTCGGTGTCGACGCAGTGGTGATGGCGGCCGCGGTCGCCGACTTCCGCCCGGAGTCCATCGCAGGAAGCAAGATCAAGAAGGGTTCCAACGAGCCGTCGTCGATCCCGCTGGTTCGCAACGACGACATACTCGCCGGCCTCGTTTCCGCTCGCCGCGACGGTGAACTCGAATCGTCGACGGTCATCGTCGGATTCGCCGCCGAGACCGGGGACGCGGACGGAGACGTGCTGACCTATGCGCGGGCCAAGCTCGAACGCAAGGGCTGTGACCTGCTCGTGGTCAACGCGGTCGGTGACGGCAAGGCATTCGAGGTAGACCACAACGACGGCTGGTTGCTGGGGTCCGACGGTTCCGAGGCTGCACTCGGCGAGGGCTCCAAAGCACTGCTCGCGAGCCGCGTACTGGATTCGGTAGCGCAGATGCTCGGCGCGCGGAGTCCTCGACCGAGTTCGATTCCGTGATGATGCCGAGGGTGCACGAGCGATGTCGCACCGGCTACCGTGCTGAGCACCACGTGTAGTGCCGTAGAGGTTTGCCTGGCTCCGGCAGGGGCGATAACACCGAGGGAACGTCAAATTTTCGTGGAGTGCCCGACCGGCGCGAGGCGTCGGGTCGGGCAGGAACATGCGTCGAGAGGAAGTCCGTGAGCAAGTCCGGTAGTCGGCTTTTCACCAGCGAGTCCGTCACAGAGGGTCATCCCGACAAGATCTGCGACGCCATCAGCGATTCGATTCTCGATGCACTGTTGACGGAGGATCCGCGTGCCCGGGTGGCCGTGGAGACTCTGGTCACCACCGGTCAGGTGCATGTCGCGGGTGAGGTCAACACCACCGCGTATGCCGACATCCCCAAGATCGTGCGCGAGAAGGTGCTCGAGATCGGGTACGACTCGTCGGCCAAGGGGTTCGACGGAAATTCCTGCGGTGTCAACGTTGCGATCGGCGCGCAGTCTCCCGAGATCGCTCAGGGCGTCGATCATTCGCACGAGGCCCGAGTCGAAGGACTGTCCGACGACGAGATCGACCGTCAGGGCGCGGGGGATCAGGGGCTGATGTTCGGCTACGCCAACACCGACACTCCCGAGCTGATGCCGTTGCCGATCGCGTTGGCGCACCGGCTTTCTCGGCGGCTGACCGAGGTCCGCAAGAGTGGGGTGCTGCCCTACCTGCGTCCCGACGGCAAGACGCAGGTGACGATCGAATACGACGGTGACAACGCCGTTCGCCTCGACACCGTGGTGATCTCGACTCAGCACGCGGCCGACATCGATCTCGACAACCTGCTCACTCCCGATATTCGGGAGAAGGTGCTCGGGTCGGTGCTCGCCGAGTTGGACGTGCCGACGCTGGACACGTCGGATGTGCGTCTGTTGGTCAATCCCACCGGAAAGTTCGTGCTCGGTGGGCCGATGGGTGACGCCGGGCTGACCGGTCGCAAGATCATCGTCGACACCTACGGCGGCATGGCACGGCACGGCGGTGGCGCGTTCTCCGGCAAGGACCCGTCCAAGGTCGACCGCAGTGCTGCCTACGCGATGCGCTGGGTTGCGAAGAATGCTGTTGCCGCCGGGCTGGCGGATCGCATCGAGGTCCAGGTGGCGTACGCCATCGGCAAGGCTGCACCGGTCGGGTTGTTCGTCGAGACGTTCGGCACCGAGAAGACCGATCCCGCGCGTATCCAGGCGGCGATCAGCGAGGTGTTCGATCTACGTCCCGGTGCCATCATTCGTGATCTGGATCTGCTCCGACCGATCTACGCGCCCACTGCGGCGTACGGTCACTTCGGCCGCACCGACATCGATCTGCCGTGGGAGTCCACCGATCGCGCCGGCAAGCTTCGCGAGGCCGCCGGACTCTGAGTTCGGCTTCGACCGTTCTGCACGTACCCTGCTCGCACCGGCTCGGTGCTCCGACATCGAGTGTGGGGTGAGAATCGAGGAGGAGGTGCGGTGGCAGGCGTAGCGCGGGTGGCGGCGTCGGATCTTCCGATCGCGCGCATTCTCCCGATGTTGCCGCTGCCGCATCTCGACCGCGAGTTCGACTACCTCGTTCCCGAGGAGGTGAGCAGTGATGCTCAGCCCGGTGTCCGAGTTCGGGTGCGGTTCGCAGGACGATTGGTCGACGGTTTCGTGCTGGCGAGACTGGCAGAGACCGAACACTCCGGCAAGCTCGGCTGGCTCGATCGGGTGGTGTCGGCGGAGCGAGTTCTGACCCCGGAGATCGCGGAACTGGCCGAGGCGGTGGCCGATCGGTATGCCGGGACCAGAGCGGATGTGCTGCGTCTGGCGATCCCGGCTCGCCATGCCCGAGTCGAGGCGGAACAGACACCTGTCGTCGAGCCGCCCGCCGAGCCCGACATCGACCGAGCAGCCTGGTCGGCCTACACCCACGGCTCGAACTTCCTCGATGCGTTGGCATCGGGACGCGTACCGCGAGCGGTATGGCAGGCGTTGCCCGGTGAGCGCTGGCCGGTGCGGTTGGCGGAGGCCGCCGCCGTGACCGTGGCAGGCGGTCGTTCCGCGGTGGTGGTGGTACCCGATCAGCGAGACCTCGATCGACTGGAGACGGCCTGTGTGGCCCTGCTCGGTGCCGACCGGGTGGTGGCGCTGTCGGCCGGACTGGGCCCGGCGAAGCGGTACCGGCAATGGTTGCGTGGTCTGCGATCTGGCCCGGTCGTCGTGGTGGGGACACGCAGCGCCGTGTTCGCTCCGGTGTCCACTCTCGGCATGATTGCCATCTGGGACGACGGTGACGACAGTTTCGCCGAGCCCAGATCACCGTATCCGCACGCCAGAGAAGTGGCGTTGCTTCGGGCGCACGTGTCAGGGGCAGCAGTGGTGATCGGAGGACATTCACGGACGGCGGAGGCGGAAGCTCTCGTGGATTCCGGTTGGGCACACGACCTGGTGGCCTCCCGTGAGCTGGTCCGTGAGCGTCAACCCCATGTGGTGGCCTTGGCGGACTCGGACCATGCGCTCGCGCGGGATCCGGCAGCCCGTGTCGCCCGGTTGCCCGCGATCGCGTTCGAGGCGGCGCGAGCCGCACTGAAGGCCGATTCGCCTGTGCTGGTTCAAGTTCCGCGCGGCGGATACGTACCGTCACTGGCGTGTGCCAAGTGTCGGCACCCGGCTCGGTGTCGCCGGTGCAACGGGCCGCTGGCACTGCCCTCCGCCCCGGGTAGCGACGGAGCGGGCAGTCCGACGTGCTCGTGGTGTGGAATCGCCGACACCGCGCATCGGTGCACGGTATGCGGATCACGCAACCTGCGTGCGGTCGTGATCGGAGCGGGCCGCACCGCCGAGGAACTCGGACGGGCATTTCCCGGCGTACCGGTACACAACTCGGGAGGTGCCGCCGTGCTCGACGCCGTCCAGCCGGGTGCCGGTCTCGTCGTGTCCACCGTCGGTGCGGAACCGACGGTCGACGGTGGGTACGGCGCTGCCCTCTTGCTGGACGGTTGGGCGCTGCTCGGCCGGGCAGACCTGCGCGCGGCAGAGGAGACACTGCGTCGGTGGATGACGGCCGCCGCCTTGGTTCGGCCGGGTGCGGCAGGTGGCCGCGTGGTCGTCGTCGCCGAATCCGAGATACCCACAGTGCAGGCGCTGGTTCGCTGGGATCCGCTGTGGCACGCCAGAAGTCAGTTGGACGAGCGAGTCGAGGTACGGTTCCCGCCCGCCGTGCACGTCGCGGCGATCGACGGAACCACCGATGCGATCACTGCGTTGGTGGAGAGCGCAGATCTGCCCGAGGCAGTGGAAATACTCGGACCCGTCGATCTGCCGGACGGCCAACGGGCACCTGCGGGCAGCGGTGAGGACGTACTTCCCGGTGATGTGCAGCGGCTGTTGATACGCGTGCCGCGGAGCACAGGGGCGGCGTTGGCGCGAGCGCTGGCCACCGCGCAGGCGTCTCGTAGCGCCAAGAAACTCGGTGCGGGAGTGCGGGTTCAGATAGACCCGATTCGAATCGGTTGACACTGCCGTCGGGGCTCGCCGTGGCCTAGGGTTGCCTCGGGGCGGTGCACGGGGCGCCGACGAGAGATGGGTCGGGGGACATGAAGAGAAGACAGCTTTTTCGCCGTGTGACAACAGGTTTGGCAGTGGTGATCGGGGCCCGTCTGGTGTCGCCCACCACCGCCGACGCCCTGCCCGGTACCGGCTCGGCGCAGCCACCGATACCGGCCGTTCCGTTGGACCGACTGCTTCGGATCGTGTCGCTCTCGCACATCAACGATCCGGCGCTCACCCCGATCTTTCCCGGCGATCCCGAATTCTCGCTCGAGACGGCGTTCACCGTCGCGGACGACGGCTTCTACCTCCAGTACGTCAAGGAGGGCGAGCACACCGGCACGCACTGGGGAGCGCCTGCGCACTTCCAGGAAGGTGGGCTGACCGCCGACCAGCTCGATCCGGAGGATCTGTTTCTGCCTGCGGTGAAGATCGACATCCGTGATCGGGCAGCGGCCGACGCCGACTACGCCGTGACCGTGGCAGACCTGCAGAACTGGGAAGCAGTCAACGGAGCCATTCCGCCAGGGGCGGCTGTCGTTCTGTGGACCGGCTGGGAGTCACGGTGGGGGACCGATGCGTACGCCAACGCGGACGCGGACGGGGTGACGCACCAACCCGGGTTCTCCGCGGAGGCCGCGCAGTGGTTGATCGACACGGGCAGGCTCGCCGACAGAGGTGCCCTCGGCACCGACACCTTCGGGCCCGATCTGGGCAACGACGACACCTATCCGGTGTCCGTCAAGCTCTACGACCGGCGTCGGATAAGCCTGGAGAACCTGACCAATCTGGAGTCGATTCCGACCACCGGCGCCTACGTTCTGGTCGGTGGTCCGATCAACCGAGCCGGATCCGGCTCGCCTGCAACCATTTTCGGTTTGGTCCCACGAGTCGCGTGATCGGAGCCGCTCGGCACCGCGCTGAGTGTGCCCGCGGTGTCGTAGGCGTAGATTCCGGCCTTGCCCTCGCGTTTGGCCTTGTACATCGCGCGATCGGCCAGCCGCATCAACTCGTCCTCCTCGTCGACGTCGACGTCGACGTCGGCGGTGTCGGTGCCGGTGTCGGATCCGGCCACGGTCGTGGAGTCGTGGGGTGTGCGGTCGAGTCGACCGATCTGTACCACGCCCACGCACACGCCGACCGACACCGAATGGCCGTCGATCTCGTGGGCTGTCCGCATCGCGTCGGCGATGCGGACAGCCGTCGCGCGACCGGCATCGAGGTCGGCGTACACCAGGGCGGTGAATTCGTCACCGCCGAAGCGCGCCACCACACCGTCGACCACGCATCGGTCGAGGCGGCGTGCAAGTTCGACCAGTAATCGATCACCGCCGCCGTGGCCGAATCTGTCGTTGACGCTCTTGAAGTCGTCGAGGTCGATCAGCAGTAGGACGGCGCGGCCTCGGCCCGCTCGGGCGTCGTTCACCGCCGCTCGAAGGTGTTCGTCGAACGACGACCGGTTGAGCAGTCCGGTCAGTCCGTCGTGGTGCGCGCGGTACGTCAGCTCGGCCTGTGCCCGAGTCAGGCTCCGAAGCAGATTGTCGTTCTGAACCAGGGTGATCACCTGGCGAACGAGGGAGAGCAGCACCACTGCAACCCCGAGGACGATGACGGTCGAATCCAGGTTCCCGGTCTGCACACGCAGTATCGCCAACACGATCCCTATCGCACCCATGAGCCCGTACGGCAACAGCAGCTGCGTTCTCTCACCGGTGACGGTCTCGGTACACGCCCCTGCGGTGGGCTCCGATCCGTACAGAGACGATCCGTACCGCGACGATCCGTACCGCGACGATCCGTGTGACGACGAGCCGAGCGGCGACGGGGTTTCGTCGACGGTCCGCGGGGAGGCGGCCGCGAGAGCGATGAGCGCAGTGCCGGCGATGAACCCGCCGTCGGTCAGAACCGGCATGAAGTCCGCGCCGGTGGCGACGAGGTACGCGTAGATGCTGTCGGATACCGCCATCATCAGGATGCCGGCACCGAGCAGGGTGAGCTGCGTTCGGTATCGCGCCGCGATCTTCGGGATCACGGCGAGAAGCACGATCATGGCCACGAGAACCAGGTCGGTGATGGGATACATGATCGCCACGAGGAACTCGATCGATTCGGATTTCGACGAGTGCACGACTGCACCGAGCACGGTGGCCCAGGAGAGAACGAACAGGGACCCGACGACGACGGCCCCGTCGAGCAACGACATCACCCAGACATGGCGTGCACCTGCGGCAGCTCGTCGGGGCGACAGACCGACGAAGGCGAGCAACGCGGGCACGGCGAAGATCGGGAAGAGAAAGAACCCGACGTCGGCGATCGATGCGGTCGGCAGCGGCATGTCGAGAGCGGATCGATAGAAGGCCCAGACCGCCATGCCTGCACTCCAGCACGCCATTCCTGCGGCCATCAGAACGCGCCACTGCCGTTCGGAGCCCGTCCTCGTGGGCGCGGTACGCCAACACACGATCGTCGCGGTGATCCCACCCGCGAGCTGTGCGACGTCGTCGATCAGCACGGAGATTCGCTGGCCGAGAACGTTGGAGCCGGCGAGCAGGACGATGGCGAGGACGCAGCCGAGAACGACGGTCACGCGTCGCCTCGTCGATCCGGCCACACGGCCCCCCTCGTTCGTGAGCGGGCGCTGTCGAGCCGGCCGCTGGATTCCGGTGCGGTCCACGAGAGCTCGTACCGACCGCGCCATTCTAACGAGCGAGAGCGATCCACGACGCGTTCCTCGGATGCGGAAACTCGGAGGTTGCCTCTGGGCCTTGCCAAAGATCTATTGCCGATATATCGTCGACTTGTCAATCGATACGAAGGAGTACGACATGAACTACGCATTCGAAGGCTTCGCACACGAATTCGGACGTCGCGCAGGCGCACGTCGACACATGCGAGGAGCACCGTTCGAGATGTGGGTCGCGCAGAGTGACGATCGCGGCCCGTCGGACGATCAGGGTCCGCGAGAGCGAGGCCGCGGAAAGAGAGGGCACAGCGAACGCAGTCGGCATGCCGGTGGCCCGTTCGGACGAGGACGAGAGGGCATGCGCCCCGGCTTCGGGCCCGGCGGTTTCGGACCCAATGCTGATTTCGGTCGAGGCCGGGGTCGGGGAGGGCGAGGGCGACGCGGGGACGTGCGTGCTGCAATCCTCCTCTTGCTCGAGGAACGTCCGATGCACGGATACGAACTGATCCAGCAGATCGCCGAGAAGAGCAACGGCACCTGGAAGCCGAGCCCGGGCTCCATCTATCCGGCCCTGTCGCAACTCGAAGACGAGGGTCTGGTCCTCATCGACAAGGTGGCCGGTCGAAAGACGGCTGCGTTGACCGACGAGGGGCGAACACACACGGAGAATCATCGAGTCGACCTGGGCAGCCCATGGGACGACGTGGCCGAGTCCGTCGGTGTCGACGCCAGGGATCTTCGGGCGCTCATCGGTCAATTGATGGGCGCCGCCGGTCAGGTAGCCGGAGTCGGCACACCGAAACAGGTGGAACAGGCAGCCGAGATTCTCACCGAGGCACGCAGGTCGCTGTATCGGATCCTCGCCGACGACGGTCCGGCCGATCGAGATCCCGACGACACGGTCGACGCCCCCGACGCGACGTGATCGACAGGTGCGGAATCGTCCGCAGCGCTCGCGACTCCCTAGGATGAACACCCGAGATCCTTTCGTCCATCCCAGGGAGTTGCTCGAGTGCGCGTCGTCTTTGCCGGTACACCGGAGCCTGCAGTCCCGTCGCTGCGGCGACTGCTGGAGTCCGAACGCCACGAGGTGATCGCGGTGGTGACCCGGCCCGACGCCGCTGCAGGCAGGGGTCGCAAGACGATGCGGTCACCGGTCGGGCAGCTGGCCGACGAGCACGGAATCCCGGTGTTCACACCCGCGAAGCCCTCGGATCCGGATTTCGTCTCACAGCTCACCGAACTCGCACCCGACGTGTGTCCGGTCGTCGCATACGGTGCACTGCTGCCGCAGCCGGTACTCGATATCCCTCGCTTCGGCTGGATCAACCTGCACTTCTCGCTGCTGCCCGCCTGGCGAGGTGCCGCACCGGTGCAGGCGGCCATCGCCGCAGGTGACGAGATCACCGGTGCCTCCACCTTCCTGCTCGACGCAGGAATGGACACCGGGCCGGTATTGGGCGTCGTCACCGAGCGGGTACGCGCAACCGATACGACAGGGGACCTGCTCGCCCGACTGGCATCGAGTGGAGCAAACCTACTCGCTGCCACCCTCGACGCAATCGAGGACGGGACGGCATCCGCGCACCCGCAGCCCGAGGACGGAATCTCCTACGCGAGCAAGGTGAGCGTCGACGCCGCCCGCATCGACTGGACTCGATCTGCAGCTTTCGTCGACCGGCACATCAGATCGGTCACCCCCGCACCGGGCGCATGGACGACGATCGGTGAACTCCGCGTCAAGATAGCCCCGACGACGCGCTCCGAGGACACGTTGGCCCCGGGCGAGATAGCGGTGCGCAAGTCCGGCGTGCACATCGGAACAGGCACGACCGCAGTCGTTCTCGGCGATGTTCAACCGCAGGGCAAGAAGCTCATGAAAGCACTCGACTGGGCGCGAGGCGCTCGGCTGGACGATACGGCGGTAGCGCGATGACAGAACCCGACAGGCCTCGAAAGCGCGAGTCGAGTCCAGCCCGAAAGACCACCAAGAAGTCGCCCGGTGCGCGCGGTCCGAAGGGAAACCGACCCCCGCAGGGTGCAGGACCCCGTGCCGTCGACGCGATCGACCCGGCCCGACGTGCCGCCCGGGACGTCCTCAAGGCGGTGCGTGAACGGGATGCTTACGCCAACCTGGTGCTCCCCGGACTGCTGCGCGAGCGCAAGTTGGATTCGCGCGACGCCGCGCTGGCCACCGAACTCGCCTACGGTGCGTCCCGAGCGCGTGGCGTGCTCGACGCGGTGATCGCCCATGCCGCCGGTCGGCCCGCCGCCGAGATCGACGGGCCGCTGCTCGACATTCTGCGGCTCGGCTCCTACCAACTGCTCCGCACCCGGGTGGCACCCCACGCGGCCGTCGCCACGTCGGTGGACCTGGCTCGGTCCGAATTCGGTACCGGCAAGGCAGGTTTCGTCAACGCGGTGCTGCGGCGCGTGTCCGAGCGTACGGCCGAGCAGTGGGTGGACGAGCTCGCACCGGAGGCGGCGGTCGATCCCGTCGGCCACCTCGCGTTCGAGTACGCCCACCCCAAGTGGATCGCGCAGGCCTTCGCCGACGCACTCGGTGCGGACGCCGGTGAACTCGCCGCCGTCCTCGAGGCCGACGACGCGCGTCCCTCGGTACACCTGGTGGCCCGGCCCGGCGAGATCTCCGCCGAAGAACTGGCGCTGATCACCGGGGGAGAAGAAGGTCCCTACTCGCCGTACGCCGTGCACCTCGACGGCGGAGATCCCGGCAAGATCGACGCCGTCCGCGACGGCCTCGCCGGAGTGCAGGACGAGGGCAGTCAACTCGTCGGCCGGGCGCTCACCCTCGCGCCACTCGTCGGCGAGGACGGGGGCCGGTGGCTGGACCTGTGCGCCGGACCGGGCGGTAAAGCTGCCCTGCTCGGGGCCATCGCCGAAATCGACGGAGCCACGGTCGACGCCGTCGAACCGACACCGCACCGAGCCGATCTGGTGTCCAAGACGACCAAGGACCTTCCGGTGACGGTGCACACCGTCGACGGTCGAACGTCCGGACTCGACCGCGGCTACGACCGAGTGCTCGTCGATGCGCCGTGCACCGGGCTCGGTGCCCTGCGCCGCAGGCCCGAGGCCCGGTGGCGTCGTCGACCCTCCGATGTGGCGGCATTGGTGACACTGCAGAAAGAACTGCTGGCAGCGGCGATCGACCTGGTACGCCCGGGCGGAGTGGTGCTGTATTCGACGTGTTCTCCGCATTTGTCCGAAACCACCGCCGTCGTCGCCGACGCGGTTCGCCGCTACGGCGTCGAGCAGCTCGACACCCGCGAGCTCGTGCCAGGAGTGCCGCAACTCGGCGACGGTACGTCCGTGCAACTGTGGCCGCACCGGCACGGTACGGACGCGATGTTCATGGCGGCGCTACGTAAACCGATGTGACTTCGAAGGCGGCAGAATCAGCTGCCGGCCAGGAACGTCTCGGCCACGGGTTTCGGGGCGTAGACGAGCCACCCGTCGATCAGCAGTTCCCGTAGTTCGTCGTCGTCGGTGTTGTCGAGATCCACCAGAACGGCTGCGAACCCGTCGAAATGCGAGATGGTGAAGCACGCCCGCGGGTGTGCGGCCAGGATAGCTTCCTTCTCGTGGAGGTCGGCGGTGCGGACGGCGAGGATCGGCCCGCTGGGCGGAATCTCGCTGCCGAACCGCTTCAGATCGGCTTTGCTGAACGGGCGGACCCACGCGAACACGTTCTTGCCCACCGACCACGCCGGGTGGCCGTACCGGACACTCTCGGTGACCTCGGGAAGCTCGGCGATCACCGCCGTCACGGAATCCATGGTGGTCATGGGCGAACGATACCGGCTCGGCTAGGCTCGTCAATCGTGGTTTCCCCGATGATTGCCCCCTCGATCCTGTCCGCAGACTTCGCGCGTCTGGCTGCCGAAGCCGATGCCGTGTCCGGAGCCGACTGGCTGCACGTCGACGTCATGGACGCGCACTTCGTACCCAACCTCACGCTGGGGCTTCCGGTCGTGGAGAGTCTGCTGAAGGCGACCAACATCCCCCTCGACTGCCACCTGATGATCGAGGACCCGGCCCGCTGGGCCCCGCCGTACGCCGAGGCAGGCGCGTACAACGTCACCTTCCACGCCGAGGCGACCGACGACCCGTCCGCGGTCGCACGCGACATCCGGGCAGCGGGAGCCAAAGCAGGCCTGTCCGTCAAACCGGGAACACCGATCGAGCCGTACCTCGAGATCCTGCGCGACTTCGACACGTTACTGGTGATGAGCGTCGAACCGGGCTTCGGCGGACAGTCGTTCATGCCCGAGGTGCTGTCCAAGGCGAAAGCCGTTCGGGCACTCGTCGATTCCGGTGACCTCAGACTTGTGGTGGAGATCGACGGCGGCATCAACTCCGACACGATCGAGCAGGCCGCAGAGGCCGGAATCGACTGTTTCGTGGCCGGATCGGCCGTCTACAACACCGCCGACCCCGCAGCCGCCGTGCGCGACCTGCGCGACCGAGCTGCCCGCGCTTCACACCACCTGTCGTAATGAACGGCCAGGGCGCAGCAATGTCCATCGCGGACGCCATGGCCCTCGCCGTCGAGGCATCCGAGTCCGCCCGGGGGATCAGCAGTCCCAACCCTGCCGTCGGCGCGGTGATTCTCGACGCCGGTGGCGTCGTCGTCGGCATCGGCTCGACACGTCCGCCCGGCGGTCCGCACGCCGAGATCGTCGCGCTGGCCGAGGCCGGTGACCGAGCTCGCGGCGGCACCGCGGTGGTGACTCTCGAACCCTGCAATCACACGGGCCGCACCGGTCCGTGCTCACAGGCCCTGATCGACGCGGGCATCGTCGCGGTGGTGCATGCCGTCGCCGATCCGAATCCGCTCGCGTCGGGCGGCGGAACGGCCCTACGTGCGGCCGGCGTTCGCGTCGAACAGGGGATGGGCGAGACCGAGGTGCGGCAGGGGCCACTGCGAGCCTGGTTGCACAAGCAACGCACCGGGCGACCGCACGTGACCTGGAAGTACGCTGCCACCCTCGACGGACGTAGCGCCGCCGCGGACGGCACGAGCCAGTGGATCACCGGACCCCAGGCCCGGGCGCACGTCCACGCCGAGCGCGCCAAGCTCGACGCCATCGTCGTCGGGACCGGCACCGTACTGGCCGACGACCCACGACTGACCGCACGACGTCCCGACGGGACCCTTGCGCCCCATCAACCCGTGCGCGTCGTCGTCGGATCGAGGCCGATACCGTCGACCGCGGCAATCCGTGGTTCCGACGCACCCACGGTGTTCCTCGACACACACGACCCAGCGGCCGTGATCGACGCCCTGAACGAGCACACCGACATCCAGATCGAAGGCGGTCCGACGCTGGCCGGAGCATTCCTCGCCGCGGGCCTGGTGGACCGCGTCGTGGCGTACGTCGCACCGGCGGTGTTGGGCAGCGGACCCGCAGCGGTGGAGAATGCGGGCATCGGAACAATTGCCGACGCAATTCGGTTCCGCACGGAGACAGCCACCATGATCGGCAACGACATTCTGATCGGCGTCGTGCCCGAAGGAGCGAAGTAGATGTTCACCGGAATTGTCGAAGAGCTCGGCGAGATCGTCGCCAAGGACGAACTGCCCGACGCCGCGCGGTTCACCGTTCGGGGCCCGGTGGTGACCTCGGATGCAGGCCACGGCGACTCCATCGCGGTGAACGGGGTCTGCCTGACCGTCGTCGAGGTGCTGCCCGACGGCGGATTCACCGCCGACGTCATGCAGGAGACGCTGAACCGCTCGAGCCTCGGTGCTCTCGACGTGGGCAGCCGCGTCAACCTCGAGCGTGCAGCCGCGCTCGGCAGCCGTCTCGGCGGGCACCTCGTGCAGGGCCATGTCGACGGCACCGGGAAGATCATCGGCCGGTCCCCGTCCGAGAACTGGACCGTCGTGCGCATCGCACTGCCCACCTCGGTTGCGCGGTACGTCGTCGAGAAGGGCTCGATCACCGTCGACGGCGTCTCGCTCACCGTCTCCGGCCTCGGCGTCGACGACGGAGCGCACTGGTTCGAGATCTCCCTGATCCCCACCACCCTCGACCTGACCACTCTCGGCACGGCCGAGGTCGGATCGCCGGTCAACCTCGAAGTCGACGTCATCGCCAAGTACGTGGAGCGGCTGCAGACGATCGACGCACAGTAAGTACTGTTGACGTGCACGCAGTCGATGGTGCATCGGAGAATTTCCAGGGCGCTGAGCCAGGCCCGAGACGTATGGAGCACACCGTGGTGACCAGGTTCGACAGTATCGAGCGCGCAGTTGCGGACATCGCTGCGGGCAAAGCAGTGGTGGTCGTCGACGACGAGGACCGCGAGAACGAAGGCGACCTCATCTTCGCCGCCGAGAAGGCCACCCCGGAACTGGTCGCCTTCATGGTCCGCTACACCTCCGGCTACCTCTGCGTTCCGCTCTCCGGTGAGGACTGCGACCGCCTCGGCCTGCCGCCGATGTTCGCCACCAATCAGGACAAGCACGGCACCGCCTACACCGTCACCGTCGACGCCCGCGAGGGCATCGGCACCGGAATCTCGGCCTCCGACCGTGCGGCCACGATGCGACTTCTCGCCGACCCAGACACCGGGGCCAACGACTTCACCCGTCCCGGCCACGTCGTACCCCTGCGCGCCAAGGACGGCGGAGTGCTGCGTCGCCCCGGCCACACCGAGGCTGCCGTCGACCTCGCGCGCATGGCGGACCTACGGCCTGCGGGCGTCATCTGCGAAATCGTCAGTCAGAAGGACGAGGGCGCGATGGCCCAGACCGACGAGCTGCGCGTCTTCGCCGACGAACACGACCTGGCCCTCATCTCCATCGCCGACCTCATCGCCTGGCGCCGCAAGCACGAGAAGCATGTCGTCCGCGTCGCCGACGCCCGAATCCCCACCAGCCACGGCACTTTCCGAGCCGTCGGCTATCAGAGCATCTACGACGAGGTCGAACACGTCGCGCTCGTTCGCGGCGACATCGCTGGCCCCGACGGAGACGGCAACGACGTGCTCGTTCGAGTGCACTCCGAATGCCTCACCGGCGATGTGTTCGGATCACTGCGCTGCGACTGCGGACCACAGCTCGACGCGGCCCTGGAAATGGTCGCCGCCGAGGAGCGCGGCATTGTGCTGTACATGCGCGGACACGAGGGGCGCGGCATCGGTCTGCTGCACAAACTCCAGGCATACCAACTCCAGGACGCAGGCTCCGACACCGTCGACGCCAACCTGCAGCTCGGACTCCCCGCCGACTCCCGCGACTACGGGATCGGTGCCCAGATCCTCGTCGACCTCGGAGTGTCCTCGATGCGGCTGCTGACCAACAACCCCGCCAAGCGGGTGGGCCTCGACGGCTACGGCCTGCACGTCACCGAGCGGGTGCCGATGCCGCTGCGCGCCAACGCGGAGAACCTCACCTACCTGCGCACCAAACGCGACCGGATGGGCCACGACCTCACCGGGCTCGACGAGTACGAAACCGGTCATTCCGCAGGCTCCACTCCCGCCCAGGAAAACGGAACCACCTCATGAGCGGCGAAGGCGAACCCACCCTGCAGCTGGCAGGCGCGGGTGATCTCAAGCTGGCGATCGTCGCCGGCCAGTGGCACCAGAAGATCTCCCAGGCGCTGCTCGACGGTGCACTCCGCAAGGCCGAGTCGGCGGGGATCGCAGACGTCACGGTCATCCGTGTGGCCGGAGCCATCGAACTGCCCGTCGTGGCGCAGGAACTGGCCCGCAACCACGACGCCGTCGTTGCTCTCGGTGTCGTCATTCGCGGGGGCACACCGCATTTCGAGTACGTGTGCGACGCCGTGACAGCCGGTCTGACGCGAGTCTCGCTCGACGAGGGCACTCCGGTCACCAACGGCGTGCTCACCACCAACGACGAGCAGCAGGCGCTCGATCGCGCCGGACTGCCCGGTTCGTTCGAGGACAAGGGCGCTCAGGCCACGGCGGCCGCGATCGACACAGCTCTCACCCTCAAGCACTTACGCCAGCCATGGACGAATCAGGAGTTCACGTGACCGGCAGCGCACCGTCCGCCGAGTGGGACATGGAAGTGAAGTCGCGCAAATCGGCTCGGTACGCCATCGCGACGGCGGTACTGCTCGTGGTGGCGCACTCCACCGTCGCCGTCCTGCTGCGAGTGTCGCCGACCGGTGTGTACTTCAGAACCGCCGACCAACTGGCGATGGCGGGAATCGGACTTCTTCTGGGAGGCCTGGCGCTCGTGCTGACGCGCCCGCGCATTCGCGTCGGGCCTGCAGGTGTCGCGGTACGGAACCTGTTGTCGGAGCGTCTCATCGAATGGGATCTGGTGCGTGGTCTGTCCTTCCCCGACGGCGCGATGTGGGCCAGGGTCGACATTCCCGACGACGAGTTCATCAACGTGATGGCCATCCAGTCCAACGATCGTGACCATGCGGTGTCGGCGGTACGAAAGTTCCGCACCCTCGAACGCAAATACGCGCCCGCTCAGGTCGATCAGGACTGACGTCGTTCCTTCGCACCACAGCTGAGCTGCGGATGCGGAGAACGTCGGACCCGACGGCTAACGTGGATGCCGTGTCCGACCCCGCTACCTACCGCCCGGCCACCGGAACCATCCCGGTGGAGCCGGGGGTGTACAAATTTCGAGATCCGCACGGTCGCGTCGTCTACGTGGGAAAGGCCAAAAGCCTCCGCAGTCGGCTCAATTCCTACTTCGCAGACATAGCGTCTCTGCATCCACGTACTCGTCAGATGGTCACCACCGCGGCATCGGTGGAGTGGACCGTGGTGACCACCGAAGTCGAGGCCCTGCAGCTCGAGTACAACTGGATCAAGGAATTCGATCCACGGTTCAACGTCCGCTACCGCGACGACAAGAGCTATCCGATGCTCGCGGTGACGATGAACGAGGAATACCCGCGGTTGTTCGTCTACCGCGGACCCAGACGCAAGGGCGTGCGGTATTTCGGCCCCTACGCGCACGCGTGGGCCATTCGCGAGACGCTGGATCTCCTGCTGCGAGTATTTCCCGCGCGCACGTGCTCGACCGGAGTGTTCAAGCGCCACAATCAGATCGGCAGGCCCTGCCTGTTGGGGTACATCGACAAGTGCTCGGCACCGTGCGTCGGCCGGGTCAGTGCCGACGAGCATCGCCGCACCGTCGAGGATTTCTGCGACTTCCTGGCCGGAAAGACGGACAAGCTGGTTCGTCAGCTCGAGAAGAAGATGCAGGCTGCATCCGAGGACCTGGATTTCGAGACCGCCGCGCGTCTGCGAGACGACGTCGGTGCGCTGCGTCGAGCATTGGAGAAGCAGGCGGTGGTGCTCGGCGACGGCACCGACGCCGATCTCGTCGCATTCGCGACCGATGCCCTGGAAGCTGCCGTTCAGGTCTTCCACGTCCGAGGCGGCCGTGTACGAGGGCAACGCGGCTGGGTGGTGGAGAAGGCAGGCGAGGTGATCGAACGCCAGGACGAGGCCGATCTCCCCGCTCTGGTCGAACAGTTTCTGACGCAGTTCTACGGCGAGCAGGCTGCCCTGTCCGCACAGGCACCGGGCGGCGACGACGGTGGTTCCAATGCAGTCCCGAGGGAAGTGCTGGTTCCGGTCCTGCCGGACAACGCCGACGAGGTACAGGTCTGGCTCAGTGAACTCCGGGGCTCGAACGTGACCCTGCGTGTTCCCCAACGCGGCGACAAGAAGGCGTTGGCCGAGACCGTCGAACGCAACGCCAAGGAGGCCCTGCAGCAGCACAAACTCAAACGCGCAGGCGACTTCACGTCGAGATCGGCTGCGCTGCAAGGCATCCAGGAGGCGCTCGATCTCGATTCCGCACCGCTGCGCATCGAGTGCATCGACATCTCCCACGTACAGGGAACCGACGTGGTCGCCTCGCTCGTCGTCTTCGAGGACGGATTGCCCCGCAAGAGCGACTACCGCCACTACGCGATCAAGGAAGCGGCAGGCGACGGGCACTCCGACGACGTGGCGAGTATCGCCGAGGTGACTCGTCGCCGATTCCTGCGGCACTCCGCGGACGGTTCGGCCGAGGGGACCGGGGGCGATCTGGCCCCCGAAGCGGCGCTGGATCCGCAGACCGGACGACCGCGAAAATTCGCGTATCCACCCAACCTGTTCGTCGTCGACGGTGGTGCCCCTCAGGTGGCCGCTGCCGCGGCGGTACTGGACGAGCTCGGCGTGACCGATGTTGCGGTGGTCGGCCTGGCGAAGCGGCTCGAGGAGGTATGGGTTCCGGGGGAGGAGGATCCGGTCATCCTGCCGCGCACGAGCGAGTCGCTCTACCTGCTGCAGCGGGTTCGCGACGAAGCGCACCGGTTCGCGATCACGTTCCATCGCAGCAAGCGATCACGGCGGATGACGGCGTCGGCTCTCGATTCGGTCCGCGGACTCGGCGAGTCACGTCGAACGGCGCTGGTGGCACACTTCGGTTCGGTTGCCAACCTCAAGCGTGCGACGGTCGCGGAGATCGTCGAGGTTCCCGGGATCGGAGAGACCACGGCCAAGTCGGTGCTGGCCGCGCTGGGTTCCGACACGGACGACGCCGATGTAGGCGATGATGGCAGCGCAACTGCAACGACATCGGGCGAGAACACGGCGGAACATGCGATCGCACCGCGTGTGGAATCGGCGGGACAGGCTTCGTAGTGAGCGAACACCAGACACAGAGACATCCACCGTCCGAAGAGCACCTCGAACAGTCCTCCGAGGGGGAGTCGCGGCACGACGAGATCGAGGTGGCGTTGGTCACCGGGGTGTCCGGCGCCGGATTGCGCACTGCGGCCAAAATTCTCGAGGATCTCGGCTGGTACGTCGCCGACAACCTGCCGCCGGAGCTCATCTCCAAGATGGTCGATCTCGGGCTCGAGTCCCAGCCCAGAATCGAGCGCCTGGCACTGGTGATGGACGTTCGAAGCCGCCTGTTCACCGGCGATCTGGGCTGGGTCGTGAAAGAACTCGACTCCAAGGGTGTACGCAACAGAGTGCTCTTCCTCGACGCGTCCGACGCCGTGCTGATCCGTCGATTCGAGTCCAACCGGCGCAGCCATCCTCTGCAGAACGACGGCCAGGACGGAACGTTGACCGAGGGCATCACCGCCGAACGGCTGCGACTCGCCCAGGTCAAGGCAGCTGCGGATCTGACCGTGGACACCACATCCCTGTCGGTGCACCAGTTGCGGCGCAAGATCGAGACGGTGTTCGGCGACGCCGACACCACCGGCGTCGGCGTCACCGTGCAGTCGTTCGGATTCAAGTACGGCCTGCCGATGGACGCCGACCTGGTGTGCGACGTGCGCTTTCTGCCCAATCCACACTGGGTCCCCGAGCTGCGCGAACACACCGGCCAGGACGCGGACGTCCGCGATTACGTGCTGGGGCAGGACGGGGCACGCGACTACCTGCAGACATACACGCACCTGCTGAATTTGACGATCGAGGGATACGTGCGGGAAGGCAAGAGATACATGACGGTGGCCGTTGGTTGCACCGGAGGAAAGCACCGAAGTGTCGCGATGACCGAAGCACTGGCCGCAATTCTCGCCGATCAGGGCGATGTGTCGGTGCGCGTGCTGCATCGGGATCTGGGTCGCGAATGAGCGAGTTCGACACCGAAGTACCGGTATCCGGCCCGAAGATCGTCGCGCTCGGAGGCGGCCACGGCCTGTACGCCACGCTGTCGGCGGCCCGGTTGCTCGGTCACGACGTCACCGCCGTCGTCACGGTCGCCGACGACGGGGGATCCTCGGGGCGTCTGCGCGCCGAGCTCGGCGTCATTCCGCCCGGGGACCTGCGTATGGCACTGGCCGCGCTGGCACGCTCGGACGAGAGAACGCAACTCTGGACCGATGTCCTGCAGCACCGCTTCGGTGGCACGGGCGCTCTGGCCGGACATTCTGTGGGCAACCTCATCCTCGCCGGCCTGACCGAGGTACTGGGCGACCCGATCGCCGCACTGGACGAGATGGTGCGGATGCTCGGAATCGAAGGACGAGTGCTTCCGATGTCGCCGATCGCACTCGACATCGAGGCCGACGTCTCCGGTCTCGAGGACGACCCACGCGTGAGCCGTGTCATTCGCGGACAGGTGGCAGTGGCGACGACTCCGGGCAAGGTCCGCCGCGTCCGACTGCGTCCACCCGAACCGCCCGCCTCCGCGGATGCGCTCGCTGCGATCGAGAAGGCCGACCTCGTGGTGCTCGGACCGGGATCGTGGTTCTCCAGCGTCATCCCACACGTGCTGGTGCCGGATCAGCTCGCCGCGCTGGCTCGCACGAGCGCGCCGAAAGTACTGGTGTTGAACCTGGCACCCGAACTGGGCGAGACCACCGGATTCTCCGCCGAGCGCCATGTCCACGTACTCTCCCAACACGCACCGGATTTGGGAATCGACTACGTGTTGGTCGATTCCGCCTCGGTCCCGGAAGGCAGCAACCGCGAGCACGTGGCGCGGGCGGCAGCCCGGCTCGGTGCCGAGGTCGTCTACGTCGACGTTGCCGAAAACGGCACCCACGCACATCATTACGGCAAGCTTGCTGCGGCTCTCGGCTCCATCGTGTCGTCCACCGACGGCACCGTACCGACTGCCGCACGCAGAGAGGGGATCACTTCGTGGCCATGACAGCGGAGGTCAAGGACGAGCTGAGCAGGCTCACCGTCAGTCAGGTCAGTTGCCGCAAGGCCGAGGTGTCCGCACTGCTGCGATTCGCAGGCGGACTGCACATCGTGGCGGGCCGGGTGGTGGTCGAGGCCGAGGTGGACCTCGGGTCCATTGCGAGACGGCTCCGTCGGGAGATCTTCGAGCTGTACGGCTACTCCTCCGACGTGCACATGCTCGGAGCAGGCGGGCTCCGCAAGACCTCTCGCTACGTGGTGCGCGTCGCCAAGGACGGCGAGGCGCTGGCGCGACAGACCGGCCTGTTGGACCTGCGCGGCCGCCCGGTTCGCGGCTTGCCCGCGCAGGTCGTCGGCGGCACGGTGGGAGACTCCGAGGCGGCATGGCGTGGGGCATTCCTGGCGCACGGTTCACTCACCGAACCCGGCCGATCGTCGGCCCTGGAGATCAGCTGCCCGGGCCCCGAAGCGGCGCTCGCGCTCGTCGGAGCCGCTCGACGTCTCGGCGTCGCCGCCAAGGCACGCGAGGTCCGCGGCACGGATCGAGTGGTCGTCCGCGACGGCGAGGCGATCGGGGCACTGCTCACGCGGATGGGCGCACAGGACACCCGGTTGATCTGGGAAGAACGACGCATGCGACGCGAGGTCAGGGCCACCGCGAACCGGCTCGCCAACTTCGACGACGCCAACCTGCGCCGCTCGGCCAGGGCCGCCGTGGCCGCCGCAGCGCGTGTCGAGCGGGCCCTGCACATTCTCGGCGACGACGTGCCGGATCATCTGGCCGCGGCGGGCTCGCTCCGAGTCCAGCATCGGCAGGCGTCTCTGGAGGAACTGGGCCAGTTGGCCGACCCACCGATGACCAAGGACGCTGTGGCAGGCCGAATCCGACGTCTGCTGTCGATGGCCGACCGCAAGGCGAAGGAAACCGGAATTCCGGACACCGAGTCGGCGGTCACCGCCGAACTGCTCGACGAGGCGTGATCGGCTCGATCGTGTGATGCGCGCGCTCTGCCTGCGCGCACACTAGGGTGGGAACCGCGTGTGGCACCCCGCACGCAGGAACAATCAGACATCTGTTTTCACAACTTTTAGGAGCGAACAGTGACGATCCGGGTAGGCGTCAACGGCTTCGGCCGCATCGGGCGTAACTTCTTCAGGGCTGTCGATGCGCAGAAGGCGCTCGGTACCACCGACATCGAAATCGTTGCTGTCAACGACCTGACCGACAACGCATCGCTCGCACACCTGCTCAAGTACGACTCGATCCTGGGCCGCTTGCCGCACGACGTCTCGCTCGAGGGCGAGGACACCATCGTCGTCGGTGGCCAGAAGATCAAGGCGCTGTCGCTGCGCGAGGGCCCGTCCGCACTTCCGTGGGGTGACCTGGGCGTCGACGTCGTCGTCGAGTCCACCGGCATCTTCACCGACGCTGCGAAGGCACAGGGCCACATCGACGCCGGTGCCAAGAAGGTCATCATCTCCGCGCCTGCCAAGGGCGAGGACATCACCATCGTGATGGGCGTCAACGACGACAAGTACGACGGCAGCCAGAACATCATCTCCAACGCGTCGTGCACCACCAACTGCCTCGGCCCCATCGCCAAGGTTCTCGACGACGAGTTCGGCATCGTCTCGGGTCTGATGACCACGATTCACGCGTACACGCAGGATCAGAACCTGCAGGACGGCCCGCACAGCGATCTGCGTCGCGCCCGCGCCGCAGCGCTGAACGTCGTGCCGACCGGCACCGGTGCAGCCAAGGCCATCGGCCTGGTTCTCCCGCAGCTGCTCGGCAAGCTCGACGGCTACGCGCTTCGGGTTCCGATCCCCACCGGCTCGGTGACCGACCTGACCGCACTGCTGAAGAAGTCGGCTTCCGCCGAGGACATCAACGCTGCGATGAAGGCCGCTGCCGAGGGCCCGCTGAAGGGCATCCTCAAGTACAACACCGATCCCATCGTGTCCTCGGACATCGTCACCGACCCGCACTCGTCGATCTTCGATGCGCCGCTGACGAAGGTCATCGACGACCAGGTCAAGATCGTCTCCTGGTACGACAACGAGTGGGGCTACTCCAACCGCCTCGCCGACCTCATCGGTCTCGTCGGCAAGTCCCTCTGACACCGATGGCTGTCAAGACACTGCAGGATCTGCTCGATGCCGGTGTCGAAGGCCGTGGCGTTCTCGTGCGATCGGACTTCAATGTCCCGCTCGAGGACGGCACGATCACCGATCCCGGCCGTATCCAGGCGTCGATCCCGACTCTTCGGGCACTGGTCGAGGCGGGTGCCAAGGTCATCGTCACCGCACACCTCGGTCGTCCGGACGGCAAGCCCGACGCGAAGTACAGCCTGGCTCCGGTCGCAGCGAAGCTCGGCGAGCTGCTCGGACGCCACGTTCAGCTCGCGGGCGACGTGGTGGGTCAGGATGCCGAGGCTCGCGCCGAGGGTCTGACCGACGGCGACGTGCTGCTGCTCGAGAACATTCGCTTCGATCCGCGCGAGACCAGCAAGGACGAGTCCGAGCGAGCTGCTCTGGCTCGTGAGCTCGTTGCTCTGGCCGGCGACGACGCAGCATTCGTCTCCGACGGATTCGGCGTCGTGCACCGCAAGCAGGCGTCGGTCTACGACGTGGCGCAGTTGCTGCCGCATTACGCGGGCACCCTCGTCGCGGCCGAGGTCGAGGTGCTGGCCAAGCTCACCGAGGACGCTGCACGTCCGTACGCGGTGGTGCTCGGCGGCTCCAAGGTCTCGGACAAGCTCGGCGTCATCGAGGCGTTGGCCCCCAAGGTCGACACCCTTGTCATCGGCGGCGGCATGGCATTCACTTTCCTTGCTGCACAGGGCTATTCGGTCGGAAACTCGCTGCTGCAGGAGGATCAGATCGGGGTCTGCAAGGACCTGCTCGAGCGTTTCGGCGATGTGATCCACCTGCCCGTCGACATCGTCGTCGGAGACAAGTTCGCGGCGGACGCCGAGGCGAAGACCGTGAAGGCGTCCGAGATTCCGGACGGCTGGATGGGCCTGGACATCGGACCCGACTCGGTCAGTCGTTTCTCCGTCGTCCTGTCGAATGCCAAGACCGTCTTCTGGAACGGACCGGCAGGAGTGTTCGAGTTCGACAAGTTCTCGGCCGGCACCAAGGGCATCGCGGAAGCGATCATCGGCGCCACCGAGAAGGGCGCGTTCAGCGTCGTCGGTGGCGGCGACTCCGCGGCTGCGGTGCGCACCCTCGGACTGCCCGACGACGGCTTCTCGCACATCTCCACCGGCGGCGGTGCTTCCCTCGAGTACCTCGAAGGCAAGCAGCTCCCCGGCCTATCCGTCCTGGAGGCGTAACGCATGGCACGTAAGCCGCTCATCGCGGGCAACTGGAAGATGAACCTCAACCACCTCGAGGCGATCTCGCTGGTGCAGAAGATCGCGTTCTCGTTGCCCGAGAAGTACTTCGACAAGGTCGACGTGACGGTGATTCCGCCGTTCACCGACATCCGCAGCGTGCAGACTCTGGTCGAGGGCGACAAACTCCTGCTCACCTACGGTGCACAGGACGTCTCGTCCGAGGACAAGGGAGCCTTCACCGGCGAGATCAGCGGATCGATGCTGGCCAAGCTGGGGTGCACCTTCGTCGTCGTCGGTCACTCCGAACGACGCACGTTGCACAGCGAGGACGACGCAGTCGTGCTCGCCAAGACGAAGGCGGCCCTGAAGAACGGCCTCACCCCGATCGTGTGCATCGGAGAGGGTCTGAACATCCGCGAGGCCGGCGAGCACGTGGCCTACAACGTCACGCAGCTGCGTGGTTCGCTCAGTGGATTGTCGGCGGAGGACATCTCCAAGATCGTCATCGCCTACGAGCCGGTGTGGGCGATCGGAACGGGCCGTGTCGCGTCGGCGTCGGACGCGCAGGAAGTGTGCGGCGCCATCCGCGAGGAGCTGAAGTCGCTGTCCTCGGACGAGGTCGCCGCAGGCGTCCGCGTGCTGTACGGCGGCTCGGTCAACGCGAAGAACGTCGGCGAGATCGTCGGCCAGCCCGACGTCGACGGCGCATTGGTCGGTGGCGCTTCGCTCAAGGCGGACGAGTTCGCCACACTGTCGGCTATCGCCGCAGGCGGCCCGCTGCCCTGATCGGCCATCGGCAACGCTGTATCGAACGGTTCTCGGACACCTCGCTTCGGCGGGGTGTCCGAAGCCGTTCTCGGGGCCAGGTAGGCTGCTGAAGGCATCGAATCGAGTTTGAGGTGGACATGGATCTGTTTCTGGATATTCTGCTGGTCATCACCAGCCTGGCGCTGATCTTGCTGATCCTGCTGCATCGCGGCAAGGGCGGCGGATTGTCCAGCCTGTTCGGTGGCGGTGTGCAGTCCAGCCTGTCCGGCTCCACCGTTGTCGAAAAGAACCTCGATCGCCTCACGGTCTTCACCGGCATCATCTGGCTCATCGCCATTCTCGGTATCGGTCTGGAGATCAAGTACACCTGATCGAATTCGGCTCCGAGTGCGAGTTGGTGACGGAGCGACGATACTGGGTGGATGAGCGAATCCTCCTACGAGTCAGTCGGTTCCCCAGCCTTCGTCCCACCGACAGCTCAGGGTCGGGAGTTGACAGAGCCTCTTCGTGAGGACATCCGCTATCTCGGCGGCATCCTGGGTGAGATCATTCGCGAGCACGAGGGCGACGACGTATTCGAGTTGATCGAAGCGGCGCGAGTCGAATCCTTCGCGGTACGCAGATCCGAGATCGAGCGCGACGACTCGGTCGGGCGCTACACCGATGTCGAAGTGGCACAAGCGGTTCCACTCATTCGAGCATTCAGTCACTTCTCGCTGCTGGCCAATCTTGCCGAGGACCTGCACCGCGAACGTCGTCGCGCGATTCACCTCGACCGCGAGGACCCGCCGCAGGACAGCAGCCTCGACGCCACCTGGCTCAAGATCGATGCCGCGGCCCCGTCGCGCGAGCAGGTGGCCGCGGCGCTGACGGATGCGCTGGTCGCACCGGTGATCACCGCGCACCCCACCGAGACGCGTCGACGCACCGTGTTCGATGTGCAGTCCAAGATCACCGAGCTGATGCGGCGCCGTGATGTCGCCGCCGCGGCGCGTGAGGGCAAGGCCGCCAGCGCGGCGAAGGAACTGGCCGCCATCGACGTGCAGATCCGCAGGCAAGTGCTGACCCTGTGGGAGACGGCTCTGATTCGATTGTCGCGCTTGCGGATTCAGGACGAGATCGAGGTCGGCCTCCGGTACTTCGAGTCCTCCCTGTTCGATGTCATGCCGGCGTTGAACGCGGACGTGCGGGCAGCCCTGCGGGCACGGTGGCCCGAGGACGACCTATTGCCACGGCCCATTCTTCGCCCCGGCTCCTGGATCGGCGGCGATCGGGACGGCAACCCGAACGTGACCGCAGAGGTGGTCCACACCGCGACCCATCAGGCGGGATACGTAGCGTTCGAGCACTACCTGGACGAATTGGTCGCGCTGGAGAAGGAATTGTCGATGTCCGCGCGTCTGGTGGATGTCACCGAGGATCTGAAGGCTCTGGCCGGCGCATCGACCGAGCCGGACGACCGTCGATCGGACGAGCCGTATCGGGTCGCGGTCATCGGTATCCGGGCCCGGCTCACCGCTACCGCCCAGACCGTGCTCGACGCGGTGCCGGTCTCCGGGATCGATCTCGGGGCGCAGAAGTACGACGGTCCGCAGGGCATCCTCGACGACCTCGACATCATCGACCGCGCGCTGCGGGCGGACGGCGATGCCCTGATCGCCGACGATCGACTGCTCCGGCTCCGACAGTCGGTCGAGACGTTCGGCTTCCATCTGCAGGCGTTGGATATGAGGCAGAACTCCGAGACTCACGAAGAGGTGGTCGCCGAGCTGCTGGCCTGGGCCGGTGTACATCCGGACTACATGTCCCTCGGGGAGGACGAACGGGTCTCGGTTCTGTCGCACGAACTTGCGACCAGGCGGCCGCTGGTCGGCCCCAACGCGCAACTCAGCGAGCTCGCCACCAAGGAACTGGGCATCGTCAGGGCCGCCAAGGAGGCCATCGACCACCTGGGCCCCGACACCATCCAGAACTACATCATCAGCATGTGTCAGTCGGTCAGTGACATGCTCGAAGCGGCGTTGCTGCTCAAGGAAGCAGGGATATTCGACCCCGGCACCGACGGTTCGGCGCCCACGTCGACGGTGGGTGTCGTGCCGCTGTTCGAGACCATCGAGGATCTCCAGCAGGGCGCAGCGACGTTGCTCGCCACGCTCGACGTTCCGATCTACCGTGCGCTGGTGGCCGGGCGCGGCATGAATCAGGAAGTCATGCTCGGGTATTCGGATTCGAACAAGGACGGTGGATACCTCGCGGCGAACTGGGCGCTGTACCGCGCGGAGCTCGATCTGCTCGAGGCCTCACGCAAGACGGGTATTCGCCTGCGGCTCTTCCACGGTCGCGGCGGCACGGTCGGCCGCGGCGGCGGTCCCAGTTACGACGCGATCCTGGCGCAGCCGCCCGGAGTGGTGCAGGGATCGCTACGGCTCACCGAGCAAGGCGAGATCATCGCGGCCAAATACGCCGAGCCGTCCATGGCGCGTCGCAACCTCGAGTCTCTGGTTGCCGGAACCCTCGAATCGACTCTGCTGGACGTCGAAGGTCTCGGGGACGGCGCAGAAGCCGCGTACGACATCCTGGACGACCTCGCTGCGAAGGCCCGCGCGGCATACGGTCGGCTGGTGCACGAGGAGCCCGGGTTCGTCGAGTACTTCCGCACGTCGACTCCGGTTGCCGAGGTCGGTGAGCTGAACATCGGCTCCCGTCCGGCATCGAGGAAGCCGACGAACTCGGTGTACGACCTGCGTGCCATTCCATGGGTGATGTCGTGGAGTCAGTGCCGCGTCATGCTGCCCGGGTGGTACGGCACCGGTTCGGCGTTCGAGGAGTGGGTCGGCGACGACGACGCCAAGCTCGAGGTATTGACCGACCTGTATCGAAAGTGGCCGTTCTTCCAGACCGTTCTGTCCAACCTCGCGCAGGTCATGGCCAAGTCGGATCTGGGTATCGCGGCGCGGTACGCGGAGTTGGTTCCCGACGCAGACCTGCGTGCGCGGATCTTCGGCATGATCGAAGCCGAACATGCCACGACGGTGCGGATGTACCTGAAGATCACCGGCCACAGTCGCCTGCTCGAAGACAACCCGTCGCTGGAACGCTCCGTGCACAACCGGTTCCCGTACCTCGAGCCGCTCAACCAGATGCAGGTGGAGATGCTCCGGCGTTACCGCAACGGTGACGACGACGAACGGGTCAAGCGAGGAATCCTGCTGACGATGAACGGTCTCGCGACGGCACTGCGCAACAGCGGCTAGCCCCTCTTCGGGGGCGAGGAACCGGTCGGCGGCGGGTCGCGTCCAACGAGGTATGAGGCAGTGCTGCAGAACGACGGACACCTGGAGAGACGGATCCGCCTACCGCGCGAACGGTAGGCGGATCGGTCGCTCGAGGACAGGACGAGCCCGGTGCATCGGCGACTACGACTGCGAGCGGCCGGGATGTGACCCCGACGCTGCCGAACCCGACTAGTCGGGTGAGATCACACGGTGTCCAGCTTGGACGCTGCACCGGCATCGAGGAACCAGACCGTGGATTCGGTGCCCAGCGCGCCGGCCGACGGGACCTCGTCGGAATCGGCCCCGCCCACCGCGGCCGCGACGGCGTCGGCCTTGTTCGCTCCCGAGACGAGCAACCACACGTGCTGTGCGCGGCGAACAGCCGGCAGCGTCAGTGTGATGCGCACCGGCGGGGGCTTGGGGGAGTCCTCGACCGCCACGACGAAGCGGTGCTGTTCGCGCACTGCATCGGTGTGGGGGAAGAGTGAATTGATGTGGCCCTCACCGCCCATTCCGAGGAGATGGACGTCGAACCGGGGCGTCGGGTCACCCTCCGATCCGGAATGCAGGATCTGCGCATACGTTGCCGCGGCAACCTCGGGGTCGCTCCCGTGCGGTCCGTCGGATGCGGCCATCCGGAACACTCGGTCGGGATGGACATCGACGTGATCGAGCAGCGCCTCCGAGGCCTGTACCTCGTTGCGTTCCTGATCGCCCGAGGGCAGGAAGCGCTCGTCGCCGAAGTAGATGTCGACCTTGCCCCAGTCGATCGCGCCGGAGTCCGCGCGCAGCGCCTCCAGCAGCGCGATTCCGGTGCCACCGCCGGTCAACACCACCGATGCGAAGCCTCGCTGGGCCTGTGCGGCCGTGACCACGTCGACGAAGCGAGATCGTGCGGCGTCGACCAGGGCCTGTGCGTCCAGGTACTGAAGTACCGTTGTCTTACTCATAGCTCACTTTCGACAGTCCGTGCAGCGCGAGTTCGTAGATCTCGTCCGTGTCGAGTCTGCGCAGTTCCTCGGCGAGGCACTCTCGCGTGTTGCGACGCGCCAGTGCGACTTCGGCGTCGGGTTGACCGGTGCGCCGAAGGGTCGCGGTCTTGCCTGTCTGCGGTCGCGTCAGCGAAATGCTGCTGTTCTCTCTGATCAGCTCCACCTTGAGCTCACCCGCACGGCGGTGGACCGGCACGTCCAGTTTGGCGGCCAACCAACCGGCCAGGATGTCGAGTGCGGGTTCCTCGGCCAGTCCCGACACCGTGGCCGAGACGACAGCCTCGAACGGAGCCTGGTCGAGTGCGGTGGCCAACAGACCGCGCCAGTAGGTGATGCGACTCCAGGAAAGATCGGTGTCGCCCTCGGTGTAGCTGCTGAGCCGACCCTTGATCGTCGCGGTGGTGTCGGGGGAGTTGGTGGCATCGGTGATCCGCCGAATTGCCAAGCGCCCCAGCGGATCCTTCGCCGGAACGGTCGGTGCCTCGTCCGGCCACCACGCCACGATCGGGGTATCGGGCAGCAGGAACGGGATGACCACACTGTGCTCGTGATCGGCGAGTTCGCCGTTCAAGCGCAGCACCACGACCTCCGACGCTCCGGCGTCGCCGCCCACCCGGATCTGTGCGTCGAGGCTCGACTCGGCGGATCGGTCTCCGTGGATGAGCACGATGACGCGGCACGGATGCTCACGGCTCGCTTCGTTGGCTGCGTCGATCGCTCGTTCGGCTTTGGCCGGATCACGGCTGGCGACGATCAGCGTCAGCACCCGACCGATGGTCACCGCACCGCCCGCTTCACGCACCTCCACCAACTTCTTGCCGACCTCGGCCGTCGTCGTGGCGGGGATGTCGACAATCACGGCCTTCTCCATTCGCGTCCGGTGCGGTGCATCATCTCGTCACCCGAGGAAGGCCCCCAGGTACCGGCTTCGTACGGTTCCGCGGTGCCGCCGGAAGCCCAGAATTCCAGAATCGGATCCAGGATCTTCCACGACAGTTCCACTTCGGCATTGACCGGGAACAGCGACGGCTCGCCGAGCAGCACATCGAGGATGAGGCGCTCGTATGCCTCGGGAGAGGACTCGGTGAACGCCTGGCCGTAGCTGAAGTCCATGCTGACGTCGCGCACCTGCATGCTCGATCCCGGCACCTTGGAGCCGAAGCGCATCGTCACGCCCTCGTCGGGCTGGACTCGGATCACCAACGCATTCTGACCGAGTTCTTCGGTCATCGTCGCGTCGAACGGCAGGTGCGGAGCGCGCTTGAACACCATCGCGATCTCGGTGACTCGACGCCCGAGTGCCTTGCCGGTGCGGAGATAGAACGGCACCCCACCCCAGCGCCGCGTATCCACCTCCAGAGTGATGGCGGCATAGGTTTCGGTGTTCGACTCGGAGTCGAATCCCTCTTCCTCCTTGAGCCCCTTCACTTTCTGACTGCCCTGCCACCCCGCGGAGTACTGACCGCGCGCCGAGGTGCGATCGAGTGGCTCGGCAAGTTTGGTTGCCGAGAGCACCTTGATCTTCTCCGACTGCAACTCCTTGGGGTTGAAGCTGACCGGCTCCTCCATCGCAGTGATGGCGAGAAGCTGCAGAAGGTGGTTCTGGATGACGTCACGGGCGGCGCCGATTCCGTCGTAGTACCCGGCGCGACCGCCCAATCCGATGTCCTCGGCCATCGTGATCTGAACGTGGTCGACGTAGTGCGCATTCCAGATCGGATCGAACAGCTGGTTGGCGAAGCGCAGTGCCAGGATGTTCTGCACCGTCTCCTTGCCGAGGTAGTGGTCGATGCGAAACACGGTGTCCTCGGGGAACACTCGGTTCACGACAGCGTTGAGCTCTTTCGCGCTCTGCAGGTCGTGTCCGAACGGCTTCTCGATGACCACGCGTCGCCAATTGCCGTCCTTGCTCTGCGCCAGGCCCGAGCGCGACAACTGCTCGAGGACGACAGGGAAAGCGCTGGGCGGGATGGACAGATAGAAGGCGTGATTACCCCCGGTGCCGCGGGTCTCGTCGAGCTCGGTCAGTGTTCGTGACAGCTCGTCGAACGCCTCGTCGTCGTCGAAGGAGCCCTGGACGAACCGGAATCCCTCGGCGAGGGTGTTCCACACCTCCTCACTGAACGGTGTTCGCGCGTGATCGCGCACGGAGTCGTGCACGATCTTGGCGAAGTCCTGGTTCTGCCATTCCCGCCGGGCAAATCCGACCAGGGCGAAACCGGGGGGTAGAAGCCCCCGGTTCGCCAGGTCGTACACCGCAGGCATGAGCTTCTTACGCGCGAGATCTCCGGTCACTCCGAAGATGACCATGCTGCACGGGCCCGCGATGCGGGGGAGCCGCTTGTCCCGCGCGTCGCGGAGAGGGTTGAGCCAGTCCGCGGAATGGAGAGGTTCGGTTTCTGCGGTGGGCACAGTCGGTCAGCTCTTCTGACCTGCTTGGCGAAGCTGCTCGCCGGTGGCCTCGAGCAACTCGTTCCAGGCGGCCTCGAACTTCTGGACGCCTTCGTTCTCCAACGTCACGAAGACATCGGTGATGTCGATACCGAGCGCCGAGATGCGGTCGAAGATCTCCTGCGATTCCGGTCCCTTGCCCGAGACGGTGTCGCCGACGATCTCGCCGTGATCGGCAACCGCGTCCATGGTCTTCTCGGGCATCGTGTTCACGGTGTTGGGCGAGACGAGCTCGGTGACGTACATGGTGTCCGGGTAGGCGTCGGACTTGACGCCGGTCGACGCCCACAGCGGCCGCTGAGCGCGCGCGCCACTGCCGACGAACTCGCGGAACCGAGGAGCGACCTCGAAGATCTGCTGGTACGCCACGTATGCGAGCCGAGCATTGGCCAGAGCGGCCTTGCCCTTGAGCGCCTCGGCGTCGGGGGTGCCGATCGCATCGAGCCGGGAATCGATCTCGCTGTCCACGCGGGAGACGAAGAACGACGCGACCGAGTGAATCTTGTCGAGGTCGTGACCGGCTGCGCGCGCCTTCTCGAGCCCCTCGAGGTACGCGTTCATCACCAGTTCGTAGCGCTCGACGGAGAAGATCAGCGTGACGTTGACGCTGATGCCCTCGCCGATCACCTTGGCGATAGCGGGAATTCCGGCCTCGGTGGCCGGAATCTTGATGAGCAGGTTCGGGCGGTCGACGATCTTCCACAGTTCGACGGCCTGCTCGTAGGTCTTGTCTGCGTCGTGGGCCATGCGGGGATCGACCTCGATCGAGACCCGTCCGTCCACGCCTGCACTGGCCTCGTACTGAGGCATCAGGATGTCGCAGGCCTCACGGACGTCGTCCGTGGTGACCGTACGGATCGTGGTCTCGACGTCGGCACCTTCACCGGCGAGCTTGGTCACCTGCTCGTCGTATGCCTCGCCCGAGCTCAGGGCTGCCTGGAAGATCGACGGGTTGGTGGTGACTCCGACGACACTCTTGGTGTCGATCAGGTCCTTCAGGTTGCCCGAGCGGATGCGGTCACGGGACAGGTCGTCCAGCCATACCGAGATTCCGGCGGCGGAGAGCTCTGCGAGATTCTTGTTCTGGGTCATGGATTATCCCTTCACATTGGTGATGGAGCGCTGTGCGGCTGCGGTGACGGCCTCGGCCGTGAAGCCGAACTCGCGGAAAAGTGTTGCAGCATCGGCAGATTCGCCGTAGTGCTCGAGCGAGATGATCTCGCCGAAGCCGCCGACGATCTTCCACCACGGCATAGCGATACCGGCTTCGATCGACACCCGGGCCTTGACGGTGGGCGGGATCACCTGGTCGCGGTAGTTCTGGTCCTGGCTCTCGAACCACTCGACGCACGGCATCGAGACGACGCGGGCGGCGATGCCCTGCGCCTCGAGCTGCTTCTGCGCTTCCACGGCGTACTGCAGCTCCGAACCGGTGCCGATCAGCACGACGTCCGGGGTCGCCTTGGACGACTCGGCGAGGATGTATCCGCCCTTGGAGACGCCCTCGAAGCTGGTGCCCTCGAGAATCGGGATGCCCTGACGCGTCAGCGCGAGGCCGACGGGTCCGCTGCTGCTGGACTTGGCCAGCACTGCCTGCCATGCGAATGCGGTCTCGTTGGCGTCACCGGGGCGTACCACCGAGAGGTTGGGGATGGCCCGCAGCGCGGCGAGGTGCTCGACCGGCTGGTGCGTCGGGCCGTCCTCGCCGAGGCCGATGGAATCGTGTGTCCACACGTAGATGGGGTCGATGTCCATCAACGACGCGAGCCGAACTGCCGGCCGCATGTAGTCGCTGAACTGCATGAACGTTCCGCCGTATGCGCGGGTCGGGCCGTGCATGACGATGCCGGAGAGGATGGCACCCATCGCGTGCTCACGGATGCCGAAGTGCAGCGTGCGGCCGTACGGCTCGGCGTCCCAGTCGTCGGTGGAGATGGACGTGGGGCCGAAGGACTTCGCGCCCTTGATCGTCGTGTTGTTGCTGCCGGCCAGGTCGGCCGAGCCGCCCCACAGCTCCGGGAGGACAGGTCCGACGGCGTTGAGGACCTCGCCCGACGCCGCACGTGTCGCGACGGCCTTGCTGCCGGGCTCCCAGGTGGGCAGAACGTCGGTCCAGTTCTCGGGCAACGTGCCCTGGGTGAGGCGGTCCAGCAGCTTCTTGCGCTCGGGCTCGCGCGCGGCCCAGGCGTCGAATTCGACGCTCCAGTCGGCGTGGGCCTTGCGGCCGCGTTCCTGCAGCTTTCGGGTGTGGCCGATGACCTCGTCGGTGACCTCGAACGTCTTGGCGGGGTCGAAATCGAGTGCCTGCTTGACCTTGGCGATCTCCTCGTCGCCCAGTGCGGCACCGTGGACTGCACCGGTGTTCATCATCGTGGGGGCCGGGAAACCGATGATGGTGCGCAGCACGATGATCGACGGCTTGTCGGTGACGGCCTTGGCAGCCTCGACGGCCTCTTCGATCGCCGTGACGTTCTCGCCGCCCTCGACCACCTGGACGTGCCAGCCGTAGGCCTCGTAGCGCGCGGCCGTGTTCTCGGAGAGGGCGATGTCGGTGGAGTGCTCGATCGAGATCTTGTTGTCGTCGTAGAACAGGATCAGGTTGCCGAGCTGCTGAGTACCGGCCAGCGACGACGCCTCGGACGTGACGCCTTCTTCGATGTCTCCGTCGGAGGCGATCACGTAGATGAAGTGGTCGAACGGACTTTCACCGAGAGCGGGCTCGGGATCGAACAGGCCACGCTCGCGGCGGGCCGCCATGGCCATGCCCACGGCGGACGCGAGTCCCTGGCCGAGCGGTCCGGTGGTGATCTCGACGCCGTCGGTGTGACGGAACTCCGGGTGTCCGGGAGTCTTCGACTTGTAGGTGCGCAGTGCCTCGATGTCGGCGAGCTCGAGTCCGAAGCCGCCCAAGTAGAGCTGCAGGTAGAGGGTCAGGCTCGAGTGCCCGCACGAGAGCACGAACCGGTCGCGGCCGATCCAGTGCGTGTCGGTGGGATCGTGGCGCATGGTGCGCTGAAAGAGGGTGTAGGCGAGGGGAG
The DNA here is from genome assembly GCF_002258915.1 of Rhodococcus sp. 05-340-2. NCBI lineage: Bacteria > Bacillati > Actinomycetota > Actinomycetes > Mycobacteriales > Nocardiaceae > Rhodococcus > Rhodococcus sp. 05-340-2. The sequence continues at coordinate 612,285 of NZ_NOYU01000027.1, forward strand.
CCAGGCTCATCGCGGTTCCGGGGTGGCCGTTGCCGACCTTCTGCACTGCGTCCGCTGCCAGAACACGAACGGTGTCGACCGCTCGGGTGTCCAGGTCCGTCCAGTCGCTCGGGTGGTGCGCCGTGGTGAGGACGTCAATATCGTCTGTGATCGACACGAGCAGAAATCTCCTGACATTCGTTCGAGTTGTGGCTCCGAGGAATCGTCGCTCGGCGGCCACTGCGATGCGCCTGGGTGGAGCACGCACGCAGTCGGTGCCGAAGGACGTCCTTCACCAGCCTAGTTCTGTCCGACCCTACTGTCGTGCCTTCCCCCGGGCGATTGCGCACGGGTTACTCGTAGGCGACATATTCCTCACTTTGGGTGCCCTGCGAATTGGAGGTGCAAACCCAGCCGTCTACCATCGGTCGTAGTAGGCGCACGTTCGTCGGCTTCCGCGGTGGTGGATGAGGATGACTTCGTGCGCCCAGGTGCCGAAGTGTCGCCGTGGAGAGTCAACGCGTGCCGGAGGCATGCGAGCAAGTGGCCGAGCGCCAGAGAACGACAGTCGTGCGAGGAGACGCAGTGCGAATTGGGCAGCAGCCGGGCGGACACGGTTTCGCCGGCGGCCCCGGATTCGGAGCAGACGACAAGGGTGAGCCCACGCAGGCCGAGCCGGAGACGTCCGCCCCGCGCAGAGCGCTCGCACTCCTACTTGCGTACGTCGCGCTCACGAAGCCCCGGGTCATCGAACTCCTTCTCGTCACGACCATTCCGGCGATGCTTCTGGCCGACCGAGGAAACGTCGATCCGTGGCTGATCCTCACCACGCTCTTCGGTGGAATGCTGGCCGCGGCAAGCGCCAACACCTTGAACATGGTGGTCGACGCAGACATCGACAAGGTGATGAAGCGCACCGAGAAGCGTCCGCTCGCCCGCGGTGCCATGCCCGTCTCGCACGCCCTGATCTTCGGTCTCGTCCTGGGTGTGTTCTCGTTCTTCTGGCTGTGGGCCACCACCAATCTGCTCAGCGGTGTGCTCGCCGTCGTGACGATCTGCTTCTACATCTTCGTCTACACACTCGTGCTCAAGAGGCGCACATCCCAGAACGTGGTGTGGGGTGGCGCGGCCGGATGTATGCCGGTGATGATCGGTTGGTCCGCCGTGACCGGCACGATCGGGTGGCAGGCACTGGTGATGTTCCTGGTGATCTTCCTGTGGACGCCGCCGCACACCTGGGCGCTCATGCTCCGATACAAGGAGGACTACCAGGCGGCCAACGTGCCGATGCTGCCTGCTGTCGCCTCGGAAACGAAGGTCACCAAGCACATCGTGCTCTACGCGTGGGCCACCGTTGCCGCAACGCTCGCGTTGGCGCCGGGCTCGGGCATCATCTACGCAGCCGTCGCCGTGGCCTCGGGAGTGTGGTTCCTCGTCGTGGCCCACCGTCTCTACGCAGGCGTGCGAGCGGGAACACCGGTCAAGCCGCTCAAGTTGTTCATTCTTTCCAACGAATACCTGGCCCTGGTGTTCTGCGGCCTGGCCGTCGACTCCGTTGTCGGCTGGCAGACGCTCGCCCAGCTGCTCTCCTGAACGAGCGTCCACCCGACGTGTCGGTCAGGGAACGAGCACGATCGACCCTGTCGTCCTGCGTGACTCCAGATCGGTATGTGCGGTGGCCGCGTCCTCGAGCGCGTATCGCGCGCCGATCTCGACCGTCAGAGCACCGCTCGACATCGCACCGAACACGTCTCCGGCGCGCCATTCCAGTTCGGCGCGGTCTCGGATGTGATGGGCGAGCGTGGGTCGGGTCAGGAACAGTGATCCTGCGCCGTTCAGACGCTGCGGATCCATGGGCGGGACCGGACCGCTCGCGGCACCGAACAGAGCCAGAGTCCCTCTGATCCGAAGCGACGCGAGACTTGCCTCGAACGTGTCGGCCCCGACGCCGTCGTACACCGCATGCACACCCTCGCCGTCGGTGATCTCACGCACGCGCGCGGCGATGTCTTCCTCGTATCGCACCACGTGGGCTGCACCGGCCTGCGTCGACCGCTCGGCCTTGGCATCCGTGGAGACCGTGGTGATCACGTTCACGCCCTTCGCCACCGCCATCTGCGTCAACAACAGTCCGACGCCACCAGCGCCTGCATGTACCAGCACGGTGTCGCCCCGTTGAGCGGGATAGGTGGACTCGATCAGGTAGTGCGCCGTCATGCCTTGGAGCAGCGCCGATGCAGCCTGATCGGCAGGTACGCCGTCGGGAACCGCGATGGCCGAGGAGGCGTCGACCAGGACGTGTTCGGCGTAGCTACCCGGTGCTGCAGCCCAGGCGACGCGATGTCCCGGTGCAAATTCGGTGACGTTCGCTCCGACCTGTTCGATCACCCCTGATCCCTCGTCGCCCGGAACGTACGGCAGCGCGCGCGGATACAGTCCACGCCGAAAGTACGTGTCGATGTAGTTGATGCCGATGGCGTCGATCCGGACGAGGAGTTGCCCGGGTCCTGGAGTCGGTATCGGAATGTCGACGACGTTCATGACCTCGGGTCCGCCGGTGTTGTCTATTCGAATGGCACGCATGAACACCGTTCTACACGGGTGCATCGCACCCGCGTGCTCGGATCGGGTCCGTTCACTCACGCGGCCGAAGTTACCGATCAGTAACGACTCGACGGGTGGATGCGGGCATCGCGATCGACCTCGGTATCGTGTCGGCATGGCTACCGAAATCGACAGTGCGGGCATCGAGAAGAACGAGTCGAACGAGGTTCCCAAGGGAACGCTCGCGGCAGTGAAGAGCTTTCTCGCCGACCACGGCAACTCTGCCAATGTGGTCATTCAGCCGATCGGTCGGGCCGGGACTCGGCTCACCATGGTCGGCGCGGACGGCGTACTGGGGGACCAGGTGGTCGCGACGACCGCCATCGCCCGCGCGATCGTCGACGGTCTGGACCAGTTGACCGAGGCCGAATGGGACCGTGAGCTGGTCAGTTCGGTCAATCCGGCACCCGGACACCACGAGAAGATGGCCGGGTGGGTGGCCAACCAGAAGAAGTTCCCGAAGGCGCGCAACCAGGCGATCGTCTGAGCGGAGAACAGTCGCAAAACTTGTTCGATTCGGCGGGAACCATCTCGGCACCCGGTGCGTCGAAGTCAGTGGAGGGGCAGTCGGCCATCTGAGGGGGAGGTCGGCTGTCCCTCCACCCTGTTCGAAGCCGGGCCGATCGTCACGAGCGAACTGCGACGTCCTCGGTGGTCTCGATCTCCTCGGTTGCGGCCGGGCCGCGGGTTCGGCAGGCCGCCCAGACAGCCGCGGTGGCGGCGGTACATGCGCCCGCACCGGCCACGTGGAAGGCGACGAGTACGGCCGGAACGCCGGTGAAGTACTGAACGAGTCCGATCAGGGACTGTGCGAGTACCAGGGCGATCAGGATGTTGAGTCGAAACGTGACCGCCTTCGGTGCACGCACCGCGTACAGGGCGAATGCCAATCCGACGAGCAGGGCCAGGTAGCCGACCAAGAACTGGGAGTGTGCGTGGACCAGCGTCACGATCTCGATACCGAGGCGCGGCACCGGTTCTTCGATGCTCTTGTCGCCTGCATGCGGGCCGGCCCCGGTCACCATGGTGCCCGCGATCAGCACGCCCGTCAGTGCGATCCCGGACAATCCCGTCAGCGCGCGCAGTGCGCCGGGCACCGTGGGCGTCGACCCCGACGGCGCATCGCTCTCGCCCACCTTGGCGTACAGCAGTGTGGCCAGCCAGACCATCGCCATCGACACGACGAGGTGAACGGCGACCGTCCACCACAGCAGTCCGGTCAGCACCGTGAATCCGCCGATGACGGCCTGCACGACGGTACCGAGTGGCATCAGCCAGGCGAAGAACAGCACTTCGCGACGTCGCCGCGCCCTGGTGACGGCGATGACGACGGCGGCGGCAGCGAGGACGACCACGAACGTGAGCAGGCGATTGCCGAACTCGACAGCCTGATGCAGTATCGGTACCTCGGACACGCCGACGGGAGTGAAGCTACCGGGGAAGCATTGCGGCCACGTGGGGCAACCGAGACCCGACCCGGTGACGCGAACGACGGCACCGGTGACCGCGATGCCACCCTGCGTCAGGATCGCGATGAATGCCAGTACCCGCTGCACTCGAAGCGAGGGCAAGGGCAAGAGGTCGACGACGCGCAAGAACGCTCTGTACAGCACCCCACGATGGTAAACGCCGATCAACTACACAGCGTCGTTGGGTAGCGAGCGTTGCTCAGGTGAACTTGAACGTGCGGACGGCGAGAGTGCTGCACACCGCTGCCCACGCCAGCAGTACGACCACGCCGAAGATGTCGAAGGACGAGGACACACCTCTGCTCAGTGCCTCGCCCAGCGCGCCGGACGGAACGATGCGTGCGACGTTCTGCAGTCCCTGGGGGATCTGGTCGTCCACGAACACCGCGCTGCCGATGCCCAGCATCACGAACCAGGCGATGTTCGCCAGCGCCAGCACGATCTCGGCGCGCAGGGTGCCGCCGAGCAGCAGTCCCATCGAGGCGAAGGTGACGGTTCCCAGAGCGATGATGACGGCACCGAGCAACAGACCCGTCGCGCTCGGGCGCCATCCCAGAGCGACGCCGATCGAGCCGAGCAGCACCGACTGCAGAATCACCACGATCACCACGGCGGCGGATTTGCCGCCGATGATGCCCCACCGTGGAAGTGGTGTCGCCCCGAGCCTCTTGAGAGCGCCGTAGCGGCGATCGAAGCCGACGGCGATCGCCTGGCCGGTGAACGCCGTCGACATGATGGCCACCATCATCACGGCCGGGACCACTCGGGCAACTCGATCGGTACCGAGTTCGCCGAAGGGCAGCAGGGTCAATCCGACCAGCAATGTGATCGGGATGAACATCGTCAGCAGCAACTGTTCACCGTTGCGCAGCAACAACTTCAGTTCGAGGCGGGTCTGCGCGAGCAGCATGCGCGCAGCCGACGCGGGCTGTGGGCGAGGCGCGAACAGACCTGTCTCGAATCGGTTGTCGGCGAGCCGGGCTTCTCTGCGCACGGTCACTTCCTCAACTCTCTGCCGGTCAGCTCGAGGAACACGTCCTCGAGGCGGCGCTGGTCGACCTGCAACTCGGTGGCCAACACGTCCTGCTGTGCACACCAGGACGTGACGATCACCAGAATCTGCGGCTCGATCACGCCGGAGACCACATACGAACCGGGCGTCGGTTCCGACGGTACGTAACCCGGTGGAAGAGCCGCGTCGAGCATGGACAATTCGAGTCCGGGGGGTGCGGTGAAGCGAAGCTGGCCCTCGGCACCCTGCTTGGTCAGTTCCGACGGTGTACCCGAGGCGACGACGCGGCCGTTGTCGATGATCGTCAGCCGGTCGGCGAGCTGCTCGGCCTCGTCCATGAGATGCGTCGTGAGCAGTACTCCGACACCGTCACGGCGCAGGGCGTCGATCAACTCCCACACCAGCAACCGAGCCTGGGCGTCGAGCCCGGCCGTCGGTTCGTCGAGGAACACCAGTTCGGGCCGTCCGACGATGGCGCAGGCCAGAGCCAGCCGCTGCTGCTGCCCGCCGGAGAGCCGCCGGTACGGGGTGCGAACGGCCGAGGTCAGGCCGAGGCAGTCGAGCAACCATGCGGGATCGAGTGGGTCGGCCGAGTACGAGGCGACGAGTTGGAGCATCTCCCCGGCTTTGGAACCGGGGTACGCGCCTCCGCCCTGGAGCATGACGCCGATGCGTGGCCGCAGCTGCGCCGATTGTGCGACGGGGTCCAAGCCGAGGACCCGGACCGAGCCGCTGTCGGGTACGACGAATCCCTCGCACATCTCGACGGTGGTGGTTTTTCCGGCACCGTTGGGGCCCAGCAGCGCGAGAACCTCGCCGGGGCCGATGTTCAGGCTCAACCCGTCGACGGCACTGACACCGTCGTACGACTTGCGTACGTCGGTCAGCTGTACGACAGGTTGCGCCGCGTCGGACGTCCCGGAGATCACGAGGACTCAGCGTATTCGTCGGTGTTGCGGTCGCGTGCCGGTGGTCCGGTGCGGGTGGGCCACGGCATCCGGTTTCGCGTGAACAGGTAGAGCAACGCGATCGTCAGGATGGTCATGACTGCGGCCTGCACGATCTGGAACGGCTGGTATTCACTGCCGTTCGGCATGAGGATCACGCTCACCAACGACGAGAAGGCAATGGCAGGACGCCGGAACGAGGGAGTCGTGGCCCACGCGGCCAGCGGAATCACCGCCCACAGCAGGTACCAGGGCTGCACCACAGGGAACAACAGGACGACGGCACCGAGCGCGACGCCGAGTGCGCCGACCGGATGCAGGCGGCCGCGCAGAACGGCGATCAGCATGCGGACGACGATGATTCCCGCGACGACGGCAGCGATCGGGCGAGTGAGACCCAACACAGCGGTGGTGTGGTCGCCGAGACCCAGCAGCACACCGACGAATCCGGTACCGAGACCGAGGATCGTGGGAATCGACATCCAGCTGCGCACCACTCCCGCGGTCCCCAGAGTGTTGATCCAGCCGAAGCCCAGCCCGCTACCCAAGCTCACGGCGACCTGGACCACGACGGCGATCGAGCCGAGCAACAGTGCCGCGTACATCACGGATCTGAGGGTCCCGCCCCACCGCCTCGACAGTGCCATCCCCACGAAGCCGAGCGCGATGAGCGAGGGAATCTTGATCGCAGACGACAGCGCGATCAGGCCGGCACCGCCGACGAGGAATGCAATATCGGTGCTGCGCAGGGGACCCGCGCGCTCGATCGCGCGAAGGGCCAGTTCGGTACCGGCCAGCATGAGCCCGATCATCAGGGCCTCGTTGTGGATACCGGCGACCAGGTGGAACAGCAGCAGCGGGTTGGCGGCACCGAGCCACAGTGCCGTGACCGACGCGACCCCACAGCGTCGGGCGAGACGTGGCAGCGACCAGACGATCAGCGCTACGCCCACCAGCGCGAGCAGGCGATGGAGGAAGATGCCTGCGACGATGTTCTCACCGGTCAAGTACGTGATTCCACGCCCCATCCACAGGAACAGCGGACCGTAGGGTGCCGGGGTCTCCCGCCAGATGTTGGGAACCGTTCGGGTCAGCACGTTGTCGGCCCCGAGTGCATCGACCGGACCGACCTCGTACGGGTCGAGTCCGCGAGCGGTGATCTCGCTCTGGGCGAGGTACGAGTAGACATCGCGCGAGAACATCGGCGGTGCCACACTCAACGGCAGGATCCACAGCAGCAGTGTGCGGTCCATCTGCGAACGAGTGAGCCGGCGTGGGGTGGTTCCCGATCGTGTGCGTCCCAACGCAAATCTTCCCAACAGCAACCACGCGAGCACCACGATGACGGTTCCGGTCATCGTGACTGTCAGTGCGGTCGTTGCCATCCGGGACGGCAGGCTCAGGAGTCGGACGCCTGCGATCGGGTTCTGCAGTACCGGCTGCGCGCCTGCGCCGAGCGCTCCGATCGCCATCAGTAGTGCGCCCGCGGCACCGAAACGTCGGATGTTCCTGAGCTGGTTCGTCTCCGTGGGATTGAGACCCGGCGCCTCCTGCTCGTCTCCGTGCAAGGTGGCGACTGCTCCGCCCGGGGGCGTCGGCTCGAGGCCGATGACTCGGCGTGCGGGGGTCAGGACGAACCTGTGGACGAGCGCAGCCGATCCGGACTTCGGGGTGCCGGGCGCCGGGAGAGACTCGGAACCCCTCGCGGAAGGTGAGCTCTCGGAACTGGGCTCACTGTCGGTCGATGGCACAGTGGGAGCGTAGCGGGGCACTCGCACGCGGCCTGCACCGTGCTCCACCGGACCACCTGGGCATCGGCCACCGTGCTGGGTGAGCGACCTGCAAAGGGCACCCTTGCTGGACCGGGTACTGCAATTCCGTCACACTGGTGTTGTGAAAACAACCGAGAGCTCGCTCGTGCGTCCGGGAAGTGTCGAGTCGTCGGCCACCGGCGCAGGCGTTTCGTCGGTGCGACCCACGTCGGCCCCCGAGGGGCAGACGCGGAGCGCTGTGGTCACTCTGCTCCTCGAAGAGGGCCCCATCACCGCCTCCGACATCGGTACTCGACTGGGTTTGAGCGCGGCAGGTGTTCGACGTCACCTCGACGCACTCATCGACGCGGGCGAGGCCCGCATCACCACTCCCGCGGGTGCCCGGCAACGGGGCCGGGGTCGACCGGCGAAGCATTTCCAGCTGACTGCAGCCGGACGCAATCGTCTCGGCCACACCTACGACGATCTCGCCGGTGCCGCCATGCGGCAGCTGCGCAAGATCGGTGGAGACGCGGCCATCGAGACGTTCGCGCGGCAACGCGTCAACACCATCGTGGCCGACGTGGAGCCGGCGACGGGATCCGATGCGCATGCCGTGGAGGACGCCGCCGACCGAATCGCCGACGCGTTCAGCGCGGCCGGTTTCTCCGCCACCACCCGTCAGGTGGGCAACGGTGTGCAGATCTGCCAGCACCACTGCCCGGTGTCGCACGTCGCCTCCGAGTTTCCGGAGCTGTGCGAGGCCGAGCAGACCGCGTTCGCCGAGATCCTCGGCACGCACGTGCAGCGTTTGGCGACCATCGCCAACGGCAATTGCGCATGCACGACGCACGTACCGCTGTCACCGACGCGGTACTCGAACACCGATAGTTCCGACAAGAAGACTCCCGACGCGCAGCCCCGCGTCGGAGAACGCCCACGCCTCCGGAAGGAGCCCGCATGACCGTCACACCAGACCAGGTGACACCCACCGCGCCGCTGACCCAGGACGAGACCATCGCCTCGCTCGGCACCTACGGATACGGCTGGGCCGACTCGGACGTAGCCGGTGAAAGTGCCAAGCGCGGTCTTTCCGAGGCCGTCGTCCGGGACATCTCGCAGAAGAAGAGCGAGCCCGAGTGGATGCTCGAGGCGCGCCTCAAGGCGCTCAAGACGTTCGAGCGCAAGCCGATGCCGAACTGGGGTTCCAACCTCGACGGCATCGACTTCGACAACATCAAGTACTTCGTGCGGTCCAGCGAGAAGCAGGCTGCCACGTGGGAAGACCTGCCGGAAGACATCAAGAACACGTACGACAAGCTCGGCATCCCCGAGGCGGAGAAGCAGCGCCTCGTCTCCGGTGTCGCTGCCCAGTACGAGTCCGAGGTGGTCTACCACTCGATCCGTGAGGACCTCGAGGCTCAGGGAGTGTTGTTCCTCGACACCGACACCGCCCTCAAGGAGCAGCCGGAGCTGTTCCGCGAGTACTTCGGCACCGTCATCCCCGCGGGCGACAACAAGTTCTCCGCATTGAACACCGCGGTGTGGTCCGGTGGATCCTTCATCTACATCCCGCCGGGCGTCCATGTGGACATCCCGCTGCAGGCCTACTTCCGGATCAACACCGAGAACATGGGCCAGTTCGAGCGCACGCTGATCATCGTCGACGAGGGTGCATACGTGCACTACGTCGAGGGTTGCACCGCGCCGATCTACAAGTCGGATTCGCTGCACTCCGCCGTGGTCGAGATCATCGTCAAGAAGGGTGGTCGTTGCCGCTACACGACCATCCAGAACTGGTCGAACAACGTCTACAACCTCGTCACCAAGCGCGCCAAGGCCGAGGCAGGCGCAACAATGGAGTGGGTCGACGGCAACATCGGCTCCAAGGTCACCATGAAGTACCCCGCTGTCTGGATGACCGGTGAGTACGCCAAGGGTGAGGTTCTGTCGGTCGCGTTCGCAGGCCCGGACCAGCACCAGGACACCGGCTCGAAGATGTTGCACCTGGCACCGCACACGTCCTCGAACATCGTCAGCAAGTCCGTCGCTCGCGGCGGTGGCCGGACGTCGTACCGCGGTCTGATCCAGATCAACAAGGGTGCGCACGGCTCGCGTTCGACGGTCAAGTGCGACGCGTTGCTCGTCGACACGATCAGTCGTTCCGACACGTACCCGTACGTCGACATCCGCGAGGACGACGTGTCGATGGGCCACGAGGCCACCGTCTCGAAGGTCAGCGACGATCAGTTGTTCTACCTGATGAGCCGTGGCATGACCGAGGACGAGGCCATGGCAATGGTCGTCCGTGGCTTCGTCGAGCCGATCGCTCGCGAACTGCCGATGGAATACGCGCTCGAGCTCAACCGGCTCATCGAGCTGCAGATGGAAGGGTCGGTCGGATAAGTGAACAACCCCCTCACCGGAGTCATGGGTGCCGTGGCATCCGAGAATCCAGAGTCGGCCAAGGAAGACAAGTCGAAGCTCGTCGAGAACAAGGGCGCTCAGTTCACGTCGTACGACGTGAATGCGTTCGAGATCCCGTCCGGCCGTGACGAGCTGTGGCGTTTCACGCCGCTGCGTCGGCTGCGCGGCCTGCACGACGGTTCCGCTGTCGCCGACGGGGCCGCTCAGGTCACCGTCGGTGCACCGGAATCGGTGGTCGTGGAGACCGTGGGCCGCGACGACGAGCGGTTGGGCAAGGCCGGTGTTCCTGCCGATCGTATTGCCGCTCAGGCCTTCTCGGCGTTCACCGAGGCCACAATCGTCTCCGTGCCGAACGAGGTCGAGGTGGCCGATCCGATCGAGATCACCGTCGACGGTCCCGGTGTCGACCACGTCGCCTACGGCCATGTGCAGATCAGACTCGGCACGTTCGCTCGCGCCACCGTCGTGATCGATCAGCGGGGCAGCGGCACGTACGCCGAGAACGTCGAGTTCGTTCTCGGTGACAGCTCGCAACTGCACGTCGTACTGATCCAGGACTGGCAGTCCGACGCCGTGCACGTCGCAGCGCACCACGCGATGCTCGGGCGCGACGCCGTGCTGCGGCACTACAACGTCAGTCTCGGCGGCGATCTGGTGCGCATCAGCCCGACCGTGCGCTACAGCGCGCCCGGCGGCGACGCGAACCTGCTCGGTGTGTACTTCGCCGACGCCGGCCAGCACCTAGAGCAGCGACTGCTCGTGGACCACTCGGCACCGCACTGCAAGTCCAATGTGATGTACAAGGGCGCGCTGCAGGGCGAAACCGGACCCGGAACCGTCGACGCGCACACCGTGTGGATCGGCGATGTTCTGATCCGAGCCGAGGCAGAGGGAACCGAGACCTACGAGCTCAACCGCAACCTCGTGCTCACCGATGGTGCGCGGGCCGATTCGGTACCGAACCTCGAGATCGAGACGGGCGAGATCGTCGGAGCGGGCCACGCCAGCGCCACCGGCCGTTTCGACGACGAGCAGCTGTTCTACCTGCGCGCTCGTGGCATCTCGGAGGAGGTTGCTCGTCGACTCGTCGTCCGAGGCTTCTTCCACGAGATCATCGACAAGATTCCGGTCCCCGCCGTACGCGAGCGTCTCGACGCCGCCATCGAGACCGAACTCGCCGTCGCCGGCGCGTAGGTCCACCCGAACCTTTCTCGACTGCACAAAGGAACTGTGATGTCCACACTCGAAATCCGCGATCTGCACGTCAGCGTCGCCAACACCGATTCGTCCGCCGAGCCGATCAACATCCTCAAGGGTGTCGATCTGACCGTGAAGTCCGGCGAGACGCACGCGATCATGGGGCCCAACGGTTCCGGCAAGTCCACCTTGTCGTACGCCATTGCAGGCCATCCGAAGTACACCGTCACCTCCGGCACCATCACCCTCGACGGTGAAGACGTGCTCGAGATGAGCGTCGACGAGCGCGCCCGCGCCGGCCTCTTCCTGGCGATGCAGTACCCGGTGGAGGTGCCCGGCGTCTCGATGTCGAACTTCCTGCGCACCGCCGCCACCGCTGTGCGCGGCGAGGCCCCCAAGCTGCGGCACTGGGTCAAGGAAGCCAAGACCGCCATGAGCGAACTCGAGATCGAGGCCAACTTCCTCGAGCGCAACGTCAACGAAGGCTTCTCCGGCGGCGAGAAGAAGCGTCACGAGATTCTTCAGCTGGGATTGCTCAAGCCCAAGATCGCCATCCTCGACGAGACCGACTCCGGGCTCGACGTCGACGCTCTGCGAGTGGTGTCCGAGGGTGTCAACAAGTACAAGGAGCGCGAAGACGGTGGAGTGCTGCTGATCACGCACTACACCCGCATCCTGCGCTACATCAAGCCCGACTTCGTCCACGTCTTCGTCAACGGCGAAATCGTGAAGTCCGGCGGTGCAGAGCTGGCCGACGAGCTCGAGGCCAACGGATACGCCGGCTACACGCAGGCCGCGACCACCGGAGCATGAGTATGGCTGCACCCGCAGCTGCGGCGGTGGCGGCATCGTTCGATGTCGCCACGGTTCGCCGCGATTTCCCCATCCTCTCGCGCACCGTGCGAGACGGTAAGCCGTTGGTGTACCTGGACTCCGGTGCCACCTCGCAGCGGCCCGTGCAGGTACTCGACGCCGAGCGCGAGTTTCTGACCACGTGCAACGCGGCCGTACACCGCGGGGCGCATCAGTTGGCCGAAGAGGCCACCGATGCCTACGAGAGTGCCCGCGCCGCCATCGCGTCGTTCGTCGGGGCGGACGTCGACGAGATCGTGTTCACCAAGAACGCGACCGAGTCGCTCAACCTCGTGACGTACGTGCTTGCCGATCAGCGATTCGATCGCCATCTCGGTCCCGGCGACGAGATCGTCGTCACCGAACTCGAGCATCACGCCAATCTCGTTCCGTGGCAGGAGCTTGCCGCTCGAACCGGTGCCACCCTGCGCTGGTACGGCGTGACCGACGACGGACGCATCGATCTCGATTCACTCGAATTGTCTTCTGCCGTCAAGGTTCTCGCGTTCACGCATCAGTCCAACGTGACCGGTGCTGTGGCTCCGGTCGAGGAATTGGTGCGTCGGGCAAGGGCGGTCGGTGCGCTCGTCGTCCTCGACGCATGCCAGTCGGTGCCGCACATGAAGGTCGATTTCCGCGCGCTCGATGTCGACTACGCCGCGTTCTCCGGTCACAAGATGCTCGGTCCCTCGGGAGTGGGCGTGCTGTACGGCAAGGCCGCACTCCTCGCGGCGATGCCTCCGTTCATCACCGGCGGTTCGATGATCGAGACCGTCACCATGGAGAAGACGACGTTCGCCGCGCCTCCGCAACGATTCGAGGCCGGGGTTCCGATGACCTCGCAGGTCGTCGGACTCGGTGCCGCTGTGCGGTACCTGGAGAACATCGGCATCGATGTCATCGCCGCGCACGAAAAGGCCTTGGTCGCAGCAACTCTCGCCGAGTTCGCGAAGATCGACGGTGTTCGCGTGATCGGCCCGACGGAGAACGTCGACCGCGGTTCGGCAGTGTCGTTCGTGGTCGACGGCATTCATGCCCACGACCTCGGACAGATCCTGGACGACGAGGGCGTCGCCATTCGCGTCGGGCATCACTGCGCGTGGCCGCTGCATCGACGCTTCGGTGTGGCTGCGACAGCGCGTGCCTCGTTCGCGTTGTACAACACGGTCGAGGAAGTACAGGTTCTCGCACAGGCGATTCGCCGCGCGCAATCGTTCTTCGGAACCACCGACCACGGCGGGGGAGGGCAGCTGTAGATGCGGATGGAACAGATGTACCAGGAAGTGATCCTCGATCACTACAAGCACCCGCACGGCCGCGGACTGCGCGAGCCCTTCGGCGCGGAGGTGCACCACGTCAACCCCACTTGCGGCGACGAGGTCACCCTGCGCGTGCAGATCGAGGACGGTGCCGTCGCAGACGTGTCGTACGACGGCCAGGGCTGCTCGATCAGTCAGGCAGCGACGTCCGTACTCACCGATCAGGTCGTCGGCCTGAGCGTGGCCGACGCGCTGAAGACGGTCGACGCGTTCAGCGACATGGTCGGCAGCAGAGGTACCGTCGAGGGTGACGAGGACGTCATCGGCGACGGCATTGCGTTCGCCGGTGTGGCCAAGTATCCGGCTCGCGTGAAGTGCGCATTGCTGGGTTGGATGGCTTTCAAGGACGCGGTTGTTCAAGTAGTGGACGCAGATTCGACAGCTACGACGGGCGGGACCGCCCAGTCGGCACTTTCCGGAGGACAGCAATCATGACCGAAGCAACAGAGACGACTCCAGCCGTGACCACTCCGGTGGAACTGACCGCCGACGAGATCAAGGTGCTCGAGGACCTCGAAGAAGCGATGCGCGACGTCGTCGACCCCGAGCTCGGAATCAATGTCGTCGACCTCGGGCTGGTGTACGACATCAAGATCGACGCCGACGACATCGTCACGGTCGACATGACGCTCACCTCGGCGGCATGCCCGTTGACCGACGTCATCGAGGATCAGGCCCGCGGTGCGCTCGTACGCAGCGGATTGGCCGCCGACCTGAAGATCAACTGGGTGTGGATGCCGCCGTGGGGCCCGGACAAGATCACCGACGACGGTCGCGAGCAGCTCAGGGCCCTCGGCTTCACCGTCTGACCCACTGACGAGTCGGCCCCCTCACGCACCCTTCGCTTCGTCGGTTTTGGAGTCGGTGGTCTTGGCGGGGGTCGACTTCTTCGCAGCAGCCTTCTTGGCCGGGGCCTTCTTCGCAGCAGCTTTCTTGGCGGGAGCCTTCTTCGCCGGAGCAGACGAGCCGGACCCGGACTTCGCGTTCTTGCCTGCCGCCTCCACGCTCCGCTGCAACGCCGCCACGAGATCGACCACCTCGGCGTCCTCGCCGTCGTCGTCTTTCTCCGTCTCGGTGTGGATGACCTTCTCACCGCCGTTGGCGAGCGTCTCGTCGATCAGCTTGCGCAGTTCGATCTGATAATCGTCCGTGTACTCGGTCGGATCGAATTCCGAGGACATGCTTTCCACGAGGGACGTCGCCATCTTCACTTCCTGTGGACGCGCGGACGGCGCGTCCACGAGCGAAGGAAATTCCGCGGCCCTGACTTCGTCCGGCCACAGCAACGTCTGGATCACCAGCACGTCGTCGCGCACGCGCAGAGCGGCCAGACGGGTCTTCTGACGCAGAGTGAAATGCACCAGCGCGGTGCGCTCGGTTTCTTCGAGAGTCTCGCGCAGCAGGACATACGCCTTCGGTGACGCGGAGTCCGGTTCGAGGAAGTAGCTCTTGTCGTAGAGGATCGGATCGATCTGCTCGGTGGGTACGAATTCGAGAACCGGAATTTCGTGCTTCTCCGCCGCAGGCAGCTTGTCGAAGTCGTCGTCGGTGAGGATGACGCGTTCGCCGTCGGGGGAGTCGTACGCCTTGTCGATGTCGGCGAACTGCACCGACTTGCCGCACTCCTGACAGATCCGGTCGTACTTGATACGACCACCATCTTTCGCGTGCACCTGATGGAACCGAATGTCGTGCTGCTCGGTGGCCGAGTAGACCTTCACCGGAACATTGACCAGTCCGAAGGCGATCGAGCCCTTCCAAATGCTGCGCATCTGTACATGATCGCCGACCGGGCGCCCGCGTGTCGACCGTTGGCGAGAAACTCAGCCGCGGCCCGGAGTGCGCACTATCGTGCGCGCGATCGCGAGCCTGGCCGACGCCGGGAGCGTCGGAAACATCTTCAGCATCGCGGTCATCGTCCCCAGGGCGTCGTCGTGGCCGGACAGGTACGAGCGCTGAAGTTCGACCGGGAGCGAGAAGAAGCTGGAGAAGAACTGGGGGACCATCTCGGGTTCGAGTGCCAGTGCCGTGCGCAGGCCGAGGTTGCGAAGCTTCTGGACCGTCCACACGTGCACCGAGCGGACCGGGCGCGATCGACCGCCGCCTCGGAACCGCTCGACAAGGTGATCCGCCGATGCCAGCGAGGCCGCGACGCTGTACCCGGTGGCGGGATGCATCAGATTCGAGCGAGAGCCGAACAACACCGGACCGTCTCGGCCGGTGTGCAGTCGCGACCGAGGCGGTGGTTCGACCGAGAAGCGGACACGCTCGACATCCTCGTGGCCGGTCGGTTCCAGGTTGCGGTGGGTGAGGCGGTGGTGCAACCGTGTTCGAAGCACCGAGAGCTCGAGTGCCGGTCGGCCCACCAGACAGGTCTCCTCGAGCAGGATTCGATCGTCGTCGAGCGCCACGGCGTACAGAAAACTCGGCACCTCACCGGGCCGGGCACCGTTGTCGGTGCGCCAATCCATGAACCAGGCGTCGGATCCTTCGAGGATCGGTTCGGCGCGCTCCCGTTCGACGACGATGCCGTATGCGGTCTGCTGTGCCAGGTCGTGTGAATCGAGCGTTCCGCGAGCATCGACGACGTGCCGAGCGTCGACGATGGTGCCGTCGGACGTCGTCACGCGAGAACCGGTGACATCGACGGCCGTTCCGGCGAGCACTCGCACGCGGTCGAGAGACAAGGTCGCTTGCAGTGCAGGTGTGTCCAGCACGCAGTACGTTCGGTCGATGATCCGATGGTGATCGGTCCATACCGCCGGCTTCTGCGCAGTCGAGGCGACGGCGGTCTCGGGCAACCACGGTGGCAACTCGTCGGCCCAGGCAGAATACGTCGGTGTCCAGGTACGCGACGGATGCGGATCGACGACGAGCACGTCGAGTCCTGCCTCGGCGCATCGGTGGGCCACCGACCGTCCCGCCGGGCCGAGTCCGATCACCGCGACGTCGGCCGAGAAATCTTTCACATTCCGCCGGTGGCGAGCAAACCACCGTCCACGCGCACGGTCTCGCCGGTGATCCAGGAAGAGGCGTCCGACACCAGGAAGGCCACCAGGGCCGCGACGTCCTCCGGGTTTCCGAGACGCTTCATCGGATAGCCGGCCGCTGCCGCGTCTTCTCCGTTGGCGACGAGCGCCTCGGCGAATTTGGTCTTCACCACCCCCGGTGCCACGGCATTGACGCGAATCCTCGGACCGAGCTGCCAGGCGAGCTCTTCGGTGAGGCGGATCAGGGCGGCCTTGGATGCGCCGTACGCGGCGATCACGCCGGTCGAGCGGATGCCTGCCACGCTCGCGATGTTGACGACCGCGCCGCCGTGCTCGCCCATCCAGGCATGGAACGCCTGCTGGACGAAGCCGAGGGTACCCACCACGTTCGTGTCGAAGATCTTGCTCACGCCCGCCAGGTCCGCATCCATCAGCGAGCCGTAGACGGGATTGATGCCGGTGTTGTTGACCAGGATGTCCAGCGAACCGAAGGTCTCCACCGTGCTCGCCACCGCGTTGCGCCGGTGCTCCGGATCGCCCGCGTTACCGTCGATCGCGAGCACGGAATCGCCGAGCTCTGCGGCCGCGGCAACGAGAGGTTCGCGCTTGCGGGCGGTGATGGCGACATTCGCGCCGCGAGCGAGCAGTTCGGCGGCGATGGCCTTGCCGATGCCTCGGCTACCGCCGGTGACGAGAGCGGTGCGCCCGGTGAGGTCGGGGATCGGCGCGCTGGAGGGGCTGACGGTTTCGGGGGCGTCGGTCATCGATCAGACGTTACCGGTGTCACCGTCGTTCCTGGGTGAGGGCACGTGAATGCTGAGCTAAAATGGGGGTTTGCTGTGCCGCTCGACGGCATGGTTCGCCCGTCGGTCGACGGGCAACGATCTTGTTCGGCAATCGCTAGGAGTTCACGCGTGATCACCGCCACCGACTTGGAAGTTCGTGCCGGTGTGCGGACCCTTCTGTCCACCGAGGGGCCCGCGCTCCGCGTGCAGGCAGGCGACCGCATCGGGCTGGTGGGTCGAAACGGTGCAGGCAAGACCACCACTCTGCGCATCCTGGCAGGCGAGGGAGAGCCGTACGCGGGCGAGGTCGTGCGTACCGGAGAACTCGGCTACCTACCGCAGGATCCCAAAGAAGGCGACCTCGACGTGCTGGCCAAGGACCGAGTGCTCTCGGCTCGGGGCCTGGACACGCTCCTGCACAGCATGGAGAAGCAGCAGGCATTGATGGCCGAGGTGGCAGACGAGGCGCTGCTCGACAAGGCCGTCCGCAAGTACGGCGAACTCGAAGAGCGTTTCGCGTCCCTCGGCGGCTACGAAGCCGAGAGCGAAGCGGCTCGCATCTGCAACAGCCTCGGCTTGGCCGACCGCATCCTCGGCCAACCGCTGCGCACCCTGTCCGGTGGTCAGCGCCGACGCGTCGAACTGGCTCGCATTCTGTTCGCCGCGTCCGACGGCAGTGGCGGCCGCTCGAACACCACGTTGCTGCTCGACGAGCCCACCAACCACCTCGATGCCGATTCCATCACCTGGTTGCGCGGATTCCTGCAGAGCCACGAGGGCGGACTCATCGTGATCAGTCACGATGTCGAACTGCTCGGAGACGTGGTGAACAGGGTGTGGTTCCTCGACGCAGTGCGCGGCGAAGCCGACATCTACAACATGAACTGGAAGAAGTACCTCGACGCCCGCGCCACCGACGAGCAGCGTCGCCGCCGTGAGCGCGCCAACGCGGAGAAGAAGGCCGGGGCACTGCGGGTGCAGGCCGCCAAGATGGGGGCCAAGGCAACGAAAGCCGTTGCGGCACAGAACATGGCGAAGCGCGCGGACAAGCTGCTCGCCAACCTCGACGCCGAACGTGTGTCGGACAAGGTGGCGCACATCCGGTTCCCCGAGCCCGCACCGTGCGGCAAGACGCCGCTGATGGCGAAGAACCTGACCAAGATGTACGGATCGCTGGAAATCTTCGCAGGCGTCGACCTCGCCATCGACCGGGGCAGCCGTGTCGTGGTGCTCGGGCTCAACGGTGCGGGCAAGACGACGCTGCTGCGGATTCTCGCCGGAACCGAGAAGGCAGACACCGGCGAGATCGAACCCGGCCACGGCATGCGCGTCGGATACTTCGCACAGGAACACGACACTCTCGACGATCACGCGTCGGTCTGGGAGAACATCCGGCACGCGGCACCCGATACCGGCGAGCAGGAACTGCGGTCTCTGCTCGGAGCCTTCATGTTCACCGGCCCCCAGCTCGACCAGCCTGCAGGGACATTGTCCGGCGGTGAGAAGACCCGTCTGGCACTCGCCGGGTTGGTGTCCTCCGCGGCGAACGTGCTGCTGCTCGACGAACCGACCAACAACCTCGACCCGATCTCCCGTGAACAGGTCCTCGACGCGCTCCGCAGCTACAAGGGTGCCGTCGTCCTGGTGACCCACGATCCCGGTGCCGCCGAAGCGCTCTCACCCGAACGAGTGATTCTGCTCCCCGACGGTACCGAGGACCACTGGTCCCAGGAATACCTGGAACTGATCCAGCTGGCCTGACCCGCAGGCCGGCTCGTCCGGGACGTCCCGCTCAGTCCTGCCTGCGGACCGATTCCTCGACCAGATCCAGGATCGCCGCGAGGTTGGACCTCCCGTGGCCCGACGCGATGCGCGCCACCAGGCCGTCCAACACGAGATCCAGGTAGTCGGCGAGGACGTCGTTGGGGACGTCGTCGCGCAATCTTCCTGCGGTCTTCTGGCGCTCGAGTCGCCCGAGTGTCGCGTCGGTCAGCTCTGCGGACCGTTCGGCCCAGCTGGACCGGAAGTCCGCGTCCGTGCGCAGTCGTCGGGTGATCTCGAGCCGCGTTCCGAGCCACTCGAATTGTTCGGGTTGCGCCAGCATGTCTCGCATCACCTGCACCAGACCCTGGGTGGCCGCGACCTCGGCCATGCGTCGAGCATCCTCCTGCGCCAGGGCGAGGAAGAGACCGTCCTTGTCCTTGAAGTGGTGGAATATGGCTCCGCGCGACAGGCCGGTGGCCTCTTCGAGACGCCGTACCGTCGCGCCCTCGTAGCCGAACTCGCCGAAGCACTTACGCGCGCCGTCGAGAATTTCGCTTCGACGGGCGGCCAGGTGGTCTTCGCTGACCTTGGGCACGTGTGGGTTTCCTACTTTCGATGAGGGCCTCGACCGATACGGCGATGGGCCCGGAAACACGTTGTCGGTTCCGGGCCCATCGCCGTTCGAGGCATACGTCAGACGACGCGCACTCAGCCTCTGATCATGTTGCGCAGCACGTACTGCAGGATGCCGCCGTTGCGGTAGTAGTCCGCTTCACCCGGGGTGTCGATGCGAACCACGGCCTCGAATTCGACCTTGGTGCCGTCTTCCTTGGTGGCGATGACGGTCATCGTCTTCGGGGTGGTGCCCTCGTTCAGCTTCGCGACGCCGACGATGTCGAAGGTCTCGGTGCCGTCGAGCTTGAGCGACGATGCGCTCTCACCGGCCGGGAACTGCAGGGGAACGACACCCATGCCGATGAGGTTGGAGCGGTGGATGCGCTCGAACGACTCGGTGATGACGGCCTTGACGCCCAGGAGCGAGGTGCCCTTGGCCGCCCAGTCGCGCGAGGAGCCACTGCCGTACTCCTTGCCACCCAGCACGACCAGCGGTATGCCGGCCTTCTGGTAGTTCTGCGACGCGTCGTAGATGAAGGACTGAGGTCCGCCGTCCTGCGTGAAGTCACGGGTGTAGCCGCCCGAGACGTCGTCGAGGAGCTGGTTCTTGAGGCGAATGTTCGCGAACGTTCCGCGAATCATGACCTCGTGGTTTCCACGACGCGAACCGAGCGAGTTGTAGTCCTTGCGCTCGACACCGTGCGAGTCCAGGTACTGCGCAGCAGGCGTACCTGCCTTGATGGGTCCTGCCGGGCTGATGTGGTCGGTGGTGACCGAGTCGCCGAGCAGAGCCAACACGCGTGCACCGGTGATGTCCTCGACGGGAGCCGGGTCCATCGTCATGCCGTCGAAGTACGGAGGCTTGCGCACGTAGGTGGACTTGGGATCCCACTCGAACGTGTCGCCCTCGGGGGTCGACAGGTTCTGCCAGCGGCTGTCGCCTGCGAAGATGGTCTCGTAGGACTTGCTGAACATGTCCCGGCTGATCGACGACTTGATGGTGTCTTCGATCTCCTGCGAGGACGGCCAGATGTCCTTGAGGAACACGGGGTTGCCCTCGTGGTCCTCGCCGAGGGGGTCGGTCTCGAAGTCGAAGTCCATCGTGCCCGCGAGGCCGTAGGCGATGACCAGCGGCGGTGAGGCCAGGTAGTTCATCTTGACGTCGGGGGAGATGCGACCCTCGAAGTTGCGGTTGCCCGACAGCACTGCGGTGACCGAGAGGTCGTTGTCGTTGATCGCCTTCGAGATCGGCTCGAGCAACGGGCCGGTGTTACCGATGCACGTGGTGCAGCCGTAACCACCGAGGTAGTAGCCGAGCTTCTCGAGGTACGGCCACAGGCCCGCCTTCTCGTAGTAGTCGGTGACGACCTGCGAGCCGGGTGCCATGTTGGTCTTGACCCAGGGCTTGGTGGACAGGCCCTTCTCCACGGCGTTGCGGGCGAGCAGTGCTGCGCCGAGCATGACCGACGGGTTCGAGGTGTTGGTGCAGGAGGTGATGCCCGCAACCACGACGGCACCGTGATCGAGGACGAACTCGCCTGCCTCGTCGGTGGTGACCCGGACCGGCTTGCTCGGACGACCCTCGGAACCGTATGCGGCAGAACGAACGTCGACGGAATCCTCTTCGGCGAAGCTCAGCGAAGCGGAGTCGCTTGCCGGGAACGATTCGTCGAGTGCCTCGTCGAGCTTGCTGTCACCCTCGTGCTTCGGGTGGTTCTCCTCGACGTAGTTGTGGATGTCCTTGCGGAACGCAACCTTGGACTCGGACAACAGGATTCGGTCCTGCGGACGCTTCGGTCCTGCGATGGACGGAACGACCGTGTTGAGATCGAGCTCGATGTACTCGGAGTACACGGCCTCGTTCTTCGGGTCGTGCCACATGCCCTGTTCCTTGGCGTACGCCTCGACGAGCGCGAGCTGCTCGTCGCTGCGGCCGGTGAGGCGCAGGTAGTTGATGGTTTCCTCGTCGATCGGGAAGATCGCTGCGGTGGAACCGAACTCGGGGCTCATGTTGCCCAGGGTGGCGCGGTTCGCGAGCGGAACCTCTGCCACACCCTCGCCGTAGAACTCGACGAACTTGCCGACGACGCCGTGCTTGCGCAGCATCTCGGTTGCGGTCAGCACCACGTCGGTCGCGGTGACGCCGGGCTGGATCTCACCGGAGAGCTTGAAGCCGACGACGCGGGGGATGAGCATCGAGACGGGCTGGCCGAGCATGGCCGCCTCGGCCTCGATGCCGCCGACGCCCCAGCCGAGCACGCCCAGGCCGTTGACCATCGTGGTGTGCGAGTCGGTGCCGACGCAGGTGTCGGGGTAGGCCTGTCCCTTGCGGGTCATGATCGTCGGTGCCAGGTATTCGATGTTGACCTGGTGCACGATGCCCATGCCCGGGGGGACGACCTTGAAGTCGTCGAACGCGCCCTGTCCCCAACGCAGGAACTGGTAGCGCTCACCGTTGCGCTCGTACTCGAGGTCGACGTTGCGCTCGAGAGCGTCGGCGCGGCCGAAGACGTCGAGGATGACCGAGTGGTCGATGACCATGTCGGCGGGGGAGAGGGGGTTGACCTTGTTGGGGTCGCCGCCCAGGGTGGTGACGGCTTCACGCATCGTGGCGAGGTCGACGATGCACGGAACGCCGGTGAAGTCCTGCATGATGACGCGCGCAGGCGTGAACTGGATTTCGAAGCTCGGCTCCGCGGACGGATCCCACGAGGCAATCGAACGAATGTGGTCGGCGGTGATGTTGGCACCGTCCTCGGTGCGAAGGAGGTTCTCCGCGAGGACCTTCAGTGCATAAGGCAATTTCTCGGCACCGGGCAAAGCCGACAGTCGGAAGATCTCGTACGAGTTCTCGCCGACTTCGAGGGTGCCCTTTGCACCGAATGAATCATTACTTGCGGTCACTTCAGCTCCACTCGTCTATGAGGCACACCGCCGACGGGGCTGTGTCGACGGTTGAAGCGAGGCGCTGGCCGTGGGCCCCGGCCTCGAATCTCGGGGCTGAGAGTTCGAGGCGGACGCTCGGTCAGTGTCTCGATGAAAGTCTAACAGTACGCTTGTCCTGTGAAAACCTGCGGTCGGGTTCTCGGTGGGTGTCGAGAGACCGATCCACACGACGATCCTCACGTAGTGCTCCCGGCTACGCAATGAAGGGCGACCTCAGTAGTTGCGCCGGACCTGCGGGCCTACCAGGTGTGGGTACGTCGGTGACGTAGGGTTCGACCCGACTGGTTCCTACCGACTGGACGAGAGATGCCTGAGCCGATTCACGCCGTTTCCCCGCTTGCCACCGACATACCGGCAGGTCTGGATGTCGACAGCATCGTCGCCACGGTCCGCGAGTCCGGCGTCAGCGCACCCGCCGACGAGGAAGCCGGGCTGTCCTCGGCCGTCGCGCGCGCCGAGGATCACGGCATCGATCTGAGCATCGTGATCGTCCCGAACGAACCTCGCCACGACTCGCAACTGCGGGATCTCGCCACCGCTGTCGGAGCACGCGAGGGTGGCACGGTTCTCGTGCTCAGCCCCGGCCAGGTCGGCTCGTTCAGCGACTCGATCAGTCGGGTGACCCTCGAGGCAGGCCAGGACCGTACCTACACCGGCAACCACGTCGTCGCCGCAGACAATTTCGTCGACACCCTGGTCGAGGATCAGACACCGTGGGGTCTGCTCACGGGCGGCCTGGTGATCGTGGTCGCCGCGGTTGCGACCCTGACTGCTGCCGTCAAGGTCCGCAGATATCGCTCTCGTTCGGAGTCGAACGATCATGCGCGCAGCGAGTCCGTCGTCGACTGAGCACGCTCGGCCCGAGTGTCGTTCGAGTGACCGACGCTCACACCGTTCGACCCGGTTGCGATCGTGACCGTGAGGTCGCCCGAAAAAGTCGGAAAAATTGTTTCCGGTAAACACCGAGTTCACGGCGTTGTGCCTGGTGGAATTACCAATGTGTCATTTGTGACTGGAGTTTCTTTAGGGTGCGAAGTGTCGTACGGTGCCATTGGCACTGCTGGGGAAGGAGTGTCGCAGAAGGCGGTTGTCATCCGTGGGGAACTCGGGAGGCCACTGCTTCGGGTGTGACTGACGTGGTTCGCACCTGTCGTATCGCTGCGTGTTTCTTTCCCGCCCGGCGAGAGCGCTCACCGTCACCTGCGATCGGGGTGGAGGACGGAGGGCACCTCGACGGCACGACGGTTCTGTGCGAACCCGAGTGAATGCCGGACCCGAGGGAGACATTTGTGAGCCGACGTCAAGTCCGCGGAACTCACCGCCGTGCACTCGTCCGTACCCGATTCGTGCTGGTTGGCGCAGGACTCGTTCTCGCGTTGACGGCGACCCTTCCCGGGGTTGCCGCCGCGGTACCACCGCCACCGCCCAACCCGTCGGACACCGATCTCGCCGCTGCGGGTAGCGCCGTCGATTCGAGTCTGGGCCAGGTCGGCCTGCTGATCGACGCGATCGCGTCGGCCAACCAGCAGCTCGCCCAACTCGACGACGAGGTCGCATCGAAGCGAGAAGGCGTCAACAAGGCCTTGGTCGATCTGCAGAATGCACGTGACGCGGCCGATGTCGCTGCCGCCGTCGTCGGTGCTGCGCAGCAGGCACTTGCCGATGCAGGCACCCAGATCCAGGCAGCCCAGGCCAAGTTCGACGCGTTCGCCAAATCCAGCTACACCCAGGGCTCCGGCGTCGCCTCGATGGCATCGTTCCTCGGATCCAGCGGACCGGACGACGTCCTGGACCGCGCCCAGGTCCTCAAGGTGCTCTCCAACAGCCAGAACGCGGTACTCGACGGCTTGCAGCGGGCCCGAACCGAGCAGGCGAACCGCGATTCGGCGGCGCGAGAATCCAAGCAGCAGGCCGACGCGGCCGCCTCGGAAGCCGAGGCCAAGAAGGCAGAGGCCGAGCAGGCCATCGCGGAGGCGCAGGCAGCGCTGCAGGCCGAGGCCGACCGGAAGGCCACGATCGAAGCACAGCGTGACTCGGCGCAGACCGAACTCGACGCCGCCCGCAGCAACGTCGCCGGTCTGCAGGACCAGCGTGCGGCGTACGGCACCTGGGAGGCGCAGAAGGCGGCCGAGGACGCGGCCATCGCCGCCGCCACGGCCGCGGCGAAGGAAGCTGCTGTACAGGCAGCTGCGCGAGTATCGGCGAACCTGGCGGCGCAGCAACGCGCGGCGGCCATTGCCGAAGGCCAGCGTTCACACGTGGACGTCGACGAGGACGCCAGCGCGTCGACCGATACCGACAGCTCCACCGCGACCACTCCCACCAAACCGAAGACGCCGACCAAACCGAAGACGTCCACGACCCCGTCGGTCACCGGAAGCGCAGCCGTCGAGTTGGCGATCGACCGTGGAATGAGCCAGCTCGGCGTGCCGTACTCGTGGGGTGGCGGCGACGAGAACGGGCCGACCAAGGGCATCAGGGACGGCGGAGTCGCGGACAGCTACGGCGACTACAACAAGGTCGGCTTCGACTGCTCGGGCTTGATGATCTATGCCTTCGCCGGCCTGGGAATCTCGTTGCCGCACTACACCGGCTACCAGTACACAGCGGGCAAGCAGGTGCCGTCCTCGGACATGAAGCGTGGCGACATGATCTTCTACGGACCCAACGCCAGCCAACACGTCGCGCTCTACCTCGGCGACGGCAAGATGCTCGAAGCTCCCCAGTCCGGTTCGGTGGTCAAGGTGTCCGACGTGCGATACAGCGGAATGACGCCGTACGCCGTGCGCATGGTGTCCTGAGTGCGATCAGGCGCCTCTCCGGACTCCAGAGTCGTTCCCGCAGGCTCCACTCCGGCCCGTGGGTCGGGGGCGCCTTTCGGCGCGCATACCGATCACCTGGAATAGTTGGTTGCGGCGGTACGAAACGAGCCCGACGACGATCGACTGAAAGCGGTGAATTCTTGGTGACATCACGTGACGGCCGGATTTCGAACGACGAGGGGTCGACGCGAGTCGAGTCTCCGACTCCGAATCCACCGGGTGTGGAGCCGACGCGAGTGGACAGTCCGTCCCTGGCCGAGGACGTCCAGCTTCTCGAGAAGGCCGTGTACGAGGTCAAGCGTGTGATCGTCGGTCAGGATCGCCTCGTCGAGCGCATTCTGGTGGGGTTGCTCGCCCGCGGACACGTGTTGCTCGAGGGCGTACCCGGCGTCGCCAAGACCCTTGCCGTCGAGACCTTCGCACGTGTGGTGGGCGGCTCGTTCTCGCGAGTTCAGTTCACCCCCGACCTGGTTCCCACCGACCTCGTCGGCACCCGCATCTACCGTCAGGGCCGTGAGGAGTTCGACACCGAACTCGGACCCGTGGTGGCGAACTTCGTGTTGGCCGACGAGATCAACCGAGCGCCGGCCAAGGTGCAGTCCGCACTGCTGGAGGTCATGGCGGAACGACACGTGACCATCGGTGGCAAGACGTTTCCGATGCCCGATCCGTTCCTGGTGATGGCAACGCAGAACCCCATCGAGAACGAGGGCGTGTACCCCCTTCCCGAAGCTCAGCGAGACAGATTTCTGTTCAAGATCGTCGTCGACTACCCGACGGTCGAGGAAGAACGCGAGATCGTCTACCGCATGGGCATCAAAGCTCCCGAGCCCAAGCAGATCCTGGACCCGGTCGAGTTGGTTCGCCTGCAGAATCTGGCCAGCTCGGTGTTCGTGCACCACGCGCTCGTCGACTACGTGGTGCGGGTCATCGCGGCTACCCGAACTCCCGAGCAGTTCGGTATGGACGATGTGGGCAGCTGGATCGCCTACGGTGCATCGCCGCGTGCGACGCTCGGCATCATCGCGGCCTCGCGCGCACTGGCTCTGCTCCGCGGTCGCGACTACGTCGTTCCCCAGGACGTACTCGAGGTCATTCCCGACGTGCTCCGGCACCGTCTCGTGCTGTCCTACGACGCTCTGGCCGACGAGGTGACCCCCGAGACGGTCATCTCTCGGGTACTGCAGACCGTCGGGTTGCCGCAGGTGTCACCGCAGGCGGTACCGGTTCCGCAGAGCAACGGAGCCGGTCCGGGCGGCCCGCACTTCGACGGACGTCAGCCGCAGGGTCCCTACCCGGCGCAGGGGCAGTTCCCGGCCCCCGGCCAGTTCCCCGCTCCGGGCCAGTTCCCCGGACAGGGACAGCCGCCGCAGTCGCAGCAGCCAGGATCTCAGCAGCCTCCGCAGGGCGGTCAGTACGGCCAGCAGGCGCCGTCGTTGCAGAAGCCGTCGGGTGACGGATCGTCGATCGGTACGCCGGGGCAGTGAGCGGATCCGACACCGCGCCCGCGACCGCAGGCAGAGCCGTCGTAGCCCGGCCACCGTCGTTCCGCTCGGGTGAGCTGCGCGATCCGAAGTTGGCCGCAGCACTGCGAACTCTGGAGCTGACGGTGCGTCGACGGCTGGACGGGGTTCTGCACGGCGACCATCTCGGGTTGATTCCCGGACCGGGATCCGAGCCGGGTGACGCCAGGGAGTACCAGCCGGGCGACGATGTCCGTCAGATGGATTGGTCGGTCACCGCGCGTACGACGCATCCGCACGTGCGGCAATCCGTGGCCGACCGCGAGCTGGAGACCTGGCTCGTGGTCGACTTGTCGGCCAGCCTCGACTTCGGCACCACCGGGTGCGAGAAGCGGGATCTTGCGGTCGCGGCCTCGGCTGCCATCACTCATCTGTCCGGCGGTGGCGGCAATCGGATCGGCGCGGTGGTTGCCACCGGTGCCGACACCAACCGCATTCCGGCACGGGGCGGCCGCGTGCACACTCAATCGATGCTCCGGGCGATAGCCACGACGCCGTCCGCGGCCGACGGTGTGCGCGGTGACCTGCGTGCTGCCATCGAAGCGCTACGACGGCCCGAACGCCGCCGCGGGATGGCTGTGGTGATCAGCGACTTTCTCGGGCCGATCGATTGGGAGCGCTCCCTTCGTGCCATCTCCGCTCGGCACGACGTGCTGGCCGTCGAGGTACTCGACCCACGTGATCTGGAACTGCCCGACGTCGGTGACGTCGTTCTCCACGACCCGGAATCCGGCCGCACTCGCGAATTCAGTACGACGCCGCGGTTGCGGGCAGATTTCGCGCGCGCAGCAGCTGCGCACCGCGACGATGTGGAGAAGGCGCTGCGGCGGTGCGGTGCACCTCGATTGACGCTCCGCACCGACGGTGACTGGATCGCCGACGTCGTACGGTTCGTGACCGCACGCAGGCACACCATCGGGTCAGGCTTCACCAACACCGCTCGGGCGGGTTCGCGATGAGCCTGACCGATTTCGCGTCGCCGTGGTGGCTCGGATTCCTCGTCGTCGTCATCGCGCTGACGGTCGGCTACGTCTGGATTCAGCGGCGCAAGCAGAAGCACGTACTGCGGTTCTCCAACATGGAACTGCTCGAGTCCGTCGCGCCCGATCGGCCGAACCGGTTACGTCATCTGCCCACCGCACTGGTGCTGGTCGGTTTGCTGTTCCTCACAGTCGCACTGGCAGGCCCGACGGCGGACGAGCGCGTGCCGCGGAACCGGGCGACCGTCATGCTCGTGATCGACGTGTCGCTGTCCATGGAGGCCACCGACGTCGAGCCGACTCGGTTGGCAGCCGCGCAGGAAGCAGCAAAATCCTTCGCAGACGGTCTGACGCCCGGTATCAATCTCGGATTGGTCGCGTTCGCCGGTACGGCGTCGGTTCTGGTCTCGCCCACGGCCAACCGCGAAGCCACCAAGTCCGCCATCGACAAGCTGCAGCTCAGCGAGCGAACGGCCACCGGCGAGGCGATCTTCACCTCGCTCCAGTCGATCGACACTCTCGGAGCGATACTCGGCGGCGGCGACGCGGCTCCTCCGGCGCGCATCGTGCTGCTCTCGGACGGTAAGCAGACCGTTCCGCAGAACCTCGACGACCCACGCGGCGGGTACACCGCAGCGCGGGCAGCCAAGGACAAAGGCGTGCCGATCTCCACGATCTCGTTCGGTACCAGCTACGGCTCGGTCGAAATCGAGGACGAGGCCGGGGTCGAACGGGTGCCGGTACCCGTCGACGATCCGTCCCTGCGTGAGATCGCGGCTCTTTCCGGTGGCAGCTTCTTCACCGCGTCGTCGCTCGAGGATCTCCGCGACGTGTACGACACCCTGGAGGAGCAGATCGGTTTCGAGATCACTCGCGGAGACGCGTCGCGTCCCTGGTTGATTCTCGGGGTCCTGTTCATCTCGTCGGGGTTGGGTTCGGCATTGGTGATGCGGCAACGATTGCCGTGATCGCTGTTATTACTCACCAGTAAGTTTCGCTTTGTCATTCCAGGACGAACAGATAGGTTGCTAGGCATGTCCACACCTGACTTCATCGCGCGATCGGTACTCGTCACCGGAGGTAACCGGGGAATCGGTCTTGCCATTGCCCAGCGGCTCCACGCCGACGGACACAAGGTGGCCGTCACCCACCGCGGATCGGGAGCGCCCGACGGTCTGTTCGGAGTCGTCTGCGACGTCACCGACTCCGCCTCGGTCGACGCGGCCTTCAAGGAGGTCGAGGAGAAGCAGGGACCGGTCGAGGTGCTCGTGGCCAACGCCGGTATCACCGACGACACGCTTCTGATGCGCATGACCGAGGACCAGTTCCAGCGTGTCATCGACGCGAACCTCACCGGAGCCTTCCGCGTCGCCAAGCGCGCCAACCGCGCCATGCTGCGCGCGCGCTGGGGCCGGATGATCTTCCTGAGTTCGGTCGTGGCCATGGCCGGCGGACCGGGGCAGATCAACTACGCGGCGTCCAAGGCGGGAGTCATCGGCATGGCTCGGTCGATCACGAGGGAACTGGGTTCGCGGTCCATCACGGCGAACGTCGTGTCCCCGGGGTTCATCGAAACCGACATGACCGCAGAACTCTCGGACGACTTGCGCGGCAAGGCCAAGGAATTCATTCCGCTTCAGCGTCTGGGTCAGCCCGAGGACGTCGCGGCAGTGGTGAGCTTCCTGGCGGGCCCCGACTCCTCCTACGTGTCCGGTGCCGTGATCCCCGTCGACGGCGGCATGGGCATGGGCCACTGAGAGTCGCTCTCGCACAATACTTTTCAAGTTGGATGTCATCGATTTCATCTCCGAAAGCAAGGAATACAGCACTATGGGCGGATTGCTCGAAGGCAAGACCATTCTCATCACCGGCATCATCACCGACGCCTCGATCGCGTTCCACGCCGCAGCGATGGCGCAGGAGCAGGGCGCCAAGGTGATCATCACCGGCTTCGATCGGCTCCGGCTCATCGACCGCATCGCGCAGCGTCTGCCCAAGGAGGTGCCCCCGGCGATCGAGCTCGACGCCACCAACGAGGAGCACCTCGCCGCCCTGGCGGACCGAGTGCGCGAAGTGGCCCCCGAGGGCATCGACGGAGTTCTGCACTCCATCGCGTTCGCACCCCGCACCCTGATGGGACCGGACGCCAAGCCGTTCCTCGATGGCCCCGGCCCCGATGCCGCGAGAGCATTCGAGATCTCCGCGTGGAGCTACGCATCGCTCGCGCGCGCCGTGCTCCCGGTCATGAACGAGGGCGGCTCCATCGTCGGAATGGACTTCGACCCCCGCACCTCGATGCCGTACTACAACTGGATGGGTGTGGCCAAGGCTGCACTCGAATCGGTCAACCGCTACGTCGCCAGGGAAGTGGGCGCCGCCAAGCGCATCCGCTCCAATCTTGTTGCAGCAGGGCCGATCAGAACTCTTGCCGCCAAGGCGATTGCGGGTACCGCGACCGGTGATGCCGCCAAGATGGACCAGCTGAACGTGTACTGGGACGGTGCCGCTCCCATCGGTTGGGACGTCAACGACCCGACCGTCGTCGCGAAGTCCATCGTCGCGTTGCTCTCGGATTGGCTGCCCGGCACCACCGGATCCATCGTGTACGTCGACGGCGGAGCCAGCCACAACACGTACCTGCCCGAGAACATGTGATGCCGCGGTGGGCGGAACCGCACGTGGTTTCGCTCACCGAGAGGTTTCGTTCGCCGATCGGACCCCCGCCGGGGCCGGTCTGCGACGGGGGCACAATGGAAACATGACCACCCCTGGAGACTTCGACGCATTGTTGGTGCTCTCGTTCGGCGGGCCGGAACAGCCCGCCGACGTACGCCCGTTCCTGGAGAACGTCACTCGCGGACGCGGGGTGCCTCCCGAGCGGCTCGATGCCGTCGTCGAGCACTACATGCATTTCGGGGGAGTCTCTCCCATCAACCGGCTCAACCGAGACATCATCGACGCACTCCGCGTCGAATTCGATTCCGCCGGAGTGGATCTGCCGATCTATTTCGGAAACCGCAACTGGCACCCGATGATCGAGGACACCGTAGCGACCATGAAGTCCGACGGAATCACGAACGCCCTCGTGTTTCCCACCTCCGCGTGGGGCGGATACTCCGGATGCAGGCAGTACCACGAGGACATCGCTCGGGCCCGCGCCGCCGTCGGCGACGATGCGCCCCATCTGCTCAAGATTCGGCAGTACTACGACCACCCGCTGATGGTCGACGCGTTCAGCGACGCCGTGGCAACGGCGCGAGCCTCGCTACCCGAGCAGAACCGCGCCGGTGCGCGTCTGGTGTTCACTGCACACTCCATTCCCTCGGCCGCCGACGCCAACGCCGGCCCGCCCGAGGACGGCGGTCATCTCTACAGCCGTCAGGTGGCCGAGGCCTCGAGGCTCGTCGCGGCCGCGTCGGGCGTCGACGACTACGACCTGGTGTGGCAGTCCCGCTCCGGACCCCCGCAGGTGCCGTGGCTCGACCCCGACATCTGCGATCACCTCGAAGCGCTGTCGGAGAAGTCCGTCGACGCCGTGATCGTGTGTCCGATCGGATTCGTGTCCGACCACCTCGAGGTCGTGTGGGATCTCGACACCGAGGCGGAGGAGAAGGCCGGCGAACTCGGTATGGCCTTCGCTCGCGCGGGCACGCCCGGATCCGACGCGCGTTTCCCGCGAATGATTCGCGAGCTCGTGGACGAATACCGAGTCGGTGGTCGATGCCGCGGCCTCGGCAGTGTGCCCGGCTACGGTTCGACGCTGGACGGCAGTCGCTGCGCTGTCGGGTGCTGTGAGCAGCCCACCCGGCCGTCCAGGCCCGCCGCTGCCACGTCGTGAACGTATCCGCCTGACACCCCGCTGCCGAGGGGTGTCAGGCGGAATGCATCGCCGCTTCGATGCTCGTCGCGACCGCGATGGTGCGCGCGGTACGCACCGCAGCCCACAGCGGTCGAACGAGCTCTTCACGTGCTGCGGCTGCCGACGCGGTCGGTGTCTCCGACGGAGCCGATCCCGCTGCGACCGTCAGAATCGCGGCGACCCGATCAGCCGATTCGAGGACGCGGAACGCTCTGTCGGACATGTCGGCCGGGTAGCGATGCCGTGCCGCGTCGGCGATCAGTGCGGCGATACGGGTGCGCGGATCGGTGTCGAGGGTTCGGGTGGGTAGCGACTGCATCTGCGCGAGCGCGTCCGCCGCGCCGCGCACGGCTTCACGCATCTCGTACTCGGCCTCACCCAGGCCCTGATCCCGACGACCGTGCTCGGGGACGACGATCGAATACACGGTCCAACGCAACACATCCGGTCCCTCCACGACGGGCACCACACCGATGCCGGCGTTACCCGAGGTCCCGATCACCACCGCCTGACCGGTGCCGAGAGCAGCTCGTGAGAAGTCCGTGTTCGCAGGGAGGCCGCTCACCGCGCCGGGAGCGGGCAGAACGAGCTTGACCCGATCGTCCCCGGCCGCGGGCGTCGACGCAGTGGCAGCCGCTCGGATCGCGTGCAGCAAGCCTGCGATCCCATCGGCGTAGCCGGGGTACTGCAGCCCGAAATCGGTGGCCGCGTCCGCATCGCCCGCACCCACGAGATGCATCGGTGCCCACTCGGACATGGCGTCGATGACATCGTCGGGCGAGCTGGCACCGGCCAGCCAGGAACCGGCCCACAGGGCGAGACTCGTACTGGAGGAACACACGACTCACGAGCATAGGTCGGCGTGGCGAACCGTGCTCGGGACGCCGGTGTCGCTAGCGTTGGTCGCCGTGAACGACATGTACGGCGGAGACATTCTCAAAGGGCACAGTCGCATGCGGAAGGTTCCGGCACCGGAGGTGTCGGCCGAGCGGGGACTGGTGGTCGAAGACGCCGGTACCGGGTACTGCGGTGCGGTGGTCGGCTTCGAGCGCACCTACGACGGAGATTTCGTCCGGCTCGAGGACGGTGCCCGCACGACGCGGCTGTTCGCCCTGCGCGAGGCAGCGTTCCTGATCGACGGACGTCGGGTCACCCTGGTTCGGCCCAAGCCTGCGGCGGCAGCGGCGGCACCGACGCGTTCTGCGTCCGGCTCGACCAAAGTCGAGGGACTGCGCGCGCGCACCGCCCGTGCCAGCCGCATCTGGGTCGAGGGCGTGCACGACGCGGCCCTGGTGGAAAGTGTGTGGGGACACGATCTTCGGGTGGAGGGCGTGGTCGTCGAGCATCTCGAGGGTCTGGACAATCTGGGGGAACGGTTGGCGGATTTCGGTCCTGGCCCCGGCCGTCGCGTCGGAGTGCTGGTGGACCATTTGGTGTCCGGGTCCAAGGAGTCGAAGTTGACGAGGTCGCTGGGCGAGCACGTTCTGGTCACCGGTCATCCGTTCATCGACGTCTGGGAGGCGGTCAAGCCCGCTGCTGTCGGTATCGATGCCTGGCCGAAGATTCCGCGGGGCGAGGATTGGAAGACCGGGATCTGCCGAGAGCTGGGGTGGGGGAGTCCGCGAGAGGGATGGCGTCGGGTGTATTCGTCGGTGTCGAGCTTCCGGGATCTCGAGGCACCGTTGATCGGCGCTGTCGAACAATTGGTCGACTTCGTGACCGAGCAGCCATCCTGAGCAGCTGATCCACCGCCGGATGTCCGATTCGTGATTGGATGGAGGCTGTGGCAGCGATCATTTGGCTCATAGCGGCAGTGGTTCTCGCCGGTGCCGAGGCACTGACGGGCGACTTCTTTCTTCTGATGATCGCCGGCGGCGCGCTCGGCACTGCTGGGGTCTCTGCTCTGACAGATTTTCCGGTGTGGGCCGATGCGATCGTCTTCGGTGTTCTGTCGTTGGCACTGGTTCTCGGTTTGCGCCCGATTCTGTTGCGACGCTTCGCGACTCCGCCCGATACTCCGATGGGTATGGCCGCACTCACCGGCAAGAGTGCGGTCGTTCTCGAACAGGTCACTGCCCACGAAGGCCAGATCAAGCTCGGTGGTGAGGTGTGGACCGCTCGTCCACTCGACGAGACCGAGGTCTATGCCCCTGGCACCACCGTGACCGTGATGGAAATAGACGGCGCAACCGCCGTCGTATGGAAGGGACCGTAGCCAGTGGAAGCACTCATCGCACTGGCTGTCATCGTCGCGTTCGTCGCGGTGTTGATGGCCAAGTCCATCTCGATCGTCCCGCAAGCCGAGGCCGCCGTGATCGAACGGCTGGGCCGTTACACCCGTACCGTGTCCGGGCAGCTCACGTTTCTCGTTCCGTTCGTCGATCGCATCCGTGCGAAGGTCGACCTGCGTGAGCGGGTCGTGTCGTTCCCCCCTCAGCCGGTGATCACCAAGGACAACCTGACCGTGTCGATCGACACCGTCGTGTACTTCCAGGTGACGAACCCGCAGTCGGCCGTGTACGAGATCAACAACTACATCGTCGGCGTCGAGCAGTTGACCACCACCACGCTGCGTAACGTCGTCGGCGGAATGACGCTGGAAGAGACTCTGACGTCGCGTGATTCGATCAACGGTCAACTTCGCGTCGTGCTGGACGAGGCAACCGGCCGCTGGGGCCTGCGAGTGGCCCGAGTGGAGCTCAAGAGCATCGATCCGCCGCCCTCGATCCAGGAATCGATGGAGAAGCAGATGAAGGCCGATCGCGAGAAGCGAGCGACCATCCTCACCGCCGAAGGTCATCGTGAATCGGCGATCAAGACGGCCGAGGGCGACAAGCAGAGTCGAATTCTTGCAGCCGAGGGTGGCAAGCAGGCATCCATTCTCACCGCCGAGGGTGAGCGGCAGTCGCGCATCCTGCGGGCACAGGGTGATCGAGCTGCGAAGTATCTCGAAGCTCAGGGCCAGGCCAAGGCCATCGAGAAGGTGTTCGGTGCCATCAAGGCCGGCAAGCCGACGCCCGAGTTGCTGGCGTACCAGTACATGCAGACGCTGCCGCAGATGGCGCAGGGCGATGCGAACAAGGTGTGGATGATTCCGAGCGATTTCGGCGATGCGCTCAAGGGCTTCGCCAAGACGCTCGGTGCGCCCGGCGAGGACGGTGTGTTCCGCTACGAGCCCAACGAGTCGGCCGGCAACGAGCCCAAGCCCGAGGACGACTCGGACGAGGTGGCCGAATGGTTCGAGACCAAGACCGATCCGGCGGTCGCCGAGGCGGTCAAGGCTGCAGAAGCAGTGGCACGCAAGCCGGTAGACACCTCGTTGGCTGCGTCGCCCGAACTGTCGAAGGGTTTCGACGTCGGTGCCTTGGCGGCGTCGCCGGAGGCGGAGCCGGAACAGCGCTGAGGTCTGCCTCGGTCAGCTGATCAAGGCGGTTCCGACGCCGGCAGCGGCGAGGGCCCACAGCACGCTGGCGAAGGTGCCGATGATGAATTGTTCGGAGGCATGGGATTCGCGCAGTTCGGGATAGCGCGCGAGTCCCTTGACTGCCAGCACGATGGCGATCCCTTCCGGCCAGCCGGCGAGGATCGACACGGCGACGGCCACGCGTTCGAGGATGCCGATGGTCAGTCCACCACGAAGCGGCTCGACCGGATTTTCTCCGGTCGAGTCGTTCTGTCGTCGTGCGACACGAAACACTGTGGGTACCACTGCTGTTCCACCGAGGGCGGCAGCGGCGACGCTCAGGACGACTCCGATGGCATGGCCGAGACCGTAGGCCGGTCCGGCCACCGTGGCCAGGACTGCCGCTGCCGCGAGCAGACTCGACGCGGCCACGGTCGGCAACCATCGGCGAATTCCGGTCCCGGCGGGGACTGTGGCGGCAACTGCGGCCAGCGCGAGTAGCACCAGGGTTGCGACGATCATGGCCGATGGGTTCCCGTCGTGTTCGCGGCGTCGAGCAATCGAGTCGCCAGGGTGCGGCCCGCGTTCTCGACGTGCCAGCCGGCTACCGAGAGTCGCTGCGACATGGCTTGTTTGCTGATCTTCAATCGTTCGGCCGCGTCGGTCTGCGACAACCCTCGTGCCATGAGTTCGACCGCTTCTCGGCCCTGGTCCGAGCGTCTGATGACGAGCAGCGCAACCAACGTCGATGCGGTTTCCGCATCCTCGGCGGCAGCGGCGTCGGGTCCGCTGACGGCGAGTGCGGCCGGGGCGTTCTTGGCTCTGGTCACGGCGTCTCGGGCTGCCTCGAACGCCGGTCCGCGGCCGGCGCGCGTCGTCTCGGGGAGCGGGAGTTCGACGGAGCCGACGCCGACGCCGACGCTCCAGTGCGGGGTCGAGACCAGTTCGAGGGCGATCGAGACGACAGTGGCGGCGTCCTCGCACACTGCTTGCACTTCGTCCCCTGCGGTGCGCTCGAAGGGCCGGATCAGTTCGTGGTCGCGATAGTGATCGAGCAATTCGGGCACGCGATCGATGTCGCGTCTACTGCGTCGCTGGTCCACGGTCAGTACGAACATCTGGACAAGGCTAGATCGTTGATGTAATCAAGTCAAGCTTCAAGGCTTGATTCGTCCGAATCAAGGTTCCCGACCTGTCGACCGCCGACGGGTGCAGGCACGGACCGCGAACCGCGCGAGAGACGCCAATCCACGACCAGCCCACTCAAACCGATCGCGATACAGACCGCAGACAACACCAGCAGCGCCGGATGCGTCTCGCCTCCGATCGCTCCGCCGATCACGACGATTCCGAGAGTGCCCGGCAGCATCCCGACGGCCGTCGCCAGCGCGAACGGGACGGGCCGGACCGCCGACACACCACACGCGTAGTTCACCACCGAGAACGGCACCGGCGCAATCAGGCGCAGAGAGCCGACGGCCAGCCAGCCTCGTCGCCGCAAACTCTCGTCCACCGAATCCAGGACCGAATGGGACATCCGCGCTGCCACGGCGTCGCGGCCGATCGCGCGGACCAACAGCAACGCCAGAATCGCGCTGACCGTCGACGCGCCGATGGTGACCGCCAGACCGGTCAGGGGCCCGAACAGAACTCCTGCACTGAGCGTGAACAGGGTTCTCGGGACGGGCGCGACGGTCACGATCGCGTGCACGGCGAAGAACACGAGCGGGAACGCCGGGCCGACGGAGACGCCCCAATCACGAATCTGTTCGACACTCGGATGGGGAGCGAACACCGCCACGAGAGCGAAGACGGCAACAACCGCCAGCAGCGCGATCAGTCGAACGTCACGCAGGTGCCGGGTCACGAGAGACCAGCGTACCGGCGCGAGACGACACCTCGGGGTTTAGGCGAGTTCGAGAGGGGAGCGGCACGACCGAACGTGAGGTGATCCTCACGATAACCTGCTATGCGGTGGGGTTAGCATCACTTCAAGTCGGGCTCAGTACTACCCGCCGAACCGAGGGAGCAGCACACGTGTCCATCGCGTCGCACGAAGATGCCGCACGCAGCGCTCATGCGGCCTGGCAGAAGGCAGTGGCCGGTGTTCTGGCCAAATCTCGTCGGGTCGAGGTGGCCGATCTGCCCGCCGACGCCGAACGTCTACTCGATTCCACGACGTACGACGGGATCACCGTGTCCCCGCTCTACACCGCATTCGACGAGCGACCGGAAGGTCCGCTACCCGGCCGATTCCCCTACCTGCGGGGACGTGACCCGCACCGCGACGTCAACGCGGGCTGGAAGGTGTGCACCCGCCACGGTTCGATCCGCGGTGACGGCGCCGACGACGCCTCCACACTCAACACTCAGATACTCGATTCGCTCTCCAACGGCACCAGTGCCCTGTGGTTGACGGTAGGCACCGGAGGTGTCGATCCGACTGCTCTGCCCGAGGTTCTGAGTGGTGTGTTCCTCGAGCTCGCCCCGCTGACGCTCGATGCGCGCGGGGATGTTCGCGCAGCGGCAGCCGCGGTGTTCGGGGTGCTCGATTCGGCCGAGGTCGACGAGCGCGCCGCAGTGGACATCCGGCTCGGCGTGTCCACTCTCACAGCCGGATTGGGCGAAACCGAGTCGATAGAGATGGCCGAGGCACTCGAGTTGGCTCGCGAGTCGATCGGTCGTGCCGAGACGGTTCGTACGATCACGGTCGACGGCACCGTGTTCCACAACCTCGGTGGCGGCGATGCACAGGAGCTCGGTGCGGCGATCGCCGCAGGTCTCGAGTACGTGCGGTCCATGACCGATGCCGGTATCGGCATCTCGGATGCTCTGCGCCAGATCGAGTTTCGATTGGCCGCCACCGACGATCAGTTCCAGACCATCGCCAAGTTCCGGGCCGCTCGCACGCTGTGGGCGCGCATCGCGCAGGTGTGCGGAGCGCCGGACGCCGGCGACGCTCCTCAGCATGCGGTGACCTCGGAAGCGATGATGTCGCAGCGGGATCCGTGGGTGAACATGCTGCGGACCACGCTCGCCTCGTTCGGAGCGGGAGTCGGCGGTGCCGATTCGGTGACCGTGCTCCCGTTCGATGCGGCACTCGACGGCGGCGCAGCCGGGGTGTCGAAGACGTTCGCGGCCCGCATCGCCCGAAACACCCAGCTGCTCCTGCTCGAAGAAGCGCATCTCGGCCGCGTTCTGGATCCGGGTGCCGGGTCCTGGTACATCGAAGAACTGACGGCAGCGGTCGCCGCGAAGGCCTGGGAGTTCTTCCAGACCGTCGAAGCGTCGGGTGGATTCCGAGCCGCCGTCGACGACGGTTCGCTCGTGGCTGCGATCGAGAAGACTCGCGCCGAACGAGATTCCGACATCGCCCACCGAGTGACTCCGCTGACCGGTGTCAACGAATTTCCCAATCTGGCCGAGGCACCACTGACTCCCCAGCAGACCGAACAGCAGGGCTCGGCCACCGTGTATCGCTACGGCCGGGCGTTCGAGTCCCTCCGGGACCGTTCCGATGTTTTTCTGGCCGAGCACGATGCGCGCCCCACCGTCCTCCTGGTACCGCTGGGCAGCGTCGCCGAACACAACGTCCGAACGACGTTCGCGTCGAATCTGTTGGCGTCGGGCGGAATCGAGGCCGTCAATCCCGGCCCCCTGACCGTCGACGGAATCGCCGGATCGGTCGAGACGTCCGGAGCTCACACAGCGGTGGTGTGCGGAACCGACAAGAGATACGCCGACGAGGCAGCCACTGCCGTGGATGCACTGCGGGCCGCAGGCGTCACGCAGGTGCTGCTCGCCGGCCCCGAGAAGATCTTCGCCGGCATCGAGGGCACCACACGTCCCGATGGATTCCTGACCGCGAAGGTCGACGCCGTCGCAGTGCTGACCGAACTTCTCGACACCCTGGGAGCCTGAGATGAGCGAGCCTGACATGAACAACGACGAGCGCCGAATCTCGCACACCATCGGAAGTTTCGCCGAGGTGCCACTGGTCGATCCCGACGAGCCGACTCCGCCGCCGCCGTCGACCGAGGACGTCACCGCCCATGTGCAGCAGGGCGCGAAGGCCAACTTCTACACACCCGAGCAGGTGGTGTGGTCCACCCCCGAGGGTATCGACGTCAAGCCGGTGTTCACCGAGGCCGACCGCGCAGCCGCCGAGGCCGAGGGCTACCCGTTGCACAGCTACCCGGGTGCCCCGCCGTTTCTCCGCGGGCCGTACCCGACGATGTACGTCAACCAGCCGTGGACGATCCGCCAGTACGCCGGCTTCTCCACCGCGGCCGAGTCCAACGCGTTCTATCGCCGTAACCTGGCGGCCGGCCAGAAGGGTCTGTCGGTTGCGTTCGACCTGGCCACCCACCGCGGCTACGACTCCGATCACCCGCGGGTGCAGGGCGACGTCGGAATGGCCGGAGTCGCCATCGATTCCATCTACGACATGCGGCAACTGTTCGACGGCATCGACCTCGGTAGCGTCTCGGTCTCGATGACGATGAACGGTGCGGTGCTGCCGATCCTGGCGCTGTACGTCGCGGCCGCCGAGGAGCAGGGCGTCGGGCCGGAGAAGCTCGCCGGCACCATTCAGAACGACATTCTCAAAGAGTTCATGGTGCGCAACACCTACATCTATCCGCCGAAGCCGTCGATGCGCATCATCTCGGACATCTTCGCGTACACCAGCGAGAAGATGCCCAAGTACAACTCGATCTCCATCTCCGGCTACCACATCCAAGAGGCCGGTGCCACAGCCGATCTCGAACTCGCCTACACCCTCGCGGACGGTGTCGAGTACATCCGGGCCGGTCTGGATGCGGGCATGGACATCGATACCTTCGCGCCGCGACTGTCGTTCTTCTGGGCCATCGGAATGAACTTCTTCATGGAGGTCGCCAAGCTGCGGGCCGGGCGTCTGCTGTGGGCCGAGCTCGTCCAGCAGTTCGAGCCCAAGAGCGCCAAATCCCGTTCGCTGCGCACTCATTCGCAGACGTCGGGTTGGTCGTTGACGGCACAGGACGTGTTCAACAACGTCGCCCGCACCTGTGTGGAGGCGATGGCGGCAACCCAGGGTCACACCCAGTCGCTGCACACCAACGCCCTCGACGAGGCACTCGCCCTACCGACGGACTTCTCGGCGCGGATCGCCCGCAACACCCAGCTGCTCATCGCTCAGGAGTCCAACACCGTTCGCCCGATCGATCCGTGGGGCGGCTCGCACTACGTCGAGTGGCTCACCCATCAGCTCGCGAATCGGGCCCGGGCACACATCGCCGAGGTCGAGGAAGCGGGCGGAATGGCTCAGGCCATCGGCGAGGGCATCCCCAAGCTGCGCATCGAGGAGGCCGCGGCCCGCACCCAGGCGCGCATCGACTCCGGCCGTCAGCCCCTGGTGGGCGTCAACAAGTACGTGCCCGACGAGCCCGACACCATCGAGGTGCTCAAGGTCGAGAACTCCAAGGTTCGGCGTGAGCAGATCGAGAAGCTCGAGCGGCTGCGGGCCGAGCGGGACACCGCAGAGGTCGAGGCCGCCCTGGCGAATCTGACCAGAGCTGCGGCGTCGGATCAGCCGGGGATGGAGAACAATCTGCTCGCACTCGCCATCGACGCGGCACGCAAGATGGCCACCGTCGGCGAGATCTCCGACGCGCTCGAGAAGGTCTACGGGCGCCATCAGGCCGAAATCCGGACAATCAGTGGTGTGTACCGCGACGAGGCAGGCAAATCCGAGAACATCACCCGCGCCACCGCGCTGGTCGAGCAGTTCGCCGAGGACGAGGGCCGTCGGCCTCGCGTCCTGGTGTGCAAGATGGGTCAGGACGGGCACGACCGTGGTCAGAAGGTCATCGCCACGGCGTTCGCGGACATCGGCTTCGACGTGGACGTCGGCCCGCTGTTCCAGACCCCCGAGGAGGTGGCCCGCCAGGCCGCCGACAACGACGTTCACGTCGTCGGAGTGTCGTCGCTGGCAGCAGGCCATCTGACGCTGGTGCCCGCCCTACGACAGGCCTTGGCCGACGTCGGCCGCGAGGACATCATGATCGTCGTCGGTGGCGTCATTCCGCCCGGCGATTTCGACGAGCTCTACGCGGCGGGTGCCGCGGCGATCTTCCCTCCGGGCACCGTCATCGCCGACGCAGCGATCGGCCTGGTGGAGAAGCTGTCCGTTGCGCTCGGGCACGCACCACGCGAGGCCAACGCCTGAGTATGGGTTCTCCGAACGACAACACGAGTTCCCCGACCGGAGCAGCGTCGCCGAGAGGCCGAACCATCGACATCGATGCGGTGGCCGACGCGGTCCGAGCGAACGAGAGATCCGGGCTGGCGCGTGCCATCACCCTGGTCGAGTCCACCCGATCGGATCATCGAGACCTGGCTCAGCAGTTGCTTCTTCGGGTTCTGCCCGATGCGGGTGGTTCCCATCGCGTGGGAATCACCGGCGTGCCGGGGGTCGGCAAATCGACCTTCATCGACGCGCTCGGAATGCGGTTGATCGAGAAGGGGCACCGGGTCGCCGTGCTGGCCGTCGATCCGTCGTCGACGCGGACCGGTGGTTCCATCCTGGGTGACAAGACCCGGATGTCGCGCCTCGCGGTGCAGGAGAACGCATACATTCGGCCGTCTCCGACGTCGGGAACCCTGGGCGGGGTCGCACGTGCGACGAGGGAGACGATCGTGCTCCTCGAAGCGGCAGGCTTCGACGTCATTCTGGTGGAGACGGTGGGCGTCGGGCAGTCCGAGGTGACGGTCGCGAACATGGTCGATTGCTTCACGTTCCTGACGCTTGCGCGCACCGGAGATCAGTTGCAGGGCATCAAGAAGGGCGTTCTCGAACTCGCCGATCTGGTGGCCGTCAACAAGGCCGACGGCAAGCATGCGACCGACGCGAAGAACGCGGCGCGGGAATTGGCGGGCGCGCTGCGGCTGATCTATCCGCACGACGCGATCTGGAAGCCCCCGGTGCTGACGATGAGTGCCATCGAGGGCACCGGACTCGACGAGTACTGGGACACAGTGCTGCGCCATCAGCAAGTGCTCAGTGACGCAGGCGAATTCGCAGAGAAGCGTCGCAAGCAGCAGGTCGATTGGACGTGGACGATGGTCAACGATCAACTGTTGCGAAGGCTGGCGCAGAATCCCTCCGTCAAGGCCATCCGCGGCGACGTCGAAGCCCGGGTACGCGACGGTTCTCTGACTGCCGCGCTGGCCGCCCAGGAGCTACTCGACGCCTTCGATTCCTGAACCTGCCTCGGCGACCGGGACCGCGGGATAGAGCCGGGCGGCGAGCGCTCCGACCCGTTCGATCAGTCGGTCGAAGAATGCCTCGGGATCGGTGTGCACGGCGATCGCCGCATTGGGGGCCTTGCCCCACATGCCGCGCCAGTCCGCGACGGTCGTTCCCCGCGTGAGGGTTCCGACGAGTTCGACGTCGACGGTCGCATGTCGATACTCGGCGATGTTCGGTTGCAGTGCCACCGCCGCCGCGAAGGGATCGTGCATGTGCGCCAGGAAACCCTGATCGTGATCGCGATGGAACTCCATGTAGAACCGCACCGCGTCGGAGAAGTGCCGCACGATCGGGTTCGACGCGATCGATCGAACACCCGGTGCGTCGTCGGTGGAGATCGACTCCACCGGAAGGCTTTCCGCCCGCGCGGCCAGTCGACCGACGTGTTC
This sequence comes from Rhodococcus sp. 05-340-2, assembly GCF_002258915.1. Lineage (NCBI taxonomy): Bacteria > Bacillati > Actinomycetota > Actinomycetes > Mycobacteriales > Nocardiaceae > Rhodococcus > Rhodococcus sp. 05-340-2. Next base: position 655,209 of record NZ_NOYU01000027.1, read on the forward strand.
GGGAGTCATTTCGATGGTCTCGGTGATGTCGAGCGCGCAGACGACGGGATGCCGTTCCGGCGGTAGTCCGGAGAAGGCCGCGAACACTTCTGCGGCGGCCTCGGGGTCGACGGCAATGTTCCATTCGCTGGTCGGTGTCGTGTTGCCCTTGTGCTGAAATGCGCCGCCCATCAACACCAGTCGCTTCAGCAGTCGAGGTAGCTCGGGATCCCGACGGATCGCGAGAGCGAGATTGGTCAGCGGACCGGTGACCAGCCCGGTGATCTCGCCCGGTCGCGAACGAACCAGCTCCACCCACATCGTGGTGGCGTCCCGGTCGGACAGCGGCCGCGCCGACGTCGGAAGCTCCGCGTACCCGATACCTTGCGGGCCGTGGGTGTCCTCGGTGGTCATCAGCGGTGCGACGAGGGGTACCTGTGCGCCGAGCGAGACCTCGACATCGCCCGCGCGGCACAGGTCGAGCCAGGCGAGATTGTTCGCGGCAACCTGGTTCACCGGCACATTGCCCGCAGTGGATGCGATGCCGAGGATCTCGGCATCCTCGCTGGCCAGCAGGTACAGCAAGGCGAGAGAATCGTCGATTCCGGTGTCCACGTCGACTATCAAGGGGACGGTCACGACGCCACCTCCGTCGTCGGGGTGTGCCGCACCGGGAAATTGACCGATCGCGCGATGAAGCACTTCGACGACGCGGACGCGTGCAGTTTCTCGGCGCGCGGCACCATCGACGGGTCCACGACGGTCACGACCGGAGCCAGGGTGACCTCGACGAACTGACCCGAACCGTCGGATTGCTCGGTCATCACTCCGGTGGGGGAGTCGGTGTAGTCGGTGACGACCACTCCCGATGCAGCGGCGAGCCCGAGGTACCACAGCATGTGGCAACTGGACAGCGAGGCGACGAGCATCTCCTCGGGATTCCAGCGTTCGGGATTGCCGCGAAAGCTCGGATCGGAGCTCGCGTGCAGGTCGGGTTTCCCTGGTGCCGAGACGATGTGATCGCGGTCGTAGGCTGCGGCACCGGTGGTACCGGCGCCGCGGTTGCCCGTCCAGTTCAGCGTGAGTCCGTAGTTGTGGTTCGGCACGGGTCCATCGTGCCAGTACCCGCCCGTCCGGTGACAATCCGCCGCGGAGGCAGCTGTCCGCATTGACCGTAATGCCTCGATTGCCAAGGTGCTGTGGCACATTCGTCGTTGCACCCGTTCACCTGGGCATTCGTCGAGGTGTGTGCATCGATCTGCACCGCGGTCGTTTGAAAACGAATCGTTTGTCTGGCTAACGTTGAACGAATGACATCAGCGCCCAGTCTCGAACCCAGCCGAGAACAGGCCACGTGGGGACGCCGCCACGTCCAGCATCTTCGCCGCGACGCGTTCTCGAAACGGATGCGCACCAAGCCTGCGCTCTCGGAGGAGAGCATCACTGTCGTCGATCAGCCGATGCTCAAGCGCGCCGTCTCGGCAGCTGCTCTCGGCAACACGATGGAGTGGTTCGACTTCGGCGTCTACGGCTACCTGGCCGCGACGTTGGGCAAGGTGTTCTACCCCGACGCGACACCGGCAGTGCAGCTCATCTCGACGTTCGCCACGTTCGCGGCAGCGTTCGTCGTTCGTCCGCTCGGAGGTCTGTTCTTCGGACCGCTCGGGGACCGAATCGGGCGGCAGAAGGTGTTGGCCGCCACCATGATCATGATGGCGATCGGCACGCTTGCCGTCGGCCTCATCCCCAGTTACGCGACCATCGGTATCTGGGCACCGATTCTTCTTCTAGTCGCACGATTGGTCCAAGGATTCTCGACCGGCGGCGAGTACGGCGGTGCCACCACGTTCATCGCCGAATACTCACCGGACAAGCGGCGCGGCTTCCTCGGTAGCTGGCTCGATTTCGGCACCTTCGTCGGTTACGCCATGGGCTCGGGCCTGGTGACGATCCTCAACGCGGTGTTGGGCGACGCCACGATGGTCGAATGGGGTTGGCGCATACCGTTCTTCGTCGCAGGCCCGATGGGTCTGATCGGGCTGTACCTGCGACTCAAGCTGGAAGACACGCCCGCGTTCCGCAAACAACTCGACGAACACGACAACAAGGTCAAGGCGCAGGAGAGCGGTCGGAGGTCGATCGGAAAGATCTTCACCGATCATTGGCGGGCGCTGTTGATCTGCATGGGAATCGTGTTGCTGTACAACGTGACCAATTACATGGTGACGTCGTACCTACCCACGTACTTCACCGAGGTCGTCGGCCGCAGTCAGCTCAGTGCGGACTTGCTCGTCCTGTCGGCGATGGTCGTCGTGGTGAGCGTCATCGTGGGTGTCGGCAGGCTCACCGACCGAATCGGACGCAAACCGGTGTTCGTCTTCGGTGCCGTCGGGCAGATCGTTCTCGCCGTACCCTGCTTCTTGTTGCTGCGTAGCAGCGGGTGGCTGGGGCCGTTGATCGCATGCTTGCTGCTTGGCCTCGTTCTGGCCTGTTTCGCGGCGCCGAGCGCATCGACGCTACCGGCCCTGTTTCCGACCCGGATTCGCTACGCGGCGCTGTCGATCGGCTTCAACCTGTCGGTGTCGATCTTCGGAGGTACGACGCCACTGGTCACCTCCGCGTTGGTCAGCGCAACGGGTAGCCCGATGATCCCTGCGTACTACCTCGTCGTGAGCGGTCTCGTCGGCCTCGTCGCCGTCGGATTTCTGCGTGAGTCTGCCACCCAGCCTCTGGACGGCTCACCGCCACAGGTCGACTCGACCGAGGAAGCCAAGGAGCTCTATTCCGAGGTCTCCTCGGCCTCCGCGCGGTCGTAGCGGCCGTCGATCAGTTCCGCTTGGCCCAGATCTCCATTCCGGCCGCATTGAGACGGTCCACGAGGACGTCGCCGATCGCAGTGGCGGGAGTGAGCACTCCGCTGGCCTTCGGCAGGGCGTCGCCGCCGTATACGAGTGCGAGTGCCGACTCGGCCAGCATGATCGCGGTGGCCTTGTAGCCGGGGTCTCCCGACGCCTTGACCCGGGCCCGGTAGCGAGCCCCCGACGTGGTGAGGGTGTACAGGTCGACCGTGAAATGTCCCTTCTCGCGGGCTTTTTCACTGGGGCCGGTGCCCGGCTTGGGCAGAATGCGATCGAGCACCTTGGCCGGAAGCACAGTCATGGCGGACACGCCGACGAAGAGCCCCGCGGACAGAGCCCCGGCGAGGACGGGGCTGGCGAACGACGAGCCGACACTCATCACCTCGCTGTAGCGGAACTGCTTTCCGTAGGCCCAGTCGCGAAGTGCGTTGGTCCGCCGGACGACTCGCGTGTTGTACGAGGCCATCACGAAGGGGGCTTTCCAGCCACGCAGGCTCGGGTCGATCTTCTTGCCGTCGATCAGCACGGTGTCGAGCTGGCGACCGAGTTGCGGCTCGAGGCCGCGATCGGGACTGAGCGAGTACGGCCGCGCGGCGATGCGTCGGGCCCGCTTGTCCTTCTTCATCGCCTCGATCTGCCCACGCAGCGAGTCGATGGTGCCGCCGCTGACCCCACCGGACATCGACGTGACCACCAGGGTCGTGTCGGTCAGCTCACCGGCGTTGTCCGCGGTCACGGCCTCGTACAGGGCGTGTACGCCGATGTCGGACGGGATGGAATCGAAGCCGCACGAGTGGACGATGCGGGCTCCGGTGCGCTGAGCGATCTCGTGGTTGGTATCGATACTCTCGCGGGCGAACAGGACTTCGCCCGTGAGGTCGACGTAATCCGTCCCGGCCTCTGCACATGCCGTTGCCAGTTCCAAGCCGTACTTGGCGTACGGACCGACCGTGGTGATGACGACTCGGGTCGATCGGGCCATGGCCTCGAGCGATGCGACGTCGGTGGCGTCGGCCTCGAGAACGGACCACTGCTGAGCCCTGGAGCCCAGTTCCTTCCTGGCGGCCTCCACCCGCGCCGTCGAGCGCCCGGCAAGGGCGATCCGGGTGTCTGCCGGCGCGTGCTCGGCGAGGTATTTCGCCGTCAATTTCCCGACGAAGCCGGTGACGCCGTAGACGACGATGTCGTGAGTGCGATCGGGGGAGTCGGATGCAGGCGAGTTCATACCAGCGACACTAACGCGGGTCACCCCAGCGAGTCGACGCGCCGTCAGTTCGTCCAGGTGTGCACGGGTTCTCCGGCATTCATGAGGGTGACGTAATCACCGAGCATTCCCGCAAGCGCTCTATCGCGCTTCTCACCGGCGCGTTCTCGGGCGACGACGGCGTTGCGCTGCCACACCGAGCCGGACTGCTTGGCCAGGCACCGCGCTTCGATCACCCCGAGATAGCGGTCGCGGACCGTCGCGTCCACGCCGTAGGCGGCCAGCCCGGCGTCGGCCAGTGGCAGCAGCCGACGCAACACCAGTTCCTGCGGACTCACCCAGCCCACCTCGGGCCAGTAGAGCATCGAATCGAACCCGCCGCGGGCCGCAGAGTGCACGTTCTCCTCGGCGGCGTCGAACGACATCTGGGACCACAGCGGGCGGTCTGCATCGGCCAGTGCGCGGACGGTTCCGTAGTAGAACGCCGCGTCGGCGAGAGTGTCCACCACCGACGGTCCGGCCGGGAGTACACGATTCTCGAGCCTGATGTGGTGGCCGTCGCCGGACCGGTCGTAGATCGGCCGGTTCCACCGGTAGACGGTTCCGTTGTGCATGCGCAGTTCGGACAGCGACGGTGTCTTGCCCTCGGCCAGCGCAGCCTTGGGGTCCTCCTCGCTGCAGACGGGAAGCAACGCAGGGAAGTAGCGCGAATTCTCCTCGAACAGATCGAAGATCGAGGTGATCCACCGTTCGCCGAACCACACCCGTGGTCGGACTCCCTGATTCTTGAGCTCCTGCGGCCTGGTGTCGGTGGCCTGTTCGAACAACGGAATACGGGTCTCGTGCCACAGCGCGCGACCGGCGAAGAACGGTGAGTTTGCGGCGAGTGCCACCTGTACGCCCGAAAGAGCTTGCGCTGCATTCCAATACGACGCGAACTCGTCCGGAGCCACCTGGAGGTGCAGCTGAACCGACGTGCAGGCCGCCTCGGGCAGGATCGTGTCGGTCACGATGTCGAGGTCCTCGGCCGCAGCGGCACCGGGCAGCCGAACTCCGCCGATCTTCAGTTCGATGTCCTCGCCGCGAGCGGCGAAGATCTGTTGGTTGAGGAGGTCGTAGCGCGGATTCGCCGAGAGCCACCGGTGCTCGAAGTGCTCCTCGTCCAGAGTCGGGAGCATGCCGATCATGGCGAGACGACTACCCGAGGTGCGGGCGCGTTCGTCCGCTGCATTCAGCGATCTGCGCAGGTCCGTCTCCAACTCGGCGATCGAGGCACCGCGCAGTGGCCGAGGGTCGACGTTGATCTCGATGTTGAACTGGCCGAGCTCGGTTTGATAGTCGGGGTCGGCGATGGCGTCGAGCACCGTCGCGTTGGCCATGGACGGCTCCATGTCGTCGTCGACGAGATTGAGCTCGATTTCCATGCCGATCTGGGGTTCACCGACGTGGAAGGTCTCGTCGGCCAACATGACCGCCAGGGCATCGAGACAGTCCTGGACCTTCTGGCGGAACTCGTGCCGGTCCTGCCTGGTGAACTTACGGCGCTCGACGTCCTCGCCCATGGTGACCGCCTATCGGTGCGTGAAGAAGGGCCGTTCGCTCACGCGCAACGACTTCGAGTTACGAGTATCGCAGTCCGCGTTCACCGAGGGGGACGCACGCGAAAATCACCAGGGTGACGGCTGGTAGTCCTTGAGGAACGAGCCGTACAGATCGTTTCCGAGCTCTCCCTGCACGATCGGGTCGTACACCCGGGCGGCTCCGTCCACCAGGTCGAGTGGAGCGTGGAAACCTTCGTCGGCGAGCCGCATCTTGGTGGGGTGCGGTCGTTCGTCGGTGATCCAGCCGGTGTCGACGGCGGTCATCAGGATTCCGCTCTCGAGCATCTCCTTCGCGCTGGTGCGCGTCAGCATGTTCAGCGCGGCCTTGGCCATGTTGGTGTGGGGATGCCCCGGCCCCTTGTAGGCGCGGCCGAATTGGCCCTCCATGGCCGAGACGTTCACGACGTACTTGCGTCGTGCCTCCGAGGCCTCCATCGCGGTACGTAGCCGTGAGACCAGGATGAAGGGTGCGACGGAATTGCAGAGCTGGACCTCGAGCAGTTCCACCGGGTCGACCTGCTCGACGGTGTGGATCCAGCTGTTGGTCTCGGCCAGATCGGGTACCAGACCCCCGGCGTCGATGGCGAGCCCGCTCTCGATCCTCTCGGCCGTGACCGAGCCGGCGACCATGGCGAGCGAGGCCACGTCGTCCGCGCTCAGGGCAGCAGTCGATGTGCCGCCGATCGCGGTGGCGGGCAACGAACTCGCCAGCGACGCGGGGTGCGCATCGCTGGTCTTGCCGAACGTGATGCGCTCCGGCCCTGCGCCCTCGGTCAAGGCCGCGGGCAACGGTTCGGCTTCCGCATCGGCCAGTGCGCTGTAGGAGCCGGGGGAGCGCTTGACGGTCTGTGCGGCGTTGTTGATCAGGATGTCCAGAGGTCCCTCGGCCGCGACGGAATCGGCAAGTGCCACAACCTGAGCCGGATCGCGAAGATCGATACCGACGACGCGCAGACGGTGCAGCCACTGATCGCTGTCATCCATCGCGGCGAAGCGACGTACGGCATCGTTGGGGAAGCGAGTGGTGATCGTGGTGTGAGCACCGTCGCGGAGCAGTCGAAGTGCGATGTACATGCCGATCTTCGCTCGACCGCCGGTCAGCAACGCCCGCCGTCCGGACAGGTCGGTTCGAGCGTTGCGCTTGCCGCGATTGAGCGTCGCGCACTCCGGGCACAGCTGGTGATAGAACGAGTCGACGTGGGTGTAGCGCTGCTTGCAGATGTAGCACGGACGGGCCTTGATCAGCGTGCCCGCGATGTCTCCCTCGGCGCGGGAGGTGAGGGAGAGGCCTGCGGTCTCGTCGTCGATCCGGTCAGGGGATCCTGTTGCGGTGGCGGCGACGACGGCACGGTCGGCCGCGTTGACGGCGTTGCGCGCCGCGACGCGTCGAGCACGCTTGAGGTCCTTGAACATCGCACCGGAGGCGCGCTGGACAGCGATCGAATCGGGATGGTTCTTGTCCAGCTCTGCGGCCTGCTTCAGCACGCGCAGGCACGTCTCGAGATCGGTTGGGTCGATCGCGTTCATCGTCGGTCTCCTAGCATCGGCCCCTTCGAGCCGAAAGAAGCGAGTGCAGAACGAAAAAGACCCCGATTCCGAAGAATCAGGGTCCGTTTCGTCTGTCTCAACTCAGATCTGTGAAAATCTCTGTCTGGCTACATCTTTCAGACGGTGTCCGAGGGGGGACTTGAACCCCCACGTCCGTTAATAGGACACTAGCACCTCAAGCTAGCGCGTCTGCCATTCCGCCACTCGGACAAGTGCGACCGCTGCCGCATATTCTCTTTTTGCTTTCACAGCCGGCCGCTGTGTGCTGCGTAAGATTATCCGACGGGTTCCCGATAACCCAAATCCCCACGTCAGTTCATGCTCGAGGCCGTTTCTCATGGTGCCCGGAGCGGATTCTGGTGGTAGGAACGACGTGTGCCCAACGATGTGAGCAATCCCGGAAACACAACCGATATCGACGCCACCGTTGCCCTCGACGAAGTCGTGGATCTCGTCAGTTCCCTCATCCGGTTCGACACCTCGAACACGGGGGAGCTCGACACCACGGTCGGCGAGAAGGAATGTGCCGAGTGGGTGGCGAGCAAGCTCGAGGAGGTGGGGTACGAGACGGAGTACGTCGAGTCCGGGGCCCCCGGTCGAGGCAACGTGTTCGCGTGGCTGCGCGGGTCGGACTCCTCTCGCGGCGCGCTGCTGGTCCACGGACACCTGGACGTCGTGCCCGCCGAACCCGCCGACTGGAGCGTGCATCCGTTCTCCGGGGCCGTCGAGGACGGGTACGTGTGGGGCCGGGGAGCAGTGGACATGAAGGACATGGTCGGCATGGCTCTCGCGCTGGCCCGCCAGTTCAAGTCCAACGGAACCGTCCCACCCCGCGACATTCTGTTCGCGTTCCTGGCCGACGAGGAGGCAGGCGGCAAGTACGGATCCCACTGGTTGGTCGACAATCGACCCGATCTGTTCGAGGGCGTCACCGAGGCGGTCGGCGAGGTCGGCGGCTTCTCCCTGACCGTCGCGCGCCCGGACGGCACCGAAAAGCGGCTCTACATGGTCGAGACGGCGGAGAAGAGCCTGGCCTGGATGCGGCTGACGGCAAAGGCTCGGGCCGGGCACGGATCGTTCCTGCACGACGACAACGCCGTGACGTACCTGGCCGAGGCAGTGGCCAAACTGGGCAATCATACGTTCCCTCTGGTGCTCACCGAATCGGTCTCGCAGTTTCTGCAGGCCGTCTCGGAGGAATCGGGTCTCGATTTCGACCCGACGTCACCGGACATCGACGGCACCCTGCTCAAGCTCGGCAGCATCGCGCGCATCGTCGGAGCGACGCTGCGCGACACCGCGAACCCGACGATGCTCTCGGCCGGCTACAAGGCCAACGTGATTCCGCAGACGGCGACGGCAGTGGTGGACTGCCGAGTGTTGCCGGGCCGACAGGCGGCCTTCGAGAAGGAGGTCGACGAGTTGATCGGCCCGAACGTCGAACGCGAGTGGATCACGAAACTCGAACCGTACGAGACCACCTTCGACGGCGATCTCGTCGATGCGATGAACGACGCCGTCTTGGCACACGACCCGAACGGTCGAACTGTTCCCTACATGCTGTCCGGTGGTACCGATGCAAAAGCGTTCGCGCGCATCGGTATTCGCTGCTTCGGCTTCGCTCCACTGAAGTTGCCACCGGAACTGGATTTCGCGGCGTTGTTTCACGGCATCGACGAACGAGTACCCGTGGAATCGTTGGAGTTCGGTACACAGGTACTCGAACACTTCTTGCTGCACAGCTGATACGAAAGGAACCATCGTGGCGTACAACCCATACGACTCGCTTCCGGACCTACCGTCCTTCGAGTTGACGTCCGAGGACGTCGAGGACGGCAAGACATTGGCCGCTCAGCAGGTCAGTGGAATCATGGGAGCCGGTGGGCACGACAACTCCCCGCAGCTGTCCTGGTCCGGATTCCCCGAGGGCACAAAGAGCTTCGCTGTCACCGTCTACGATCCCGACGCGCCGACGGCATCCGGCTTCTGGCACTGGGCAGTGGCGAACATCCCCGTCGAGACGACATCGCTGGTGTCCGGCGCGGGCGACGACGGCGGGACCGGGGTGCCCAGCACCGCGGTGACGCTCAAGAACGATGCGGGCCTGTTCCGCTACATCGGTGCTGCACCGCCGGCAGGCCACGGCCCGCACCGCTACTTCATCGTGGTTCACGCGGTGGACGTGGAACGGCTCGAAGTGGACGAGACGGCCACCCCGGCCTACCTCGGCTTCAATCTGTTCTCGCACGCCATCGGCCGTGCGGTCCTCACCGGCATCTACGAGGCCTGAGATCGACCGTCGGGTGTCGGAAGATTCGTTTCGACACCCGACGGTTCAGGACTGGTTCGCCGAGCCCACCGCATCGCTGATCGTGGCGAACCCGTGTTCCTCCAGCCGAGCCGCCAATCCACGGTGAATGCTCTTGATCCACAGCGGGCCGCCGTAGATGAACCCGGTGTAGCCCTGCACCAGTGACGCGCCCGCGGTGATGCGCTCCCACGCCTGCGCCTCGGTCTCGATACCGCCGACGGAGATCAGCGTCAGACGCGTTCCCACTCGCCGGTACAGACGTCTGAGCACCTCGAGCGAGCGGTCCGCCAGCGGAGCACCGGACAGGCCACCTGCCCCTGCTGCGGCGACCACGTCGGCGTCGGTCCGCAGACCGGTGCGGGAGATCGTCGTGTTGGTGGCCACGATCCCGTCGAGACCGAGTTCGACGGCCAGATCGGCCACGGCGTCGATGTCCTCGTCGGACAGGTCGGGGGCGATCTTGACCAGTACCGGGACCGTCACCACGGACTGAACCGCCTCCAGGATCGGCCGCAGCGATTCGACGGCCTGAAGGTCACGTAGTCCAGGGGTGTTGGGGGAGCTGACATTGACGACCACGAAGTCCGCCAACGGGCCCAGCAGCCGAGCGCTGGCCGTGTAGTCCGCGGCAGCACCGACCGGCTCCACGATCTTGGTCTTGCCGATGTTGGCACCGATCGGGATACCGGTGCGCCTGGCACGGACACGCTGGGCGGCGTGCTCGGCACCGTGGTTGTTGAAGCCCATGCGGTTGACGATGGCGCGGTCCTGAGGCAATCGGAACAGTCGAGGCGTCGGATTGCCCGGCTGGCTCTGCGCTGTCACGGTGCCGATCTCGGCGAAACCGAATCCGATGGGCCCCCACGCATCGATACCGTCGGCATTCTTGTCGAAGCCGGCCGCGAGACCGAGCGGAGCCGGGAAGTCGACGCCGAACACCGTCGAGCGCAGTCGCGGATCGTCGACCACGAACATCTTCTCGGCCAAGTAGCGGAGCGGCGGCACCACGGCGACGACGCGGAGCACCCGAAACGCCAGGTGATGAATCCTCTCCGGTGGGACGAGGAACATCAGGCGCAACAGAACTCGGTACAGACGGTCTCCCACGGTCTTCTCTCCGGTCGATCTGGCTCGGTCGAACACATACTGCGGTTTCAACGATCGTGCGGTCGAACAGTACTGCGAAATGCTCAGATTCCGGGCTCGGGGATGTGATGCGCGGTCTTCTTGCGTTTGAGCAACACACGCCTGCTGCCGTCCGTGTACAGCCGAACCCGCGACAGTTCCCAGCCGCCGAACTCGGCCTGAATCGCCAGGCGCATGGAAGCTGTCACACGGGTCACATCCGGTGGCAGCCGCAACGGCACGTACTCCCAATCGTCGGACGGAGACACTTCCCATCCGACGGGCATCTTCGCGCGCCCAGGTGCCGAATTGTCATGCGCGTCCATATGCCTCCTCAGTCCCTATGGGTCAACGACCGGCAGCAGTGATCCGCTGCAGTCCGTCACCGGTTGCCGAACCCACGTACAGGTCGCCGGTGTCGGCGTCGACAGCAACCGAATTCGGCTGCCGCACAGTGGCCAACCGCTCGGCCTCGACCGGAATTCCGGTGTCGAGTGTGTACCCGACCACCTCGTTGGACGCGGGAAGCGTCACCCATGCGACACCGGACTGCTCATCGTAGGCGATCGCCCACGGCTGCGACCCGACCGGAAACCGTTGCCGCATCAGCAGGTCGTGCGAAGTGAAAACGAGCAACTCGGTCCCGGTCGAATCGGTGACCAGCAGGCGTCCGAACTCGTCGCTCGTCATCTCCGCGGCACCTTCGCCTGCGCGCAGGGCCACTCCGAGGGTGCCGTCGTCCAGGTTCAGGTCGGTCACCGACGTCTGGCGACGATCGAGAACCGAGACCCCGTTCGGTGTACTGGCCAGAGCATCGGCCGAGGTCACGTTGCCGCCGGAGACCGTGGTGGTGACCTGACCGTTCGTGTCGAGAACGCGGACCGCTCCGGTGTCGTCGCCGACGGCTGTCGTTCCGTCGGGCAGGTCTGCTGCGGACAATGCGTCACCGTCGACAGGCACGTCGGTGCGCTGTCCATCCGCCACGGCGACCCTCGCGACGGCGCCGTCCATGGGCACCAGCACTGTCGAGTCCCGTCCGGCGACGAGTGCTGCTCCCGTGGAGCCCAGATCGACCACCTGGGTCTGCGCCGTGGCTCCGTCGCGGACCAGAGTCACGGTTGTCGATGCGTCGGTCAGCGCCACCAGGGTGCGGGTGGCGGGGTCGAACGTGAGGGCGTCCACGGGCGCGAACGCGCTGACGGTTCCGGCGGGGGTCACGGTCGCCTCGGGGGACTCGGCCGGCGGTCGGGGTTCGACGGAGATGTCTTCGGCGTTCTCGTCGTCACTGGAGCACCCGCCGATCGACAGGACGGTGACGACGACGAGCGCAGACGCGACTGCCGCTCGAATCGAACGAGCCGACGGTGTTCGCATGAGGCCGAACCTACTTCCTCGAGAAGACGCTGCCTGTGGAGGCGTTGCCACATCTGTACCAGCGCGCAGCGATCTCGGCGAAATCGACCACGCCGGATCGGTTGTCGTCCGGTCGCATCCGAGGACGCGGTAGCGTGATCGTCCGAGGTGAGTGCACGACATGGGAGTGGACGTGGGAACCGAGGAAACACACTTCGTGGTCGAGGAAGTGAACGCCGGAACGCATCCGAACGGCTTCGGGCGCACCGACGACGGCCGAGCGTTCGCGTTTCGTGTGCATCGAAGCACCCTGTACGTGGAGATATACCGCGCCGATGTGCAATCTCCTGTGCCGGACCGGTCCGAGGTCGAAGCGGTGGCCGAGCACTCGGTGACCGAGGTCGATCTGACGGACGAGCGCAGCATCGTCGGTGTCGTGCGTGACGCGGTCGCTCATGCGCAGCAGCTGTCCGATACGTCACAGCAGGACACCACAGCAGTACGTGCCTTCTTCAACCGGGTCAATTCCGTGCTGGAGGGTTTCTGACACGGTGGGGAACCACCAACTGTTCGCCCGTGTCCGGATGATCGAACACGTCGACGGGGTGCCGGTAGACCCGGGCCAGCCGCTCGGCGGTCAGCACCTCCCGCGGCGGACCGGTTGCAATCAGTTCACCCGAGTCCAGGATCGCGACGCGGTCGGCGTAGGCCGCCGCGAGGCCGAGATCGTGCAGCACGACGACCACCGCACGGCCCGCGGCAGCGAGTGAGCGCACCACGGCCATCACCGACTCCTGATGGCCCAGGTCGAGAGCGGCCGTGGGCTCGTCCAGCATGATCGTCGCGGTGTCCTGGGCCACGACGCGCGCCAGCGCAACCCGGGCCTGCTCGCCACCGGAGAGCGACGCGAACGGTCGGTGCGAGAAGTCCGCTACATCGCACGCGGACATGGCTGCGGCGACGCGGTCGTCGTCGTAGCGCGCCGCCGATGTACCGACCCAGGGGGCTCGACCCATTCGGACGATCTGGCCGGCCGAGAACGCGAACCCGACGCTGTGTTGCTGAGGCAGCACAGCGCGTCGCCTGGCCACATCGACCGTGCGGAAGCGGGTCAGTGGTTCGTCGCCCAGTAGAACCGATCCGGCGCTGGGGTCGGTGTCTCCCGCCAGAACGGAGAGCAGCGTCGATTTGCCGGCGCCGTTGGGGCCAACCAGCGCCAAGATCTCGCCCGCGACCACGTCGAGGTGGACGTCGGACAACACCGTCGCATCCCCGCGCCGTGCGCAGACTCCGCGGGCGACGAGGGTGCTCGAACCCGGTTCGGGGGTGGCCGGGATCTCGCGCCGCGCCGCGCCGATTCGTTTCGTCACGCCCAGCCGCCCTGGCGAGCACGGGTACGGCGGAGCAGCCAGAAGAAGAACGGGGCACCCGCCAGTGAGGTGACCATGCCGAGCGGCAGGTCGATGTTCGCGACGAGGGTCCGGGTGACGAGATCGGCAGCGAGCAGCACGACGGCCCCGGCGAGGGCGCTGGCCGGGATGAGCAGTCGATGCGCGGGGCCGAGCACCATCCGCATGGCGTGGGGGACCACCAGACCCACGAACAGGATGATCCCCGTGAAAGCGACGCCGGATGCGACGAGCAAGGCGACGACGACGATGGCGAACTGTCTGAGTCGTTCGACGTTCACTCCCAGATGGCGTGCCACGTTCTCCCCGAGCGCAAGCAGGTCGAGTCGGCCGGCGATCGCCAGGGAGGCTCCGATTCCGAATAGAGCGAGCGGGCCGACCACGGCCACCGACTGCCAGGTTGCGCCCGCGAGCGACCCCAACTGCCAGAACACGATCTGATCGCGGGCGGCGGGACTGGCGACGAACGTGAAGAACGCGATGACACCGCCGGCGAATGCATTGACCGCTACGCCGGTGAGGATGAGAGTCACCACCTCGGTGCGGCCGGCGTTGCGAGCGAGGAAATACACGGCGATCGTGGTGATCAGCCCGCCGACGAATGCTGCGAACGCCACACTCCAGACTCCGGCGAAGCTGCCACCGAGCACGATCACCGAGCTGGCACCGACGGCAGCGCCCGAGGAGACCCCGACGACACCCGGCTCTGCCAGTGGATTGGCGAACACTCCTTGAAGCAGCGCGCCCGCGCACCCCAGACACGCGCCGACGACGATTGCCAGAGTCAGCCGGGGGAATCGGACCTGCCACAACGTCACCTCGCCGCTGGGATGCGCCGGCATCGGGCCGATGTCGAGTCCCACCCGATGCGCGAGGCTGCCCAGCACTTCGAGCGGAGTGGTCGGCACCTGTCCCACGACGGCCGAGATCAGGGCCAGGCACACCAGTGCCACAACGAGGGCTCCGAATGTCGCGAGAACCCGTCCCCGGCCCGTGCCCGGTTCGGCGAGTGTGCGGTCGGTCATGACGCCGGGTCGTACACGGCCTTCGACAGTGCGCCCAACACCTTTCCCGTGTTCGGGCCGAAACTGAGGATGGTGCCGTCGTCCATGTCCACCACCCGGCGTTCTCGGCCTGCCGGGGTCTGAGCGATTCCGGGGATCTGCTCGAGACCCTCGATTCCGCCGATCGATTCCAGGCCCTTGGTCATCATCAGAATGACGTCGGGTGCTGCGGCGATCAAGGCTTCGCTGGTGACCGGCACGAACTGTTCGGTCAGACCCGATTCGACACCTGCGTCCCTGGCACCGAGAGCCTCGATCAGTGCATCCGCTCCGGAGCCGGGCCCGGCAAGCATCTTGATCGCCGGGCCGCGCATGTACAGGAACGCGATCTTCGGTGGTTCGGTGGACTCGGGTGTGGCGTCCGCCGCTGCCGATATCTCGGTGTTCGTTCGTTCGGCGAGATCGGCACCGGCGTCGGGCACACCCAGGGCGGCTGCCACGGCCTCGATCTGGGTGGCGACGCCTGCCAGAGTGCGCGTGGGGTCGAAGTACACGACCGGAATGCCAGCGGCTCGGATCTGATCCTGCACAGCGCGGGGACCGATGCTGGTATCGGTCAGGACGACGGTCGGCGAGAGCGCCAGAATCCCCTCGGCACTCAGAGAATGGCCCGTCGGGGTGACGTCGGGCACGTTCTCGGCCGCAGGAAATGCAGCAGACGTGTCACGTCCGACGAGGTTGTCGCCGAGTCCGAGCGCGAAGACGGTCTCGGCCAGCGTGCCGTACTGGTCGGCCGCGACGATGCGGCTGTTGTCCGTCACCGTGACGGCCACGCCGTCGAATCCGGTCACGGTGACGGGAAGTACCCCCGCCGGATCGTCGGTGATGGGTTCCGGATTCGGATCGTCGACGACGGCGGTGCGGGGGCCGACGGAGTCCGAGGATCCTGCGCCGGGGGTGTTCGCCGAACAGGCGACCAGGAGTCCGGCGACGAGGAGCACGGCGGCGAGACGGTTGACGGTCACAACGGAAGGTTAGCCTGTCCGATGTTTGTGGGGGATCAGGCGCTGACGTCGTCCAGCGCCGACGCGATCGCCGGCGGCAGCTCGAGTTCCTCGGCCATCAGTGCGCCCATCAATTGCGCGAGGTCCCGTGCTCCCACGATCGCGCTGCTCACTCCTGGTCGGTCCCGCGCCCACGCGAGTGCGACCACCAGGGGAGACGTGGCCAGACCGTCGGCAGCGGTGACGGCCGCGTCGACGACGCCCACCGCGGAATCGGTCAGGTACGCGTGCACGGCCTCGGCGTGCAGCTCGTCGGCCCCGCGGGAGTCCGCGGGTACGCCGTTGCGGTATTTGCCCGTCAGGACGCCGCCTGCCAGGGGGACCGCCGCCAGGATGCCGATGCCGTGGTGGTGCGCGGCGGGAACCAGCTCGTCCTCGATTCCGCGCGCGAGCAGGGAGTACTCCGCCTGCGTGGCCACGATGTGTCCGGTACCGGCTGCGCCTGCTGCTGTCGCCAGTTGCCAGCCGAGGTAACCGCGGGCTCCGGTATAGCGGACTCGTCCGCTGGTCACGGCGTAGTCGAGCGTTGCGGCGACCTCGTCCACCGGCGTCATCGGGTCCCAGGTCGCGACCTGCCACAGGTCGAGGTAGTCGGTTCCCAGTTCGCGCAGCGTGGCGTCGAGTTGGCCGAGCAGTCCGCGCCTCGAGCAATCCACGTGATAGCGGCCGTAGCGCGAACTGAGGCCCGCTGCGCTGCTGATCACCAATTCGTGCCGCGGGACCACGTCGTCGAGCAACTCGGCGAGCACTCGCTGCGCGCGTCCGTCCCCGTATGCCGGAGACGTGTCGACGAGCGTGCCGCCTGCCTCGGCGAACGCCGACAGCTGTGCTGCGGCGTCGTCACCGTCGGTTCCGCTTCCCCATCCGAGGGTGCCGAGGCCGAGTCTCGAGACTCGAAGTCCGCTGGTGCCGACCGATCTCTGCTTCATATGTGCCGATTGTCCTTTTACGTGTGATCGTCGGTGTCGAACTGCACTGCCGCCAGTGCACAGTAGTGCGCCGCGCCGCTCGGTGCGTACGTGCCGCGCCGGGTACGGTCGTGCCCGTGAATCGCGAATTCAGGGGGCAGGCCGGCGGCCTCGCATCGACAGTGGACAGTCCATCGACGCTCATCTCGGAGGGTGGCCCCGCATGATCGACATGACGTGGCTGCAGGCGATCATCCTCGGCGCAGTCCAGGGCCTGACCGAATTCCTGCCGATCTCCTCGTCCGGGCACCTGCGCATCGTCTCCAGTGTGTTCTGGAACGAGGACGCCGGTGCCTCCTTCACCGCGGTGACCCAGCTCGGCACCGAAGCTGCAGTCCTGCTGTTCTTCTGGCGAGACATCGTCAGAATCGTCAAGGCCTGGTTCGTCGGCCTGACGAAGAAGGAAGAACGCGGTCTCGACTACCGGATGGGGTGGTACGTGATCATCGCCACCATTCCCATCGGCATTCTCGGCCTGTTGTTCAAGGATCAGATCCGAACCGGTGCCCGCAACCTGTACCTCATCGCGTTCATGCTCATCGCCTTCGCCATCGTCATCGCGATCGCCGAGAAGGTCGGCCGCAAAGAACGTCCGATCGAGAAGCTGACCACCCGGGACGGCATCGTCATGGGTCTGGCGCAGTGTCTCGCCCTGATCCCCGGAGTCTCCCGTTCCGGGGCGACGACCAGCGCAGGCTTGTTTCTCGGACTCGAACGCGAAGCAGCTGTGCGATTCTCGTTCCTGCTCGCCATCCCGGCGGTCACCGCCTCCGGTCTGTTCTCGCTGCCCGACGCCTTCGAGCCAGTCGGCTCGGGGCTGGCCGCGTCGGGCCCGCAGCTGCTGGTGGCCACGATCATCGCCTTCGGCCTCGGCTACGCCTCGATCGCCTGGCTGCTGAAGTTCGTTGCGAACCACTCGCTGTACTGGTTCGTCGGGTACCGCATCGTGCTGGGCGTCGTCGTGCTCGGTCTGCTGGCCGGCGGGGTTGTGTCTGCAACGTAGGTTCACCTTCATTACTCTCGATGCAATGACAGTCATCTTGCTTCGGCACGGCCGCTCGACGTCGAACACCGCAGGCACGCTCGCGGGTCGAAGCGCTGGAGTCGAGCTCGACGATCGTGGGCGCGAGCAGGCGCAGGCGGTGGCGGATCGTCTCGGCGAGCTGCCCGTGTCCGAGATCGTGCGCTCGCCGTTGCTGCGGTGCGAGCAGACGGTCGAGCCGTTGGCCGCCAAGCTCGGGCTCTCGCCGGTGGTCGAGGATCGGTTGGTGGAGGTCGACTACGGGCAGTGGACCGGCAGGACGATCAAGGAGCTGCTGGCCGAGCCGCTGTGGAAGGTGGTGCAGCAGCATCCGTCGGCTGCGGTGTTCCCGGAGGGTGAGGGCTTGGCGACGGTGCAGCAGCGCGCGGTGCAGGCCGTGCGCGAGCACGACGCTCGGTTGGCCGCGCAGCACGGCCGCGACGTGTTGTGGGTGGCCTGCTCGCACGGTGACGTCATCAAGTCGGTGCTCTCGGACGCGATGGGTGCTCACCTCGATTCGTTCCAGCGCATCGTCGCCGACCCGGCATCGATCAGTGTCGTTCGCTACACCTCGACGCGGCCCTTCGTACTGCGGACCAACGACACCGGGTCGGACCTGAGTGCGTTCGTGCCGAAGGCCGAGGAGCCCAGCACGCCGGAACCGGGCAACGCGGACTCGTCCGACGCGGTCGTCGGTGGTGGGGCAGGCAGCTAGAGCGCCGATTCGGCGCTGACACCCCGATCGGTGGCAGGCTGGAGGGCAAGCAATACCGTCCATGGTCGATCTGTGGCCGATAATGAAAGTTCCGAGAATTGTTTCGCGGAGCTGTTCGAGTCGTTAGGAGGTGCAATGCCGCGCGCCATACACGTTTTTCGCACCCCTGATCGTTTCGTTGCCGGGACCGTTGGGGAACCGGGCGACCGAACGTTCTTCCTCCAGGCGGTGCACGACGCCCGCGTGGTGTCGGTCGCCTTGGAGAAGCAGCAGGTCCAGGTACTCGCCGACAGGATGGGGCTGCTCCTCGAAGAAGTGCACCGCCGCTTCGGAGCCGACGTTCCGGCCGAGGAGACCGATCCGGTCGACACGAGTCCGCTGTTGACTCCGATCGACACCGAGTTCCGCGTCGGAACGATGGGACTCGGCTGGGATGCCGACGCCAACGCCGTCGTGGTGGAACTTCTCGCCGTCAGCGAAGTCGAGGTGGACGAATCGGTCGTTCTCGACGACACCGACGAGGGCCCCGACGCAGTCCGGGTGTTCCTCACTCCGGTGCAGGCCCGCGAATTCGCGGTGCGGTCCGAGCGCGTCATCGCGGCGGGCCGTGCACCGTGCCCGCTGTGCGGGCAGCCGCTGGCTCCCGAGGGACACGTCTGCATCAGAACCAACGGCTACCGCCGCGGTGCGACGTTCGGACCGGTGACCGAGGTCGACGAGTCTTGACCGTCGAACTGCCGCCGTTCGAGGGCCGCGAAACCATGGAGACCGGCGACCTGACAATCGTCGGTCGCGTGGTGTCGGCCAGCAACGCCACGCTGGTGTGCGAGGCGGGCGAAGGCGACTCGGCCGTGCGGTGCGTGTACAAACCCGTTCGCGGTGAAGTGCCGCTCTGGGACTTTCCGGACGGCACTCTCGCGGGTCGCGAAGTGGCGTCCTACGAAATCTCCGAGGCCCTGGGTTGGGGTGTCATTCCACCGACGGTCCTGCGCGACGGGCCGTTCGGCCCCGGCATGGTGCAGAAGTGGATCGACACGCCCGACGATCACGCCGAGGGACGCGTCGACCTCGTCGATATCTGCCGTCCCGATCTCGTGCCGGCGGGATGGATTCCGGTACTGCAGGCGTACGACGGCGAAGGCGAGGAGATCGCGCTCATCCACGCAGACGATCCGCGGCTGCAGCGGATGGCGGTTCTCGACGTGATCCTCAACAACGCCGATCGCAAGGGTGGCCACGCACTCGAAGGTCTCGATGGCTACGTGTACGGAGTCGATCACGGCATCTGCCTGCACGCCGAGAACAAGTTGCGCACGGTGCTGTGGGGGTGGGCTGGCCAGGCCGTGGACGATGCACTGATGACCGACGTGGTCAGGTTCGTCGAGACGTTCGACGCGGTCACCGCACCACGCTTGGTCGACAAGATCACCCTGACCGAAACGGTCGCAGTGCTCGACCGAGCGCAGGAACTGATCGCCCGCCCCATCATGCCGGAGCCCCGCTCGAGCAGACCCATACCCTGGCCCGCCTTCTGATCGGGCTCGGATAGGCTCGGATACATGCATTCTTGGTCGAGCCCGGAGATCCCGACAATTCCAGGACAGGGTCCAGCGCTTCGATTGTTCGATACCGCAGACCGCCAGGTACGACCCGTCACCCCCGGTTCGACGGCTCGGATGTACGTCTGCGGAATCACCCCGTACGACGCCACCCACCTCGGGCACGCGGCGACGTACCTGACCTTCGACCTGATCTACCGGCTGTGGCTGGACGCGGGCACGGACGTGCACTACGTGCAGAACGTCACCGATGTCGACGATCCGCTGTTCGAGCGCGCCGACCGTGACGGCGAGGACTGGCGCGATCTGGGAGCTCGGGAGATCGAACTCTTCCGCGCCGACATGGAAGCGCTCCGGGTACTCCCTCCGCGCGACTACATCGGTGCCGTCGAGTCCGTCGACGAGGTCGTCGAACTGGTGGAGAAGCTGGTCGCGTCCGGTGCCGCGTACGTCGTCGACGACGCCGAATACCCGGATGTGTACTTCCGTGCCGATGCCACCGAGCAGTTCGGCTACGAGTCCGGTTACGACCGCGCCACGATGGACACGTTCTTCGCCGAACGCGGCGGCGACCCCGATCGGGTCGGTAAGCGGGATCCACTCGACGCGTTGCTCTGGCGCGCGGTGCGGCCGGGTGAGCCGTCGTGGCCGTCGCCGTGGGGTCCGGGTCGGCCCGGGTGGCACATCGAATGCGCCGCCATCGCGCTCAACCGCATCGGTACCGGCTTCGACATTCAGGGCGGCGGAAGCGATCTCATCTTCCCGCACCACGAATTCTCGGCCGCACACGCCGAGGCGGCGACCGGTGATCCGCGCTTCGCCCGGCACTACGTGCACACCGGGATGATCGGGCTCGACGGCGAGAAGATGTCCAAGAGTCGCGGCAATCTGGTGTTCGTCTCCAAGCTCCGGGCCGAGAACGTCGATCCGAGCGCCGTGCGACTCGGTCTGCTCTCCGGTCACTACCGGCAGGATCGGCCCTGGTCCGACGAGGTCCTCGAACGGGCTCACACCCGGCTCGCACTGTGGCGGCGGGCTGCGGCCCTCGAAAGCGCAGCATCTGCCGACGATGTGATCAATCGGTTGCGGCAGCATCTGGCCGACGATCTGGACACCCCCAAGGCGCTCGATGCGCTCGACGCGTGGGCGAGTTTCGCCGTCGAGCGTGGCGGATCGGATGCGGGCGCACCCGGCGCCTTCGCCGATGCGGTCGACGCGTTGCTCGGAGTTCCGCTGCGTTAGTCCGCGGGTCCCAGGCGTAGGTCCGTCAGCAGATCCGGGACAAGTCGATCTTCCATGACTGCTCGGCCCGAGTCACGAAGGGCAGCAGCCAGTTCCGGGTCCCACGGACTGTCCGTCGGATGGCCCTTCAGCGGTTCGGAATTCCGTGCATCGAGCGCGTGCCGGTAGGAGTCGACGTCCATGCGCCACGGCGTCGCGTCGTATCGGTCCACTGCGTTTTTCACCATGTTCACTCCGGCCCAGTCGAAGTCGGCACGCCATTCGATCGTGGTGCCGGGCGCGCGGGAGGCCAGCAACCGGTGTACCGCGGCGGAGGGCTGACCGTCGGTGCAGATCAGGCTCGCGCAGTTCGCCCCGAGAGTGCGGGCTGCAGCGGCGAGAACCGCCACGTTCTCGCAGACGAACACTGTCGACGAGCTGTTGGTGAGCGTCCCGCGCATGAGCATGTCCACGGTGACGGGGAAGGGGATGCCCTCGTCTGCGGCATCGTTCAGCCAACGGGCCACCGAGTGGGTCTCGTCGACGCGGTAGCCGAGCACCAGCACCCGGCTGGACACCGCGTCCACCGACACACCCGCGGTCTCCCACAACGCCCTGATGCCGACCGGATCGACGGGCCGAGGGACGTTCTCGCGCAACGACAGTGCATCCAGAACAAGTTTCGGGGCACCGCCGGCCGAGAGTGCCTTGGGATCACCGCAGGCGCGTTCGGCCAGCTCGGTGAGCGACATCCCGTCCACCGGCAGCATTGCGAGGACCTTCGTTGCCACCTCGAGCGCATCGACGGCGACCCGGCCGCCGAGGGTGCCGTCCTGGTTGAGCAACGATGCGATCCAGTACTCGATCCATTCTCGGTCGGTGCCGCCGCCGAGAACCTCCCTGGCTCGATCGAGTGCATCGGCACGCACCTGAGCCTTGTCTGCGGCGATCCGTTTCTTGTCCTGCAACGGGGCCTGCGAAGTGAGGGTGTCGATCAGTCCGAGGCCGCCGTTGAGCGGATGGCTCAGCCACGCGTCGAACCGCTCGAGGTCGAGCCTGGTGCTACGCGCCCGAGAATGCAGACTGGAGTTGGACCGAGAGATCGCGCTGCACAGACGCCACAGCTCCTGGGCGTCGCTCAGATCGACGGTGATGTTGCCGCCGACGCGAAGCCAGTTGGACTCCAACTTCTTTCGTGCCGCATCGAGCAGCGCATCCAATTCGACGCTGCCGCGCCACTCGCTGTTACCGCTCAAACTCCAGCCCACCTTCGGTTCGGGTCGGCACACGGCGCGTCAGCGGTGACCCGAGTGCGGCAGCGAGGTCGGTACCGTCGTGCTCGGCGAACAGTTCACCGTTCTCCCACACCAGAAGTGCTGCGCTGACGGTGTTCTCGGCCGTCGAATGCGCCAGGTCGTAGTGCGCGCAGCCGGGGACGTCCCCGTAGGTGATCCACAGGTCGTATCCGGTCATGAACAGATCGAGATCGAATTGCACACTCAGGCCGAGCAATTCGCTGCGTCCGTTGTCGTCGACACCGGCGAACGCCTCGTCCAGCGCCAGCAGCCGAGGCGAATGTGGATCGGCGGACGAGAGCATCACGTGCGCCGCGGCGAACAGTGGCAGGTGCAGCGACACCGATTGCTCACCGCCCGAGAGCGCACTGTGGCGTGCGACGGTGAGACGATCCTCGTTGCCGTCACCGCTGATGAGCGTGAAAGCGAACACGCGCCAGCGACGGTAGTCCAGTGTCGTGGACAGGATCTCGGGGTAGGACCGTTCCGGATGTGCCGCGCGAGCGATTCTGATCTCCGACGCGAAGTGGGCTCGCATCGCGGCCAGATCGTCCTGGTTCAACGCCGAGGCGTCGCGGTCGAGCAGTTTGGACACCGCCCGGGCCCCGTCGTCGAGGTTGTCTGCGAGCACCCAGTGCACGCCGATCGTGTTGCCCGAGGACATGCGGCGCTGCTTCATCTCGGTGGACATCTGGGCGATCAGCTCGCGTGCGTCGACGGTGCGCTCGTGAATCTGCTGCGCCAGGCCGGTCAGCAATGCATCTTCGAGAATTCGGCGCTCCTGCTCGGTCAGCAGCAACTCCTGATCGGCCCTCGCCGAACCGATTCGATCGGCGAAATCTCCGACCGACGAGTAGCCCTGCTCATCCTGGACGCGGACCACGGTCAAACCGTCCGGCGCATCCCACTGCAGGCGGTAGTCCTGACCCGATGCGGCGAGTTGCGAGTCGAACTCCTGCAGCGCACTCGTCAGCGCAGTCCGGGTCGACTTCCGGCTCGAGTCACTGACTTTCACCGACGCCGTCGCTACGTCGAGTGCCGAATGCAGTGCGCGCACCACCGGTGGAAGTACCGGAACCTCGTCGTCGGGACCGTCGGCCTGCTGGACTCGGTAGAGAATCTGCTCCACGGTCAGCCAGGCGGAATCACTGGCCGGCCAGGCGTACGCCTCGTGGACGCCGAGGATGCCGAGCAGGTCCTTACGAGCGTAGGGCGCGAGCCGTACGGCGTCGCCCAGGGTTTCGGTGACGGCACCCCGCAGGCTTTCCAACGCTGTGTTGCAGGCACCTTCGGCCTTGCCGATCGCTTCGCCGGCTTCCTTGTCCGCTTTACGCGCGGCCCGCTGCTCAGCGCGGCATTTCTCGATGCGTTCGCGTGCGTTCTCGAGATCGGTGTCGATCTGTTCGGCGGTGGCACCGAGCTTCTCGCTCAGGAGCTCGAGGCGTTGCACCTGCTGCCGGTAGTTCTCGTCGGCTATCGCGGCTTCCTCGGCGAGCTCTTCGGCCAGGCCACTCGCTTCTTCGAGCCGGTTGGTTGCTTCGCGGGCGCGTTCTGTTTCACGCGTGTGATCGCCGCGCTTGCGGATCACCATCGAGCCCTGATGCTCGAAATGCCGAATCGCAGCGGCGAGGGCGTCGATGTCTCGACCGATGTGTGGGGTTCGGTGAGCAACGGCGACGGTGCGCAGCTGCTTCTCCTTCGCCGACAGGTCCGCGATCGCCTGGTCGAACTCGCGGTCGGCTGCGGCAGCACCCTCCGTGGAGGTGCGCAGCGCCCCGGCGGCGGCAGTGACGGCGCGTTGCGCTTTCACGATGGCCGAGACTCGGGGAAGTTGCTTCGCGGCCGCACTCAGTGCCTGAACCGATTCGCGGGCAGATCGCTCGTCGGCCGTTGCGGTCTCCAGCGCGGCGGTCGCGGTGTTCATCGCGGCGCCGAGCTCGGCGATGCGTTGCTCTCGCCGACGCGCCCGCGCCGTCGCGCCGATGTACTCGGCATCGGTCTTGGTGTGGCGCCCCTGCTGCACACCCTGCCAGTACCGACCGTCGACGCCTACCGAGACGGCACAGTCCGAGAATGTGCCCTGGTCCTGTTGCAATGCAACCGAATTCAGCACGTCGAGAATGCGTGATTCCGATACCGCAGTACCGGGCTCGGGTTCGAGGACGGACGCCAACGTGGTCCCGGTCGGCCTCGAGGCCTCCGGCAGCGGGGACAGATACTGCTCCGAGTTCGATTCGCCCGGGAAGTCCGCGATCGGGTGGATCCAGCCGTCGAGCAGATTCGCCGCCTGCAGCGCGGATTCGATCCCGGCCGCGTCGCCAGGGGACACCGAGTCCGCGAACCGAACCAGCTGCCACAGAGGAGCACCCGAGAGCTCGGCGCGAGAGTCGGTTCGTGCCGCGAACGGCGGCGGCGCGTCATCGTGTTCGGCCCGAACCAGGGACAGCTCGTCGCGCAGCGCGTTCAGTTCGGTAGTGCGGGTCGACACGTCGACGCGGGCCTGTGCCTGCCGGGCACGAAGCGCGTCGACCCCGTCCGCGGTCTGGTCCGACAGCACGGATTCCAGGCTCGGGGCGTCGTCGTCGCCGATGTCTGCCAACGCGGCATCGAGGGCCTCGAACGCTGCGGAGGTGATACCCGCTGAGGAGTAGAGCGCGGAATGGGTCGACCACCAGGCCCGCAGCCCCGAAGCGAACTGCGCCTTCTGCAGGTCGACGGTCGCCTCGGCTTCGGTGACCGCAGCCGACGCGGCCTCGAGCATCTCGCGAGCCTTCGAAGCGGCCTTCTCCGCACGAGCGCGTTCCGTCGACGCCTTCTCGACGGTTCCCAACGCCTCGCGAACTGCTCGCACGTCGCCGTCGCGTTCCTCGGCATGGCCACGCAGCGCGGTGCTGATCTGATCGCTGCGGGCTGTTCCCGGCAGTGGGGTCCAGACGATTCCGGCATCCTCGGCCGCAGTCTGCAGCTCCTCCTCGGCGCGGGTCACCCCGGCAATCGAATCCCGGAGGGCGGAATCGGCCCGAGCCGCTTCGGTGGTGCGCTGTTCGAGTTCTGCTCGAGCCTTGCGTGCGCGGTCGGCCTGTTGGGCGGTCGAGATCTCCAGCTTCGCAGCGGACTCGGCCAGGTCGTCCAGTTGCTGCTTGCCCTCGTACGCGCTCGAGCGCTGCAGGGTCTCGCGGTCTGCAACGGCCTGATCCAGTGCGCGTTCGGCCTCGTCGAATCGAGTTTCCGCAGCCGCTCGCTCCAGCAGACGCCGGTCCTTCAGGGCGGCGGCGGCGAAGTGCGCGGTGGTCGCATGAGTGACTGCCTCGAGCCGGCGCGAGACCTGCTCGACATCCGAACGAGTCTGCACCCGAAGGTATTTGGAGTACACCGAGACGAAGTTCTTGGCGGCATGATCGGCCTGCGCCAGTCCTTCGAGCGCCCGGCCCACTTCCTCCATGTCGCTGAAGGAGCGGGCAGCTTCGAGCACCAACTGTTCGTCCAACGGGCGCAGGCCGTCGGTCAACGCCTGCGAGAGCCCCTTGGGGTCGAGGTTCTTGGCCAATTGCGGGCGGCGAAGCGTCAGAATCAGATTGATCAGCTGGTCGTAGCGCTGCGCGCCCAGTCCGAACATCCGGGCATCGATCGCGGCGCGATAGTCCACCGGGCGATCGGTCAACGCGTCGGTGCCCAGCTGTTCGCCGAGTTGCTTCTTCGTCAACGGCCGGTCGTCGGAACCCAACAACGAGAAGTCCACGCCCACTCTGCCGTCGGCCACGAAGTACCAGCGGGTCACCTTGTCGTTGTGGCGGCTCGCCCGCATACCGATGCCGACCGTCACCGATTCGGGATCGGCGCGTGAACCGCGGCCGAACTCCATCCACACGTACGAGTGCGCGCTTTCCTGCCCTCGATAGAGCAGGTTGGATTTCATCGTCCGCTCCTCTCCGGCAAACGGATTGAGCCGGCGCGGTTCGATACGACCGTCGAGGACGAACGGGAACAACACTTCGAGCGCTTTGGTCTTGCCCGATCCGTTGGGACCACGCAACACCAGCCGACCGTCGGCGAAGGAGAACTCCTGATCGCGGTAGTCCCAGAGGTTGACGATCCCTGCTCGCGTCGGCCGGAAACGTGTCGAGTGTGTGGTCATCTACTCAAGCCTCTACTTCGGATGGATCGGTGCTGTCGGCCTGGTCTGTACTGGGGGCCTGTTCGGTGCCGAAAAGCGAGTCCTGCGGGGTCCGATCGCGCACACTCACCATCACGTCTCGGTAGCGCGCGATCACCGGCAGCACCAGCACGCCGCCGGACACGCTGTGTATCAATCGAAGTCGGTGCAACAGCGCAATCGCCCGCAGCCGCAGGCCGTCCCGATCGGTTTGCCACTGAGCAGCGAAGGTGCGGCCGAAGCGTTCGACGAGACCGTCGACGACCGTTGTCAGCCAACTGTCCTCGATCAGCGGATACCGCGTCGCGCCGTCCGCATTCTCGGCTGTCGGGGAATCGGAACCGAACCCGAACTCGGCAAGATCGCCGAATACTCCGCCGTCGGGAATCGCGTCGTCCAACTGCTCGATCAGGGCGTCACCGTCGGGAAGGGGGTAGGTCGCCAGCGCGGGTGCATCCGGATCGATCACTCGGTCCGAGATCTCGCCCGCGATCAACAATGCGACCTGGGCAATGGTTCCGGTGCTGGGGAATCGGTAGTCCGAGAGACGTCCTGAGGTATCGATGAGAGCCACTCCCTCGGCGCGCCGCTCGGCAACGAGGCCGGTGAGCAACTCGACATCGGCAACGGTGCGCGACGCGGCCAGGGCGGTACGGCCGTCCGAGTCGAGATCGTCGAGATAGACGACCGGTTGCTCGACCAACGCCCGGCGTACCGCACGCAGCGTTTCCTTCGGGTCTGCCTCACGTCCGGAATCGGTGTGTGCCGAATCGGAATCCTCGGGATCGATCGGGGCGTCCGAGCCGGACAACAAACCGCGAATCGATCGCAGATGCTGGACGGCGCGAGGCGGCCTGAACAGGGCGACGACAACGGGTCGGTCGATGTCGTAGAGCGCCTCGCCTGCGGACGGGTTGTTCGCCCAGCCGGTTGCGTCACCGTCGGCCAACGCGATGGCCCCGCGGGTCGCCAACCAGCCGATCGCGTCGACGAACGCGTCTCGGTCGCTCGCCCGGTCGGTCGTCAGCTCGACACCGTCGACCTGACTCGCCTCTGCCGCAACATGATCGGCGAGTTCGGACAGAGTGATCTGGTTGCCCGCCCGGCCGAGTGCAGCCAGAGCCAACGCCAGGTACGCGTACCTGCGGCGGTCGAAGATTCGGTCGGTGGACGTCCGCGCGGGTTGACTGTCGTCGAGTGCGTCGATCACCGGGAAGAGTCGGGCCGTGGTCTCGGTGACCTCGAGGCGATACCCGAACAGTTCGAGCAGGTCCTCGCGCAACTCGGTGGCCCATCTACGCAGCAGTGGCAGCGCGATCCGATCGGGATACGTCGTGGTCACCAGGTGATTCGACAGCGCGACCCGGGCGGCCCGCTGGTAGGAATCCAGTGCGAGGGTGGAGATCTCGCGAGCTCTCATCGGCGTGCCACCTCGCTGACGTCGAGCGCGAGGCGATCCAGATGCAGCCGGCCTCTGCTGGTCCGCACGATCGTCGAACGGTCGCTGTCGCTGAGCGTCAGGCGCACGCCGCTGTCCGATCCGGACGAGTCGGAGGTGCGTCCGCTCACGCGCACCCGCGCCGTGAGTGCAGCGTTCAGCAGGCTCAACAGCACCTCGGTTTCCTGCTCGTCGAGAATTCGGTCGTGGATTCCGGCCGAGGCAAGCGATTGTGCTGCGGCACTGCGTGATCGCTGCGACTCGAGTTGTTGCTCCCGAAGCCGTCTGATGCCGCCGTCGTTGCGCTGCACCCGACCCGGGACACCGGGGGTCGGGGTGCGTCCGGTCTCGGCGAGGGTGCGTGAGATCTCGACCGGTGGTGCCTCCCACCACGATCGGGAATTCGGGATGATGTCGGCGTCGGGATGCACCATCGACAGATGCCGTGGTTTGCCGAGGCCGAACACGGCATGGAACAGGGCGTGCGCGCTGTCTTCGGTCGGTGCAGCAGCGAACCAACCGGCGAGGTGGCGCAATTGGCTTTCGCGACTGACTCCGCCCTTGCGGGTTTCGGTCACCCGACGCAGCAGCGACAGTACGGCAGCGATCGCGCTCATCGTGCCCTCGCGGAGTCGTTCGGACTCGCTCAGTTCGGACTCGGCCGAGACGAACCAGTGCGAGAGACCGGCCCAGCGGTCGGTCCAGTCGGCGCGGCGTTCGGCGACGGTGAGAAAGACTCGTTCGTCGCTGATCGCGGCGCGCTCGACGAGCTCCTCGATACCGGTGCTCTCGACGAGTGCTATCGCCTCGGCGAGCTTCGGTGCGTAGCGGGTCAGATCGGAGCTGAACTCACGCATGTGCGTCAGCAGGGCGTCCTTGTGGACCAGAAACGACTCCGGCGTGATCTCGGTGGTGCGCACGAGATCGCCGAGCACCAGATAGAAGTGGGCGGCACGGGTCGCCATCTCCGACAGTGTCGAATCGAGTCGGCTGAGCTTGCGGTAGATGCGATCGCCGTCGGCAAGACGGTTCGCCTCGGCCAGCTCGTGCATGTCGGCCAGCAGCTCGGGCAGCACCAGCCGCGACAGCGCGGCGTCGTCCAGGCGGGCCCCGAGCACGTCCTCGACCGCACGGTAGGCCTTGTAGCCGGCTTGGCCGAACTGGTAGACGAAGTGACGGTTGCGGTACTCGGCGAGAGTTGCGGCGCGGGTGCCGTCGTAGCTGCGTTCGAGCAGGCCCCAGGCGTGGAGCTGATCGAGCAGAGGTGCGATGTCGAGGGTGGTCAGTGCTTGGTGGCGCCCTGCACTGCGTGCGATGAGGTCGGCCACGTCTCCGGAGTGCAGCAGGACGACGTAGTTGGCTCGTGCGGTGTCGAATGCGCGGAGAACGGCCAGGTACTCGGAGCGCTTCTCGGCAACGGCGAACGAGAAGAGACCGAGACGATCTTCCTCGACGAACGCATTCACGACTCCCTGCCGCGCGTCCTCACCTGATTCGCTCACTGGAACAGGGTAGGGGGTAGGAGTGGAGCCTGCGGAATGACCCTGGTGGGAGGAGTGGAGCCTGCGGAATGACCCTGGTGGGAGGAGTGGAGCCTGCGGAATGACCCTGGCGGGAGCAGTGGAGCCTGCGAAGCGACCAGGGGGCGCAGTGCCCCAGTCGTTGAACCGTGCCGGTTACAGCTCCACGGTCACTTTTCCGTTCACCACTGCGGCGGGGTAGGTGCGCACCGAATCGATGCCGCTGGGGCAGGTGCCGTCGTCGAGCGAAAAGGTGTACTGGTGCATCGGACACACGACGATGGATCCGTCGATCTGACCGTCTGCCAGTGGCCCGCCCTTGTGTGGGCACACGGCGTCCATCGCCCGCACCGAGCCGTCGCTGAGCAGGAACACAGCGACCTGCTTGCCGTCGACCACGTAGGCCCGTCCCTCGCCGGGTGTCAGGTCCTCCAGCGCACCCACCGGCACGCTCATCGGACCGGCACCTGTGGCAGCGGAAGCAGTGGCAGCGACGGGGTGAACTGGGCGGCCGACTTGGGTGCCGCGCGATCCTGCCATGGGTCGATGTACCCGTCCACCGATGTCTGCATCCGCTCGTCGAGTCCGGCCACGATGCCGTCGCGGTCGTCGATCAACACGCTCTGCAGTTCTTCCAAGCCGAGGCGTGGCACCCACGCGTACGTTCGCTCGAGCCACTGGGCGTTCTCGCGGTAATGCTGGATGAACCTGCCTGCCACGGCCAGCACCTCCTCGGCTCCCGTCACGGTGGCCAGTAGATCGCCCTTGCGAATGTGCGCACCGGCCGCGCCGCCCACGTAGATCTCCCACTTGTCCTCGCCGACCGAGACCACGCCGAAGTCCTTGCACAGTGCCTCCGAGCAGTTGCGCGGGCAGCCCGCGACCGCGAGCTTCAACTTCGCCGGAGTCTCCAAGCCCTGGAATCGCTCCTCGAGGGCGATGCCCAGTGCCGTCGAGTCGCCGAGACCGAAACGGCAGAAATCGCTGCCCACGCAGGTCTTCACCGTGCGCATGCTCTTGCCGTACGCGAAGCCCGAGGGCATGTCCAGATCTCCCCACACTTTCGGCAGGTCTTCCTTCTTGATGCCGAGGAGGTCGATCCGTTGGCCGCCGGTGACCTTGACCAGCGGTACGTGGTACTTGTCTGCGACGTCGGCGATCTTGCGCAACTGATCCGGGGTGGTGACGCCGCCCTTCATCTGCGGCACCACCGAGAACGTGCCGTCGCGCTGGATGTTGGCGTGGACTCGGTCGTTGATGAACAACGCCCCGCGTTCGTCCACCCAGTCCGGGCCCCACACCGTCCGCAGCAACGACGCCAACGGCATCTTGGCTGCGGCGTCCTCCGCGCCGCCGGTCGCCAACGCCGCGAACACCGCCGACACCGCGCGAAGATCCTGCGCGCGAACGGCCTCGATCAGTTCCGGCTTGGTCATGGGGATGCAGCGGACGTACCAGTCCGCTGTGGGATCGGCCTCGACGGCGCCGCCCGCTGCGCAGGCGATGATGTCCTTGACCAGACCCTTGCACGATCCGCACCCCTTGCCCGCCCGGGTCTTCGCGGTCACGTCGCCGAGGTTCTTCGCGCCCGCGTGTACGCAGGCCACGATGGCACCCTTCGTCACGCCGTTGCAGTTGCACACCTGGACGTCGTCGGCCAATTCGGCGGCTCCTGTTGCCGCAGAGGGCGTTCCCATGTCGAAGAGCATGCTGATGCGCTCGTCGGGTAGCGGCACTTTCTCGTCGAACGCCTGGGTCAGGAAGTTGGCCTTGGAGATGTCGCCGAGCAGGGTGGCGCCGACGAGTTTGTTGCCCCGCACGATCACCGATTTGTACGTACCACTGCGTGGCTCGTAGAACTGGACGAACTCGTCGTCGTCACGTTCGGGGGAGGTGATCCCCATCGACGCGACGTCGACACCGGCCACCTTGAGCTTGGTGGTCAAACGCGAACCATGGTATGCCGCAGTGGGATCGGCTCCGGTGAGTACGTCGGCCAACACGACGGCCTGTTCCCACAGCGGTGCGACCAGACCGTAGACCTCACCTCGATGCTGACAGCATTCACCGACGGCATAGATGGAACCCTCGTCCTCGCACCGCAATTGGTCGTCGACGACGATTCCGCGTTCGATGACCAACCCGCCCGCGCGAGCGAAGTCGACGCTGGGACGAATGCCTGCGGTGACCACGACCATGTCTGCGGCGAGCGAGGTGCCGTCGTTGAACCCCACACCGGTCACGACGCCGTCCTCGGAGCGCAACACCGAGGTGGTCCGCTTGGAGGTGTGTACGCCGACGCCGAGCGACTCGATCTTGTTGCGCAGCACGCGTCCACCGCGTTCGTCGAGCTGCTGGTTCATCAGGTGACCGGGGGAGTGCACCACGTTCACTTCGAGGCCCTGGGTGCGCAGACCGTAGGCGGCTTCGAGCCCGAGCAGTCCGCCGCCGATGACGACGGCCGAGACGTCGTCGCGTGACTGCGCCATCTGCAGCATGCCGTTGGTGTCGGCGATGGTGCGGAAGCCGAAGACGCCGCGCGCCAGCCTGCCGTCCGACTCACGCAGGCCGTCCATGTTGGGGAAGAAGGTGTTACTGCCGGTGGCAATGATCAGCACGTCGTAGTCGACGGACCGACCGCTCTCGCAGACGACGGTCTTGGAGAAGCGGTCGAGTGAGATCGCGCGGTCCCCGGCGTGCAGTGTGACGCCGTTCTCGCTGTACCAGCTCATCGGATTGAGGATCAGATCCTCGTCGTCGACGGTGGCCTCGCCGGACAGCACGTGCGAGAGCATGATTCGGTTGTAGTTGCCGTACGGCTCGTCGCCGATCATGGTGATCTCGAACAGCGCGCTGCCGTCGCGTTTGATGATCTCCTCGACCGCCCTGGCACCGGCCATCCCGTTGCCGACCACCAGCAGTCGCTGCTTGCCCTCGGTCATCAGATCAGCACCAGACCGAAATCGACGACGACCTCTCCGCTGGTTCCGGCAGGGGCGGCGACGACCAGTTCCAGCACCGTGTCCGGATCCACGTCCTCCACCACCCGCAGCGGAATGTTCACTCCGTCCTTGGCACCCATCGGGAACATGCGCATCGGGCTGCCGTCGCGCAGCAAGGTCACGACCACCAGCTCGTCGCTGGAATTTCCGCCGCGAAAGTACAGCGGCTGAGCCGTCGCACCCTCGGGGACGACGAAGCTGAGGCTTGGATCGATCAGCTCGGGCTTGTCCAGACCGTGCCCGGTGAAGGAGAAGATGCCCTGCAGGAATCGCGGTGTGCTGGCCATACCCACGAGGTTGCGGGGTCGGGGTGACGTCACCGCTGCGGTGACGTTACGTCGGGATCAGAAAGACCTCACCGGCTCCCGGTCCCTCGTGTGCGGTCGGTCAGAGCCCGAAGTTGCCCGGACCGCGGCGCCTCAGGTACTTCTCGAACTCGGCCGCGATGGCGTCGCCGTCGATCTTGGCGATTGCATCGGACATGTCCACCTCGGCGTCGCCCCGCTCTTCGAGGCTGCGCACATACTCGCTGATCTCCTCGTCTTCCTTTGTCATCTCGGTCACCGCCTCTTCCCATTCCTCGGCCTGGGTCGGCAGTTCGCCGAGCGGTACCTCGATGTCGAGCACGTCCTCGACCCTCTGCAGCAGCGCCACGGTGGCCTTGGGGTTGGGCGGCTGAGAGACGTAGTGCGGAACAGCAGCCCAGAAGGAGACCGCCGGCACCCCGGCCTTGACGCACTCGTCCTGCAGAACACCGGTGATCCCGGTCGGTCCCTCGTAGCGGGTCTGTTCGAGGTTGAACTGTTCTGCCGACTCCGTGCTGTAGGCGGTGCCGGTCACCGGAACTGGCCTGGTGTGCGGAGTGTCGGCCAGCAGCGCTCCCAGGATCACCACGGTCTCGACGCCGAGCTGTTCGACGAATTCGAGCAGGTCGTCGCAGAAACTGCGCCAGCGCATGTTCGGCTCGATACCGCGCAGCAGCACCACATCGCGCGAGCTGCCGGGAGGCGAGCACACCGACAGTCGAGTCGACGGCCACTCGATCTCGCGAGTGACACCGTCCACCTGGCGGACCGTCGGGCGGTTGACCTGGTAGTCGTAGTAGTCCTCGGAGTCCAGTTCGGCCAGCGGGCTGGCGTCCCAGATCAGTTCCAGATGTTCGATCGCGCCGCTGGCGGCATCGCCTGCGTCGTTCCAGCCCTCGAAGGCAGCCACCAGGATCGGGGAGCGCAACTCGGGAATGACGTCGTCGAGATCGTCGAGATCGTCGATGTCTGTGGCGTTGGCCACAGCGTCGTGGACGGCCTCGATCAATGCGGCATCCAGAGGCACATCCGATCCGGAACCTGAAATGTCCGTATTTTGGGTTCCGTCGTCGATCGGGGACTGGTCATCGAGGTTTCGGGGACTCACCACGACAGCCTACGACCCGACGTGACTTCGGTGCCCACTACTCTGTAGTGATGCCCGCTCAACACAAGCCCAGTCTGCTCGATGCGATTTCACGTCGCGTTGTCATCGGCGACGGTGCGATGGGCACGATGCTCCAGGACGCCGACCTGACTCTCGACGACTTCATCGGTCTCGAGGGCTGCAACGAAATCCTCAACGACACCAGGCCCGACGTCCTGCGCGAGATCCACCGCGAGTACTTCGCGGCCGGCGCGGATGCCGTGGAAACCAATACGTTCGGGTGCAACCTGCCCAACCTGGCCGATTACGACATCGAGGACCGGATCCGTGAACTCGCGGAGAAGGGCACCCGGCTGGCCCGTGAGGCGGCCGACGAGATGGGTCCGGGCCGCGACGGGATGGACCGTTACGTGCTGGGCTCGATGGGGCCGGGCACCAAGCTGCCCACTCTCGGTCACGCGCCCTTCGCCCGACTGCGCGACGCGTACACCGAAGCCGCCCTGGGCATGATCGACGGCGGTGCCGACGCCATCCTGGTCGAGACCTGCCAGGATCTGCTGCAGGTCAAGGCCGCGATCATCGGCAGTCAGCATGCGATGGACAAGCTCGGTGTCCGCATCCCGATCATCACCCACGTCACCGTCGAGACGACGGGCGCGATGCTCGTCGGCAGCGAGATCGGTGCTGCACTGACGGCACTCGAACCCCTCGGTATCGACATGATCGGGCTCAACTGTGCGACCGGCCCGGCCGAGATGAGCGAGCACCTGCGCCATCTGTCCAAGCATTCGCGTCTTCCGGTGTCGGTGATGCCCAACGCGGGTCTGCCCACTCTGGGCGCAAAAGGTGCCGAGTACCCCCTGACCGCCCCCGAACTGGCCGCGGCCCTGAGCGGTTTCGTCAGCGAGTACGGGTTGGCTCTCGTCGGTGGCTGCTGTGGCACCACGCCCGAGCACATCCGCCAGGTTGCCGACATGGTCCACGGGGCAACGAAACTCGAACGTCGGCCTGCGCCCGAGCCGGGCGTCTCCTCGCTCTACTCCGCCGTTCCGTTCGAGCAGGATGCCAGCATCCTGATGATCGGTGAGCGCACCAACTCCAACGGATCCAAGGCATTTCGCGACGCGATGCTCGCCGAGGATTACGAGAAGTGCCTCGACATCGCCAAGGATCAGACACGCGACGGCGCGCACATGCTCGATCTCAACGTCGACTACGTCGGCCGCGACGGTGCCGCCGACATGGCTGCGTTGGCCAGCCGCCTGGCGACGGCGTCGACCCTGCCGATCATGCTCGACTCCACCGAACCTGCCGTTCTCGAAGCAGGTTTGGAGCACCTCGGTGGCCGCAGCGCGGTCAACTCGGTCAACTACGAGGACGGCGACGGGCCGGACTCGCGATTCCAGAAGATCATGCGTCTGGTCAAGGAGCACGGTGCCGCTGTCGTTGCTCTGACCATCGACGAAGAGGGACAGGCACGTACGGCCGAGTGGAAGGTGCGTGTCGCAGACCGGTTGATCACCGACATCACCGAGAACTGGGGCCTGCGCCACGAGGACATCATCGTCGACACCCTCACCTTCCCGATCTCGACGGGCCAGGAAGAGGTGCGACGCGACGGCATCGAGACCATCGAGGCCATCCGGCAGCTCAAGGAGAAGTACCCGAAGGTGCACACCACCCTCGGGCTGTCGAACATCTCGTTCGGCCTCAATCCCGCTGCGCGCCAGGTGCTGAACTCGGTGTTCCTGCACGAATGCACGCAGGCCGGCCTCGACACCGCCATCGTGCACGCGTCGAAAATCCTGCCGATGAACAAGATTCCCGACGAGCAGCGAGAGACTGCCCTCGATCTGGTGTACGACCGTCGCGCCGAGGGCTACGACCCGCTGCAGAAGCTCATGCAGCTCTTCGAGGGTGTATCCGCGGCGTCGGCGCGCGAATCCCGCGCCGAAGAGCTCGGCCGACTGCCGCTGTTCGAGCGACTCGAACGACGCATCGTCGACGGTGAACGCAACGGCCTCGACGCCGATCTCGACACCGCGATGACCGAGAAGCCACCGCTGGAAATCATCAACGAGACCTTGCTCTCGGGGATGAAGACCGTGGGTGAACTGTTCGGCTCCGGCCAGATGCAGCTGCCGTTCGTGCTCGCCTCGGCCGAGGTGATGAAAGCTGCTGTTGCGTACCTCGAGCCGCACATGGAGGCGACCGACGACGACGGCAAGGGCCGCATCGTGCTCGGTACCGTCAAGGGCGATGTACACGACATCGGCAAGAACCTCGTCGACATCATCCTGAGCAACAACGGCTACGAGGTGGTCAATCTCGGCATCAAGCAACCGATTTCGACCATTCTGGAGGCCGCGATCGACAAGCGCGCCGACGTGATCGGCATGTCCGGGCTGCTGGTGAAATCCACCGTGGTCATGAAGGACAACCTGATCGAACTCAACTCGAAGGGTGTCGCCGAGCAATTCCCCGTTCTGCTGGGCGGAGCGGCGCTGACGCGGTCGTATGTCGAGAACGATCTGCAGGACGTCTACGAGGGCGACGTGCACTATGCACGTGATGCGTTCGAGGGCCTTCGGTTGATGGACACCATCATGACCACCAAGCGCGGCGGCGGACCGGCCCCGGACAGCCCCGAGGCACTCGCCGCGAAGGCCAAGACGGCCGAGCGCAAGGAACGCCACGAGCGCTCCAAGCGCATCGCCGAGAAGCGCAAGGCCGCCGAAGCACCGGTGGTCGTGCCCGAGCGATCCGATGTCGCTGCCGACATCGACATCCCGGTGCCGCCGTTCTGGGGCACGCGCATCGTCAAGGGCGTGTCACTGTCGGAGTACTCGGGGCTGCTCGACGAGCGGGCCCTGTTCCTGGGGCAGTGGGGTCTGCGCGGTGCCCGCAAGGGCGAAGGTGCCACGTACGAGGATCTGGTGGAATCGGAAGGCAAACCGCGCCTGCGGTATTGGCTGGATCGACTGAGCACCGACGGTATCCTCGCGCACGCGGCGCTGGTGTACGGGTACTTCCCGGCGATCTCGGAGGGTGACGACGTCGTCGTACTCACCGAACCCGAACCCGATGCGCCCGAACGCTTTCGGTTCACGTTCCCGCGGCAGCACCGCGACCGCTTCCTCTGCATCGCGGACTTCGTTCGATCGCGTTCGGCTGCACGGGAATCGGGCAAGGTCGATGTTCTGCCGATGAACCTGGTGACGATGGGCCAGCCGATCGCGGACTTCGCCAACGAGCTGTTCGCCGCCGACTCGTACCGTGACTACCTCGAGGTCCACGGAATCGGCGTCCAGCTCACCGAAGCCTTGGCCGAGTACTGGCATCGCCGGGTACGCGAGGAGCTGAAGCTGTCCGACGGCAATTCCGTTGCCTCGGAGGATCCCACCGAGGCCGAGGGCTTCTTCAAACTCGAATATCGGGGTGCTCGTTACTCGTTCGGCTACGGCGCGTGCCCGGATCTCGAGGACCGCATCAAGCTCGCCGCTCTTCTCGAACCCGAGCGAATCGGCGTGAAGCTGTCCGAGGAACTGCAGCTACATCCCGAACAGTCGACCGATGCGTTCGTACTTCATCACCCGGAGGCCAAGTACTTCAATGTCTAGCGCAACTCACCTGCACGGTGTCCTGTGGGACATGGACGGCACACTGCTCGACTCGGAGAAGATCTGGGACGTCGCCATCGGTGAGTACTCCCGCACACTGGGAACGGAACTCAGCGCGGAGGTGCGCGAAAGCACCCTCGGCAACTCGATGTGGGATGCCCTGCGCAAGGTATTGGCGAATGCCGCGGTCGAGGTCACCGACGAGCACCTGATCCAGGGCCGCGAGTGGCTCACCACGCGAGTCGGGGATCTCTTCGCCGAGGGAATTCCCTGGCGCCCCGGTGCCAAGGATGCTCTCGCTCTCGTGCGAGAGATGGGTCTGTCCACGGGGCTGG
The DNA here is from genome assembly GCF_002258915.1 of Rhodococcus sp. 05-340-2. NCBI lineage: Bacteria > Bacillati > Actinomycetota > Actinomycetes > Mycobacteriales > Nocardiaceae > Rhodococcus > Rhodococcus sp. 05-340-2. The sequence continues at coordinate 692,925 of NZ_NOYU01000027.1, forward strand.
TCACCAACACCGAGCGGGGTCTGGTCGAGCGGGCTCTGGACACCTTGGGGCGCGAGTACTTCGACATCACGGTCACCGGCGACGAGGTCGAGGCAGGCAAGCCGCATCCGGCGCCCTACCTACGTGGTGCTGCACTGCTGGGACTGGATGCCGCCTCGTGCCTTGCGGTCGAGGATTCACCCACCGGGTCGTTGTCGGCGCACAGTGCCGGCTGCCCGGTACTGGTGGTTCCATCCGAAATCGCAGTGCAGGCCACACCGGGATACACCATTCGCGACGGTCTCGTCGGACTGACCGCGGACGACGTCAGACGGGCATGGTCGTCCTGATCTCGACCGATTCGCACCCCTGATCGACGACGTGAAAGAATATGCAGCCGTGAAGACTTTCGATTCCCTGTTCGCCGAGCTCACCGACCGCGCGAAGACCCGTCCCGAGGGCTCGGGCACTGTCGCAGCGTTGGACGCCGGAGTTCATTTCCAGGGCAAGAAGGTCCTCGAAGAAGCTGGTGAAGTGTGGATCGCGGCCGAGCACGAAAGCGACGAGGCGCTCGCCGAGGAGATCTCGCAGCTTCTGTACTGGGTTCAGGTGATGATGGTGGGCAGAGGCATCGAGCTCGAGGACGTCTACCGACATCTGTGAGGCAAGATCCGCACCCCTCCTACGAATTCACCGATGAAGGAAAACTCCATGCTGCGCGTAGCCGTACCCAACAAGGGCGCACTGTCCGAGTCCGCCGCCGAGATTCTCAGCGAAGCCGGCTACCGACGCCGAAGCGACTCGAAGGACCTGACGGTTCTCGATCCGGCCAACGGCGTCGAGTTCTTCTTTCTCCGCCCCAAGGACATCGCAATCTACGTCGGATCCGGCCAGCTGGATCTGGGCATCACCGGACGCGACCTGGCGCTGGATTCCGGTGCCGCGGTCGAGGAGCGGCTGGCACTCGGATTCGGTCGTTCGACCTTCCGCTACGCCGCGCCGGCGGGCAAGGAGTGGGCACCCGAGGACCTGGGCGGACTGCGCATCGCGACGTCCTATCCCAACCTGGTTCGTAAGGATCTGGCCGCCCGAGGACTCGAGGCAACCGTCATTCGCCTCGACGGCGCAGTCGAGATCTCCATCCAGCTCGGGGTCGCCGACGCGATCGCCGACGTCGTGGAGTCGGGACGATCGCTGCGTCAGAACAACCTCGTCGCCTTCGGCGAATCTCTCTGCGATTCGGAGGGTGTGCTGATCGAACGAGCAGGTACCCCGGGCACCGACTCCGCACGCAAGCAACTGATCGCCCGCGTACAGGGTGTCGTCTTCGCGCAGCAGTATCTGATGCTCGATTACGACTGCCCCAAGTCGATCCTCGACGAAGCAGTCAAGATCACTCCTGGAATCGAGTCGCCGACTTTGGCACCGATGGTCGACGACAACTGGGTTGCCGTGCGCGCCATGGTGTCTCGTAAGGTGCACAACAACGTCATGGATCAGCTCGCCGAGCTCGGTGCCAAGGCCATCCTCGCCTCCGACATCAGGTCCTGCCGCGCCTTCTAGATCCGATACGGCCGTCAGCTCCGACGCCGAACCAACACCGTCTGAGCGATGCGACCGACCGGACCCAGTTCGTCGCTGAGTGTGCCCGCACACATGGCGATACCGTCGGGCCCGGTGGAGGTCTCCGCCGACACCCCGATCCATTCGCCCTGCGGCACGCGGAACACGTGCACGGTCAGGTCGGTGTTCAAGAACGTCCACTCGTCGATCGGCAGTTTCGCTCCGATTCCGTTGGCGATGTCCGCGATCGAGAAGAGCCTTTCGAGGGGCGTCATCGATTCACCCTGCACGAGAACAGGTGTGGGCCTGGCCCAGATCTCGCCCGGCCCATCCGCACCGAGCCCGGTGAGCATCTTGAACTCGACGGCGTCGAGATAGCCCGACGACCAGGTGCCACCGAAGGCGTAGTCGACACCGTCGCTCACCGGTCGCATCACCGGATCGCCCGAGTGTGCAACGTCGTCGGTCGGTACGGTGCGCATGCGCCATGCGCTGCCGCGGGCCACCGCGCGCGCAGTTCCCGAGGCGCCTTCCGCCCAGAGCTCCGCGACGACGAGTTCGATATTGGCACCGGGTCGCTCCGTCCATGCCCGGATCTCGATGTCCCCGACAGGAATCGGCCCGAGAATGTCGACGGCCACGCGACTGATACGGGTGTCCTCCCTGGCGTCCACTCGCTCGAGCGCACGGACCAACAGGGCCGACGGTGGAGCGCCGTGCTGCATCGTCGGTGCCCACAGGCTGACGGTGTGCTCGGTGGCGGTGACCCTCTCGTGGCCTTCTCTGCCGACCCCGGCGGGAACGAAGAAGGCATTCGGAACCGTCACAGCTCGGCGCCCGTCGGTTCGGCAGCGGCCGTGGGCCAACCCGGATAAGCCGGGGGAGTACCGCCGAACTCCGGACACAGCGCCTGGTGGTCGCACCACTTGCACAGTGCGCCTTTCTTGGCGCGGAAGTCACCGGTCTCACCCGCCGCCAGAATCGCCTTCCAGATCGCGGACAGCATGCGCTCGAACCTTCGCAGTTCACCCTCGTCGGGGGTGTAGGTCAGCTCCTGCATGTCGGAGAGATACATCAACTTCAGTTGCGCTGGAACGACTCCACGCATCCGCATGATCATCAGGGCATAGAACTTCATCTGGAACAGCGCCTTGGACTCGGTGAACTCCCGTGGAGCCCGGCCCGTCTTGTAGTCGACGACGCGGATCATCCCGTTCGGTGCCACGTCGATCCGATCGATGAATCCGCGCAGCGGCGTACCGTCGTCGAGCACGACCTCCACTCGCTGTTCGCAAGACTCGGGCTCGAACCGAGTGGGGTCTTCGAGCTCGTAATAGCCGGCGACCAGCGCGCGAGCCCGGTCGAGAAACGCCGGTCGTTCGTCCACCGGGACCAGAGTCTCTATGTCGGGTGACCGAGCGACCACTCGCTCCCAGGCCGGATCGACGAGCTCTCGCGCAGTGGTCGGCACACGATCCCGTGCTGGCAACGCGTACAGGGCCTCCAATGCGGCATGCACCACAGTTCCCTTCACCTGAGCTTCGGTGGAGACCTCGGGAATTCGGTCGACGGCACGGAGGCGATAGAGGAGTGGGCACTGCTTGAAATCACCTGCGCGCGAAGGCGACAACGCCGGCGTACTACGAGAACCGGTCGTCGACGGCGACGGGTGCGCAGTGTCGCCGAGATCGAGTAGAGGCAAGTCGATGGGCGTCGACACGGAAATACTCACGACTGCGAGACTATGCCGTTGGTCCGACATCTTCGGTCAAGGCCGTAGTCTGGCACGTCGAGTCGTCCCAGGTGTCGGACCGAACAGGTCGGGCGTCCAACAGAGCAACGAAAGCAGGTTCCGCTGTGCCGTCCGGTGATGCTGTGTCCTTCGGTGATTCCGCGTCCGCGTCTACCGACGGGTCCGAGGTCGACGCGATCGTCGATGCCCCGGTCATCGGTGCGGACGAAGTGGTCACCGCGAGTGTCGACGAAATCGAACTCGACGAAGCTTCGACGGCCGACGACGGCATCCCGGTCGAGCCGGTTCCGACCGGACCAGCCCGCAGCGGGCCGTTCCGCGTCGGAGATCGAGTCCAGCTGACCGACGGGAAGGGCCGCCATTACACGGTGGTTCTCGAGGCGGGCAAGGAGTTCCACACCCATCGGGGCGGAATCACCCACGACAAACTTCTCGGTGCCGACGAGGGCAGCGTCGTCACGTCCGTCAACGGCACCCCTTACCTCGCGCTGCGGCCGCTGCTGACCGACTACGTGCTGTCGATGCCGCGTGGCGCGCAGGTCATCTACCCCAAGGACGCAGCCCAGATCGTGCACGAGGGTGACATGTTTCCCGGGGCGCGCGTGCTCGAGGCCGGTGCCGGATCGGGCGCTCTGACGTGCTCGCTGCTGCGTGCGGTCGGCACGGCAGGAACGGTCATCTCCTACGAGATCCGCCAGGACCATGCCGACTACGCGATCAAGAACGTCGAGACCTTCTTCGGCGAGCGGCCGTCCAACTGGCACCTGACGGTGGCCGACGTGGATCAGTTCGGTGTCGACCGTCCCGGTGAGCAGGTCGATCGGGTCGTCCTCGACATGCTCGCGCCCTGGGACGCACTGCCCGCCGTGTCGAAAGCTCTCGTTCCGGGCGGCGTGCTGCTCGTCTACGTCGCCACGGTGACGCAGTTGTCCAAGGTCGTCGAAGCCCTTCGGGCGCAGGAGTGCTGGACCGAACCCCGTTCGTGGGAGTCGATGGTGCGGGGTTGGCACGTCGTCGGACTGGCGGTTCGTCCCGAGCATCGGATGCAGGGGCACACTGCATTCCTCGTCAGTGTCCGACGCCTCGCCGAGGGCACCGTCACGCCGAAGCCGCAGCGTCGATCCGGCAAGGGCTGACGACAAGAGCCGCCACCGGCGATTCCCGACCTCGGTCTAGGCGCAGGGAGCCTGCCCCATCGCGAGGATCTGGCAGGTGCTGGCATCGGAAAGCTTCCAGTCGCCGTCGATCAGCACCCAGGTCTGCGGGGATGGAGCTGCCGTTCCCCGAGGAGTGGCAATAGCGACGTCGGCGGTGGATGTCTCGCCCTCGACCGTCGGTTCGGCCACCTCGAAGGTGATCGCGCCGTAGTTCGCCAGGGCCGCGGTCATCGTTTCGAGGTTGGTCAAGCGTGCCTGTCCGTTCTCGACCGCGGCCGCCTTCGTCGCCGCGTCGACGTCCGGGGCCACCAGCTGCAACAGAGATGCTTCGAGTTCGCCGGAGGTCGGCGGCGCGACGGCGGGTGCATCGGTTGCCGTGGCGCTGCTCTCGGCGGCCGACGTCGAATTGTGATCGGTCTGATCGGATTCGTCGGCCGAGCTGCACCCGGCTACCGACATCACTGCTGCCGCGAGCGCGACACCTGCCGAGAAAATGCGCATCTTCACTGGTGAAGCCCCTGATTCCGTGGTCGGTCCGCTGTTTGGTCAGGTGAGGCTAACATGAACTCGACCGACGCTCGGGTGCGGTCGAACACACTGCTTCTCCGTCCCGATCGTGGTGTCGGTCCGCACATTCGGGCCGGTGCCGGTAGCGTTGATAGATCGTCACTGGGAGGAGTCGCTCATGAGCTCAACAGACAATCCGGATGTGGCCGCGGCCAGAGCCGAACTGGACGCCGTGCGAGCCGAAGCTGCTTCACTGCGCCGTCAACTGGGGGAGTCCCCCGAGCAGGTACGCGAACTCGAAGGTCGCGTCGATTCGCTCTCGCTCCGCAACGCGAAGCTGATGGACACCCTGAAAGAGGCCAGGCAACAGCTCATCGCGCTCCGGGAGGAAGTGGACCGCCTCGGCCAACCACCGAGCGGCTACGGCGTTCTGCTGAGCGTCTTCGACGACGGAACGGTCGACGTGTTCACCTCCGGACGCAAGATGCGGCTGACGTGCTCACCCAACATCGAGGCCGACTCGCTGGCACCGGGACAGACGGTGCGCCTGAACGAAGCGTTGACCATCGTCGAGGCCTGCACCTTCGACCAGGTCGGCGAGATCAGCACTCTGCGTGAGCTTCTGGGCGACGGATCGAGGGCGCTCGTCGTCGGTCATGCCGACGAGGAGCGAGTCGTGTGGCTGGCCAAGCCGTTGATCGACATGGTCAACGACGAGGGTCCCGTCGACCCGGACGAACCGTCCCGCAAACTGCGCCCTGGCGATTCCCTGCTCGTCGACACCAAGGCCGGCTACGCCTTCGAGCGAGTCCCCAAGGCCGAGGTGGAGGACTTGGTCCTCGAAGAGGTGCCGGACGTCGGGTACGAGGACATCGGTGGTCTCGGTCGACAGATCGAGCAGATTCGCGACGCCGTGGAACTCCCGTTCCTGCACAAGGATCTGTTTCGCGAATACTCGCTGCGTCCGCCCAAGGGTGTTCTGCTCTACGGTCCTCCCGGCTGCGGAAAGACGTTGATCGCCAAGGCTGTTGCCAATTCGTTGGCCAAGAAGATCGCCGAGGCACGCGGGCAGGACGCCAAGGAAGCGAAGTCGTTCTTCCTCAACATCAAGGGCCCCGAACTGCTCAACAAGTTCGTCGGCGAGACCGAACGTCACATCCGCATGATCTTCCAGCGAGCACGGGAGAAGGCGTCCGAGGGCACCCCGGTCATCGTGTTCTTCGACGAGATGGACTCGATCTTCCGCACCCGTGGTTCGGGAGTCTCGTCCGACGTCGAGACGACGGTCGTTCCGCAGCTGCTCGCCGAGATCGACGGCGTGGAGGGGCTCGAGAACGTCATCGTGATCGGTGCCTCCAACCGTGAGGACATGATCGACCCCGCGATCCTGCGGCCCGGTCGCCTGGATGTCAAGATCAAGATCGAGCGGCCCGACGCCGAATCGGCACAGGACATCTTCTCCAAGTACCTGACCGATTCGCTGCCGGTCAACGCCGACGATGTCGCAGAGTTCGGTGGAGACCGCGCTGCGTGCATCCGAGGGATGATCGACCGCGTCGTCGAGCGCATGTACGCCGAAAGCGACGACAACCGCTTCCTCGAGGTCACGTATGCCAACGGAGACAAGGAAGTTCTGTACTTCAAGGACTTCAACTCCGGTGCCATGATCCAGAACATCGTCGACCGCGCGAAGAAGTACGCCATCAAATCGGTACTGGAAACCGGCAACGGCGGTCTACGAATTCAGCACCTGTTCGACTCCATCGTCGACGAGTTCGCCGAGAACGAAGACCTGCCGAACACCACGAACCCGGACGACTGGGCTCGAATCTCCGGCAAGAAGGGCGAGCGGATCGTCTACATCCGCACGCTGGTCACCGGCAAGAACGCCAGCGCGAGCCGGGCGATCGACACCGAGGCCAACACCGGCCAGTACCTGTAGATCCTGCACAGAGCAGTATCGGGGCGCGTCCGCACAGGGCGCGCCCCGATCTGTGTCCAGGTGCCGTCTAGGCTCGACTCATGCAGCGCATCATCGGTATCGAGGTCGAGTACGGCATTTCTTCGCCCACCGAGCCCACCGCCAATCCGATCCTGACGTCGACCCAGGCAGTGTTGGCCTACGCGGCCGCTGCAGGGGTACCGCGGGCCAAGCGCACGCGCTGGGATTACGAGGTCGAGTCGCCTCTGCGTGACGCTCGCGGCTTCGACCTCGGACGCTTCAGCGGCCCCGCGCCGGTGATCGACGCCGACGAGATCGGCGCAGCCAACATGATTCTCACCAACGGTGCTCGCCTGTACGTCGATCACGCTCACCCCGAGTACTCGGCTCCGGAGGTACGTGACCCGCTGGATGCAGTGATCTGGGACAAAGCAGGCGAACGCGTGATGGAAGCTGCCGCCCGCCATGCGTCGAGCGTCCCGGGAGCACCGCGCCTTCAGCTGTACAAGAACAACGTCGACGGTAAGGGTGCGTCGTACGGCACCCACGAGAACTACCTGATGTCGCGCGAGACACCGTTCTCGGCCGTCGTCGCCGGTCTGTCGCCGTTCTTCGCCTCGCGGCAGGTCATCACCGGGTCGGGACGCGTCGGAATCGGCCAGTCCGGTGACGAAGCGGGCTTCCAGCTCTCGCAGCGGGCGGACTACATCGAGGTGGAGGTGGGCCTGGAGACCACCCTCAAGCGCGGCATCATCAACACGCGCGACGAACCGCACGCGGATGCGGACAAGTACCGCCGCCTGCACTGCATCATCGGCGACGCGAATCTCGCCGAAATGTCGACCTACCTCAAGGTCGGCACCACAGCGCTCGTGCTCGACCTCATCGAAGCGGGGGTCGACCTGTCCGATCTGCAGCTGGCCAGGCCGGTGACCGCAGTCCATCAGATCAGCCACGATCCGACGCTGCGCAAGGCCGTCGCTCTCGCCGACGGCCGCGAACTGACGGGTCTTGCGCTGCAGCGGATCTACCACCAGCGCGTTGCGAAATTCGTGGCTGCCGAGGGCAGCGACGATGCGCGCGCACTGGACGTGCTCGACAAGTGGGCCATGGTTCTCGACCTTCTCGAACGAGATCCGATGGAGTGCGCACATCTGCTGGACTGGCCGGCGAAACTGCGCCTGCTCGAAGGGTTCCGCCAGCGGGAGGGGCTCGGGTGGTCGGCTCCGCGGCTGCATCTGGTCGACCTGCAGTACTCCGATGTGCGGCTGGACAAAGGCCTCTACAACCGACTGGTTGCTCGTGGGTCGATGGATCGACTGGTCACCGAGCAGCAGGTACTCGATGCCGTCGGCACCCCGCCGGACGATACGAGGGCGTACTTCCGCGGCGAGTGCCTACGCAAGTTCGGGGCCGACATCGCTGCAGCGAGCTGGGACTCGGTCATCTTCGATCTCGGCGGCGACTCCCTCGTTCGCATCCCGACCCTCGAGCCGCTCAGAGGCACCAAAGCGCACGTCGGGGCACTGCTCGAGTCGGTCGACAGCGCCGCAGAACTCGTCGATCAGCTCACCAACTGACGCACCCGAGAACCGGTGCCGACTATTCGCGGTGTCTTGCCAACCGGCGGAGTCGGTCTGTCGGTAGGGTAAAGGTCCGTGCACTTTCGGCGGAACGTTCGGTTGCACTTGCACATCCACGACGGTGCACCTGGAATCGACCGGTGAGAGTGCAGTAGATCTGTTTTCTCGATATACGGAGGAGGTCGGCGACTATGGCACAGGAGCAGACACGGCGCTCTGGCGGCGGCGACGACGATGAGGTTCCCGGCGACACCGGAGCCGGTGGTCAGGAACGACGCGAGAAGCTGGCCGAGGAGACCGACGACCTTCTCGACGAGATCGACGACGTGCTCGAGGAAAACGCCGAGGACTTCGTCCGCGCCTACGTTCAGAAGGGCGGCCAGTGACGGTGGATCGTTCGGACCCGCGGTCGGTCGGCGACGGCACGGCGATCCCCTTCGGGTCGAGCAGCTCGTCGTTCTCCGATTACCTGCGCCAGCACGCCCCTCATCTGTTGCCCGAGAGCGGTATCGCAGCGGATCTGGCGTCTCACACCGCGAACGGCGGCTCGGACAAGTCCGGCATCGCTCCGCACGGGACGACGATCGTCGCACTGACCTACGCGGGCGGAGTTCTGATCGCCGGTGATCGGCGTGCCACACAAGGCAATTTGATCGCCAATCGCGACATGCAGAAGGTATACGTCACCGACGACTACTCCGCTGCAGGTATCGCCGGGACGGCAGGCATCGCGATCGAACTGGTACGGCTCTTCGCCGTCGAACTCGAGCACTACGAGAAGATCGAAGGCGTGCCGCTCACGTTCAACGGCAAGGCCAACAAGCTGTCGTCGATGGTGCGAAGCAACCTCGGTGCCGCGATGCAGGGGCTCGCCGCCGTCCCGTTGCTGGTCGGATTCGACATCGACATCTCGGATCCGGATCGAGCCGGACGGATCGTGTCCTACGACGTGGTCGGTGGGCGCTACGAGGAGCGTTCGGGCTACCACGCGGTGGGATCGGGATCGCTGTTCGCCAAGTCCGCGCTCAAGAAGCTCTATCGCCCCGGAATGACCGAGGAGGAGGCGATACGTGCGGCGGTGGAATCGCTGTACGACGCCGCCGACGACGATTCGGCCACCGGTGGTCCCGACGTCACCCGCGGGATCTACCCGACGGCCGTCGCCATCACCAGCGTCGGGGCGGACGATGTTGCGCACGAGCGAATTTCGGCTGCAGCTCGGTCCGTCCTCGCGGAGCGAACCGAGAGTGCAGCGCATTCCGGCGGCGCCGAGCATCACACCCGGGCCGGCCAACAAGTGAGCGAAGGGGGTAGCGCACCATGACGATGCCGTACTACGCATCTGCCGAACAGATCATGCGCGATCGTTCGGAGTTGGCGCGCAAGGGAATCGGCCGCGGCCGCAGCGTCATCGTGCTGACGTACGCGGACGGGGTCCTGTTCGTGGCCGAGAACCGTTCGACAGCGTTGCACAAGGTGAGCGAACTCTACGACCGGATCGGCTTCGCGGCCGTGGGCAAGTACAACGAGTTCGAGAACCTGCGCAAGGCCGGTATTCAACACGCCGACATCAAGGGATACACCTACGATCGGCGTGACGTGACCGGCCGTTCGCTCGCCAAGACGTATGCGCAGGCACTCGGCACGATCTTCACCGAGCAGCTCAAGCCGTACGAGGTCGAGATCTGTGTCGCGGAGGTGTCGCATCAGGACGAGCCGATCGCGACGCAGCTCTACCGCATCACCTACGACGGATCCATCGTGGACGAGCAGGATTTCGTCGTCATGGGCGGGACCACCGAGCCGATCGTGGCTGCACTGAAGGACACGTACCGCTCCGGGCTCGATCTCGCCGACGCGGTTCGTGTCGCCGTCGACGCACTCACGGCAGGTCCGGCGACACCGCCTGCGGCGGGTGGCGAGCCGGAGAAGAAGGTTCTCGAGGTGTCGGCGCTCGAGGTTGCGGTGCTGGACCAGGGGCGGCCGCGACGAGCGTTCAGACGCATTGCCGGAGCCGCGTTGGAGGACATGTTGCCGACGCCGACTGCGGCGGTCGAGACGGTACCCGACACCGAGGGCGCACCGCCTTCCTGACGGTCGGTCCCCACACTTGTACGGCCTCGTGCGCTACCGCTTCCGGTAGAGCGCGAGGCCGTTCTTGTCACTGGTGAACTCGAACCACGTTCCGTCGCCTACCACTTCGCCGTCGGCCGCGAGCGCGACGGCGGCACCCTCCACCTCGACGGTCAGCTTCTTCACCGCTCGACGGACGTAGGCGGGCGACGAGCCGAGGGTACCGGTCAACGTTGCACACAGCAGTCTGGTCCTGGATGCCTTCGGCTCGGACGGCAGAAACCGAACATCGAGCGTTCCGGTGTGAATGCTGCTGCGAGACATGGGGACTTGGTCTGTCGGTACGTAGTTGCCGTTACCGACGAACAGCATCCAGACCGAGTGCCTGGTGCCGTCGAGCCGGATGTTCAACGGTTCGGCAGCAGCCAGCACCCTTGTCATCGCGATCGCGGCGGCCGGCCATTTGCCGATTCGGCGCTGCAGCTTCTGACGCAGCCGCACCGAGTCGGGGTAGCCACCGAATGTGGCGGTGTTGACGAACGACACGCTGCGGCCGTCGACGGACACCTCGGCGATGTCCACCAGTTCGGCGGTGCCCGCTTCGACGGCAGCAGCAGTGTCCTCCACGACGGTCAGCCCGGTGTCGCGAGCGAAGTGGTTGAGGGTGCCACCCGGAAATGCTGCGAGCGGCAAGCCGTTCCGCACCGCCGATGCGGCAACACTGACCACCGTGCCGTCGCCACCGCAGACACCGAGGGCGCGCGGAGACGTGCTTCGAATCCGCTGCTCCAGTTGCTCGTTGAAGTCCTGATCGGGATCGGGCACGAACAGATCGGCGTCGGGAAGTGCTCGACGGATCGCATCGGGCACCGCTTCCGAATCGTCGCCCGAACCCGGATTGACCAGCACCAGCAGCCCCTCGCCGCCATGCAGTGGCTCGACCTCGGCCGGGGAGCCCAGATCGGCGGGCTTTGCCGACCGCACGGCCCACCAGCGACGGGTGGACAATGCGATGGCCGAGCCGAGAGCGGCACCGGCGATGACGTCCGTCGGCCAATGCACCCCGACGTGGACCCGGGAGTAACACACCGCGGCCGCGACGGGTGCCAGCAGCGCGCCCGCCACCGGGGATTCGATCGCCACCGCCGTGACGAACGCAGCCGCAGACGCCGAATGTCCGGAGGGAAACGACGACGACACCGGCGGAGCCAGGACCTGGCGCAGGACGGGAACCGATTCGGAATCGGGACGAGTCCGCGGGAACAGCGGTTTGAGCAGCCCGTTCGCCACCGAGCTCGCACCCGCCAGCGCCACGAGACCCCGAACGCCGCCGCGTCGGGCCGGGCCACCTGCAGCCACGAGAAGTGCGGCCGCGCCGAGCCACAGACGACCGTGGTCGGCGGCGTTACTCAGTGCGCGCAGGCCGCCGTCCGCTCTGCTCTGCCGCAGGGCGGCACTTCGTGCGACCAGGGACAGATCCCACGCGTGAACGGTCGTCGAGATCGAGGTGCGCGTGGAAGTCATGACGCCCAGCCTAGGCACGTGCGACGGCATCTTCACGGACGGACGACATCGGGGCGCTCCGACACATCGTTTCGAGGGTTGCGTTGTAGTGTCGAAGTGTGCAGCGACGAATTATGGGCATCGAGACAGAGTTCGGTGTCACATGTACTTTCCACGGACATCGACGGCTGAGTCCGGACGAAGTGGCTCGCTATCTGTTTCGCCGAGTCGTCTCGTGGGGTCGCAGCTCGAATGTGTTCCTTCGCAACGGTGCCCGCCTGTACCTCGACGTGGGCTCGCACCCCGAGTACGCCACCGCCGAGTGCGACAGTCTGCTGCAGTTGGTCACCCATGACCGCGCCGGCGAGCGGGTCTTGGAAGACCTGCTCATAGACGCCGAGCAGCGCCTGGCAGAAGAGGGCATCGGGGGCGATATCTATCTGTTCAAGAACAACACCGACTCGGCGGGAAACTCCTACGGCTGCCACGAGAACTTCCTCGTCCAGCGTGCCGGTGAGTTCTCCCGAATCTCGGACGTGCTGCTGCCGTTCCTGGTCACGCGCCAGTTGATCTGTGGCGCAGGCAAGGTACTCCAGACGCCGAAGGCTGCGACGTTCTGCCTGTCGCAGCGCGCCGAGCACATCTGGGAAGGCGTCTCCTCGGCAACCACTCGTTCCCGGCCGATCATCAACACTCGCGACGAACCGCACGCCGACGCCGAGAAGTACCGCCGCCTGCACGTCATCGTGGGCGACTCGAACATGGCCGAGACGTCGACGATGCTCAAGGTCGGAACGGCAGCCCTCGTTCTCGAAATGATCGAGGCGGGTGTGTCCTTCCGAGATTTCGCATTGGACAATCCGATTCGCGCCATCCGCGAGGTCAGTCACGATCTCACCGGACGGCGTCCCGTTCGACTGGCCGGGGGACGACAGGCCAGCGCCCTCGACATTCAGCGCGAGTACTACGCACGAGCCGTCGAACACCTCAAGACGCGCGAGCCGAACACTCAGGTGGAACAGGTCGTCGACCTGTGGGGACGAACGCTCGACGCCATCGAGACACAGGATTTCGCGAAAGTGGACACCGAGATCGACTGGGTGATCAAGCGCAAGCTGTTCCAGCGGTACCAAGACCGGTACTCGATGGAGCTGTCCGATCCCAAGATCGCTCAGCTGGACCTGGCTTACCACGACATCAAGCGCGGCCGGGGAGTGTTCGACCTGTTGCAGCGCAAGGGGTTGGCCAAGCGCGTCACCGAGGACGAACAGATCGACGAGGCCGTGGACCTGCCGCCCCAGACCACCCGAGCCAAGCTGCGCGGAGAATTCATCACGGCCGCCCAGGAGGCAGGTCGCGACTTCACGGTCGACTGGGTGCACCTCAAGCTCAACGACCAGGCTCAGCGAACCGTGCTCTGCAAGGATCCGTTCCGCTCGGTCGACGAGCGAGTGGAGAGGCTGATCGCGTCGATGTAGTGCCCGACGCAGTCGGGTCGTTACCGCTGCGGCCACCCACGAGGAACTAGGCTCGACTGTCGTGGCCACCACCAAAGTCGAACGCCTGATGAATCTGGTCATCTGTCTGCTGTCGACACGTCAGTTCCTCACCGCGGAGTGGATCCGCGAGAGCGTTGCCGGATACGACGACTCCACCAGCCACGAAGCGTTCAGCAGAATGTTCGAGCGGGACAAGAACGAACTGCGTGACCTCGGTGTCCCGTTGGAGACCGGTACCGCCACCAGATTCGGTGGCGTCGAGGGCTATCGCATCAACCGCGATGCCTACGAACTGCCCGATATCGACCTCACCAGCGAGGAATCGGCCGCCGTCGCGGTCGCCGTCAAGCTGTGGGAGTCGCCCGAGCTCACCTCCGCGGCACAGAGTGCGTTGCTCAAACTCCGAGCCGCGGGAATTCAGGTCGACCAGAACGAGTCCGCCGCGTCGGTGACCGCGGTTCCCGCACGCACTCGGGGCTCCGAACCTGCGCTGGGTGCTTTGCTGGCCGCGATCGACGACGGCAAGTCGGTGCGGTTCCAACACCGCCCGTCGTTGACCGAGCCGTTCACCACCAGAACCGTCCAGCCCTGGGGTGTCGTGACGTTTCGCGGTCGCTGGTATCTGGTGGGACACGACGTGGACCGCAACGACACTCGCACGTTTCGCCTCTCCCGAATCGGCGACGAGGTCAAGTCGTTCGGCACCCCGCAGAGCGTCCGCAGGCCCGACGGCGTCGATCTGCAGGACATCGTCCGTCGAGTCGCGGGTACGTCCTCGGTATCGGGCACGGCCCGGGTATGGCTGCACGACGGAAGGGCGCTGGAATTGCGCAGGATGGGAACGGTGGTCGGCGTGCAGAGCCTCGGTACCCGCAGCGGCACTGTCGTCGAGGTTCCCGTGCGGTCCTGGGATTGGATCTCGCGGTTGATCGCAGGTCACGGAGCGGATGCGGTGGTACTCGAACCCGCCGAGCTGCGCGCAGACGTGATCTCGACCCTGCAGACAGCGGCCGACGTGGAGAACGAGCGATGAGCGCGCGACTGTCGGTTCGGCTGGCCAGGTTGCTCAACATGGTGCCGTTCTTCATGGCGAATCCCGGGTTGAGCGCCGAGGAGGCCGCGCGGGAGCTGGGGGTGTCGACGGCGACGCTGATGGCCGATCTCAATCAGCTCTGGATGTGCGGTCTGCCCGGCTACGGCCCGGGTGATCTGATCGATCTGTCGTTCTCCGAGGAGAGCATCGACGTGACGTTCTCCGCCGGGATCGATCGACCGCTACGCCTGACGTCGACCGAGGCGACGGCTCTGTTGGTTGCGCTTCGATCTCTGACGTCGATGCCCGGCATGGTCGACCCGTCCGCCGCTCAGCGAGCGATCGCGAAGATCGAGACCGCAGCAGGCTCGGCGGCGGCCAACGTGCCACTTTCGTCCGATCACGACGGAGCAGGTGCAGAGGAGGGCCCGGTCTCGAGTACCGTCCGATCTGCCCTGCGTCACCGGCACGCGTTGGAACTGACCTACTACTCCGCGTCGCGGGATGTGGTCACCGAGCGAACCGTCGACCCGATCAGGACGGTGGTCGTCGACGACCACAGCTACGTGCAGGCGTGGTGCCGAAGCGCCGAGGGAGTTCGACTGTTCCGGTTCGACCGCATCGACTCGGCCACCGAGCTCGACGAACCGGCTGCGCCGCCGGAATCGGTGCAGGACGAGGACGCCTTCGAGATCTTCAACGACGATCCCTCGCTGTCGCAGGCGCGGCTGAAGGTGTCGCCTGCCTTCACCTGGATCCTGGACTACTACCCGATGACACAGGTCGCTGCGGATGCGGACGGGTCGATAGTGGTCACGATGCGGTTCGCGACGCTGCAGTGGATGACTCGGTTGACGTTGGGCTTCGGCGGCGGCGTCACGGTACTGGCACCTGAATCCTTGGTGAACTCCGTCCGCGACCGAGCGCGTTCGGCCCTGGATGCGTACGCCGAGCTCGACGCCACCGGCGTGGACGGCACCGTCGCCACATGAACGCGGGGCAAACCCGCGGCCGCCGCTGCCGGAGGCGGTACCCGCGGTCGGGTACGCTCGATTCATCTGATCTGTAGGAGGTTCGCATGGGATTCACCAGTCCCTGGCACTGGGCCATCGTTGCGGTGGTCGTCATCATTCTGTTCGGTTCCAAGAAGCTGCCCGAGGCTGCTCGCGGACTCGGCCGGTCGTTGCGCATCTTCAAGAGCGAGGTGAAGGAGATGCAGAACGACGGCAAGTCGGACGCCGACACTGCGACGGCACAGCAGCCGACCGCTCCCGCACAGCTGCCCTCGCCTGCGCCCGTCGTGCAGCCGAACAGCGAGACCCAGCACGACGCCAAGTCTGCCTGAGCGCACGGCCGCTCAGCACACCTTCGGTGCCAAGTGGCACCGAAGGTTCACTGCTGTCGGTGACGGCCCTCCGCCGCCGTCCGACCGAAGAAGGCTGACCGTAGAACACCATGCGCATTCCGTTCGATCCGCGGCGTAGCAAGCGCCGAGTCAATCCCGACGGCACCATGTCGTTGGTCGATCACCTGTACGAGCTGCGAACCCGGCTCCTGTGGTCGTTGGTAGCAGTTGCAGTGACGACTGCTTTCGGGTTCTTCTGGTACTCGCACACCATCTTCGGCGTCGAGAGCCTCGGCGACCTCCTACGGGGTCCCTACTGCACGCTCGATCCCAGCCTTCGCGCGAATCTGAGCAACGACGACCAGTGTCGTCTGCTGGCGACCGGACCGTTCGATCAGTTCCTGTTGCGATTCAAGGTCGCGTTCACCGCCGGTGTCGTGCTGGCCTGCCCCATCTGGCTGTATCAGATCTGGGCGTTCATCACGCCGGGCCTGTACGCCAACGAACGTCGACACGCAGTGTCGTTCGTCTCCGCAGCGGCAGCGCTGTTCGTCGCCGGAGCCGTCCTGGCCTACTTCGTGGTCGCCAAAGGCCTGCACTTCCTGCTCTCCATCGGTGACAACGTGCAGATCACTGCCCTGAGCGGCGATCAGTACTTCGGATTCCTGATCAACCTCCTCATCATCTTCGGCGTCAGTTTCGAGATTCCGTTGCTGGTCGTAGCCCTGAATTTTGTCGGCGTACTCACCTACGAGCGACTCAAGGCATGGCGTCGAGGTCTCATCTTCGGGCTGTTCGTCTTCGCGGCCATCGCAACTCCGGGGCAGGACCCGTTCTCGATGCTGGCCTTGGCCTTGGCGTTGACGGTTCTCTTCGAGATGGCAGTGCAGATTGCGCGGATTCACGACAAGCGTAAGTTGCGCAAGAGAAGAGACGAATGGGGTGATGTGTCAGATGACGAAGCAACACGTATCGAAGGCGCAAGTACGATCGAGTCCCCACACGCTGTCGCTCCGACACCGCCGCCCAGCGGATTCGGTGCTGCGACCCGCACCCAGTCACAGTACGACGACACCATCTGATTCCGGCCGCTTCGTTGGGACCAGCGCATGACGGAGACTACGGCGGACGTCCAGCTGAGTCCCAAACCGACTCAGCTGCAACGCTTCTCGGCCGAACTCGGTTTCCCGCTCGATCGGTTCCAGGTCGATGCATGTACTGCTCTGGAGAACGGCCACGGCGTTCTGGTCTGTGCCCCCACCGGTGCCGGCAAGACCGTCATCGGCGAGTTCGCGGTGCACCTGGCGCTCGCCGCGGGACGTAAGTGCTTCTACACCACCCCGATCAAGGCGCTGAGCAACCAGAAGTTCGCCGAGCTGACCGCGCGGTACGGGCGCGACACGGTCGGGCTGCTGACCGGAGACTCGTCGATCAACCCCGATGCCCCCATCGTCATCATGACGACCGAAGTGCTGCGCAACATGCTCTACGCATCATCGGACACGTTGCGGGGCCTCTCGCACGTCGTCATGGACGAGGTGCACTACCTGGCCGACCGTTTCCGAGGCGCGGTGTGGGAAGAGGTCATCCTGCACCTGTCCGACGACGTTCGACTGGTCAGCCTGTCGGCAACGGTGAGCAATGCCGAGGAGTTCGGTGCCTGGATGAGCACGGTTCGCGGTGACACCTCCGTCGTGGTGGACGAGAACCGCCCGGTGCCCCTCTCGCAGCACATCATGGTGGGCCGCCGATTGTTCGATCTGTTCGACACGCGAGCCCAGTCTGCCGATGGCAGCCAGAAGATCGTCGTCGATCGGGAACTCGTCCGGCACGTCAAACAGCGTCAGTCCCTCGACTCGATGGACCGCTGGCACGCTCCACACAGCAGAGGCCGCGGCGGTCGGTCAGGCGGCGGCGGTCGAGGTGGCGGCCATGGCAGTGGCGCGAACAACCGCCCGCTGGCCCGTCCCGATGTGATAGCCAAGCTCGACGAAGAGGGTCTGCTCCCTGCGATCACCTTCATCTTCAGCCGCGCCGGGTGCGACGGCGCTCTGACCCAGTGCATGCGTTCGCGGCTGGTGTTGACCACGCCCGAGCAGGCGGAGGAAATTCGGTACATCGTCGAGAAGCACACCTCGGAGCTGCCGCGCGAGGACCTGGAGGTTCTGGGTTTCTGGGAGTGGCGCGACGCACTCGAGCGCGGATTCGCCGCCCATCACGCCGGGATGTTGCCGGTCTTCCGGCACACCGTCGAGGAGTTGTTCGTCAAGGGCCTGGTCCGGGCGGTGTTCGCCACCGAGACGTTGGCTCTCGGGATCAACATGCCTGCCCGAACCGTCGTGCTCGAGAAGCTGGTCAAGTTCAACGGTGAGACACACGCCGAGTTGACGCCGGGGGAGTACACCCAGCTGACCGGCCGGGCCGGACGCCGCGGCATCGATGTCGAAGGACATGCCGTCGTGCTGTGGCAGCCGGGCACGGAGCCGACCGAGGTCGCGGGTCTGGCGTCGACCCGTACGTTCCCGCTGCGCAGTTCGTTCGCGCCGGCGTACAACATGTCGATCAACCTGATCGAACAGTTCGGTGCAGCCGATTCACGTCTGTTGCTCGAAAGGTCGTTCGCACAGTTCCAGGCCGACCGCTCCGTCGTCGGGATGGTTCGCGGTATCGAGAAGAACATGCAGACGCTGGAGGCACTCGGTGCACGCCTCGGCGGCCCCGACGGGGAGTACTTCGAATATGCGCGGCTGCGCGAACGACTGAAGGATCGCGAGAAGACCCTCGAACGCCAGAACAGATCCGATCGGCGAGACAAGGCAGTCGATTCGCTGCGCGCACTGCGCCGCGGCGATGTGATCTCGGTGCCGACCGGTCGCCGCAGCGGCCTTGCCGTGGTTCTCGAGCCCGATGACGACCGAGCCGATCCGCGTCCGCTCGTACTGACCGAGGACAAGTGGGCCGGCCGACTCTCGGCAGCGGACTTCCCCTCTCCTGCCACACCTCTGGGCACCATGCGGCTGCCCCGTTTTGTCGACCATCGCACGGCGAAGACCAGGCGAGACCTCGCAACCGCCCTGGTGACGCGCGGAATCTCGCAGCCGTCGGACCGCATCCGACGCAAATCGACCGCAGCGGACGACAAGGAACTGGCCACCCTTCGACGAGCCATCCGATCGCATCCGGTGCACGCGCGCCCCGACCGCGACGAGCTCGGCCGCACCGGTGAGCGATACAACCGGTTGGCGCGAGAGACCGAAACGATGCGGCAGAAGGTATCGGCGACGACGAACTCCCTCGCCCGGACCTTCGACCGCATCCTGGCCTTGCTCGCCGACCGCGGTTACGTGACGGCAGGCAAGGATCCGAAGGTCACCGACGACGGCGCGCGGCTGAGTCGGATCTATTCCGAGTCCGATCTGCTGGTCGCCGAGTGCTTGCGCGGCGGCCTGTGGCAGGGCCTTTCTCCGGCGGAACTGGCGGCCGTGGTCTCGGCTGTGGTCTACGAGTCCAGGTCGGAGGGTGACATCACTCCGCACGGTCCGACGGGTCCGATTCGACACGCGCTGACCGAGACCGTGCGGGTGTGGCACGAGCTGCGGTCCGACGAAGTTCGGCACAAGCTTCCCCCGACGAGAGAACCCGACATGGGCTTCGTGAAGGCGATCTACAAGTGGGCGTCGAACCATTCGTTGGTCGATGCTCTCGTCACAGCGGGTGACAACGGCAAAGCACTCTCGGGTGGAGACTTCGTGCGTTGGTGTCGGCAGGTGATCGACCTGTTGGATCAGGTTCGGCTCGCTGCCCCGGAGCCGGAACTGTCGCGAACTGCGGCGCGGGCGATCGCAGCTCTCCGCCGCGGCGTGGTCGCGGTCGATGCCGCATGACGGGACCGAATCCGACTGCCGGGTCGGTACAGCGGCGAGTCGTACGGGCAGGTTACTGTACCCCCGACGAATCCGAATTTTCAGTGGAGGCGAGATGAGCGGCCCATACGGTCCGAACGATCCGGACAACAGCTGGTCGCGCAAGCCCGATCAGCAGGACGGCGCCGCGAAAGACACGCCGGAGACGCAGCCTGGTGGTTCTTCGGCCGAGTCACAGACTCCGACGCCTTCGGCGTGGGGTCAGTACGGACAGCCGCCGGCCGCGCCCTACGGCGAACCCGGCCAGACGGCGTACGGGCAGAGCCCACAGCAGCCCGGCGGCCAGTACCCTCAGGGGCAGTACCCCCAAGGCCAGTACCCTCAGGGCCAATACCCCCAAGGCCAATACCCACCCGCCGGCTATCCGCAGGGGCAGTACCCCCAGGCCCCGAACGCGCAGGGCGGCTATCCCCAGGGACAGAACCCCACCGCGCAGTACCCCGCCGGTCAGCAGTACGGCGCACCCTATCCCGGTGCCGGCGCGCCTGCATCGGGCGATGCGGCATACCAGAACCCCTACGCACCACAGCAATTCGGTAGTGGACAATACGGGCCAGGGCAATACGGTCAGCAACCACAGCAGCCTTGGAATCCCAACCAGCAATATCCCAACCAGCAATATCCGAATCAGCAGGGGCCCGGGCAGCCCGGGGCCAAGTCGAAGACGCCCCTGATCATCGCAGGTGCCGTGGTCGCAGTAATCGCGGTGATCGCTGTGGTGTCGTTCTTCGCGTTCGGACGCACGACCACCCTCGATACTGCGGCGGCAGAGGAGGGCATTCGCACGGTCGTCACCGAGTCCTACGGTGCGTCCGACGTCTCCGGTGTGTCCTGTCCCCAGGACATCGAGGTCAAGGCCCGGACCAGTGTCGATTGCACCCTGACGGTCGACGGTGCTTTCAAGACGGTGACGTTGACCTTCCTCGACGACGACGCCAACTACGAGGTCTCTCTACCCAAGTAGACCCGTTTCGGTCACTCGGTCAGGTCGTCGACGCCGTGGCCGCCATCGCAGCGACGAGGCGGGCCACGGCGTTCTCGATACCGAGGGTCTCTGCGAGCGTGTTCAGCGCGTCGAGATCGGCGGGCTCGGCCGGAATCTCGTCGGACTTCGACAGGACCACATCGGCGTCGGTGACAACCCGGACGACGGGCAGCGCCGCGTCCAGGTAGTCGCCGGCATTGGCCAGCTTCGCTCGGATGCCCTTGGCCATGTCCGACGACGGGTCGAGTGCCGCAGCGCGCAACGCACCGACGGATTCGTAGGTCATCATCAGGCTCGATGCCGTCTTCTCCCCGATACCTTTGACGCCGGGCAGGCCGTCGGAGGCATCGCCGCGCAGCAAGGCGAGTTCCGCGTACGCCGCACCCGCTCGATGAAGTGGCACCCCGTAGCGCTCGGAAACCAGTGCGGGATCGAACAATTCGGCTTTGGCCAGCCCACGTCCCACGTAGAGAACGCGCACCTCGTTCGGCTCGTCGGCGGCAACCTGAAGCAGGTCTCGGTCTCCACTGACCACGACCACGGGGTCCTGACGCTCGCGCGCGGCCAGGGTCCCCAGCACGTCGTCGGCTTCGAGACCGTCTGCGCCCGCGGTCGCGATCCCCAATGCGGCGAGCACATCCATGATCATGTCCACCTGCGGTGTCAGCGTTTCCGGAACTTCTTCGCTCTCGGCGACCTCCGGGGCAGCCTCGGCCACACGGTGCGCCTTGTAGGACGGCACGAGATCGACGCGGAACTGTGGCCGCCAGTCCAGATCGAGACACACGGCCAGTCGGCTGGGTTCGGTGCGCGCGATCAACGCCGAGATCATGTCGAGGAAGCCGCGAACGGCATTGACGGGTCGCCCGTCTGGGGCCGTAATCGACTCGGGCAGTGCGTAGTAAGCCCTGAACCACAGGCTCGCACCGTCGAGGAGCAGCAACGGAGACTTTCCGGGGGCGGTCATGGCGCTCATCTTGCCGTACGGCATTAGCCTGAAGGTATGAGTGTCGATTCTTCGGTCAGTTCCTCACGTTTCTCCAGCGATGTCTATGCGTCCAGGCTCGCCCGCGCGGCTCGCCTGACGTCGGAAGCGGGCTTGGATGCCCTGTTGATCACGCCGGGTCCGGATCTGCAGTACCTGATCGGCTCGAAGGCCAGCTCGTTCGAGCGTCTCATCGCTCTGGTGGTTCCGGCGGACGGCAGCACCCCCACGGTCGTCGTTCCGCGGCTCGAGCTCGCCGCGCTGGGTGATTCCGCGGCTCAGGAGCTGTCTCTGACGCTCGTCGACTGGGTCGACGGTGTGGATCCGTACGCACTGGTGTCGGCCGCTGTTCCCGGCGGAACGAGAACAGCCGTCGCCGACGCCATGCCCGCCCTGCATTTCGTGCCGCTGGCCGGTGTCTTCGGCACGGTCCCTGTACTGGCCACGGACGTGCTGCGCGAACTTCGTATGGTCAAGGATGCAGCCGAGATCGACGCGTTGCGGCGCGCCGGTCACGCCATCGACCGCGTGCACGCCCGGATGGGTGAATGGCTTCGAGTAGGCCGCACGGAAGCTCAGATCGCGTCGGACATCGCGGCCGCGATCGTCGAAGAAGGCCACACAGCACCGGAATTCATCATCGTCGGATCCGGGCCTCACGGTGCCGATCCGCATCACGAGGTATCCGATCGAGTCGTCGAGGCGGGCGACATCGTGGTGATCGACATCGGGGGACCCGTCGCACCGGGATACAACTCCGACTCGACCCGGACCTACAGTCTCGGCGAGCCGCAGGCGGAGATCGCCGAGCAGTACGCGGTACTGGAGCGGGCCCAGCAGGCAGCTGTCGATGCGGTGGTGCCCGGTGTCACGGCGCAGTCCATCGATGCGGCCGCCCGCGACGTCCTGGTCGACGCCGGTCTGGGGGAGGCGTTCCTCCACCGCACCGGTCACGGAATCGGCCTGTCGGTACACGAGGAGCCGTACATCGTTGCGGGTAACGACATCACGCTGACCGAAGGGATGGCGTTCAGCATCGAGCCGGGAATCTACTTCCGCGGACGGTGGGGTGCACGCATCGAGGACATCGTCGTGGTCACCGCAGACGGGTGCGAGTCGGTCAACCTCAGGCCGCACGGTCTGGCCGTCCTGCCGGTGTGACGCCACCGGACGAGACCGACTTTGTCTCGATCGTTCGATCCAATCCCGCTGTCGGCGAGATTCTTCGACGCGCACCGCAGCTCGGGCTGCCCGGGTGGTATCTGACGGCGGGTGGCCTCTTCCAGACGGTGTGGAATCACCTGACCGGTCGGGATCTTCGTGCGGGTATCCGGGACTACGACTTCTTCTACTTCGACGACTCCGATCTGTCCTACGAAGCGGAGAACGAGGTGATCGAGTCCGCGGCCTCGGTGTTCGCCGACCTCGGTGTGGACGTCGAAGTACGCAACGAGGCGCGCGTACACCTGTGGTACGAGCAGCATTTCGGCTCTGCGATCGCGCCGTACCGAAGTACCGAGGATGCGATCGATCATTTCGTCTCCACCACGTGCTGCTTCGGCATCACCACCGACGGGGGCGGAACGGACGTCGTGTACGCACCGCACGGATTCGACGATCTCTTCGCGGGAATCGTGCGGCCGAACCCGCGGTTACCGATGCAGCACGTGTACGAGGCGAAGGCTGCTCGGTGGACCACCGAATGGCCGAACCTGACCGTCCTACCCTGGGCGTGAGGGTCGAGGAGGTGGCTCTCGTCAGCGATTCAGCAGCGAACGGCTACCCAGCACGCGCTGCACCTGTATCTCGATGACGACCCGGGTGGGGTTCTCCCTGGGTACGCGGTAGCGCTGCGCATAGCGGTTCTCCGCATCGACGACCGATTCACGGTCGTTTCGCACCGACGCGGGCCCCTCCAACGTCAGCCAGCGGGCACCGTCGATCTGAGTGACCGCAGCGTAGGCACCGCGACCGGCGTTGATCGCCTTCTGCGACACGTCGTTGGTGATGACCCGAGCACATCGCGATTCGGCATCGTAGGTGAAGCCGACGGCGACGACGTGCGGAGTTCCGTCGGGTCGCAGTGTCGTCAGAGTGGCCAGGTGCCGCTCGGCAAGGAATTCGAATGCGTCGTCGGCGAGGGCAGTCGCGTCTGCGGGGATGGCGGCCATGCCCCGACTGTAGTGAATGCGATTTCATCGGCAAGACTGATCGGCGTGAGCAGACGAGGAGAACCCGCGGCCGGAACGCTGTTGCTGTTGGGCGGTCGCAGCGAGATCGGACTCGAGGTCGCTACCCGACTCGCGTCGGGGCGAACCGTCGTACTGGCCGCTCGGCGCAGCACCGACCTCGACGCCCAGCAACGACGAGTGCAGCAGGCGGGCGCGGACGCCGTCCACACCGTCGAGTTCGACGCGAACGCGATGGACACTCACGCCGAGCTTCTCGGCCGGGTTGCCGAGCGACACGGTCCTATCGGGATCGTGGTGCTGGCGTTCGGGATCCTCGGGGATCAAGCGCGTGCCGAGGACGACGCGCAGCACGCTCTCGACGTCATCACCACCGACTTCCTGGCTCAGGTTTCGGTGCTGACACACGCCTCGAAACTGCTGCGAGCACAGGGGAGTGGCGACCTGGTCGTGTTCTCGTCGGTCGCAGGTGTTCGAGTGCGACGCGCCAACTACGTGTACGGATCCGCGAAGGCCGGTCTCGACGGGTTCGCCAGCGGACTGAGTGACTCACTGCACGGCAGCGGGGTGCATCTCCTGCTCGCACGTCCCGGATTCGTCATCGGTTCCATGACCGAGGGGATGACACCGGCACCCATGTCGAGTACGCCGGGTCAGGTCGCCGAAAGTGTTGTCGCGGCGCTGCGCAAGCGCCGGGCCAGCGTGTGGATACCTGGGACTCTGCGACCGGTGTTCTTCGCCATGCGTCTACTGCCGCAATGGCTCTGGCGCAGAATGCCGCGCTGATGGTGGCACCCGAGCCCACTCCGATCGTGGTCGTGGGAATCGGTGCGGACGGTTGGGACGGACTGCCTCTCGGTTCCCGCACGGCCGTCGAGCAAGCAGATGTGGTGTTCGGCTCCGCTCGCCAGGTCGCGGGGGTGCGGGAGCACTGCACCGAGACCAGGACATGGCCCAGTCCGTTGGTGCCGAATCTGCGGCCGATGATCGACGCCTGCGCAGGTTCTCGCGTGTGCGTGCTGGCCAGCGGGGATCCGATGTTCCATGGCATCGGAGTGACGCTGGCGCGGGAGTTCGGTGCCGAGCGCTTGAGGGTGCATCCGGCCCCGTCCTCGGTGTCGTTGGCGTGTGCCCGGTTGGGCTGGGCGCTCCACCACACCACGACGGTGTCACTGGTGAACAGTCCGGCCGAGACGGTGTTGCCCGAATTGGCCGACGGTCGTCGGATACTGGTGTTGAGCCGGGGCAGCAGCACGCCGGGTGAGATCGCGGTGGTGCTGTCCGCCAACGGTTTCGGAGCGAGCGAGATGACGGTCCTCGAACAGCTCGGCGGACCGGCCGAGCGCATCGTCGGCGGGATTGCGCGTGAGTCGACGTTCGAGAGCGTCGACCCACTCAATGTCGTTGCACTGCTGTGCGTCCGAGATCCCGACGCTGCCCGCCACACCCGCATTCCCGGCCTGGCCGATTCCGCGTACACCGGGGACGGTCAGATGACCAAGCGGGAAGTTCGAGCACTGACACTCAGCGCGTTGGCGCCAGGGCCCGGAGAGCTGTTGTGGGACATCGGGGGCGGATCGGGAACCATTGCCATCGAATGGATGCGGACCGACGAATCCTGTCGTGCAGTGACGTTCGAGAGTTCGCAGGCGCGCCGTGAGCAGATCGAGACCAATGCACTGCATCTGGGAGTTCCGGGCCTCGTGGTGCACGGCGGCGCCCCGGAGAGTTTCGCGGTGGTCGCGGACGCAGACGCGGCACCGGATGCGGTGTTCATCGGTGGTGGGTTGACCGGCGCCGACATGCTCGAGGCGTGTTGGGCCGCGGTGCGCACCGGCGGACGAGTGGTAGCAAATTCGGTGACCGCCGAATCGGATTCGTTGTTGCTGACCGCTGCCGCGAAGTACGGCGGAGAGCTCCGCAGGTTCCAGATCTATCGTGGTGAACCGCTGGGCG
This sequence comes from Rhodococcus sp. 05-340-2, assembly GCF_002258915.1. Classification (NCBI taxonomy): domain Bacteria; kingdom Bacillati; phylum Actinomycetota; class Actinomycetes; order Mycobacteriales; family Nocardiaceae; genus Rhodococcus; species Rhodococcus sp. 05-340-2. Next base: position 718,900 of record NZ_NOYU01000027.1, read on the forward strand.
CGTTCACGACGTGGAGACCGCAGCTGCCGGTCACACAATGGAGTACGACCAAACCGTGAAAGTCCTGATTCTCGGTGGTACGACGGAGTCGCGGGCACTCGCGGCCGCTCTGGGCACGGTGCAGGGGATCGAGACGATCACCTCGCTGGCCGGCCGGGTCGCCGAGCCGATACTGCCCGTCGGGCCGACGCGAATCGGCGGCTTCGGAGGTCCGGATGCCCTTGCAGTGTGGCTGCGAGACAACACGATCGACGTGGTGGTGGACGCGACACACCCGTTCGCCTCCACCATCGCAGCGCACGCCGAACAGGCCACTCGGGCAGCGTCGGTCGCGCTCCTGGTGCTGACGCGGCCACCGTGGACCGCGGGCGAGGGTGATCGATGGACCTCGGTTTCCTCGTTGCCCGACGCGGCGTCGGCGATCACCCCCGGCAGCCGGGTGTTCCTCACGACAGGCAGGCAGGGTGTTCACCATTTCGCAAGTGTCGATCACTCGTGGTTTCTGGTCAGGGCGATCGACCCTCCGACAGGTCCGGTGCCGCCGCACATGTCACTGCAACTGAGCCGTGGGCCCTTCGACGTCCCCCACGAGTCGATGATGCTCGCAGACAACCGAATCGACCTGTTGATCACCAAGAACAGCGGCGGCGACATGACGCGAGCCAAACTCGATGCGGCACGTGCAGCCTCGATCCCGGTGCTGATGGTCGACCGTCCAGCATCACCTACTGCGGCACCGACCGTGTACGCGGTCGCTGCGGCCGTGGACTGGTTGACGAATCGCTATGCGCTGCCTGCTGATGGGTAGCGCCTGGACGTGAACACCTTCGGCCCGCTTCCCGTCTCCACCACCGTCGTCATCGACGATCCGATGATGAGCAGGCACCGCATGTCGATCGACTCCGGGTCGAAATCGCCGAGCGTCACGGTACGTACGGATTCCTGCGGGCTGCCCACGGCGCGTCCGATGACCACGGGGGTCTGCGGCGAACGGTGCTCGAGCAGAAGCTCTTTCATTGCCGCAACCTGCCACGTCCGCGACTTGGACGCCGGGTTGTAGATCGCGATCGCCATGTCGGCTCCGGCGACAGCCGAGAGCCGCGCTGCGACGACGTCCCAGGGCTTGAGGCGGTCGGAGAGGGAGACGACCGCGTAGTCGTGACCCAGTGGTGCACCCACTCGACTGGCGACGGCGTTGGCGGCCGTCATTCCGGGCACCACCCGCACCGGTACCGAGTTCCACTGCTGCTCGGCTGCCACTTCGATCACGGCGGTGGCCATCGCGAACACACCCGGATCGCCCGAGGAGACCACCGCTACGCGTCGGCCCTGCTTGGCGAGATCGAGTGCGAACGCCGCTCGTTCGGATTCGACCTTGTTGTCACTGGCGTGCCGAATCTGCCCGGGCCTCGGCGGTACGCGATCGATGTAGGTGACATAGCCGACCAGATCGGTGGCGGCGGCGAGTTCGGCGCGCACCTCGTCGGTCGTCCATGCGTCGTCGCCGGGGCCGAGGCCGACGACGACCACTTCTCCGGTGCCGGTGGGTGTTTCGGCTCGGTTGGACGGGCTCGGCACGACGATCATCGAGAAGTACGGCACGTTGTCGGCGTCGGCGGCGTCGAGTATTCGCTGCTGGGGCGTGCTGGCGCGTTCCACGTAGCGCGCCTCGTCGAGGCGGCCGGAACGCTCGAGTGCCTCGAGCACCGTCGGGTAGGTCCGGCCCAGTTTCATGATGACGGCCGCGTCGGTGCCGCGCAGTCGACGCGTGAGTTCGTCTGCGGGCAGTGTGCCGGGAAGCACGGTGAACACTTCGTCTCGTTCCACGAGCGGAGTTGCCAGCGCGGCCGAGGCCGCGCTGACAGACGTCACGCCGGGCACGACCTCGACATCGAAGCGGTCGGCCAACCGTTTGTGCATGTGCATGTAGGAGCTGTAGAACAGCGGATCGCCCTCGGCGAGAAGTACTACGGAGCGTCCGGCGTCCAGATGGGTTGCCAGCCGTGCGGCAGCGGATTCGTAGAACTCGTCGATCGCACCCTGATATCCGCCGGGATGCGCCGTGGCCTCTGTGGTCACCGGATAGACGAGATGTTCCTCGATCTGCCCGTCCCGCATGTACCCGGCCGCCAGTCCGCGGGAGATGCTGCGACCGTGCTGTGCACTGTGGAAAGCAACCACATCGGCCTCGGCGATCACGCGAGCGGCCTTGACGGTCAACAATTCCGGATCGCCGGGACCGACGCCGACTCCCCACAGTTTTCCGGTGCCGGTCATTCTTGTTCGCTCGCAATGGCATTGACCGCGGCGACGGTGATGGGGCTGCCACCACGTCTGCCTCGAACGACCAGGTACTCCACGCTGAGGCCGGCAGCGATCAGATCTTCCTTGGACTCCGCTGCTCCGATGAAACCGACAGGGCCGCCGACGATGGCCGCAGGCTTCGGCGCTCCGGCAGCCAGCATCTCCATCAGGTGAAAGAGCGCCGTCGGTGCATTGCCGATCGCTACGACGGCGCCGTCGAGCTTGTCGCCCCACAACTCCAGCGCCGCAGCGGTTCTCGTGGTGCCCATCTTCTTCGCCAAATCCGGTACCCGAGGATCGGACAGCGTGCACAGCACCTCGTTGTCGGCGGGCAGTCGGCGACGAGTGATGCCTGCGGCGACCATGTTGGCGTCGCACAGAATCGGCGCGCCCGCGTTCAGTGCCGCGCGAGCGGAGGTCACGACGGCTGGGGTGTACCCGATGGTCTCGGTCAGATCGATCTCTCCGACCGCGTGAATCATGCGCACGACGACCTGTGCAACGTCCGGTGCGAATCGAGACAGATCTGCTTCGGCTCGGATGGTCGCGAAGGATTGTCGGTAGATCTCCGCGCCGTCGCGGACGTAGTCGTGCATGCGTTTCACGATAGGGGAGAGGGACCCCTCAGCAGAAAGCCGGTCTTACCTGCGGCCGAGGCACCCACTCAGGACACGCGGTAGCCGATTCCTGTCGCGATGACGTCGGTCACTTCGCCCTTGGGTCGTCCGCACCGCCGTTCGCACCCGGACCAGTGTTGCCGCTCGTCGCGCGGAGTCATCCGGGCATCGACTGCCGCGGAGAGGTCGGCTCGTACGTCGGCCAACGACTTCTCGCACCCCGGCGATCCGGTGCACGAGCTCACCCGAATCCACGGTGATCCCGCGTCGAAGATCAGTCCCATCGGGGCGAGTACGCGGACGACCTGTTCGGCCGGTTCCTCGTCCAGATCACACACGATCAGCGATCGCCACGCAGTCATGATCAGCGGGCGGTCGATGGCCGCGAGGAACTCGGCGAGCCGCGCTCCGAGCACGCCGTTCGCCAATCCCGCAGCCAGCGCCACCAGGCCGTCGTCCTGGTCGAGCCATCCGATCGGTGGCACCTCCACGGGCGCGGGCATCGACACCACGGGGCCGGCCGAGAGCCCGAGGCGGTCGACGATCCGGGCCGGTCCGTCGTCCAATTCGGCCACCCGCCACTGGGTCTGCCGCAGCTCCACGAAGGCACCTGCGCAGTCCAGCAGCGTCGACACGACGCCGTCGCGGTCCACGCGAACGCCGCTGTCCCGGCCCGCCAACAGCACCGCGTAGGACCCGTCGGACTGGGCGTAGGCACCGAAATCCGGTTCCAGTCCGCACAGGTCGCCTCGGCCGTCGTCGAGAGCGAACAGCGTCCTACCCGGCAGGTTTGCCAGATCGGGTCGCGCACGCAGGCCCTCGTCCAGCCCACCGACCAGGGCACGCACATCGGTGAGACCGCCCACCCGGCCCGACAGGGGTGAGGCGAGGATGTTGCGCACTCGCTCGTGGGTCGAGGACGGAAGCAACCCTGCATCGGCCAACCTGGTCGCGAAGTCGTCCGGGTCCGACACCGCGCGGACCTGGATGTTGCCCCGCGAGGTCAGCTCCAACGTGCCGTCACCCAACTCCGCGGCGGCCTGTGCCAACACCTGCATCTGCCCCGGCAGCAAAACCCCGCCCGGCAGGCGGACACGCGCCAGCGGACCGTCCGCGGCCAGATGCGTCGTCAGCGCTCCGGGGCAGCCGTCGGGCACCGACCTCTCTGGCGAACTCATGGTCACCAGGCTACAAGCGCAACGGGTGGCCCGATTCCACGCTCGCCCCGGTAGCATTCGATGTCCACGGCTCCGGCCGAGAGGAAACCGGCGAGAATCCGGTACGGTCGCGCCACTGTGACGGCCTTCGATCCTTCGGGTCGGGGCTGGAGTCAGACCCTCTCGCCGACGAGTCGAAGAGCAGTTTTCACCGATTTTCAGGGGCGCGAAACCCCCGAGGAGGGCGTTACCCGTGTTCTTGTTGCTGTCCACGTCGGACACCGATCTGCTCAGCGCCCGTGCCAGCGGAGCAGACTTCACCTGGGGCAACCCTTCCCGGCTGCTCGCCGAGGACATCCCGGCGATGGCCGAGTCGGCCGAGTTGATCATCGTGCGCATCCTGGGCTCGCGACGGTCGTGGGAGTCGGGCATCGAAGCTGTTCTGGCGACCGGGCTGCCGGTCGTCGTGCTCGGCGGTGAACAGACACCAGACGCGGACCTGATGGAGATCTCGACGGTGCCCGCCAACGTGGCCGCGCAGGCGCACAACTACTTGGCCGAGGGCGGATCCGACAATCTCGAGCAGCTCTACAACTTCCTCTCCGACACCGTGTTGCTGACCGGCCACGGTTTCGACGCTCCGCGACACCTGCCGACATGGGGCCACCTCGAACGATCCTCCGCTCCGCACTCCGCGGGTCCGACGGTGGCGATCCTGTACTACCGCGCCCAGCATCTGGCCGGAAACACCACGTACATCGATGCCCTCGCCACTGCAGTGGAGAACGCCGGAGCCACCGCGCTCCCGATCTACTGTGCCTCACTGCGCACGGCCGAACCCGACCTGCTCGACACTCTGAAGTCGGCGGACGCCCTGATCGTGACCGTGCTGGCCGCAGGTGGCACCAAACCGGCCGGAGCGTCGGCCGGCGGCGACGACGAGGCCTGGGACGTCGCCGAGCTGGCCGCACTCGACGTACCGATCCTGCAGGGTCTGTGTCTGACGAGTTCTCGCGCGACGTGGGCCGAGAACGACGACGGACTCTCCCCACTGGACGTGGCAACGCAGGTCGCCGTCCCGGAGTTCGACGGCCGGCTCATCACGGTCCCGTTCTCGTTCAAGGAGATCGACGACGACGGCTTGACCACGTACGTCCCGGACCACGAGCGTGCCGCTCGGGTGGCAGGCATCGCAGTACGGCACGCGCGGCTGCGGCACATTCCGGCTGCCGATCGCCGTATCGCCCTGATGTTCTCGGCCTACCCCACCAAGCATGCGCGGATCGGAAACGCCGTCGGCCTCGATACTCCGGCGAGCGCGATCGCGTTGATGTCGGACATGCGCACCGCCGGCTACGACCTCGGACCGCTCGACGGCCCGGATTCGGTGCCGGGTCTGGCTGCTCGCGACGGTGACGCCCTCATCCATGCGCTCATCGCCCGTGGCGGCCAGGATCCCAACTGGCTCACCGATGCCCAGCTCGAGGGCAATCCCATTCGCATCTCGGCCGCGCAGTACGGCCGGTGGTTCGAGCAGCTGCCCGCGGATCTGCGCGACGGCGTGATCGCGCATTGGGGCCCGGCACCGGGTGATCTCTACGTGGATCGGTCTGCCGATCCGGACGGTGAGATCGTCATCGCTGCAATGCAATTCGGCAACGTGGTGATCATGGTGCAACCACCGCGCGGATTCGGCGAGAAGCCGGTTGCGATCTATCACGACCCGGACCTGCCGCCGAGCCATCACTATCTGGCGGCCTACCGGTGGATCTCGGCCACGCAGGCCGACGGCGGCTTCGGCGCGGACGCCATGGTGCACCTGGGCAAGCACGGCAACTTGGAATGGCTGCCGGGCAAGACACTCGGTATGTCCGCTTCCTGCGGAACCGATGCGGCCCTGGGAGACCTGCCGTTGATCTACCCGTTCCTCGTCAACGATCCAGGGGAGGGCACGCAGGCCAAGCGCCGAGCGCACGCCACCCTCGTCGATCACCTGATTCCGCCGATGGCGCGCGCGGAGAGCTACGGCGACATCTCCCGGCTCGAGCAACTACTCGACGAGCACGCGAACATCTCGGCACTGGACCCGGCCAAGCTGCCCGCCATCCGCCAGCAGATCTGGACGCTGATGACGGCGGCGCAGATGCACAAGGACCTCGGGCTCGAGGAGCGCCCCGACGAAGAAGTGTTCGACGACATGCTGCTGAACGTCGACGGGTGGCTGTGCGAGATCAAGGACGTACAGATCCGCGACGGACTGCACATCCTGGGCCAGGAACCCGTCGGAGACGCCGAGGTCGAGCTGGTGCTCGCGATGCTCCGAGCCCGGCAGATGTGGGGCGGAGAGCAGACGGTCCCCGGCCTGCGAGAAGCACTGGGACTCAGCGAGGACGGCGACGAGGACCGTACCCGCGTCGACGCTGTGGAGGCCGTGGCCCACGGGTTGGTCGCGGCGATGCAGGCAGCGCAGTGGGATCCCGCCGCGGCTGCGCGGGTGGCCGGCGAGCACGGCGGCGTGGTCACACAGATTCTCGAGTTCGCCGCATCCGAGGTCGTTCCGCGTCTGCGCGGGACCTCACGCGAGATCGCCCAGGTGCTGCACGCGCTCGACGGCGGTTTCATCGCGGCGGGTCCGAGCGGTTCACCGTTGCGCGGACTCATCAACGTGCTGCCCACCGGCCGCAATTTCTACTCCGTCGATCCGAAGGCCGTGCCCTCGAAGTTAGCGTGGGAGACCGGGCAGGCGATGGCGGAGTCGCTGCTCGCTCGCTACCGCCAGGATCACGGCGAGTGGCCGAAATCCGTCGGGCTGTCGGTGTGGGGTACGTCGGCCATGCGGACCTCCGGCGACGACATCGCCGAAGTGTTCGCGCTGCTCGGAGTCTCTCCGGTGTGGGACGAGGCGTCGCGAAGGGTGACGCGACTCGAGGTGATCGACCTCGTCGAGCTCGGCCGTCCCCGCATCGACGTGACGGTCCGCATCAGCGGCTTCTTTCGCGACGCGTTTCCCCATGTACTGGCCCTGCTCGACGATGCGGTCCGGATGGTCGCCGCGTTGGACGAGCCGGCCGAGCAGAACTACGTGCGAGCGCATGCGCAGGCCGATCTTGCCGAGCACGGCGACGAACGACGTTCCACGACAAGAATTTTCGGATCGAAGCCGGGGACCTACGGCGCCGGGTTGCTTCAGCTGATCGACAGCAAGACCTGGCGCAGCGACGACGACCTGGCGCAGGTCTACACCACCTGGGGCGGCTTCGCGTACGGACGTGGTCTCGACGGCGTTCCGGCCTCGGACGACATGCGCACCGCCTACAAGCGCATTGCCGTCGCCGCCAAGAACACCGACACGCGTGAGCACGACATCGCCGATTCGGACGACTACTTCCAGTACCACGGCGGCATGGTCGCAACCGTGCGTGCGTTGACCGGAAAATCGCCCGAGGCGTACATCGGTGACAGCACACGGCCGGAATCGGTTCGCACGCGCACACTGTCGGAAGAGACCGCGCGGGTGTTCCGCGCCCGGGTGGTGAACCCGCGGTGGCTCGAGGCCATGCGCAGGCACGGCTACAAAGGCGCGTTCGAAATGGCGGCGACCGTGGACTACCTGTTCGGTTACGACGCGACGACCGACGTGGTGCAGGACTGGATGTACGAGAAGCTGGCCGAGACGTACGTGCTCGATGAGCAGAACAAGAAGTTCATGCAACAGTCCAATCCGTGGGCCCTGCACGGTATCGCGGAGCGGCTGCTCGAAGCGGCCGAGCGAAAGATGTGGGCCGAGCCGAACAAGCAGGTTCTCGACGGCTTGCGCCAGGTGTATCTGGAAACCGAGGGCGAGCTCGAAGGGGAGTAGCGACGTACTCTGAGCGGTATGGCTGCCACCTTCGAAGACATTGCCAAGGGCAAGTACGTACTGCTGACGACGTTCAAGAAGGACGGCACCGGGGTGCCGACCCCGCTGTGGGGTGCTCTCGACGGGGATCGGCTGCTGGTGTGGACGGTGGCCGATTCGTGGAAGGTCAAGCGGATTCGGCGCAACCCCGCAGTCACCCTGGCCCCGTGCGACATGCGCGGTAACCCCCAGGGCGACGCGGTCGACGCACGGGCCGAGATACTCGACGCGGCCCAGACGGAGAAGGCACGTGCAGCCATCGCGTCGAAGTACGGCATTCTCGGATGGCTCACCGTCAAGGGCAGCGTGCTCCGCCGGGGCAAGAGTGGTTCCGTCGGGCTGGCGATCACCGCCGCCTGAGAAGCAGAACTCGGCACCATCGCTCGTATGCGCAGTTCCGAATGCTTCGTGAGGCAGCTTCCCCTGCTGCCGGAATGGAGCACCACGTGCCTATCGCAGTGACCGATTACAACCATGTTCGCCTCACCGTCAGCGACATCGACCGGTCCCGGTCGTTCTACGACTCGGTGTTCGGTTTCGACGTCGCCTACGCCTGGGATCCCGACGCGGACGAAGAGACCAAGAAGGCCCTCTGGTTCCTCTTCGGTGGCGTCATCTACAAATTCGGCGGCGGTCTGCTCGGTCTGCGCCCGGTCGCACCGAACGACGACACGTTCGCCGAAGACCGTTGCGGGCTCGATCACCTGAGCTTCACCGTCGACACCCGTGCAGCGCTGGAAGACGCCGTGAAGACGCTCGACGAGCTGGGCATCGCACACGAGGGCATCAAGGATGCTGGGCCCGGCATGTCCATCGTCGAGTTCAGGGATCCCGACAACATCGCTCTCGAGCTCACCGGACCCGACAAGTAGTTCGGACCGGCCTCATTGGGCGGCGCTGACCGACGACATGTGAAAGTCGGGAATGCGCAGCGGCGGCATAGCCGTGCGGGTGAACCAGTCCTTCCACTCGCGCGGCAGTGTCGCCTCCGTTGCGCCCGCCTCGGTGACGCGGCGTAGCAGATCCAGCGGGCTCTCGTTGAAGCGAAAATTGTTCACCGCACCGGTGATTCGACCGTTCTCGATGGCATAGACGCCGTCCCTGGTCAGCCCGGTGAGCAGCAGCGAGGTCGGATCGACCTCACGGATGTACCAGAGCGTCGTCAGGAGCAGCCCGCGTTCTGTGTCGGCAACCATCTGATCGAGGCCGACGTCCGTGCCGCCTGTCAGAACGAGGTTCTCGCCCGGGACCGCGACGGGAGCTCCGAACTTCTGCGCCGATGCACGTGGATAGGAAAGGGCGGATACCGATCCGTCGCGGATCCAGTCGACGCGCTCGATGTCCATGCCGTTGTCGAACACCGACACCGAATCACTCGACGACCCGGCCACCACGAACGGCGCGTACTCGAGTCCCGATGCGTGTGGATCGGAGAACAGGGTGAGCGGCAGGTCGGTGAGTTTCTCGCCCACTCGCGTTCCACCTGCCCGCGAGAGCGCGGTACGGCCTTCCTGCGCTCCGCGGCCTTCCATGGTCCACATCAGGTAGATCATCAGGTCGGCCACCGCCGACGGGGGCAGCAGAGTCTGATAGCGACCGGCGGGCAGTTCGACGGTGTTCCGGGCCCAGCCGAGTCGGGTGGACAGCTCCGCCAACATCGCCTCGACCGACACGTCCGCGAAGTCGGTGGTTCCGGTGCCCACCCAGGCGCTCGCCCCGGATCGCTTGCCGTTTATCTCGACCGATCCGGTGGGCTGCGTGAAGGTACGACGCACACCGGTCGAGGTTCCGAGCCAGACGTTGTCGACGGTGTGCTGCGCGAATCCGTACAACGTGTCCTCGCCGTCGAAACCGACGTTCAATTCCCTTGCCAGCGAGCCGAACACGTCGATCGACGTGTGTTGTGCTCGGCGGTCCCAGTCTCGCGGGTCCGAGGCCGACTCTCGAGGCAGCAAGGGCATCGCGTCGTCGGCGGGTTCAGCCGATCGCGCGGCCGCTTCGCTCGCACGTACCACGGCCTCGATGTCGTCCGGATCGACGCTCGTCGAAGACACGGTGCCGACTCGAACGGTGTCGGCCTCTCGCACGATCGAGATCACCTCCCAGCGCCGGGAGGTGGCAATTCCGTTGGTGGTCATGGAGTTTCCGGCCCACCGCAGTGTTGCGTCGCTGGAGTCGGTGACGATCACGATGGTGTCGTCGACACTCGCGCAGGCGAGTGCACGTTCGATCACGAGCTGCGGCGCGATCATCGACCTGCCTCCGATCGGGTGTTGAGGACGTTGACGCCGCGGAACAACGCGACGGGGCAGCCGTGACTGACGGCGGCCACCTGGCCGGGTTGGGCCTTGCCGCAGTTGAATGCGCCGCCGAGTCGCCACGTGGACGGCCCGCCGAGCAGTTCCATCGAGCCCCAGAACTCGGTGGTCGTCGCCTGGTACGCCACGTCACGGACCTGGCCGTCGAGCACGCCGTTGCGGATTCTGTAGAAGCGTTGACCGGTGAACTGGAAGTTGTAGCGTTGCATGTCGATCGACCAGGATTTGTCGCCGACGACGTAGATGCCGTCCTCCACCTCCCCGATGACGTCGGCGGTCGATCGATCGGTCTCGGGGTCGGCCTGCAGCGACACGTTCGCCATCCGCTGGATCGGTACGTGATGCGGAGAATCGGCGTACGAGCACCCGTTGGACCGCTCGAGACCGAGTTTCGGGGCGAACACTCGATCGAGTTGGTACCCGACGAGTGTCCCGTCGCGTACCAGGTCCCATCTCTGCGACGCGACTCCGTCGTCGTCCCAGCCGATGCTGGCCAGGCCGTTGATCTCGGTACGGTCGGCGGTGACGTGCATGATGGGCGATCCGTAGCGCAACGTCCCCAACTGGTCCGGGGTCGCGAACGAAGTGCCGGCGTAGGCGGCCTCGTAGCCGATGGCACGGTCGTATTCCGTTGCGTGCCCGATCGACTCGTGAATGGTGAGCCACAGGTTGGTCGGATCGATGACGAGATCGGTAGGTCCTGCCACGACGGACGGTGCCTTCACCTTCTCGGCCAGCCACTCGGGGATCCGGGCCAGCTCGTCGGCCCAGTCCCACGTGCTGTGCTCACCCAGGTACTCCCAGCCTCGTCCGACGGGTGGCGCGAGGGTGCGCATGGTCTCGAATGCACCGGCGGATCGATCAACCGTGGTGGCCTCGAACTGGGGATGCAGTCGCACCCGCTGCTGCGTGATGCTGCTACCGGCCAGATCCGCGTAGAACGACTGCTCCTTGACCTGCAGAACCGAGGCGGTGACGTGATCGACGCCGTCCGACGCCGCCAGCCGGGACGAATACTCCGCCAGCAGTGCCACCTTCTCGGCGGTGGGTACCTCGAACGGGTCGATGTCGTACTCCGACACCCACGTCGCATTCGAGTACACCGGCTCGGAGGCGAGTTCGACGCGTTCGCGATTGAGCGTGCGCAGCGCTGTGGCCACCTCGACCGCACTGCGGGCCGTGGCTGCGGCTGCGTCGGTGCCGAGTTCGGCGTGCGATGCGAAACCCCAGGTGCCGTCGACCACGACCCGCACGGCGAGGCCGATCTCACCGGCGTCGATGGCGGATTGAACGGAGCCGTCGCGCAGCGATATGGACTGAGTCGTCAAGCGCTGCACGCGAACATCGGCGTGCGTTGCCCCGGCCGAGCGGGCGGCGCTCAGGGCGGCGTCCGCGAGGGCCTGCAGGGGCAGAGCAAGGAAGTCGGCGTCGACCGATCGATCCGATTGTCTCGTCACGCCTGAAGACGCTAGCCGAATTGTTGCCATCCGAGTCGGATCACCATGCCCACGACCACGACGAGCAGGACGATTCTCACGAATCCGGCACCGCGGGCGACCGCTGTCCTCGATCCGAGGACGGCACCGAACACGTTGCACACCGCCATGGCTGCTCCGAGCTGCCAGTAGACACTGCCGGTGACGGCGAAGAAGGTGAGGGCACCGACGTTGGACCCGACGTTGATCACCTTGGCCATCGCGGCGCTGCGAACGAACTCGGTTCCGAGCATCGTGGCGAAGACGATGATCAGGAACGTTCCGGTACCGGGCCCGAGAATGCCGTCGTAGAAGCCGATTCCGGCGGCTGCGCACCCGATGACGATCAGAACCTTGCGATGGGTGGGCGGCGACGATGCCGCGCTCAGACCGATGGTCGGACGGCAGGTGACCAGTACGGCCACACCCACGAGAACGACCATGATGATCGGGATGAACAGCTCGCGGTCGATCAACGACACCGCAGCTGCGCCTGCCGCCGAAGCCACGGCGGCGAGGACGCCGGCCGGAATCAGCACCGCCCAGTCGAGCGAGACCTTCCGCGCGAAGGTGACGACGGCGGCGACGGTACCGAATACGGCCGTCGCCTTGTTCGTCGCCAGTGCTGCCTGCTGCGTGAGCTGAGGTGCCACGAGAAGAATCGCGGGCAGCAGGATGAGGCCACCTCCGCCCACCACTGCGTCGACCCAACCGGCGGTCGTGGCAGCGACCATCAGCAATCCCCAGTCGGCAGCAGTCATACGGCAAACTCAATCACATGCGTCGATTCAGTCTGTGGCTCCGTGGGCAGCCGTTCGTGGCCGATGCCCTGCTGGCGGTCGGGCTGTTCGTCGTCGACATTCTGGTGTTCGTGAGCTCGGTCGACGGTCTGAACGGACCGTTGTTCCTGGTCTTTTCGGTCGTGCTGACGATTCCCGTCGCGTGGCGGCGTCGTCTGCCTCGCTCGATCGCAGCACTCACTCTCGTCACCACACTCGGCTCCGACATAGCGGGCAGCCTCGTGGGCGATGCCTACAACGGTCACCCGGCCGCCCTGGCGCTACCGATCATGCTCTACACGCTGGTTGCGTACGTCGGTCGAGTTCAGGGCGGCATCTATGCCGCCGCCCTCGCTGCGTACACCGCCGCGAACTTGTACCTGTTCACCCAACCGGTGATCACGACGCTGTTGTTCAGCGCGCTGATGTATGCGCTGTCGTGGGTTGCGGCGGAATTTCTCGGTGCCCGCAGGGCATACGACGAAGCGACGCAGGCCCGTCTCGTCGTGGCCGAGTACGACAGGGATCGCCGTGCCGAAGAGGCCGTGATCACCGAGCGCACGCGTATCGCGCGCGAACTGCACGACGTCATCGCCCACAGCGTCAGTGTCATGGTGGTCCAGGCCGACGGCGCCTCGTACGCCATCAGGCGCAACCCCGATCGCGCGGAGCAGGCCGTTGCCAACATCTCCGCCACGGGCCGATCGGCGCTGGCGGAGTTACGTCGAACGGTCGCATTGTTGCGGACGTCTCCCGATTCGGACGACATGCCCCAGTACGGGACCGCAGGCCTGGCCCGTGTCGTCGAGATGATGGGTCGCGCCGGCTTGAACGTCGAGCTCGAACAGACGGGAAACCTGGACGACATCAGCCCGGCGATCAGCCTCGGAGTGCACCGGTTGGTCCAGGAATCGCTGACCAATGTCCTACGGCACGCCGGTCATGCGCCGCGCGCGGTCGTGAAAGTGGTTCGCGCAGAAGAGGAGGTGAGCGTCGAGATTTCCGACAACGGCACCGGCTCGGGCACCCCGACGTCGGCGGACGGCGGTGGACACGGATTGCTCGGGATGCGCGAGCGAGTAGCGGTGCTTCGAGGCACCCTGCATGCGGGTCGGACGCCACACGGCAATTGGCTCGTGCGGGCAACGCTGCCGATCGAGTGAGGGTTAGGTTGGGTCGGTGCCGATCACCGTTGTCGTCGTGGACGACCAGGAACTCATGCGCATGGGATTGAACATGGTGCTCGAGGCGCAGGACGACATCGAGGTGGTGGGGGAGGCCTCCGACGGGGCCGGTGCCGTCGAGGCCGTGGCCAGACTGAAACCGGCAGTGGTGCTGATGGACGTCCGGATGCCCGGCGTCGACGGCGTGGCCGCCACCCGCACCATCACCGAATCGGGTTCGGACGCCAAGGTTCTGGTGATGACGACCTTCGATCTCGACGAGCACGTCCTCGGTGCGCTCAGGGCGGGGGCCAGTGGATTCCTGCTCAAGGACACTCCACCGGAGGACCTGGTCTCCGCGATTCGCAGCGTGGCTGCAGGCGATGCCGTCGTCTCACCGAAGGTCACCAAGCGTTTGCTCTCGAGGTTCGTCTCACAGACTCCGTCGACCACCGATGCCTCTGTTCTCGACTCACTCACCGGCCGTGAACGCGAGGTGCTGGTGCACTTGGCGACCGGCTTGTCCAATGCCGAGATAGCGGCCGTTCTGCATCTGTCCGAGGCGACGATCAAGACCCATATCGGTCGAATCCTGACGAAGTTGGACATCCGCGATCGAGTCCAGGCGGTCGTGCTGGCGTACGAAACCGGCCTCGTCCGACCGGGTTCCTGAGAATTTCCCGGCAAACCGGTCACCCGGGAGCGATTTCGATGCCCCGCGCGTTGTACCGGTGAAGCGAAGAAAGGACCGTCATGCTCGCTCTGTTCGTACTCTATGTCGTGGTCGAGGTCGCAGCGCTGGTCGCCGTGGGAAGCGCACTCGGTGTGCTCTGGACCGTCGTACTGCTGATCGGCGGATCGCTGGTCGGGTCGTTGCTGGTGCGATCGCAGGGCAGACGTGTGCTGGACGGTCTGCAGCGGGCATCCCGAGGCGAGCGATCGGCCGGTGGTGCCGTGGCCGATGGCGCACTCTTCGCCGCGGGGTCGGTCGCAATGTTCGTGCCGGGACTGGTGACCACGGTGATCGGGTTGCTGTTGTTGATCCCGCCGACCAGGTGGCTGCTGCGCCCGGCAGTGATGTGGGCCGCCGCACGCTGGTTGCCGCAGGTTGCGACCGCGACCCGGCGCATGCGCCCCACCGTCATCGACGGTGAGATCCTCGACGATCATGTCGACGACGCCAGCCGAGCACCGAATGCATCCGGTTCTGCATTGATCCTCGAGGGACAGGTGATCGAGGCCGATCGATTCGATCCCGCCGCCGGGGATTTCCGGAAGCCACACCGGTAGGGGCAGACTGGTCGTTCGTGACCACCGAATTGTTCTGCGGCGGACGGATCTACAGTCCGATGGCGTCGGACGCCACCGCCATGGCCGTGACCGATGGAATCGTCAGTTGGATCGGTGAGGATCGCACCGGGCGAGCGCTCCATCCAGGAGTCCGCGTCACCGACCTGGCGGGGGCCTTCGTGGCACCGGCGTTCGTCGACACTCACGTGCACGTCACCGATCTGGGTCTGTCGTCGATCGGACTCGATCTGTCCGGCTGCACCTCGCTCGAACACTGCATGCGGGTGCTCGCCGAGCACGCATCGTCGTCCTCGGACGCACTGATCTGGGGACACGGCTGGGACGAGAGCTCGTGGCCCGAACATCGCGCACCGTCGACGGTCGACCTCGACGCGGCAGCGCCGGGACGCCCGGTGTACCTCACACGCATCGATTCGCATTCGGCTGCCGTCTCGACGCCGTTGCGCGTCGCCGCGACCGGAATGGAATCCGCCACCGGCTTCTCCGGGCAGTCCCCTCTCACAGCTGCCGCGCACCACCTCGCGCGGCTGACGGCGCGGTCGATGATCACGCCCGGTACCCGGGATCGGGCTCGAACGGCTGCGCTCGACAGTGCGGCGGCGCAGGGAATCGTCGCAGTCCACGAATGTGCCGGTCCGATCGTGTCGGGTATCGACGACTTCCGTGAACTGATGGCCACCGAACACGGGGTGGAGGTTCGCGGATACTGGGGCGAGCTGGTCGAGACGGCCGAGCAGGCGCGGCAGCTGCTCGGCGAGACCGGCGCTCATGGGCTGGCCGGTGACATCTTCGTCGACGGCTCGCTGGGATCGCGGACCGCGTGGTTGTCGTCGCCGTATGCGGACGACTCCGGATCGGGCGTGCCGTACGAGGACGTCGATGCGATCGCTGCACACATCTCGGCGTGCACGTCCGCCGGAGTTCAGGCGGGGTTCCACGTCATCGGTGACGCTGCGATCTCGGCTGCCGTCACCGCATTCGAGCGGGTGGTGACCGAGCTGGGAACTGCAGCCGTCGCCGCGTGCGGGCATCGGCTCGAACATCTGGCAATGGTCACGCCCGAGCAGGCCGACAAACTGGCCTCCTGGGGGGTGATAGCCAGCATGCAACCGATGTTCGACGCCCAGTGGGGCGGTTTTGGAGGGTTGTATTCGGCACGGCTCGGCGCAGACCGTGCATCGGCGCTCCATCCGTTCGCGCGCTTGGCATCGGCGGGGGTGGCGCTGGCATTCGGTTCGGATGCGCCGGTCACCCGACTCGATCCCTGGGCGACGGTCAGAGCCGCGGTCAATCACCACACGCCGGGCAGTGCCATCTCGCCTCGGGCCGCTTTCTCGGCCGGTACCCGCGGAGCCTGGCGAGCGGGCGGAGTTCGCGACGGATTGGCGGGGACGTTGGTGCCGGGAGCGCCCGCGTCCTTCGCGGTGTGGGAGGTCGACGAACTCGTCGTCCGAGCACCCAAGGACAGCGTGCAACGATGGTCGACGGACCCACGCGCAGGAGTATCTCCCTTGCCCGGTCTGGACCCGTCGTCCACGAGCCCACAGTGCTCGATGACCGTGCACCGCGGACAGGTCATTCATGAGAACTGAGTCCGCTTCGGGTGTCGGGACGGTGGCCTCGTCAGCGGAGCGGCTGCGCCGGGCCGCGATGTCGACGGCTCTCTCCGTTGCCGGTGGCGCACTGATATTCGCGAGCTTCCCTCCGCGAACCCTGTGGTTTCTGGCCCCGCTGGGTATCGCGCTGCTGGCCCTCGTCCTGACCGGCTTCGGCGGCCGGAGGTCGGTATCGCTGAAAGGGGGATTCGGCTACGGCTGTGCCGCCGGACTCGGATTCTTCGTTCCGCTCCTCCCGTGGATCGGTGTGTACGTAGGACCGATGCCGTGGCTGGCGCTCGCCGCCGCCGAGTCCGTCTTCGTCGGCTTGTTCGGAGTGCTCGGTGTGTTGTCGGCACGGAGCGCATGGTGGCCGCTGTCGATGGCATTGGCCTGGAGCCTGACCGAATGGCTCAGATCCAGTGTTCCCTTCGGTGGCTTTCCGTGGGGCAGATTGGCATTCGGACAACCCGAGGGCTGGTTGCTTCCCTTGGCGAGCGTCGGCGGTGCACCGTTGCTCAGTTTCGGTGTGGCACTGACCGGAACCGGAACGGCGGCGCTGCTGGTCGCGGGCAGTCGACGAGACGGAGCGCGTTCGTTCCTCGGACCGGTCGCCGCAACGACGATCGCCTCCATCGTGGCGCTGGGGTTGCTACCGACGCTGCACGGCAACGACGCGCCGGAGGGCGACGAACGGACAGTGACGATCGCGGCCGTCCAGGGAAGCGTTCCGCGGCTGGGTCTGGATTTCAACGCACAGCGCCGCGCGGTGTTGGACAATCACGTCCGAGAGACCATGACATTGGCCGCCGACGTCGAGGCCGGCAGGCAACCTGCCCCGGATCTCGTCGTGTGGCCCGAGAACGCGTCCGATATCGATCCGTTGAGAAATACCGACGCTGCGACTCTCATCACACAGGCGTCGGTGGCTGTGGGGGCCCCGATTCTCGTCGGCACCGTACTTGTCAATGCCGATGGTACGAACACGAATTCGGTGATTGCGTGGAACGGTACGGACGGGCCCGGTGAGCGGCACGACAAGAAGATAATTCAACCGTTCGGCGAATACTTGCCATTCCGAAGTTTTTTTCGATTGTTTTCGGAATATGCCGACCGAGCGGGTTATTTCGTCCCCGGTAGCGGAAACGGAGTGGTGCACGCTGGGGGAATAGCGGCCGGAATAGCAACGTGCTACGAAGTCGCATTCGATCGCGCACTCGAGGAATCGGTCCGGTCGGGCGCGGAGTTCATCGCCATACCCACCAACAACGCGACCTTCGGCGACACCGAAATGACCTACCAACAACTCGCGATGTCCAGAGTGCGAGCCGTCGAGCACGGACGAACGGTTGTGGTGGCCGCTACGAGTGGCGTCAGCGCAATCGTGTCGCCGGACGGTGACGTCCTTCAGCAGACGCCGCTCTTCAGCCCGGACGTGCTGGTGTCCAGTGTTGTACTGCGACAATCCCTCACCGTCGCGACTCGAATCGGCTTCGGATCGGAATTGGTGCTGTGTCTGGCAGCCGTCGGAGCGCTCGGCGCGACGCTTTTGGCCGGACGTCGCCGCTCCGACTCCTGAAACAAACGCCGAGTCGGTAAACGGTGGGTTTATCGCACCGCCGAGTCGGATACGAACGAATATTGCCGAGCGATGTGTCGTGCGGAGTCATTCGTTCGACCGAATAGCATCTGCTCGGGTAGCACTCTCGGTCACTTCTGTAACAGGCTGGAGGCAGTGATCGATGGTTCTTATGATTACTGCACAAAAGAACCGTGCCGATGTTGTATCTTTGTAAGCCGTTGGGGTGCTCGACACGGAATTTTCAGGTCGGCTTTCAGCGGATGACCGACGGTTTCGCGTTGGTATGTGAGCGCAGTATCGACGCCGACATTGTCGACCGTGTCGTACGCCTGGCGGGGAGGGGAGTTCATGTCGTACAGGACGATGAATTCGAGAGTCACCACACACTCGTTCACTGAACTCACGGTTTGTTCTATTCGGTAGAACCGGGTTCTCTCCCTGTTTCAATCCGGTCGCCCGATCGCGCCGAATTGATACAGAGCCATATCACCACCGAACGTGTGTGAATCGACACGAACGCAGACCAGAACGGAAGCCAGAATTGCTCAATCGCGCGCACAGGCCGCCGCGGCTCGACAGTCCGAACCGAACCGAGGGCTCCGGGTCGATCCACCCGACGTCGGCCTTCGCCGCCGTGACCGTGCCGCCGAAGGGCAAGTGAATGCGCGCAGCAATTACCGGTGGGTCTCAGACGCCCCCGACCGGGCCCGGCTTCGAAAACGGATTCCCGCTGTCGTCCGCTCAGCGTGGCATGTGGTTCGCTCAGCAGCTGGCCCCTGACGTCCCGGTCTGTATCGCACAGTATGTAGACCTCCGCGGCAACCTCGACATCGCCGTTCTCCAGGATGCGACGGCTCTCGCGGCGCACGAATTCCAATCTGCGTACCTGAGACTGGCCGAGGTGGACGGCGAGCCCGTCCAGATGGTCGATCACTCCATCGACCAGTCGGTGCATTACCTGGATCTGCGCGGCGAAGACGATCCCATGACCTCGGCGCTGCAGTGGATCGACGAGAACTACGTCCAGCCCGTCGACATGGAACACGATCCCCTCGTCGAGAGCTGGATCATTCAGGTCGAGGACGATCGCAACCTCTGGTACAGCAAGATCCACCATGTCGCGCTCGACGGCTACGGTGCCATGACGCTCGTCAACCGAACCGCTGCGCTGTACACCGCGGCCGTCGAACACGTCGAGCCTGCCCCGAACAAGGCGGCCGAGCTACGCCGACTGTACGAGCTCGATCAGGAATACCGGACGTCGTCCCGCTTCGAGTCCGACAAGGAGTACTGGACGGCTCGCGCCGCGGACATCCACGACGGAGCGTCTCTGTCCAACACTGCCGGTCGCACGATCGCCGCCAGCAAGCTGCGCAGCGTCGCTCTACCCGAGGATGTCGTCACCGAGCTCGAGGCATCCGACGCGACCAAGGGCGGAACCGCTGCTGCGGTGTTCATCGCCGCCTTCGGCTGCTACCTCTCGCGGATGACCGGGCGAGAAGACGTCTCGGTCAACATCCCGGTGTCCGCGCGCACCACCGCACTGCTTCGCCGGTCCGGTGGAATGCTCGTCAACGTCGCACCCATTCCGATCCACGTCCCCCAGGACGCTACCGTCGGCGAGCTGGTACAGCAGGTACAGCTCGAACTGATGGGAGCCCTGCGACATCAGCGCTTCAGCATCGAGGACATTCGGCGCGAGTTGGCGGCCTCGGGAAGCGAAAAACAGCTGTCCGGCCCGATGGTCAACATGATGCTGTTCCATCAGCAGATCAACCTCGGGTCCATCGTCGGCGAGTTCAACATCGTCACCTCGGGCCCGGTCGAGGATCTTCTGGTCAACGTGTACCAGAGCGGTTCTCCGGCCAGGACGTTCGTCGATTTCAGGGCCAACCCCAACCGGTACGACGACGACGACCTCACGGCACACCATTCGAGCTTCGTCGACATGGTGGAATCCTTCATCGCGGCCGGGCCCGATGTCGCAGTCCTCGACGTACATCCGGCCAGCGCACGCGAAGGCCAACGCCGGCGACGCGCCGCAGCCGATCTCGCCTACTGGACCGACCGGCTCTCCGACGCCCCGGATCTTCTCGATCTTCCGATCGACCGCTCGCGGCCCTCGAGCATCGGCCATGTTCGCGCATCCCACGAGGTGACGATCGGATCCGAATCGTGGTCCGCGGTGGCTCGACTGGCGGCCGACCGTTCCACCACTCCGTTCGTGGTCTTCGAATCCGCTCTCGCCGTACTGCTTTCGCGGCTGGCTAACACCGACGACGTGTCGATCGCCGTGCCTGCGGGTGACGGCAACACCGTGGTGCTGCGGACGCGACCCGACGTTCGGCACTCGTTCGCCGAGTTAGTCGATGCGTCCGAAACCGACTTCGATGCGGCGATGGCGCACAGCGATACGTCCTTCGACGCCGTCGCCGCGGCCCTCGGTCTGCCCCGATCGGAAGCACACAGCCCCCTTGCTCAGGTTGCGCTCCGGTTCGGTCCTTCCGCACTGCCGCGTGACGGCGTCGGTATGGATCTGGTCGTTACCGTCGACGAATCCGACACTCACGCTGTCGTTTTCGACTACGCCACAGAACTGTTCGATGACACGAGCGTGGCTCAACTCGCCCGCCGCCTCGTACGGATTCTCGACGCTCTGACCACCGAACCGGACCTGCGAATCGGTGACGCGGACATGTTGTCCGCTGCCGAACGCGCTCGCCTGGCTCCGGTTCGTGGTCCGCGGTCTGTGGTGGGTGTGGTGTTGCCGGAGTTGTTGGCTGGTGCGGTGGGTGTTGCTGGTGTCGGTGGTGTTGCGGTGGTGTCGGGGTCGCGGTCTGTTTCGTATGGTGAGTTGGATGCGGCGTCGTCGCGGTTGGCGCGGATGTTGATGTCGTGTGGGGTGGGTCCGGGGTCGTTCGTGGCGTTGGCGTTGTCGCGGTCGGTGGAGTCTGTGGTGGCGGTGTGGGCGGTGGCGAAGGCCGGTGGTGCGTTCTTGCCGGTGGATCCGAATTATCCGGTGGATCGGATCGAGCACATGTTGGTCGATTCGGGTGCTGTGGTGGGTGTGACGTTGGGTGCCGATGTGGGTGCGCTGTCGGGTGTGGGTGGGGTGTCGTGGGTGGTGCTCGATGATGCGGATGTGGTGGCGGATCTGGCGTTTCGGTCGTCTGCTCCGGTGTTGGATGCGGAGCGTTCGGGTGTGTTGCGGCTCGATGATGCGGCGTATCTGATCTATACGTCGGGTTCGACGGGTGTGCCCAAGGGTGTGGTGGTCACTCATCGTGGTGTGGGGAACTTGGCTGCCGAGGAGCGGGTGCGGTTCGGTGTGGGGCCGTCGTCTCGGGTGTTGGCGTTTGCGTCGCCGAGTTTCGATGCGTCGATTCTCGAGTTCGTGTTGGCGTTCTCGGGTGGGGCGACGATGGTGATTGCGCCGCCGTTGGTGTTCGGTGGGGTGGAGTTGGCGTCGTTGTTGGCGCAGGAGCGGGTCTCGCATGCGTTCGTCACGCCTGCGGCGTTGGCGTCGGTGGATCCGGTGGGGTTGGAGTCGGTCGAGGTCGTGGTGACCGGTGGTGATGTGTGTGCGCCGGAGTTGGTGGCGCGGTGGGCGCCGGGTCGGCGGATGTTCAATGCGTACGGTCCGACGGAGGCGACGATTTTCTCGTCGATTTCGTCGGCGTTGGTGGTGGGGGAGTCGGTCGATATCGGTTCTCCGACGATCGGTTTCGCGGAGGTGGTGTTGGATTCGCGGTTGAATCCGGTGCCGGTGGGTGTGGTGGGTGAGTTGTATCTGGCGGGTCCGGCGTTGGCTCGTGGGTATCACGCGCGGTTGGGTTTGACGGCGGATCGGTTCGTGGCCAATCCGTTCGGTGGTGCGGGTTCGCGGATGTATCGCACCGGTGATGTGGTGCGGTGGAATGCCTCGGGTGCGTTGGAGTATGTGGGGCGTAGCGATTTTCAGGTGAAGGTGCGTGGTTTCCGGATCGAGTTGGGTGAGATCGATTCGGTGTTGGCTGCGGTGTCGGGTGTCGATTTCGTGGTGACCATCGGGCGTGAGAGTGCTGCCGGCAGTACGGTGTTGGTCTCGTATGTGTTGCCGGTGGCGGGTACGGTCGTCGAGGTCGATGCGTTGCGTGAGCATGCCGGTTCGATGCTGCCTGCGCACATGGTGCCGTCGGCGTTCGTGATGTTGGAGTCGATTCCTCTCACTCCGGCAGGCAAACTCGACCGCACCGCACTCCCCGAACCCGAACTCGGTTCACAGGGTGCATTCGAGGCCCCGGAAACGGAATACGAGGCCGTGGTGGCGACCGTGTTCTGCGACGTTCTCGAGGTCGATCGAGTCGGCGTGACCGACAGCTTCTTCGATCTCGGTGGAAACTCCCTCGTGGCAACGCGTTTGATCGCGCGGGTCAACTCGGCTCTCGGAACCGACCTGAAGGTGCTGGATCTGTTCGAGGCGTCGACGGTGCGAGCTCTGTCGGAACGTGCCGAAGCCAAGGGCGCGTCGCTGCATCGCCGTCCGGCGCTCGTCCCTGTCGACCGGCCCGATTCGATTCCGCTGTCTCTCGCACAGCAGCGGATGTGGTTCATCAACCAGTTCGATGTGTCCTCGCCCGCGTACAACATCCCGCTCACCGTGCGCCTGACGGGTCGCCTGGACGTGGATGCGATGGCTGCAGCCGTCGGCGACGTCCTGTCGCGGCACGAGTCGCTGCGCACGGTGTTCCCGACGGTGGGTGACCTACCGAATCAGGTGATCGCGCCGATCGAGGACGTCACCGGATCGAAGCTCCCCCTCGACGTGGTCGACGTCGACTCCGCATCGGTCGACGCGCTCGTCCACATTGCTGCGACAACAGGTTTCGACGTCACGGTCGATCTTCCCTTCCGCGCGGTGCTGTACCGGACCGGCCAGGAGAGCTTCGTACTCTCCATCGTCGTCCACCACATTGCGGCAGACGGTGCGTCGATGGCACCGCTGGCTCGAGACGTGATGGTCGCCTACGGTGCCCGATCCGCGGGTTCGGCTCCGTTGTGGGAGCCACTCGCCGTCCAGTACGCGGACTTCGCGCTGTGGCAGCACGCCGTTCTGGGCGACGAGAGCGACTCCACCTCGGTGGCGTCGCGGCAGATCGAATTCTGGCAGTCGGCTCTGGCAGATCTGCCGGATGTGCTGCCGATGCCTCTCGATCGCCCGCGCCCCACCCGGCAGTCGATGCGCGGCAGTGTCACCCCGTTCACGATTCCCGGCGACGTTGCCGCTCGGTTGAGTTCGGTTGCCGCCGAACAGGACTCGACGCTGTTCATGGTCGTCCACTCCGCACTCGCGCTGCTGCTCGCGCGCCTGAGCGGCACTCAGGACATCGCTATCGGTACTCCGATCGCCGGTCGCGGCGACGCGGCCCTCGACGACCTCGTGGGCATGTTCGTCGGGACTCTCGTACTGCGAACACAGGTCGAGCCTCGAGCAACATTCGCCGAACTGCTCGCCGACACTCGTAGCTCCGACCTCGCCGCCTTCGACAACAACGACATCCCGTTCGAGCGTCTGGTCGATGTACTCGATCCGGTGAGGTCGACCGACCATTCACCGCTGTTCCAGGTTCTCCTCGAGTTCCAGAACAATGCAGCGGTCACGTTGGAGCTACCCGATCTCACCGTTCGGTTCGAGGAGATCGGCACCGACACAGCAAAATTCGATCTACAGCTGCGCGTGGACCAGGAGCCGGTGGACGGGTCCGGTGCACTGTCGGCTTCGTTCACCTACGCCACAGATCTGTTCGACCCCGAGACCATCGACCGGTTCGTGGATCGGTTCCTGCGGATCGTGTCGACCATCGGCACCTCGACGGACGTACGCACAGGCGACATCGACATCCTGTCCGCCGCGGAGCGGGAGCTCGTCCTGTTCGAGTGGAACGACACCGCACGTCTGATCGAACCTCCGGTCCACCAGCAGGTTCCGGCCGGGGACGTCGACATGACGCTCAGCAGCCTCTTCGATCGACAGGTGCAGCGCAGTCCGTACTCGACCGCACTCGTGTTCGAGGACGAGCACATCACCTATCTCGAATTGGACGAACGAGCGAATCAGCTCGCGCGACACCTCATCTCGCTCGGCGTCACACCCGAATCCCATGTCGGCCTCGCGATCCGACGGTCGATCGACCTGCTCGTCGGCATGTACGCGATCGTCAAGGCCGGTGGTGCGTACGTGCCGATCGACCCGGACCATCCGGTCGAGCGCTCGTCCTACGTCCTCTCCAGCGCTCAGCCGGTGTGCATCCTGACCACCAGCCGCGACTGGATCAACATCCCGGTCGCAACTCCGGTCCTCGCCGTCGACCTGCTCGACGTGTCCGATCGCGACCACTCCGCGGTCACCGATTCGGACCGTTCGGGAAGACTGCACGGCTCGAACACCGCATACGTCATCTACACCTCGGGTTCGACCGGTCGGCCCAAGGGTGTCGCCGTCACGCACGCAGCCATCGTCAACCGGTTGCTGTGGATGCAGCACGAGTATCACCTCGAGCCTGCGGACACCGTTCTCCAGAAGACACCGGCCACGTTCGACGTCTCGGTGTGGGAGTTCTTCTGGCCCTTGCAGGTCGGTGCCAAGCTCGTCGTGGCCGAACCCGACGGACACCGCGATCCCGTGTACCTGTCCCGCATCATCGCAGACGAGCACATCACCACGGCGCACTTCGTACCGTCGATGCTCGCGGTGTTCGCGGCAGGGGCGCGGGCCGCGGAATGTGTCTCGCTTCGACTGGTGTTCTGCAGCGGCGAGGCGCTTCCGCCTGCCACCGCCGCGCAGTTCGCACAGTTCTCCCTCGCGGAACTGCACAACCTCTACGGTCCGACCGAAGCGGCAGTCGACGTCAGCTACTACCACGTCACCGGGCGCGACGCCGTCTCGATCCCCATCGGCGCACCGGTGTGGAACACCCGCTTGTACGTGCTCGACGCCTCGTTGCGACCGGCTCCGATCGGTGCTCCCGGCGAGCTGTATCTCGCCGGCGTGCAACTCGCTCGTGGGTACGTCGGTCGCGGCGATCTCACAGCGGATCGCTTCGTCGCGGATCCGTTCGGCGAGCCGGGCGAGAGGCTCTATCGCACAGGCGATCTGGTGCGCTGGCGTGCCGACGGCGAACTCGAGTACATCGGCCGAACGGACTTCCAGGTCAAGCTGCGCGGACTCCGCATCGAACTCCCCGAGATCGAGTCGGTTCTCCTTCGATCCGAGTCGGTCGCCCAGGCGATCGCGTTGGTGCACAAGGACCCGAACACCGGTGAGACCCTCGTGGCCTACGTGGTCGGTGCGCACGGCTTCGCCGTCGACCCCACCTCTCTGACCGCCGAGGCCGCGCGCCGCCTCCCGGGGTACATGGTGCCCTCACACGTGGTGGTACTCGACTCGCTCCCGGTCAACGCCAGCGGCAAACTCGACCGCAAGGCATTGCCTGCGCCCGAATTCACCGTCGCCGCGTCGGAGTTCTTCGGCCCCGAGAACCCGGTCGAAGAGATCGTCGCCGGTATCTTCGGCGATCTGCTCGGTATCGCTCAGGTCAGCGTCACGTCGAGCTTCTTCGAGATCGGTGGCAACTCGTTGATCGCGATGCGGTTGGTCGCGCGAATCAACGCCGCACTCGGAACCGATATCAGCATCAGGGATCTGTTCGACGCGCCCACCGTGCGCGCGTTGTCGGCAGGCATCGACATCGGCGAGCACGACGCTGCAGCCGCGCCGGGGCTGGTCCCGCAGGAGCGACCGGATGTGGTGCCGCTGTCGCTGGCACAGCAGCGGATGTGGTTCATCAATCAGTACGACACCGAGTCGGCTGCCTACAACGTCGCGTTCGCCATGCGCTTGAACGGTGTGCTCGATGTCGACGCGATGCACTCGGCCATCGGCGACGTGTTGAGCCGGCACGAGTCGCTACGCACGATGTTCCCGCTGACCGACGACGTTCCCGTGCAGTCGATCCTCGACGTGGCAACGGCACAGCCGGATCTGACTCCGATTCTCGCGGACGACGAGCGTCACGTCTCGGAGCTGATCGCCGACGTCGCCGGCTCGGGCTTCGACGTGGTGGCGGATGTTCCGCTGCGAGTCCGCCTGGTTCGGGTGCGCGAGGACGAGCACGTGCTCGTGATGGTGGTGCACCACATCTCCTCCGACGGTTTCTCGAGCGCCCCGCTCGCCCGCGACCTGATGGTGTCCTACAGTGCCCGCGCCGCAGGGCACGCACCGAGCCAGGAACCGTTGCCGGTGCAGTATGCCGATTACGCGCTGTGGCAGCGCCGGTTCCTCGGCGCGGAGTCCGATCCCGAGTCGTTGATGGCCAAGCAGCTCACCTACTGGGTCGACACACTGTCGGGCAGCCCCGAGGTCCTGACGTTGCCGACCGATCGCCCGCGTCCCGCAGTGGCATCCCTGCGCGGCGAGAGCGTCACGTTCGAGATCGACGCGTCGGTTCACGCTCGCCTTGCTGCTGTTGCCGCCGAGCACAATTCGAGCTCCTTCATGATCGTGCACGCAGCTCTGGCCGTCCTTCTGGCGCGACTGTCCGGTACCGAGGACATCTCTGTCGGAACGCCGATCTCGGGCCGAGGAGACGCCGCCCTCGACGAACTCGTCGGCATGTTCGTCAACACGCTCGTACTGCGTACCCAGGTGCCCGGTTCGACACGGTTCGAGGACCTGCTCTCGGACGTTCGCTCCGTCGACCTGGCCGCGTTCACTCATTCGGATGTCCCGTTCGAGCGAGTGGTCGATGCGGTCGATCCCGCGAGATCGACTGCCCATGCACCGTTGTTCCAGGTGATGCTCGAGTTCCAGCAGACCGACCGACCGACGGTGACGTTGCCCGGACTGTCGATCGAGAGCATCGAGCTACCCAACGACATTTCCAACTTCGACCTGCAGTTGACGATCTCGGAACAATTCGACAGGTCCGGAGCACCGGCCGGCATCGAAGCCGGATTCCGTTACGCCACAGAACTGTTCGACGCAGATACCGTCCGCGTTCTCTCCGATCGCCTCGTCCGAATCCTCGACGCGGTGACGGCCACGCCGTCCATCCGAGTCGGTGACATCGAAATTCTGTCTGCCAACGAGTACGACTCGCTGGCTCCGGTTCGTGGTCCGCGGTCTGTGGTGGGTGTGGTGTTGCCGGAGTTGTTGGCTGGTGCGGTGGGTGTTGCTGGTGTCGGTGGTGTTGCGGTGGTGTCGGGGTCGCGGTCTGTTTCGTATGGTGAGTTGGATGCGGCGTCGTCGCGGTTGGCGCGGATGTTGATGTCGTGTGGGGTGGGTCCGGGCTCGTTCGTGGCGTTGGCGTTGTCGCGGTCGGTGGAGTCTGTGGTGGCGGTGTGGGCGGTGGCGAAGGCCGGTGGTGCGTTCTTGCCGGTGGATCCGAATTATCCGGTGGATCGGATCGAGCACATGTTGGTCGATTCGGGTGCTGTGGTGGGTGTGACGTTGGGTGCCGATGTGGGTGCGCTGTCGGGTGTGGGTGGGGTGTCGTGGGTGGTGCTCGATGATGCGGATGTGGTGGCGGATCTGGCGTTTCGGTCGTCTGCTCCGGTGTTGGATGCGGAGCGTTCGGGTGTGTTGCGGCTCGATGATGCGGCGTATCTGATCTATACGTCGGGTTCGACGGGTGTGCCCAAGGGTGTGGTGGTCACTCATCGTGGTGTGGGGAACTTGGCTGCCGAGGAGCGGGTGCGGTTCGGTGTGGGGCCGTCGTCTCGGGTGTTGGCGTTTGCGTCGCCGAGTTTCGATGCGTCGATTCTCGAGTTCGTGTTGGCGTTCTCGGGTGGGGCGACGATGGTGATTGCGCCGCCGTTGGTGTTCGGTGGGGTGGAGTTGGCGTCGTTGTTGGCGCAGGAGCGGGTCTCGCATGCGTTCGTCACGCCTGCGGCGTTGGCGTCGGTGGATCCGGTGGGGTTGGAGTCGGTCGAGGTCGTGGTGACCGGTGGTGATGTGTGTGCGCCGGAGTTGGTGGCGCGGTGGGCGCCGGGTCGGCGGATGTTCAATGCGTACGGTCCGACGGAGGCGACGATTTTCTCGTCGATTTCGTCGGCGTTGGTGGTGGGGGAGTCGGTCGATATCGGTTCTCCGACGATCGGTTTCGCGGAGGTGGTGTTGGATTCGCGGTTGAATCCGGTGCCGGTGGGTGTGGTGGGTGAGTTGTATCTGGCGGGTCCGGCGTTGGCTCGTGGGTATCACGCGCGGTTGGGTTTGACGGCGGATCGGTTCGTGGCCAATCCGTTCGGTGGTGCGGGTTCGCGGATGTATCGCACCGGTGATGTGGTGCGGTGGAATGCCTCGGGTGCGTTGGAGTATGTGGGGCGTAGCGATTTTCAGGTGAAGGTGCGTGGTTTCCGGATCGAGTTGGGTGAGATCGATTCGGTGTTGGCTGCGGTGTCGGGTGTCGATTTCGTGGTGACCATCGGGCGTGAGAGTGCTGCCGGCAGTACGGTGTTGGTCTCGTATGTGTTGCCGGTGGCGGGTACGGTCGTCGAGGTCGATGCGTTGCGTGAGCATGCCGGTTCGATGCTGCCTGCGCACATGGTGCCGTCGGCGTTCGTGATGTTGGAGTCGATTCCTCTCACTCCGGCAGGCAAACTCGACCGCACCGCACTCCCCGAACCGGATTGGTCCGCTCAGGTCACGGCCGGTCGCGATGCGGACAATGCGGTCGAGAAGACGTTGGCCGGATTGTTCGCCGAGGTTCTTCGCCTGGACCGCGTCGGCGTCGACGATTCGTTCTTCGCCCTCGGCGGCGACAGCATCATGTCGATTCAGCTGGTCTCGCGCGCCAAGGCGGCCGGACTGTCCCTGTCGCCACGAGATGTGTTCGAGCACAAGACCGTTGCGGCTCTGGCCGAGGTGGTCGCGTCCGCGGACGGCACCGCACCTCTCGTGCTGGAGGAGTTGCCCGGTGGCGGTGTCGGCGACGTACCGCTGACTCCGATCGTGGCATGGATGCTCGATCGGACGGCAGTCCTCGACAAGCACACGCAGACGGCGGTTCTCACTCTTCCGGTCGACATCGAGCTGGAGGTGCTCGAGGCCACCGTCCAGACGGTCCTCGATCATCACGACATGCTCCGCGGCGTATTGCACCGCGGCGAGCACCCCACGATGGAGGTCCTGCCCGTCGGATCGGTCTCGGCGAACTCGGTGGTGCACCGCGTGACGTCGACAACCGTTCGCGGAGACGGATTCTCGCAGCAGGCCACGGTCGAGGCAGAAGCAGCAGTCGGCCGGCTGGCTCCCAATTCCGGTGTGATGATCCAGATGGTGTGGTTCGACGCCGGCTCCGAGGGGAGCCGTCTGCTCGTCGTCGCCCACCACCTGGTCATCGACGGCGTGTCCTGGCGAATCCTGGTTCCGGACCTGGCGTCGGCATGGGCCCAGATCATCGGCGGAAACACGCCCGAGCTGGCTCCGGTCGGCACCTCCATGCGTCGTTGGTCGCACGGTTTGCGTGAGGTCACCGCCACCCGCGGCGACGAGCTGGCGATCTGGCGCGATGTTCTGGCACAACCGGATCCGCTCATCGGATCGCGAGCACTCGATCGCGAGATCGACGTGTACGGCACAGTGGACAAGGTCGAGTTGTCGCTGTCCACCGACGTCACCGAGGGTCTGCTGACGGCACTGCCCGACGCGTTCCACGGCAGCGTCAACGACGGCCTGCTCGCCGCTCTCGCGCTCGCCACGGCGGTGTGGCGACGTGGTCGGGGAGTGGCCATGGACGACGCGTTGATCTCGCTGGAGGGTCACGGCCGCGAGGACCACGTGGTACCCGGTGCCGATCTCGGCCGGACCATCGGTTGGTTCACCACGATCTACCCGCTTCGGTTGACCCTTGCCGGTCTGGACCTGGACGATGCCCTCGCCGGCGGTGTCGACGCAGCGCGTCTGATCAAGTCGGTCAAGGAACAGTTGCTGGCAGTTCCCGACCACGGCATCGGGTACGGCATGCTTCGCTACCTGGACGAGGACGGTGCCGCTGCTCTGCGCGACTTCCCCGCTCCCCAGATCAGTTTCAACTACCTCGGGCGCTACAGCACCGATGTTCCGGACGAGCTTCGCGGACACGGCTGGCTGCCGGTCGACGACTCCGGTGTCGGCGATTCGCAGGACCACGATCTACCGGTCGCAGCAGTGCTCGACATCAATGCCGTCACCACCGCGACGCCGACCGGCCCGCGGTTGGAGGCGACGTTCGCTTTCCCCACCGGTGTGCTCGACGCCGACGAGGTCGGCGAACTGGCCGAGCTTTGGCGTCAGGCTCTGACCGCGCTGACACAGCTCGCCCAGCGACCGGGGGCAGGTGGCTTCACGCCGTCCGATCTCGATCTGGTGCGGCTCGATCAGAGTTCCATCGACGACCTCGAACGGGTCTATCCCACGCTGGACGACATCTGGTCCATGACGCCCCTGCAGGCCGGATTGCTGTTCCACGCCGAGCTGTCGGATCAGTCCGTGGACGCCTACATCGTCCAACTCGTGTTGGAGTTGCGCGGTAGCGTCGACGAGGCGCGATTCCGGCGTGCTGCTCGGGCGCTCCTGCGTAGACACGCGAACCTGCGAACAGCTTTCGTTCACAACAACGACGGCGAGTCCATCCAGATCGTTCACCACGACGTGGACGCTCCGTGGTCGTCGATCGACCTGACCGAACTGGACGTCGAAGATCGAGCCGTCGAGCTCGATCGCATCGAACACGACGACCGTGCCACCCGATTCAACATGGCGCAAGCACCTCTGTTGCGTTTCATGCTCATCACCGTGGCACCGGGCGAGTGGCGTCTGGTGATGACCAACCACCACATCTTGCTCGACGGTTGGTCCACGCCGCTGCTGCTCAAGGACCTGCTGACGCTCTACGTCGTCGACGGCGACGACACCGTGCTCCCGCGGGTTCCCGCCTACCGCGACTACCTGTCGTGGCTGGCCAAGCGCGACCGCTCGTCGGCACTGGAAGCGTGGACGAACGCGCTCGCAGGGTTGTCCGAGCCGACGCTCCTGACGCCGGTGGAGAGCCGACGCCAGGAGTCGACGTTGGCCGGGCGTTCGTTGGTCTCGCTCGACGTGGAGCAGACGAACCGCCTGCGCAGCGTCGCTCGTGCCCGTGGCGTCACGATGAACTCCATGGTCCAGGCGTCGTGGGCCCTGGTCCTCGGCACTCTGACCGGACGCTCCGACGTCGTGTTCGGTGCCACGGTGTCCGGACGCCCGCCTGAGGTCTCCGACATCGAGTCGATGGTCGGTCTGTTCATCAACACTCTGCCGGTGCGGATCGTGCTCGATCCGTCGGAGACACTCGGTGAGTACCTCGAGCGGGTGCAGGCCGAACAGGCCGCTCTGCTCGATCACCACTACCTCGGCCTCACCGACATTCAGCGAGCGGTGGGACCTTCCGTCGCCTTCGACACCCTGACGGTGTTCGAGTCGTACCCGATGGACCGCGCGGGATTGTCGGCGGAGACCGACCTCGCCGGAATGCAGGTGCACGACGTGCACGACGGCAGCGACACAGCGCAGTATCCGCTGACGCTGGTCGCCATGGTCGACGATCGGCTGCACATCGAGGCCAAGTACCTACCGGAGTTGTTCGAGCACAGCGTCGTCGCGGCGACGGTCGACAGAATCGTGCGGGTTCTGGAAGCCATTGCCACCGACACCGGTCGACGTGTCGGATCGCTGTCGTTGCTGTCCGAGGAAGAACTGCGCCGGGTGGCACCGGTTCGGGGACCGGCATCGTCCGATGCTCGGATGCTTCCCGATATCTTCACCGACGCCGCTGCTTCGAACCAGCACGGCACCGCTCTGTGGAGCGCCGGCCGCACCGTCGACTATGCCGAACTCGACGCGCAATCATCAGCTCTCGCAAGAACATTGATCGCTCGCGGTGCCGGCCCGGAAACTGTCGTTGCGCTGGCTCTGCCACGGTCCGTCGAATCCGTACTCGCCATCTGGGCAGTCGCCAAGACCGGGGCGGCATTCCTGCCGATCGATCCGAGCTACCCGCGCGATCGCGTCGAACACATGCTCGTCGACTCGAACGCGTCGATCGGTCTGACCCTGTCCGAGCACGTGGCCGCGGTCTCGGATCTCGGCTCTGCTCAGTGGACCGTGCTCGACCACGAGGACACGCGTGCCGAGCTCGCCGGTCACCCGACCGCGCCGGTTCGCGACGGCGACCGTGTTCGCCCGATGCACATCGATCAGGTCGCGTACCTGATCTACACCTCGGGTTCGACGGGTGTTCCCAAGGGCGTCACCGTCACCCATCGTGGGTTGGCGAATCTGGCCGAGGAGGAGCGGACTCGTTTCGAGGTGACCCCGGACGCTCGGGTTCTCGCGTTCGCGTCCCCGAGCTTCGATGCCTCGATACTCGAACTGCTCATGGTGTTCTCCGGTGCCGCGACCATGGTCATCGCGCCGACGTCGGTCTACGGTGGCACCGAGTTGGCCGAACTGCTCGCAGCACAGCGCGTCACGCATGCGTTCGTCACGCCCGCTGCACTGGCATCGGTGGATCCGGCCGGGCTGACCGAGTTGGCCGTGGTCGCAACCGGTGGCGACGTGTGTCCGCCCGAGCTCGTGGCCCGCTGGGCACCGGGCCGTCGTATGTTCAACGCGTACGGTCCCACCGAGGCGACGATCTTCTCGTCCATCAGTGATCGACTGCACGTCGATTCCGCCATCGACATCGGTTCGCCGACAATCGGTTTCAGTGAGGTCGTTCTCGACGCACGATTGCATCCCGTCCCGGTCGGAGTTGCGGGCGAGCTCTATCTCGCCGGGCCGGCACTGGCACGTGGCTACCATTACCGCTTCGGGCTGACCGCAGACCGTTTCGTCGCGAATCCCTTCGACGAGAACGGTGCCAGGATGTACCGCACCGGCGACGTGGTGCGGTGGACCGAGTCGGGAACGCTCGAGTACGTCGGTCGCAGCGACTTCCAGGTCAAGGTGCGCGGTTTCCGCATCGAACTGGGCGAGATCGACGCCGTCCTGACCGACGATCCGACCGTCGAGTTCGCGACCACGGTGGGTGTCGACGGCCCGACGGGCAACACCATTCTGGTCGCCTACGTTCTTCCGAGATCCGGCGAGCAGGTCGACGCGGCAGCTCTGCGCACGCACGTGTCGAGTTCACTACCGACTCATATGATCCCGACGGCCTTCGTCGCACTGGAGTCGATTCCGTTGACACCGGCCGGCAAGCTGGATCGCAACGCACTGCCTGCACCCGATCTTCATCTCGGGGGCGACTCGCGTGCACCGCGCAACGACACCGAGCAGATCATTGCCGACATCTTCGGCGAGGTATTGGGGATCGACGGCGTCGGAATCGATTCGAGCTTCTTCGATCTGGGTGGCGACTCGCTCAGTGCCACCAGGCTCACCGCCCGCGTCAACTCTGCCCTCGGAACCACGATCACCGTCCGCGCATTGTTCGAGGCGCCCACCGTCGAGTCACTTGCGGTGCGGGTGCACAGCAACCCGGTCGGCACCCTGCGCCGTCCCGCACTCGTGGCGAAGCCGCGACCGGATTCGATTCCGTTGTCGCTCGCGCAGCAACGAATGTGGTTCATCAATCAGTTCGACGTGACCTCGGCGGCGTACAACATCCCGCTCGCGGTGAGACTGACGGGTCTACTCGACATCGCTGCGATGAGCGCGGCCGTCGGGGACGTCCTGGAACGTCACGAGTCGCTGCGCACGGTGTTCCCCACCCACGGGGAGCGCCCCGAGCAGAAGATCCTCGACGTTCGGACGGCGAGGACCGAACTCGCCGTCGTCGATCTGGACGCCACCGAGGTCGTTGCGGCCATCTCGGCCGCTGCCGCAACAGGATTCGACGTGTCGACCGACCTACCGTTCCGCGCGGTCCTGTACCGGGTGGCACCGGACGAGTTCGTGCTCTCGATCGTCGTGCACCATATCGCCGCCGACGGCGCGTCCATGGCACCCTTGGCACGAGACGTCATGGTCGCCTACGGTTCTCGCGCAGCGGCCGGCGCTCCGATGTGGGCACCGCTCGACGTCCAGTACGCGGACTTCGCGATCTGGCAACGCACCGTCCTCGGCGACGAGTCCGACCCCTCGTCCATTGCCGCGCAACAGTTGGACTTCTGGAAGACAGCCCTGGCGGATCTTCCCGACGTGCTGCCGTTGCCGCTCGATCACCCGCGGCCCGCTCGGCAGTCCATGCGCGGCAACAGTGTTCGGTTCGAGATCGGCCGCACCACTCATGCCGAACTTGTCGACCTCGCACGCGCCAACGAGGCGACCGTCTTCATGGCCGTCCACGCGGCATGGTCGATCCTGATGGCACGCATCAGCGGCACCGAGGACATCGCGGTCGGTACTCCGATCGCCGGACGAGGTGACGCCGCACTCGACGATCTGGTCGGCATGTTCGTCGGCACCCTGGTTCTGCGCACGGAGGTGGCACCGCAGCTCTCGTTCACCGATCTGCTTCGAGCCACTCGTACGGCCGATCTGGCGGCGTTCGAGAACACCGATGTTCCGTTCGAGCGGTTGGTCGACGTTCTCGACCCGACCCGTTCGACCGACCGTTCGCCGTTGTTCCAGGTGCTACTCGAATTCCAGAACAACACGTCCGCGACGCTCGAACTGCCGGAGCTCACGGTCGAGGCAGTCGACATCGACGCGCACGTTGCGAAGTTCGACTTGCAACTGACCGTCGCCGAGGAGTTCGACGAGTCCGGCGCACCGGCCGGAATGACCGCCGCGATCACCTACGCGGTCGACCTGTTCGAGGAATCGTCCGTCGATGAGTTCTCGGCGCGGTTCGGCGCGGTGCTCACCGCCGTGACGGCCGATCCGGAGCGCGCCGTCGGCGACATCGATCTCCTGCTCCCGGGCGAGCTCGACGCCATGACGGGCGAGTGGAATCACGCGGGCCTCGTGGCATCCGATGCAACGTTGTTCGATCGATTCGCCACTGCTGCAGCGCGATTCCCCGATTCGCGCGCAGTCGTCTTCGGAGATCGCACGCTGACCTACGCCGAGTTGGACGACCGGTCGAATCGACTCGCACGACTCCTCGTCCAGCGCGGTGTGACCTCGGAATCGCTCGTGGCGGTCGCGATGCCGCGCAACGAGGAGCTCATCGTCGCGCTGCTCGCGGTGATCAAGTCCGGTGGCGGCTACCTTCCGATCGACGTGTCCTACCCAGCGGATCGGCTGGCGTTCATGCTCGAGGATGCCTCGCCGGTCTGTGTGATCTCCACGGTCGCCGACAGTGCGGCAGTACCTGCCTCGGATCTCGATGTCCTCGAGATCGATTCGCCCGAACTGATCGCCGAACTGGACGGCATGTCGGGTGCGCCGCTGACCGATGCGGACCGCTCGGGTGGCACCAGTGCCGACTCGATCGCGTACGTCATCTACACCTCGGGCAGCACCGGTCGACCCAAGGGTGTGCAGATCGCGCACCGCAACGTGGCGACGCTGTTCGCCAACACCGCTGATCTCTTCGATTTCGACGATCGCGACGTCTGGACGATGTTCCACTCGTATGCGTTCGACTTCTCGGTGTGGGAGCTGTGGGGACCGCTGCTGCACGGTGGAACGCTCGTCGTCGTCGACTACTACACGGCGCGCTCCCCGGAGCTGTTCCGCGAGTTGCTGGCACGCGAGAAGGTCACGGTGCTCAACCAGACACCGACGGCGTTCTACCAGTTCGCGGAAGCGGATCGAGTGGCCACCGAAAGCCTCGCCGGCACCGCGGACTCCGACCTGTCGTTGCGCTACGTGATCTTCGGCGGCGAGGCACTCGATCTCGGTCAGTTGGCTCGCTGGTACGCCCGACACGACGAGTCCGCGCCGACTCTGGTCAACATGTACGGCATCACCGAGACGACGGTCCACGTGAGCCACCTGGCCCTGACCGAGCAGTTCGCGGCGTCGGCCTCGGCCAGTGTCATCGGTCAGGCGATCCCCGCACTGCGCGTCGCCGTGCTCGACACGCGTCTGAATCCGGTTCCGCCGGGTGTGACCGGTGAAATGTACGTCTCCGGGGCACAGCTCTCTCGCGGCTACCTGGGCCGGGCCGGTCTGTCGGCCACCCGTTTCGTCGCCGATCCGGCCGGAGAAGCCGGTGCCCGCATGTACCGCACCGGCGACACTGCGCGGTGGAATCGCGACGGGGCACTCGAGTACCTGGGCCGCAGTGACATGCAGGTACAGCTGCACGGCTTCCGCATCGAACTCGGCGAGATCGAGAGTGCGCTGCTCGCATTCGACGGTGTCGCCGCTTCCGTGGTCTCGGTTCGAGACGACGGATTCGGTGATCGACTGATCGGATACGTCGTCGCCGAAGCGGGTCGAACACTCGATCACTCCGCCGTTCTCGAATTCGTCGGACACTCACTGACGTCGTACATGGTTCCGGCTGCGTTGATCGTGCTGGACGAGCTGCCGCTGACCGCCAACGGAAAGCTCGATCGCCGAGCACTGCCGGCTCCGGACTTCTCCGCCAACGTGACCGAAAGCCGTTTGCCGGCAACCGAAGTCGAGTCGATCCTCGCCGGGTTGTTCGCCGATGTCCTAGGCCTCGACACCGTCGGCGTCGACGACTCGTTCTTCGCTCTCGGCGGCGACAGCATCATGTCCATCCAGCTGGTCTCACGCGCCAAGGCGGCCGGTCTGGTCCTGGCTCCGCGCGACATCTTCGAGCGCAAGACCGTCGCGGCGTTGGCCGAGGTCGTTGTTCTCGGGGGCGACGTCGTCGTACTGGAAGAACTCGACGGTGGGGGAGTCGGCTCGCTGCCTCTCACACCCGTCGTTCGCTGGATGTTGGACCGCAGCACCGACTTCGGTCGCTACACCCAGACTGCCCTGCTTCAGCTTCCGGTCGGTATCGAGAGCGAGACTCTCGAGCGCACCGTCCAGGCCGTGCTCGATCGTCACGACATGCTCCGGTCGAGGCTGTTCGAGGATGCGGACGGCATCTGGCACGAGGACGTATCTCCGATCGGGACCGTGTCCGCCGCGTCGGTCATCCATGCCGTCTCGGTCGATTCCGTGGACGGTGCCGAGTTCTCCTCCCGCGCCGCAACCGAACTCGACGCCGCAGCGGATCGACTGGTCCCCGCCGACGGGGTCATGGTCCAGATGGTGTGGTTCCAGGGCCCGAACGGGTCCGGCCGACTGCTCGTCGTCGCGCACCACCTCGTCATCGACGGCGTGTCCTGGCGCATCCTCGTTCCCGATCTGGCCACGGCTTGGAGCCAGATCGTCGCGGGCGACGAGCCTGTGCTGGCACCGATCGGCACGTCGATGCGACGGTGGTCCACCGGATTGACCGAGGTCACCGCGAGCCGCGCCGACGAGCTCGGGTTGTGGCAGCGGATTCTCAGCGGCGACGATCCGACGATCGGTTCGCGACCACTGGACAAGAGCGTCGATGTCGACGCCACCGTTCAGCGCATTCGCACATCGCTTCCGGTCGAGGTCACCGAGCGTCTGCTGACCACGGTGCCGAATGTCTTCCGGGGCAGCGTCAACGACGGCCTCCTGGCCGGGTTGGCTCTCGCGCTCACGGCATGGCGTCGTGAACGGGGAGCCGCTGTCCGCAGTGCGCTGATCACGCTCGAAGGCCATGGCCGTGAAGACGCCGTGGTTCCCGGAGCCGATCTCGGCAGAACCGTCGGCTGGTTCACC
The DNA here is from genome assembly GCF_002258915.1 of Rhodococcus sp. 05-340-2. Lineage (NCBI taxonomy): Bacteria > Bacillati > Actinomycetota > Actinomycetes > Mycobacteriales > Nocardiaceae > Rhodococcus > Rhodococcus sp. 05-340-2. Next base: position 756,825 of record NZ_NOYU01000027.1, read on the forward strand.
ACGATCTTCCCGGTGCGACTCGACCTCGGTTCGGTGGACATCGCCGACGCGTTGTCGGGTGGAGACTCTGCCGGTGCACTGATCAAGGCCGTCAAGGAACAGCTGTTCGAGATTCCCGATCACGGAATCGGTTACGGCATGTTGCGGTACCTCGATTCCGCTGGGACCGAGGCGCTGTCCGACTTCGCCGCTCCACAGGTCAGCTTCAACTACCTCGGGCGATTCTCGACCGGATCGTCCGAGGGTATGGAAGACGTGGGCTGGATTCCGGTCGCCGACGCCGAACTGGGCGATGCGCAGAACCCGGACATGCCCGTACCTGCCGCGCTGGACATCAACGCCGTGACCACCTCGACACCCGACGGTCCGCAGCTCGACGCCACCTTCGCGTTCCCGGCCGGGATCCTGGGTGCGGACGAGGTCGATCGGTTGATCGAACTGTGGACGCAAGCACTGACCGCGATCACCGAGCACGCCTCGGCCGAGGGTGCGGGCGGCTTCACCCCGTCCGACCTCGAGCTGGTGGACATCGATCAGCGCTCCATCGAGGTGCTCGAGAAGCGGTTCCCCGACCTCGACGACGTGTGGTCGATGTCGCCACTGCAGGCCGGTCTGCTCTTCCATGCGCGCCTCGCAGGCGAGGTCGGCAGCGACAGCGCAGGCGTCGATGCATACATGGTGCAGCTCGGTCTCGAGCTGCGTGGCGTCGTCGATGCCGAGCGGATGCAAGCAGCTGTGAACAAGCTCGTCTCTCGTCATCCGAACTTGCGGGCAGCCTTCGTACACAACAGCACCGGCGAATCGCTGCAGGTCGTGCAGAGTTCGGTCACAGTGCCGTGGTCCCAGGTCGATCTGCGCGGTGAGGCCGACGTCGAGGCTGCGCTCGAGGCCGTCCTCGCAGCCGATCGCGGTGTGCGGTTCGAGATGGACTCTGCGCCGCTCCTTCGATTCACGCTGATCACCCTCGCCGACGATCACTGGCGACTGCTGCTGACCAATCACCACATCCTGCTCGACGGATGGTCGACACCGCTGGTCGTCAAGGAACTGATCACCCTCTACGTCACCGAGTCCGACGACTCGATGCTCCCGCGTGTGCCCGCCTACCGGGACTACCTCGCGTGGATGCGGCAACGCGACGTCGCGATCTCCACTGCGCAGTGGGTCAGTGCGATGGCCGGTGTCGAGGAGCCGACGCTACTGGTCACCGGTGATCGAGGTCGCCAGTTGTCCACCGTCTCGAGCGAGACCGAGCGGTCGTTGTCGATAGAGACCACAGCGGCTCTGCGCGATTTCGCGGCGCGACGCGGGTCCACTCTGAACACCCTCGTTCAGACCGCGTGGGGCATCGTGCTCGCCACTCTGACCGGACGCGAGGACGTCGTCTTCGGCGCCACGGTGTCGGGTCGGCCGCCTGAGGTCTCCGGTATCGAGGGCATGATCGGGCTCTTCATCAACACGCTGCCCGTTCGAGTCACTCTCGATCGAAGCGAAACACTCGGAGCCTTGGTCGATCGCGTCCAGGCCGAGCAGGCGTCACTGCTGGACCACCATTACCTCGGTCTGACCGACATCCAGCGCGCGGCCGGTGCCGGCGTCGCATTCGACACCTTGACGGTGTTCGAGTCGTACCCGGTCGATCGCGCCGGAGCTTCTGCGGCAACAGATTTCGCAGGCATGCAGGTGACGGACATCCTCGGCACCGACGCCGCGCACTACCCGCTGACTCTGGTGTCGTCGGTCGACGAGCGCCTCAACCTCAAGGCCAAGTACCTGCCCGAGCTGTTCGAGCTCGAGGACGTGCACGCGATCGTCGATCGAGTCGAACGGGTACTCGACGCGGTCCTTGCCGACGAACAGCAGCCACTGGCTCGACTCCGGCTGCTGGCCGATGCCGAGTTCGCCTCTCTGGCTCCGGTGTTCGGACTCGAGGGCCGGTCGGCGCGGTTGTTGCCGGAGATCTTCTCCGACGCAGCTGCCGTCGATCCTGACGCCATCGCAGTCCGCAGCGTCGACGGCGAGTTGACGTACCGAGAGCTGGACCGACAGTCGAACCGGCTCGCGCGCATTCTGCTCGGCCACGGTGTGCGCCCCGAGACGTTCGTAGCGCTCGGGATCGCTCGCTCCATCGAGTCGGTGCTGACGGTCTGGGCCGTCGCGAAGTCCGGAGCCGCCTTCGTACCGGTCGATCCGAACTACCCCGCCGATCGCATCGAACACATGCTGGCCGACTCCGGCGCAACGTTCGGTGTCACCACCCGCGCTCATCTCGACGGTCTGCCGTCGACCGTCCCGTGGATCGTTCTCGACGACCTCGGCACAGACGGTCCGAACGCGGTGAGCGACGAGCCCATCGCGGAGGACGAACGCCATGGTCGCGTCACCCTCTCGAGTGCCGCGTACACGATCTACACGTCGGGTTCGACCGGAGTTCCCAAGGGGGTCGTAGTCACCCACACCGGCCTCGACAACTTCGCGACCGAGCAGCGCGAGCGCTACCGGGTCACGAAGGACTCACGCACACTGCATGTTTCGTCGCCCAGTTTCGACGCGTCCGTGCTCGAGTACCTGCTCGCGTTCGGCGTCGGAGCCACGATGGTGATCGTTCCGCCCACGGTGTACGGCGGCGCCGAGCTGGCATCGTTGCTGGCCGAGGAATCGGTCACTCACGGCTTCATCACCCCGTCCGCCCTCGCCTCGGTCGATCCGGCCGGTCTCGACACGTTCGCCGATGTCGTCGTCGGCGGCGAGGCCGTCCCGGCCGAGTTGGTCACCAAGTGGGCTCCCGGTCGCAACCTGTTCAACGGCTACGGACCGACCGAGGCCACCATCATGTCCAACATCAGCGCACCGATGGTCGCCGGCGAGCCGGTCTCGATCGGCGGGCCGGTGCGGGGTGTGTACGAGGTGGTCCTCGACTCGCGGCTGCAGCCGGTTCCCATCGGGGTTGCAGGTGAGCTGTATCTCGCGGGCGTCGGACTGGCCCGCGGTTACCACGATCGGATGGGGCTGACGGCCGAGCGATTCGTCGCCGACCCGTTCGGCGCTCCCGGCGCCCGGATGTACCGCACCGGAGATGTGGTGCGCTGGTCGGCCGATCTGACCATCGAGTACGTCGGTCGAAGCGACTCGCAGGTCAAGGTCCGCGGCTTCCGCATCGAACTCGGGGAGATCGACGCCGCACTCTCCGCGCATCCGGCGGTGGATTTTGCAGCCACCTTCGGAACTCCAGGGCCGAACGGTGCCACTGTTCTCGTGGCGTACGTACGCCTGACGGGAGACAGCCCAGCAGAGACGGTCGATGCTTTCGACACGGCGGTTCTGCGCGATCACCTCGCCGCCGCACTGCCGTCGCACATGGTGCCCAGCGCCATCGTCGTGCTCGAGTCGATTCCGCTCACTCCGGTGGGCAAGCTCGATCGCGCCGCACTGCCCGTACCCGAGTTCGGCTCGGCCACCTCGTACCGAGAGCCGAGCACGCCTGCCGAGCTGACGGTCGCTGCGGTCTTCGCCGAGATTCTCGAGGTGAATCGAGTCGGTGCAGACGATGGCTTCTTCGAGCTCGGTGGCGACTCGCTCAGTGCAACGCGGGTGATCGCTCGCGTCAACGCCGAGTTCGGCACCTCGATCGGTGTGCGCACGATCTTCGAGACCCCGACGGTGTCGGGATTGGCAAGCGCGGTCGGCACGTCCGACACTCGCGCGCAGCGCCCGGCTCTCGTTGCGGCGGCGCGTCCGGAGCACATTCCGCTCTCGCTCGCCCAGCAGCGTATGTGGTTCATCAACCAGTTCGACACCTCGTCGGCCGCGTACAACGTGCCGCTGGTCGTCAAACTGACCGGGCGGCTCGACACCGCTGCGCTGGCCGACGCGGTGGTCGACGTTCTGGGACGCCACGAGTCTCTGCGCACGACCTTCCCCGACGGCCCGGAGTTCCCGGTGCAGCTCGTGCACCCGGCCGCCGATGTCGCGCCTGTGGTCGAATCCGAACGGATCGATGCCGCTGTTCTGACCGATCGCGTCGCTCTGTTGGCAGGTCGAGGATTCGACGTGACCACCGAAATTCCGGTACACGTCGAGCTGTTCGAGGTGCTCGATATCGACGTCGACGCATCCCAGGATCCCGTCTTCGTGCTCGCCATGGTGGTGCATCACATCGCTGCCGACGGTGCCTCGATGGCACCTCTCGCTCGCGACGTCGTGCTCGCGTACTCGGCGCGCAGCGCAGGTATGGCACCGAACTGGCAGCCGCTGCCCGTCCAGTACGCCGACTACACGATCTGGCAACGGTCGCTGCTCGGAGACGAGCAGGACGCGTCGAGCGTGGCAGCGGCTCAGCTCGAGCACTGGTCCACTGCGCTCGCGGGTCTTCCCGATCTGTTGCCGTTGCCGACGGACCGGCCGAGGCCTACCACTCAGGACTTCCGCGGTGGCCGAGTTCGCTTCACCGTCGATGCCGACATCCATCGGGCCCTCGTCGACATCACTCGCGAACAGAACGTCAGCATGTTCATGGTTCTGCACGCCGCGTTCGCCGTCGTTCTGGCTCGTTTGAGCGGTACCGACGACATCGCGATCACCACCCCGGTGGCCGGGCGCGGTGACGCTGCACTCGACGACCTCGTGGGCATGTTCGTCAACACGCTCGTGCTGCGCAGTCGGGTCGACGAGTCCGCTTCGTTCGACGACCTGCTGAACCAGGTCAAGGCACACGATCTCGACGCATTCGATCACACCGAAATGCCCTTCGAGAGAATCGTCGAGGTTCTCAATCCCACTCGTTCGACCGCATACGCTCCGCTCTCGCAGGTTGCGCTGTCGTTCCAGAACAACGAGAAGGCCTCGGTCGAGCTTCCGGACCTACGCGTGGAGGGCTTCGACTTCGACGTTCCCGTGGCCAAGCAGGATCTGCAGTTGCTGCTGTCCGAGACCTTCGACGAGGACGGGCGTCCGTCCGGCTTCGAGGCCGCGTTCGACTACGCCACATCGCTGTTCGACGCGGCCAGCGTCGAGGCCATCGCGGCGCGACTGAATCGAGTTCTCGATGCCGTCGGACGCGACCGACACACGGTGGTCGGAGACATCGAAATTCTGGGCGCCGACGAGCAACGTGAGTTGGTGCCGGCGCGAGGAAACGCGGACGCGGCGGTCCGGACGTGGCCGGAGTTGCTCGCGGCGGCCGTCGCGCTCGACCCGTACGCAGTCGCCGTCACCTACCGAGGCATCAGCCTGTCGTACGCCGATCTCGACAGCTGGTCCAACCGAATCGCTCGAATGCTGATCGACTACGGCGTCGGTCCCGAGACGTTCGTCGCGTTGGCGCTGCCTCGATCGATCGAGTCGGTGCTGTCGGTGTGGGCTGTGGCCAAGACCGGTGCCGCCTTCCTGCCCGTCGATCCGAACTACCCGGCGGACCGAATCGCGCACATGCTCGAAGATTCCCGTGCCGCAATGGGTCTGACCGACATCGACAGCAGAGAATCGCTGCCCGACACCGTTCCGTGGCTGGTGCTGGACGATCCGGAAATTTCCGCGGAGTTGTCTCGCTATCCGGCAGACGCGGTGACCGACGTCGAGCGCACGGCGACCCTGCACATCGACCACCCCGCCTACCTGATCTACACCTCGGGTTCGACCGGTCGCCCCAAGGGCGTTGCAGTGCGGCACCGTGGCTTGGCCAACCTCCAGGCCGAGGTGCTCGAGCGATTCCGCCCCACTCGGGATTCGCGTGTGTCGCACATCGCGTCGCCGAGTTTCGACGCATCGATCTACGAGCTGACGATGGCGTTCGGCGTCGGTGCCACCGTCGTGATCGTGCCGCCGGGAGTCTTCGGCGGCGGCGACTTGGCCGACCTGCTCGAATCCGAACACGTCACCCATGCGTTCCTGACTCCCGCGGCGCTGTCGTCGATCGACGAGTCACGTCTGGGCAGCGTTCGGGTCCTTGCCGTCGGAGGTGAGGCATGCACTCCGGAGTTGGTGGCGAAATGGGCACCGGGCCGCAAGATGTTCAACGGCTACGGTCCGACCGAGACCACCATCCAGGCAAGTGTCGGTGGACCGCTGGTGCCCGGTGGCGCAGTGGACGTCGGCAGGCCTGGAACCGGTTTCCGGTTCCAGGTGCTCGACGCACGACTGCGGCCGGTTCCGGCCGGAGTGTCGGGCGAGCTCTACATCGCCGGCCCCGGTACCGCCCGCGGATACCTCGGTCGTTTCGGGCTGACCTCCGAGCGCTTCGTCGCCGATCCGTTCGGCACTCCGGGCGATCGGATGTATCGAACCGGTGACGTCGTGCGCTGGGGAAGTGCAGGGGCCGTCGAGTTCGTCGGCCGCAGTGACTTCCAGGTCAAGGTGCGCGGTTTCCGTATCGAACTCGGTGAGATCGACTCCGCCCTCACCGAGCACGACCAGGTCGGGTTCGCCGCCACGATCGGGCACACGGCGGCGTCCGGTGACACAGTTCTCGTGTCCTACGTCCTCGCGGCCGACGGCGAATCGGTCGACACCGAAGCACTTCGCGATCGCGTCGCCAAAATGCTTCCACGGCATATGGTTCCGTCGGCGATCATCGAGCTCGACGACATTCCGCTCACTCCTGTGGGCAAGCTCGATCGGCGGGCACTGCCGGTTCCGGAACTGACGACGTCGACAACGCCGTACCGGGCACCGACGACCGATGTGGAAGCTGCTATCGCCGATGCGTTCGCTCAGGTTCTCGGGGTCGATCGGGTCGGCATGGACGACAACTTCTTCGAGCTGGGCGGAACGTCGCTGGTGGCCACGAAGATCGTGCCCGCCATCGAGAACGCCATCGGAGTCCGGGTCCCACTGCAAGCGCTGTTCGTCGATCCGACACCGGCAGGGCTGGCCGCACGCGTCGCCGCAGATGCCGACGCCGGGGGCGCGGATCTCGACTCGGTGTTCGGAGTCGTGATTCCGCTGCGCGGTACCGGGTCCAAGGCCCCGTTGTTCTGCGTCCACCCGGGAATCGGGTTGTCGTGGGGATACGCCGGTCTCGTCTCACAGCTGAGCGACGAGCGTCCCGTGTACGGCCTGCAGCTGCCGAGCATCGTGGAAGGGTCGACCTTCGGATCCATTCGCGATCTCGCACACCGCTACGCCGACGAGATTCGTGCCGTCCAGCCGGTGGGGCCCTACCACCTTCTCGGGTGGTCGCTCGGCGGCTCGCTCGCTCATGCGATAGCCGTGGAACTGCGCAGCACCGGCAGCGATGTTCGGACGCTCGCTCTGCTGGACAGCTACGTCGACGGCCACGACGGCGAACCGGACGGGGGAGCGTTGAGCGTCGAGAATCTGCTTGCGGGATTGGGGCTCGACCTGACGGCACAACCGTCGTCCGAGCCGTTGACCTACGAACGGGGCGTCGAACTACTCGACGAGTCGTTGGGGCAGACGACCGGTATTTCTGCCGACCATCTCCGACGTATCAATGCGGGATTCGAGAACTCGACTCGAATAATGGCCGAATTCGTCCCGGACGTCTTCGACGGAGATGTTTTGTTCTTCTCCGCAACTAAGGGTGCGAGCGATGGAATTGTTCGATCCCCGCAAGAATGGCGGCCGTATGTGACAGGAGATATCGTCATCCACGATGTCGACGTTTTCCACAACGAGATGACCAATGCGGACGCTGCCACGGTGATCGGGCCGGTCGTCGATTCGCATCTCGGTAATACACCCGAATAACGATTGGTGTGTTCTTCACATCGAAGGGCAGATCTACGAATACCATCGGCATTCGACACGAATGCCGTCGAATACGAATCACAACCACCAGGGGACAGAAGTGAAACTGATCAGAACAGCAACGGTAGCGGTGGCGTTGACCGCTGCGGTGGCCACCGGTGCAGGCCATGCTGTGGCAGACCCGTCGTCGGACCCGGTGAACTACGAGACGTCGGTCAACCCCGACGGAACGGTCACCACCGTCCTCGATGCCGGACTGTTCCGGGTCGATGCCACGAGCGAGACCGTGTCCATCATCGACCAGGCCGGCGCCACGGTTGCATCTGTTCCGCTGGAGTACACCATCAACGGCACCGTCTATTCGATCGCACCGCTGATCGGTGCCGAGGGCCGCGAACTGACGTTGACTCCGCAGACGGTTCCCGTCGCCGAGGTCGCAGGTCCGCGGACCAAGCAGCAGGCATTCGACAACATGGTCAATCAGCTCGCCATCGGCTGGAACAACGGCGGCGGTGTCGGCACGGCGATCGGCGCAGGCCTCGGTTTCGCCATCGGCTGTGTGTCGATCTTCCCGAACTTCATCTCCGGGTGCATCATCGGAACCGTCATCGGTACGGTGGCCGGCGCAGTCATCGGCACCAGCAACGGAAACCCGCAGGCCCAGCCTGCTGTGTTCGAATACTTCACCACTCCGTAAGGCAGGACGGCCTCGAGCCGAAGGATCTACGAACAGCGGGTGGAGCGCGTGTGCTCTACCCGCTGTTCGCTGTTCGCCCGGTCAGCGCTCGGCGCATCGATACAGCCTTGACCATCGTCTCCTCGAATTCCTCGTCGGGATCCGACAGTGCCACGATTGCGCCACCCACCCCGTAGGTCACTTCGTGCTCGGTGGCCACGATCGTGCGAATGACGATCGAGAAGTCCGCGGTGCCGGTGATCGAGAAGTAACCGATGGCACCCGAGTACACCCCCCGCGGTCCGTCTTCGAGCTTGTCGATGATCGCCATCGTGCGGATCTTCGGTGCTCCCGTCATCGATCCACCCGGAAACGCAGCACGGATACAGTCCGCCGCGGACGCGTCGTCGCGCAGGCGACCACGAACGGTCGAGACCAACTGGTGCACGGGAGCGTAGGTTTCGACATCGAACAGCTTCGGCACGTGTACCGACCCCGGCACGCACACCTGGGCGAGGTCGTTGCGCACCAGGTCCACGATCATCAGGTTCTCGGCCTTGTCCTTCTCGTTCGCGACGAGGTCCGCCTTGAGTGCGTTGTCGTCCTCCGCTGTGGCCCCGCGGGGACGCGTTCCCTTGATCGGTTTGGACTCGACGATGCGGTCGGCGTCGATGCGCAAGAAGCGTTCCGGAGACGCACTCAACACGGACAGCTCGGGGAACTTCAGCAGCGCACTGTACGGAGTGGGGTTGATCTCGCGCATGTACGAGTAAGTGGCGGTTGCGTCGATGGAACCGGCTACGGTCGCCGTGTTGGTCAAGCAGACCTCGTACGTCTCACCGGAGCGAATCTCGGCAAGACACTGGGAAATCAGATCCAGATAGTGGGCACGGTCGTGGCGCAGTCGGGGCTCGAGCGACCGATCGGCTCCGAGTAGGGGAGTGCCGGTCGCAGGCGCACCCGCACGGTCGACCGAGGTGGCCTTTCGGGACAGGCCACGCAGGGTGTCGGTGACCGAGTCGAACCACTGCGCCAACACAGGATCCCCGGGGGTGGTGGCCAACCCCATCAGATAGAGGGTGCCGGCCTCGTGGTCGAACACCAGCGCGCGATCTGCGAAGACCATCGATGCGTCGGGAGTCGCAGCTGTGTGAACCAGCTGCCCACCGGTGTCCGCCTTGAGTTCGTAACCCAGGTACCCCACGTAGCCGAGCCCGAAAGCAAACGGTAAGTCGTGCCGAGGGGGAGTGGCCCGCTCTCGCAATCGGTCGTCGATGTAGTCGAAGAATGTCGAGTGGATGAGCTCGGTCGTACCGTCGGCACCCTGCACGGTCACCGTCGTCTCGGCAACCGAGTACGTCACGTACTCAGCGTGGGGACCCGAGCAGTCGCCCATGACGGTGAACCTGCAGTCGGGTTCGAGAGCCGCGCTGCCGTCCAGCCAGAAACTCTTCGAGCCGTCCGCGAAGAGGGCTTCGAATACCTGCTCGGAATCGAAAGCCTCGTCGAGCGAACGTGTCTCGATGGTGAACATCGAATCCTGAGTACGCGCAGCACTCGATGCACTCGATTGTGTCAGTGTCAGATCGCGGAAGTTGGCGAGAAGTTCACGGCCGTATTCGGTGCTGATCGACTCGGGATGGAACTGAACTCCCCACATGGGCTTGCTGCGGTGCCGAACTGCCATGACCAGTCCGTCGGGCGTCCATGCGACTTCCTCGAAGTCGGCAGGGGTACGGGTCACGACGAGCGAGTGGTACCGCACAACCGAGTACGGCGACGGAATCCCGGCGAACAGATCCACACCGGTATGAGTGATGTCGGTGATCCTGCCGTGCATCGGCGCCGGCGCGAGATCCACGGTGCCACCGAACAGATGACACAGACCCTGATGCCCGAGGCACACGCCGAGTATCGGTAGACCGGACTCGTTGATCACTCGGGCACTGATCCCGAAGTCCTGCTCCAGATCCGGGCGCCCGGGACCGGGCGAGATCACGACATTGTCGTAGGCATCGAAATCCAGTGACGTCCATTCGACGTCGTTCTTGACCACCGTCGGCGGCCGACCGTTCACCTCGGCCAGAAGGCTGTACAGGTTGTAGGTGAACGAATCGTAATTGTCCACCAGGAGCGTATGGATCGTCATCGGGGTGCTTCTACCGTTCACTGTCGAGGCCGGGCGGCGGAGAATCGATGATCGAATCCTCGACGCGACATGCCTCTGCAATCATCGATCGGTACAGATCTTCGAGAAAGTCGGGAGACAAACCGTTGGCCGATGCGAAGTCTCTCGCTCGCTCGGTCACCAGCCCGACGCGGCCCGGTTGCATCATCGGAATCGCGTGTTCACGTTTTACGTGTGCAACACGTACACACACATCGATGCGATCTCGAATTGCAGCGCGAAGAACTTCGTCGATTCCGTCCAACTCGCGCCTCAACTCCGCAAGCTTTTGCTCGCCGACCGCACGATGACCTTCCGATTCCGCTTCGGAGGCCGCCGTACGCAAAGCGTCGGTCGAGCGCTGATCAGAATCCTGGCTCACGAGTTGTTGCCCCCTGATTTATCGACTCCGGTGCTGCTGTTTATCGGTATTTTCCGACAACCGTTACGGCGACCGTTCACGAATCGTCCACCTGTGTGACAACCGATACTCGATGATGTCACCTCGGACTGTCACGCCGCCACTCGATCGTAATTGGAATCCCTGTTCAGGCGACAATGAATGCAACAAAGCGAACGAAAACATCTAATGGGTTCGAAATATACAAAAAAAACTGCACCGCCGGATTGTTTCCAATCAGGCGGTGCAGTGAGCAACGACAATCATGCGCCGCGGCGCTTCACCTTCAGCAGGTCCAAGCGCTCCTTGAGAAGTTCCTCGAGCTCGTCGACCGAACGACGCTCGAGCAGCATGTCCCAGTGGGTACGGGGAGGCTTGACCTTCTTGGCCTCCGGCGCGGTGCCCTCGATCAGCGACCCTTCCAACCCGTTGCGGCATGCCCACGTTCCGGGGATCTCGGCATCGTCGGCGAACGGTACGTCGAACTCCTCGCCGTTGTCGCACCGGTAGCGCGCAACGCGGCGGGGAGCCAGGTCGTGATCACGGTCGGTCTCGTAGCTGACCGCTCCCAGTCGGCTACCTCGAAGTACACGATCTGCCATGGTGAAGTCCTCTCCATCGATAGTAGGTACGTGCGTCGAAGCCATCCGTCGACATCGAACTACACCGTCTACCCACTGATCTACAACGTCGCCGCGCGCCGGTTCGTTCCCGGGCCGATGAGCCCCGGTGCGGTCCCATCGGCGCAGCTTATCGAGCGATCTTACCTCGCGACCGCAGTAGGCTGAACGACCATGTCCGCCAGAACCCGCCGCGACCAGACCTGCGCCTGGTGTGGGCGCCCGGTCGCCGACACCGGAACCGGCCGCAAGCGGCGGTACTGCCGTCAATCGTGCCGTCAACGCGCCTACGAGCAGCGCAGCGCAATCAAAGGAACGTCGATTCCCGACGACGCCGTCGTGCTGACCGCCGAGGAGGTGTCGGCGGCGGCCGACCGAGCGTTCGAGGTTCGGTGTGCCGCCGAGGATGTCGGCACGGCGGTGGCGGAAGGGGCCGACGCCGCGGAACTGCACCGACTGTGTGCCGAACTGTTGGCCAAGGCGCAGGACGCAGAGCGGCTGCGCTGAACTGCGGTTCCTGTCTCGTTCACCGACTCCGTGGACAATGGTCGTACCGTCCGTGCGACTGCGCGGACGGTACGACCTAGTGAGGAGCTCCATGGCGTTCTGGGATCAACTCAAGTCCAAGGCACAGGAATTGAACGGCCAGCTGCAGACCAAGACCAGCCAGTTCAAGAACAAGGAATTCGCCAACGGCAGCATGGCCATGTGTGCCCTGATCGCGGCGGCGGACGGCACCATCGATCCTGCCGAGCGCCAGAAAACGGCATCCCTGATCGCCGGCAACGAGGCCCTGCGGGTGTTCGAGCCCGACGAGCTTCGACAGAAGTTCGACTGGTACTGCGACAAGCTGCAAGGAGACTTCGACTTCGGGAAGGTCGAGGCGACAGCGACGATCGGCAAGTTGAAGTCGAAGCCCGACCAGGCACGAGCCGTCATCCAGATCGGCATCATCATCGGCGGCGCGGACGGCCATTTCGACGATCACGAGAAGGCTGCCGTACGCAATGCGTGCTTCGCAGTCGGAATCGATCCGGCCGAGTTCGAGCTCTGAGACCTTCCGCACTGAGGGACCGGTAGCTCGATCGTGCTCACGGCGATCGACGAAGTCGAATGACGACTTCGTCGATCGCCGTTCTCGTCGGTACTCGTGCGCTGTGAAATACCCGCAATGCCGGGATACTGGGGGCACTCCGACGGCATGTGCCGATGTCGTCGACCCGTTGGAGATCCGGTTGCAGCCCACCAGCAAAGGGACCGTGCATGACAATTGCCGCGATCTACCTCGTCATCGCCTTCGGTTTGGGCGGACTTGCCATGGTGGTACGGCTACCTCCTCTGGTCGGGTTTCTCGCTGCCGGTTTCGTCATCAATGCGCTCGATGTCGGTGAGGTGCCCCAGCTCGAGCTCCTCGCCGATCTGGGCGTGACGCTGCTGTTGTTCGCTATCGGCCTCAAGCTCGACGTTCGTATTCTTCTGCGCCGGGAGGTGTGGCTGACGACCTCGGTGCATCTGGTGGCGAGCATCGTGGTCGGTACCACCGTGCTGTGGCTCGCCGCCGTCGCCGGATTGGCCATGTTGTCCGGCCAGAGCCTGACGACGATAGCGTTGCTCGCCTTTGCGATGTCGTTCTCGAGCACAGTGTTCGTGGTCAAAGTTCTCGAAGAGCGAGGGGAGTCGCACGCCCTCTACGGGCGCGTGGCGATCGGTGTCCTGGTCATGCAGGACATCGTTGCCGTGGTTTTCCTCACGATCACCAGCGGTTCACTACCGAGCCCATGGGCGGTGACGCTCGTACTGCTGTGGCCGGTGACGCGGATCCTTCGGAGAATATGGAGCGGACTGGGCCACGGCGAGATGCAATCGCTGTTCGGCATCGTGATGGCGCTGGTCCCGGGTTACGCATTGTTCTCCGCCCTCGGACTCAAAGGGGACCTGGGCGCGCTGGTCATCGGTGTGTTGCTGGCATCGCATCCGGCCTCGTCCGAACTGTCACGATCGCTGTTCCACATCAAGGAACTGCTCCTGGTCGGCTTCTTCGTCTCGATCGGTCTGTCCGGGTTGCCGGACCTACCCAGTCTTGGCGTCGCCCTGCTCATGGTGCTCCTGCTGCCACTCAAATCCGTCCTGTACCTGGGCTTGTTCGCCATGATGAAGTTGCGATATCGGACCGCGCTCCTCGCCGGACTGAGCCTGATGAACTACTCCGAGTTCGGTCTGATCGTCGTTTCGGTAGGTGTGACGACCGGCCTCCTCGCACCGGCATGGCTGGTCGAAATGTCGATCGCCGTAGCTCTGAGTTTTGTCGCGTCGGCTCTGGTGAACGGCCGTGGGCACCTGATGGTCGAGAAGATAGCGACACGTCTGCCCGAGCAGGACGAGCAGAGCCTGCATCCCGAGGAGCGATCCGGCGACGCCGGCGACGCCGAGGTCGTCGTGATCGGCATGGGTCGTGTCGGATTCGCGGCCTATCAGCGACTCACCGATCACTACCGTCTCGATGTGGTGGGAGTCGACTACGACGGGCCTCGTATTCGCCGCCTCGCCGATCAAGGACTGCGAGTCATCGAGGGGGACGCAACCGATCTCGATTTCTGGAATCAACTGCGGCATTCCGAGTCGGTCCGCATTGCCGTGCTCGCGATGCCACGTCACGGTGCCAACGTCACAGCACTCGCCTGTCTGCGCGAATCAGGATTCAGTGGAACGGTCGCAGCCGTGGCTCGCTACGACGACGAAGTGCAGTGGGCCAAGGAGCACGGCGTGGACATCGCGTTCAACGTCTACGCAGGTGCGGGATTGGAGTTGGCGGATCAGGTGGGTGCTACGTCCCCCGATCCCGTCGGCGACGAATTCGACCCCGCTGTCGGAACGCCCGAGAACAAGAAGTTTCCCAGATCTACAACCGAACCGGTACCTCTCGAGGAGCGTCCGTGACCGACGCGCGTGACCACCCAACGCCGAGTGGAACGCGAAGGCCGGGGGAGAGACACCTGCTCACGCCGGCCAGCGACTGCGTTTCGCGCGATACATCTCCGAGTCCGCGATGCGCAGTACGTCGTGCGCAGACTGCCGAACATCGCTGTCCGCGTCGATGTGTACGGCCGCCGACCCGACGCTGACGGTGAGTCCGGACAACATCCGGGCCTGTGTCAGGCTCGCTACGAGGTCATCGGTTCGAACAGCGAGGTCGGCACGCCGACCGACGGCGATGCATGCGAACTCGTCACCGCCCAATCGTGCAACGATCCAGCGGTTTGCGGCCAACGCTCGCAGATGCTGGGCAACGTCGACCAAGACAGCGTCGCCGGTGTGGTGTCCGTAGTTGTCGTTGACACGCTTCATCCCGTCGACGTCGGCGGCGACGGCGCATATCACCCTGGGTTCGACATCCGACGTCGCCATCGCGGTGGCAGCAACCGCAGAGAACAGCCCGCGACGGTTGTGTAGACCGGTCAACGGATCGACCAGCGATTCTCTTGCACGAGAACGGAGTTCGCTCACGTACACCACCAAGACCAGCGGAGAGGCGAATATCAACAACATGGTCAAGCTGTGTGCGGCGACGACCCAGCCGCTGGCGATGTCGGCCTGGATTGTGCGTACGGCCACGACGGACAGAATGGCCGTAGCGAAAAGCATATGTATGGCGCAGGGGAGTGGCGGCACCGCTATTACGGCCAGCATCGTGACTACAGCGAACAAGACCGTTCCGCCCATTGCCGTCAACGCCGTGTCTTTCATCACCAGACTGACCGCGATGGATATATCCGAATACACGATGAACGCGCTCAGCAGACGCCGGCCGGGCCATCTGCCGAACACCCAACGCAGCGCGACCGGAAACGCGGTCAGACTGATGGCGACCACCGCATACACTCGCCAACCGCTGTACTCCTCGGACGGTGCGCTGAGCAATCCGATGAGCCCGATCGAGAACGTGCCCAAGCCGACGATCAATCGAATGAGGCGAGTTCGAGTCGCGTCCAGATCCAACAACTCCGACACCGACGTGTCCTCGCGTGGGCGTGACGCATTTCGACCCGAGGCCGAGCTGAACGGACGAACGGCAAACATCGAGTGACCTTCGGCTGGTTTTTGCCCCGAGCAACAATTCCTCGGAGCGTAACAGGAACGGGTGATTCGACCAGTCGATCGGCCAGTACTGACCACAACGACTGTTTGTGCCTCGAGCGATTATCGCCGATGTCAGGTGGCAACGAATGGCAGTTCCCGCTCCATCACATCGAATCGTCACTGTGACGATTCGATGTGATGGAGCTGGACCGGAAGTCGACCCCAGGAGGCGACCAGAAAAGGGCCGCCCGGGTTACGTCGATACCGAGCATTCCATCGATTCGCGGCGAGCAGCCGCCTGCTGGGCAACTCCACGGATGACCGCCGGAGGCCACTCGAGAAAGCGGATTGCCGATGGACAGGCGACAAGGACCTACCCGGAATGTATCAGCGCACGCGAGATGACCTGCCGACCATCGACACGGCCTCCGAGCTGCGGCCATGTTTTGCCGATAATCAGCATTATGTCAAGTAAACGGGATATGTCGATTTCAGATGCTGCCCCACGACGGCTCAGACCGATCGCAGGAAACAACGAGCTGACTCGAGCCGATCGGCGTCGTAGTCATCCCATTTCGCCGCAGGGACATCCTGACGCCCGACCTCGACGAAACTGCGCTTGGCGAAGAACTCCGCGGCTTCACTGCTGACGGTGACCGCGAAGAGATTCGCGATACCCCTCGTGCGGCAGACCTCCAACAGTCCGTCCATCAGCAGGCCACCCGCTCCCAGTCCGGAGAATTCGGCGACTGTGATCAAACCCGACACTTCGCCGAATCCCGTTCCGGCGTAACGGTCCACCTCGAGTCCGACGATACCGGCGAGGTGCCCGGTGCGCAGCACTCGCGCACCGAGCCCTCCGACAGCCATCCTGGCAATCTCGATCCGACTGCGTTGCTTGAGAACCCCTTCTCGCACTCCCTGTGCGACCAATGCCTCGATTGCCGGGAAATCGTCCACTTGTAGCGAGGCCAGATGAAGGTAGCGCCCTTGGGTCAGGACGGTCCCCCGACCGTCGAATGTGAACAGCTCGAATTCGAGATCCTCGGCGCGGCAGAGGTTTACGCTGTATGCACCGCCTGCAAGTGCTGCCTCGGCCGCGGGCGGGAAATCGTCGAGCCCACGCTCGGACAGGTGTGCGACCAGACGCTCGCGGTGCAGGTCGATGTCGGCGAAGCTTCGACGAGGATTGCCCCAACCCCCGCCCGGATCGGTCAGGACCATCTTCGACGCGCGCACGCTCGCAGACACGGTGCCGGCAGTGCGCGCGACAGCGGCCGCCTCCGCCCCGATCACGACGTACTCCGAGTCCGCGATGGCCAGCCACAGACGGGCGACGGACTCGTCGTCCCAGACAGTCGCACCGGCCAAGGCCACACCACCGACTGCAGCGGTGACTTCCGAAACGTAGTCGACCGAAACCACAAAAATGAACCGCGTATCGCCAGTGCCGAACTCCCCGACGGTTCGTTCCACTGCGTCCAGCGCTGCGCTGCTCAGCACGGGAAGGGCGATCACGATCGTGACCCCGCGGAACTCCTCGATGAAGAAATCGCGCTCGGAAACAGGAACCCCGCTGGACGTCGTTTCGATCGTCGCCTCGCGCGGGACCGCTGCCCGCGGCCGCAATTTACGTGGGTTGGCGCGCAGATCGTAGTTCGTCATGATGGGTCCCAGTGTGGACTGTCGGCCCACACCCCGCAACGTCCGAATCAGTAGGTGTAGTTGATATCTCGGGAGAACGTGAATCCGCCCATAGGTGCGGTGCAGGCGACGATGTCGTCGGCCCCGGATCGGCATACCACGCCCTCGACCGACAGCACCTGGCCGAACTCGAGCACCGGTGCGTTCGCATCCACATAGATGCCCTGCGTAGTGCACATGCTTTCCGAACCTGCGGCGGTCACGCGAACAGCGACCTTGTCGTTCTCGGCATTCGAGCATTGCGGTCCTTCGAAGGGATTCCTGCCGTCCGCGGCCTGACATCCCACTCGCCCCTCGGGACCGTCGGCATCCCAGATGCCGCAGGAGATGTTGCCCGTCGGCGAAATGAAGTTGTATTTATCACTCCCCGTCCGGAACATCACGGGATCGACGTTGCCTGGTTCGTCTCCCGACGGCTGCAAGATCGCACCGCCACCACCCGGCACCAGGTCCGCTGCTTCCTCCGGGGTTCGCATCGGCGGAACGACTACCGATTCCTGTGGGGATTCGGCCTCGAGCTGAGTCGGCGGCTCGGCCACAACCGACGACGGGGTGGTCGTCCCTGCGGGCGTAGCCGTCGTATCCGGCGTGGCGCTGGTGTCCGAATCGCCACTTGCACAACCACCTAGGGCCAACCCGCACACAGTCGCGACCAGAACAACGGACTTCCGAGCAATTCCCACGTTTCCTCTTTCCTCTTTCCTCTTTCGAGTCGATACCAAGACGTCGTGGTGTCGGCGCACGCGTGGTCAGTGAACCGACACCAGAGTTCCCCGCCTGCCGGAAGCCGGTTCGATCGACATCATTCAGCGGGCCGGCACTTCGAAGGTGGGATTCGGTGCATGCGCGGCACTCGTTCTGAAGGTAACCGTGAGCGGCCCCTCCCCTGTCTCGATGTCCAGGTAAGGGTTTGCCACATTGGGGCCCATGAACCGCCAGCTCGCCACCCGCTGCTCGGCGGTTCCGCTGAGGCCGGTGTCGTGGTTACGCCAATCCGCATAGATGCTCAGATAGCACTCGTAGTCGGCTGATCCAGCCCATGCCGGGCTGTACAGGTGGGTGGTGAAATTCGCACGAATCTCGTTGGGCGCGTAGCCGCTCTGGACATTCACATCGACGGTGCCGCCGAAACATTGGGGAACCTCGGCGAGCGTATGGATCCGTTGTTGCGGCGAGAAGTACCTCTCCTGGGCACCGGCTTGTGCGGCGCTGGTTCCGATCACGGCTGCGAGCGCGCTGGCGAGGACGAGTGAACGAGTGACGACCGGGTGCTTCTTCATGACCCTCCATGGATGTGCGCTGTGTACTTTCAGGATTCAACGTAACACTTGCCTATGCGGAAAGTGTTAGAGTTGCCAATATGGAAAGCCATCAGTCACCGGACAACGCACGCGATCTGCTGGGTGCACTTCACGCCGATCGCGTCTCTCTCGCAGATCGTCTCGCCGCACCGTTCTGGTTCTACCCGGCCTTCGCCGCATTGACCGCCTTGTACGTAGGCACACCGGCGTTGCCGGACGGCAACGTGAGTGCGGCATTCGCCGCCGTCCCGGTTGCGGCAGCAGCAACGTTGGCTCTGCTCTACCCCCGCATATCCGGGGTGCGGCCGGCGGCAGTGGGCCTGATGGGATGGTCTGTTCTCGTGGGACTCCTGGTCGGCGTGCTCGGTTTGTTGAGCATGTCCTATGGCGTGGTGGCGTCTCTGTCTGCGTGGTGGGTGCTTCTGCCGCAGGCCGTGTGCTTCGCCATCGTGCTGTTCGGGGGCCGTCTGTTCGACAGCGTGTACCGAACCCATCTACACGCCGGAGGCATCCGGCAACTCACAGGTCGCCGGACCAGGAGTAGCTGGTCGTGACCGAATCTCCCGGCGCCGGCCCGAGATTCGACGCCGTCATCCATGCTCCGATCCGTTTGCGCGTCTGCGGAATTCTGCGCCGAACCGACGAGATCGACTTCGCGGTCATACGCGACACACTCGAGATCAGCGACGCGTCGCTGTCGAAACACCTCAAAGCACTCTCCGACGCGGGCTATGTCTCGATGAAGAAAACTGCGTCGCTGTCACGTTCGGACTCACGGAGATTGACCTGGGTGAAGCTGACAAGCGCCGGACGGGAAGCGTTCGACTCCCATATCGCCGAACTCCATGTCATCGCCCACGGCCACCCGGAACCAACGCCGTCGCGACCACCCCTCGTGACGTGGAGTCCGACCTTCGGTGCCACACCCGAATTGGGCTGAACTGCATGTCACCGGGCGATATTTTCGCCACCCAGCATCCCGAACCAGCCGCCGCTCCACTCGCCCTGATGCGCTGTCCACCTGTGTGACATCGGTTCCGATCCACCCTGCACTCTCGTACACGCGAATTGCGCGGTCGTTGTCATCGATCACCCATAGTTCCAGAGTCGCGCAATCGACAGTGCGCGCATGAGTCTCGACGCTGCGCAACAACTGCGTGGCAATTCCTTCGCCCCACATCGCCGGATCCACAGCCAGGTAGAAGATCTCCAAGATACGACCGCGCGGGGCAAAGAGGACGAAACCGACTGTCCGAAAATCCGTTTCGGCGACCAGAATTGCCGCACCGGCGACGTCGAGTCTGCGTCTGATCCCCGCGACTGCCGATGACAGGTTGCACGGTGTCCGGCGCCTATCGCGAACGGCCGTCGAGCTCGTCCAGATCGATGCCACCGCGTGCAAGTCGTCGAGATCTCCGGCAACGATGACGGGCCTACCGGAACGATTCATGCGGCCGGCACGATCGTGTCGATTCTCGAGCGCTCGCACACCGCCATCAGCTCACCGTAGCTGCCCGAGGATGGAGTCGACGCGATGTCCTGCCCCCCCCCCCCGAGCCCATCGATCCCACCGTCCGAGCGTCCCGGCTGCGGGCTTGGTCGTTCACCCTCACGCACGGGCAGTTCCTACCCAAATGTGTTGTAGTGCTCGCTGAATCGACCTTTCCGTTCGACGCTTTCGCCTACCCACATCAGTCGACAGCCATGTTCCGACCACGCCCGACTGGGCCGACATGCGGGCCTCGGAGACGTCACCGACATGATTCGCCGCGTGGGGTCGGCAGCACGACGACGGAATCGACCTCCACGCCCCCGCGCTGTGCGCTCTCATCGAGAAACTCGCCGAATCATGAACAGCTACAACCACTCCGGGTCCGACATCACACATCGATTCCTCGGTCGCGTTCGCGTCGAGGATCGGCCGGCGGTGTGGTGACCGTTCCGACGTCCAACAGCTCCGAGGAAACGACTCGACGACCGCGCCGTCCACCAGGTTCGCAGCGCTGACGAACCCGGCCGATGCGCCGACACCGAAGGGTGCGGTGGTCCCATCGAGCATGATCGCCCGGCCTACGGCAGCTCCTGACCGCTACATTCGGCCGGTCGAGGTGACGATGGCGGGCGATGTGGCACACTTCGTCGCTCGACATCCCCTCCACGCACGACAACAGGCAGACCAGGGCTGTTACCCGGCGGGTACTATTCGGGCACAAGGACCGCGAACGCCGAATAACATGGGCCCGGTGCCGCTCGTATCCCGAGTGAAACGGATCGGAGGGCCGATGTTCGATCTCCCGGACGATCCGGTGAGTCTTCGATCCTTCCTGGAACGTTCTCCGGACTTCGTTGCACTGTCCGACGTCACGGGAAAGATCCTGTACATCAATCCGGCAGGTTCGGAACTGATCGGCGTCGACGACGTGGCAGATATCGGCCAAGTCTCCGCCTTGGATCTGCTGACTTCCGACGGACTCGATCTGACCGACGACATCGCCGCCGGTCTGCTCTCCGAGGGCAAGTGGGAGGGCTACTGCGAGCTGCGTCATCAGGTGACCGGTACCGGCATGCCGGTCGTGGTCTCTTCCTATGTGATCAGTCGCGCCGATGGTGGCCCCGACGTGGTCGCATCCACCATTCGGCACCGACACACGGTGGAGCAGCGCAGTGCCAGGATGGCGGCCGACGCAGTCATTGCCGGTCGTCACGCGCTCGAGCAGAAGGCTCTCGCCGATCTGAGTCGATTCGCCGTCGTCGCCGAGCTACCCAGATTGCTCACTGCAGCAACCGACACCGCCGCCACCCTGATCGGCGTGGGAAACTCCGCCATCGCCCATCTCGAGCACCCGACCGACCCGTACCTGACCATGGACGCCGCCAGCGGTGCACTCGGCATGCGTCAGGACATTCCGTCCGGGGACGGTTCTCTGGTGGGATTCGTCCTGACTCTCTCGGAGCCTGTCGTGTGCAGCGACAGCCACGCCGAGAAGCGTTTTCGCACCGACACGATGATCTCACTCGGCCTCCGCAGCGGCGTCGGAGTTCCCATCCTCACCGCCGCCGGAAGAGCATGGGGAGTTCTCTCCATCCACAGCGTCGAGGCCCGTCTCTACCGCGACGAAGAAGTATCGTTTCTCAGCTCGGTGGCCGGCATCGTATCCGCGGCGATTCGACGCATCGATCTCGAGCTCCAGCTGCGACGACGTAGTACACACGACGCCCTGACCGGTCTGCCCAACCGTACCCTCGCATACGAGGTCATCGAATCGGCGTTGGACCGCGCGAGACAACAGTCCGGCACCGTAGCACTGCTTCTGCTCGACATCGACGACTTCAAGATCATCAACGACAGCCTCGGACACGACGCCGGAGACAGGGCGTTGGTCAAATTCGTCGAACGGCTCGCTTCGGCGATCCGAGACGCCGACACCATCGCACGCCTGGGCGGGGACGAATTCTTGATCGTCTGCGAAGGTGTGGACAGCGTTGCTCATGCGGAGGAGCTCGCACGTCACATCTCGAGTTCCATCGCCGTTCCCTTCTCCGCCGAGGACGTGCCCATCCCTCTGAGCGCCAGCATCGGTATTGCGGTGTCCGAACCGAATTCGACTCGGCACGAGCTGATCCACCGCGCCGACTTGGCCATGTACCGCGCGAAGGACAGTGGGACCGGCGGGCATGCGGTGTTCGATCCCACCGATCTCTACGACGCCGATCGCATCAGGTCACTGTCGATCGATCTGCGAACGGCGCTGCGCGCCGACGAACTCACTCTCGCCTATCAACCGTTGGTGGACATCGCCACACGGAAAATCGTTGCCGTCGAGGCACTCGCCCGCTGGAATCACCGAGAACTCGGACCCATCGAACCGAGCGAATTCGTCGGCGTCGCTGAAAGAACAGGTCTTGCAACACCATTGGGCGCATGGGCGCTGCGTACCGCATGCACGGCCGCAGCGCGGTGGAGAACGTTCTCCGACATCGTGGTTCGCGTCAACGTCAGCGCGCTTCAACTCCGCGATCCCGACTTTCCCACCCAGGTCGCTTCCGTGCTGGCAGAAACGGGACTGCCGGCCTTCGCGCTCGGACTCGAGGTCACCGAAACCGTGTGGGTCGCGGACACCGAGCGGGTCGCCGATACCGTCTCTGCCCTGCACGCCATGGGTGTGGCACTCCTGCTCGACGATATGGGTAAAGGCCACAGCTCCATGTCGTATCTCGACCGCTACCCGATGTTCGAGTGCTTCAAGATCGACAAGTCGTACATTGCCCGGCTGCCGTCCCCTCGGGCTCGCGCGATCGTCTCGGCCATCGTGTCGCTCGCCCGCGCATTCGACGTCACCGTGGTCGGCGAGGGCGTCGAAACCGAGGAGCAACTCGAAGCACTGGCCGCCACCGGCTGCGATTTCGCGCAGGGGTACCTCTTGGGTCGGCCGGTCGGTGCCGGTGCCATCGCTGATCTACTTCTCGGCGATCGATGAATTTCGATCAAATGGACACACTCGCCGGTCGAGTACACGGACCCGTAGCCTGATCCCGACTTCGAATCACTTGATGCACCGCCGGTTTCGTCGGCATCGAGGTTTGGGGACGGGACCGAAAGCGACTGTCCCCTCTTTCCCCTTTCAATGTATAGCGCACCCCGGGGCTTGCGGCAAGACCCCGTGCAGGGCTCAGAATGGCTCGCTGCAGCCACGTAGCAATCGATCGGAGTCCTGTGAAACAAGTACACCCGAGTGTTTTCGACCTACCCGACAATCTCGCACACAAGGGCGACCCAGCATCGATCGGCCCTGACGAGCAACACTTTTCAGCAGTCCAGTCGAGTATCGAGAAGTCTCGTCTCGATACGGCGGCGCGGCTGGAGACCGCGCAGAAGTCGTCGGGCCGAATGGGCCGGGAGGTGATGGAACGGGACTTCGAGATACATCGCTTGGGCGGCCGTCTCCGTTCACTCCGTCGATACGGTGTCGATCTGTGCCTGGGTCGCATCGTGACCATCGACACGGATGAGCCGGTGTACATCGGACGACTCGGACTGCTGGGAACCGAGGGCGATCAACTCCTCGTCGACTGGCGCTCCCCCGCAGCCGAACCCTTCTTCGGTGCTACTCACGCCAATCCCATGGGGCTGCGAAGCCGTCGTCGATATCGGTGGACGAACGGCACCATCTCCGACTACTGGGACGAGGTGTTCGACCTGACCGGACCGATCACCGAAACTGCACTGGACGATCAGTCCGCCTTCATCGCCAGTCTGGGTTCGGCACGTTCACCGCGAATGCGTGACGTGCTCGGCACCGTTCAAGCAGATCAGGACGCGATCATTCGTGCGGACTCCCACGGCGCGCTGGTCGTGGACGGTGGTCCTGGAACCGGGAAAACCGTTGTCGCTCTGCATCGCACCGCGTATCTGCTGTACACGCAGTCGCGTCTAGGACACAGTCGCGGCGGCGTGCTCGTCGTCGGCCCACACGAGCCGTACCTCTCCTACGTCTCCGACGTCCTACCGAGTCTGGGCGAGGACGGTGTGCAGACCTGCACCCTCCGGGATCTCGTCGCCGAGGGATCGAACGCGACCGAGGAAGCAGATCCTGTTGTGGCGCAACTGAAAGCGACCGCGAACATGACAGTGGCGATCGAGGCGGCCGTTGCGTTCTACGAGCAGCCGCCGACTCGGACCATGATCGTGGAGACCGAATGGGCCGATCTGACATTGACTGCGGCCGATTGGGCCGAGGCGTTCGAGGCACCTGATCCCGGCACTCCGCACAACGAGGCTCGTGAACAGGTCTGGGACCTACTGCTCACGATTCTGACGGACCGCCACGACGGCGGCGAGACCCCGAAAGACATACGAAAGTCTCTGCAGAACAACAATTCTCTACGTGCAGAGCTGGAACGATCCTGGACGATCATCGACGCTGCCGACCTCGTCTCAGACCTGTGGAGCGTGCCGGCGTACCTTCGCTCGTGCGCACCCTGGCTAGGCACCGAGGACGTCCGCGCGCTCCAACGCCCCGATCCGACCCGATGGACGGAGTCCGATCTGCCGCTGCTCGACGCCGCTCGGATGCGGCTGGGAGATCCCGAGCATGCGCGCCGCACTCGGCGTCGGGAGATAGCCGCAACTGCGGAGCGCGTGCGGATGGACCGAGTCGTCGACGAACTCATGGCCGCCGACGACGACGAGATGATGGCCGCGCAGTTGCGGCAGGACGGGATTCGCGATGCGCTCGTCGATTCGGCGGGCTTCGAGGAGATCCCGTCGGATCCCTTGGTGGGGCCGTTCGCACACGTCGTCGTCGACGAGGCGCAGGAGTTGACCGACGCGCAGTGGCAGATGGTCCTGCGCCGGTGCCCGTCGGGCAGCATCACCATCGTCGGCGATCGCGCGCAAGCGCGGCTGGGATTCGCCGAGTCCTGGCGCGAACGGCTTGCACGTGTGGGACTCGACCGGGTGGAGATCTCCACTCTCGGCGTCAATTACCGCACCCCGCTGGAAGTGATGACCGAGGCCGAGCCGGTGATCCGCGCGGCGCTGCCGGACGCCAATGTTCCGGTCTCCATCCGCAGCACCGGTGTGCCCGTTGAGTACGGTGACGCGGCAGATCTGTTGTCGATCCTCGATCGCTGGCTGGAGTCGAACGTCGACGGAATCGCCTGCGTCATCGGTGATCCCACGTTTGCTCCGTCGGGTCGCATCCGCTCGCTGACACCGCAGTCGACGAAGGGACTCGAATTCGATCTGGTCGTCCTGATCGACCCGGATTCGTTCGGATCAGGAATCGCCGGTGCCGTCGACAAGTATGTGGCGATGACGCGAGCGACCGGTCATCTGGTCGTCCTGACCACTCATCGCGAGGCCGCATCGAGGACGTCGAGCACGGCATGAATTGCCGGGCTGGCGTCGGCGCTGCGCCGCCACGCGGCCTCCACCTCACGAACGGGAGCTCGCTCGAGCGGTACCGCGACGAGATCGGCACCGAGCAACGGACGCGCGAGGCGAGGCACGAGAGCGAGGACATCGTCCGCTTCGACCAACGCGAGTTGCGTGGAGAAGTCGTCCACGAGATGGCGAACGTCGACCTCGGCGGACGTCTCGGCGAACAGCCGCCGAAACCACTGGTGGCACACCGTTCCGGCCGGGCTCGTCACCCACGGGTACCGAGCGAGTTCGGCAGGGGTCAACGCGATGTCGGGTCGGGCGAGGGGGTGGGTTCGCTTCATGATCACGTCGCCGAAATCCGTGTGAATCCGTTGCCGAACGACCGAGGGCGGAGCGGGCGCGGATACTCCGTCTGCGTCGTGCACGAGCGCCAGGTCTGCAGTCCCGGCAGACACGCTGTGCAGTGCGCGGTCGGGATCCTCCTCGCTGATGTGCACCGTCAGGTCGGGATACCGTCGATTCAGCTCGATCAGCGCGGGTGCCAGCAAACCACGAACCGCGGTCGAGAAGCCGACCAACCGAACGACACCACGTGCCACGCCCTCGTCTGCGGATCGAGCCGCCTCGACACACCGCTCGAGAGCGTCGAACACCTCCCCCGCCGACTCGACCACCGCCCGACCTGAGGGGGTGAGCACGACTCCCCGACCGGCCTGGGCCAGTACCGGGGTGCCGATCTGCCGTTCGAGTCGTTTGATCTGCTGGGAGATCGCCGAGGAGGTGTAGCCGAGCTCGTCGGCGGCGCGCGCGAGGGTGCCCAGAGCTGCCACAGCGCGCAGGGCGTGCAGGGCACTCATGTCGATCATGAAGCAACAGTACGCAGTATTGCGGAAAATACCTCGCTGGACCTTATGTATCGAGCGGTCCACACTCGAACCATGACCACCACTCCGTCGCCGGCCTCGACGATCTTCGGCACGAACCTCGTCGCTGTGGCAACCCCCATGCACCCCGATGGATCGGTCGACAGGTCCGGCGTCGATGCCCTTCTCGCGCACCTGTCGGCGACACGATGCGACGGCGTCGTCATCGCCGGGACAACCGGTGAAGCACCGACCCTGGCAGTCCACGAGATCTCTCGGCTGATCGCCCGCGCCCGCAGGCATCGCGATCACGCTCTTCGAGTGATCGCGGGAATAGGCACCAACGACACCTCCGCGGGGATCGAGATGGCGCGGTCCGCGGCCGCAGCCGGCGCCGACGCACTGTTGATCACCGCTCCCTACTATTCGCGCCCCACTCAGGCCGGCATCGTGGAGCACATCGTCGCCATCGCCGAGGCAGGTGGGCTGCCCGCCATGGTGTACGACGTCCCGGCGCGCACAGGTGTGGCCGTCGAGGCACCGACGCTCGTCGAGCTCTCCCGCCACCCCCTCATCGGTGCGGTCAAGGACGCGAAGGGAGATCTGTACGAGGCCATGACCGTCATGTCCTCGACGGACCTCGCCTACTACTGCGGAATCGACGAACTCGCGCTCCCCTACCTCGCCTCCGGTGCAACAGGATTGGTCAGCGTCACCGGCAACGTGGTGGCCGACCGCTACGCCGAGCTGATCGCGGCAGTCCGAACCGGCAACCTCGACAGGGCGAACTCGGTACAGCGATCGCTCCTGCCGTTGACCGACGCCGTCATGCGCACGACGCAGGGAGCCATCATGGCCAAGGCCGCGCTCGTCAGGATCGGGGTCATCTCCGACGCGACCGTGCGACGCCCACTCCTCGAGTCCTCGGCGGCCGACCTGAGACGACTCGACGCCGCGCTGTCCGCCACCGGAATCGATCAGGAATCGAGAAGCGTGCAGGTTCCGGTACGACTAGCCTGACTGCTCATGGCGACGAAGAAGGTCACGCAGGGCTCGGCACCGCATGCTGCCGACAGCCACGATTTGATTCGTGTACAGGGGGCTCGGCAGAACAATCTTCAGGACATCGATGTGGAGCTGCCCAAGCGGCGACTGACCGTGTTCACCGGCGTCTCCGGCTCGGGAAAGAGCTCGCTCGTCTTCAGTACCATTGCTGCCGAATCACAGCGCATGATCAACGAGACCTACAGTGCCTTCGTTCAAGGATTCATGCCCACGCTCGGCCGCCCGGATGTCGACGTCATGGACGGACTCACCACCGCCATCATCGTCGATCAGCAGCGCATGGGCGCCAATCCGAATTCCACCGTCGGCACCGCAACCGATGCCAACGCCATGCTGCGGATTCTGTTCAGCCGAATCGGAAAGCCGTACATCGGCTCCGCACAGGCCTTTTCGTTCAACGTCGCGTCGGTGTCCGGTGCAGGCGCGTACAAGGTGGACAAGGGCGGCAGGCAGACCACCGAGAAGAAGTCGTTCTCCGTGACCGGTGGCATGTGTCCGCGTTGTGAGGGCAGAGGCTCCGTCAGCGACTTCGATCTCACCGCTCTCTACGACGCGAGCAAGTCGCTCAACGAGAGCGCGATCACCATCCCCGGCTACAGCATGGAAGGCTGGTACGGCCGAATATTTCGCGGCTGTGGGTACTTCGACCCGGACAAGCCCATCTCGAAGTACACCAAGAAGGAACTCGACGACCTGCTCTATCGCGAGCCGACGAAAATCAAGGTCGAGGGCATCAATCTGACCTATTCAGGGCTCGTGCCTCAGATTCAGAAGTCGTTCCTGTCCAAGGACGTCGACGCCATGCAGCCCCACATCCGCGCCTTCGTCGAACGCGCGATCACCTTCACCACCTGCCCGGACTGCCTCGGAACCAGGCTCAACGAAGGTGCTCGGTCGTCGAAGATCAAGGGTGTCAACATCGCCGACGCATGTGCGATGCAGATCAGCGACCTGGCGAAGTGGGTAGGCGGCCTGAAGGAGCCGTCGGTGGCACCGCTGCTGACCACACTCGGCGAGACCCTCGACTCGTTCGTGGAGATCGGGCTCGGCTACCTGAGCCTGGATCGTCCGTCGGGAACGTTGTCCGGTGGAGAGGCTCAGCGCACCAGGATGATTCGCCATCTCGGATCGTCGTTGACCGATGTGACGTACGTGTTCGACGAGCCGACCACCGGTCTGCACCCCCACGACATCGAGCGGATGAACAATCTGCTGCTTCAGTTGCGGGACAAGGGAAACACCGTTCTGGTGGTGGAGCACAAGCCCGAGACCATCTCCATCGCAGACCACGTCGTCGATCTGGGCCCCGGTGCAGGAAGTGCAGGCGGGCACGTCTGTTTCGAGGGCACCGTCGACGGATTGCGGCAGAGCGACACCGTTACCGGGCGGCACTTCGACGATCGGGCATCACTGAAGAAATCGGTGCGCGAGTTCTCCGAAGTGCTCGAAATTCGCGGCGCGGACTCCCACAATCTGCGCGACGTCGACGTCGACGTTCCACTCGGTGTTCTGGTTGTCGTCACCGGCGTCGCCGGCTCGGGCAAGAGTTCGCTCATTCACGGATCGCTCTCGGGGACAGCCGATGTGGTGTCGGTCGATCAGGGAGCCATACGTGGATCGCGGCGAAGCAATCCCGCGACGTACACCGGGTTGCTCGAACCGATCCGGAAGGCGTTCGCCAAGGAGAATGCCGTCAAACCTGCGCTGTTCAGCTCCAATTCGGAGGGTGCGTGCCCGACGTGCAACGGCGCGGGCGTCATCTACAGCGACCTCGCGATGATGGCCGGGGTGGCCACGGTGTGTGAGGAGTGCGAGGGCAAGCGATTCCAAGCATCGGTACTCGAGTACCACTACGGCGGCCGCAACATCGACGAGGTGTTGTCGATGTCGGTCGCCGAGGCCGAGGAGTTCTTCTCCGACGGTGCGGCCAAACTGCTGCCGGCGCACAAGATTCTGCAGCGATTGAACGACGTCGGGCTGGGCTACCTGAAGATCGGGCAACCGTTGACCACACTGTCGGGTGGGGAACGGCAACGCCTCAAGCTGGCGACGCACATGGCCGACAAGGGCGGGATCTACGTGCTCGACGAACCCACCACAGGACTGCATCTCGCCGATGTCGACAAGCTCCTCGGGCTGCTGGACCGGCTGGTCGACTCGGGCAAGTCGGTGATCGTCATCGAGCATCATCAAGCCGTCATGGCCCACGCCGACTGGATCATCGATCTCGGTCCCGGTGCTGGGCACGACGGCGGCCTGGTCGTGTTCGAAGGAACGCCGTCCGATCTGGTGGCGGACGGTTCGACTCTGACCGGCCGACACCTGGCTGCGTACGTCGGGAGCTGACGTGCAACCGAACACGAGAACAAGGAAGATGCCGTGACCACCCTGCCTTACCGGACCGCAACCGCACTCGTGATCGTCGACGTGCAGAACGACGTGATGGTCGGGGTCCACGAGAGGCAGCGCGTCGTCGACAACATCGTGGCCCTGGTGTCGCGCGCACGGGAGACGAGCACGCCGGTGATCTGGGTGCAGCACTCCGCAGAGGAGGAGCTGCGCTTCGGGACGGACGGATGGAAGATTCTCGACGCTCTGCCCGTGGTTCCGGGCGATCCGATCGTCCACAAGAAACACGGAGACGCCTTCGAAGACACGACTCTGGCGGAGGAACTGGCCGCCGCCGAAGCCGGGCACGTCGTGGTCGCCGGCGCACAGACAGATTTCTGTGTGCGATCCACTCTGCACGGAGCACTGGTACGCGGTTACGACGTGACGCTGGTGAGCGACGCACACACGACGGAGGATCTGACCGAGTGGGGCGCGCCGCCACCTGCACAGGTCATCGCGCACACGAACATGTACTGGGACAACCAGACCGCGCCCGGCCGCACCGCCGTGGCCGTCGTCACCGAGAAGGTCACCTTCGGCCGACCGATACCCTGAACCCTCCATGGTGACCTTGCTGCTCGCACTCGTCGGATTCGCGATACTCGATTCTCTGGACGTCTTGCTGATCGGCATCACCGCTGCCATCGCAGTGCACTCGAGAACCACCCGTCGGTCTCCTTTCCGAGCCGGGCTTGCGTTCGTCGGCGGAGTCTTCACGGCGACGACCACGTTCGGCATCCTCACCGTTCTCGGCATCGACTTCTTCACCGATCTGTTCGACATCACCCTCACTCCCACGCTCCGGTATCGCACCGAGCTCGTGGTCGGGCTGGTCCTGATCACGCTCGGTGCACTGCGCACCACCGAGCGCCGCCCACCGGCATGGGCAGCCCGAGCCGGTTCGAGCATTCCCGTCGTCGCCCTGACCGGACTCACCATCGGTCTGGTGCAGGGCCCGACGGCAGTGCCGTATCTCGCCGGGCTGACGATGCTCTCGACCTACGATCCCCGTCCGACGTGGTGGCCGGTCATCGTCGTCGCCTACTGCCTGATCGGGCTGCTCCCGCCCATCCTCGTTCTGATTCTGGCGTCGAGGAAGAGTCGTCGTTCCCGGCGGGCGTTCACCGCGACCGTGCGGGCGCTGACGCGGTACGGCCCGCCGACGGTGCGCGTCATCTTCGTTGTGCTCGGTGTCGCACTCGTCGCCGACGCGCTCGTTCATGCCCGAGACCTCCTGTAGGTCGTCGCCGTAAGCTTCTGCGCATGGCACTCGATCACGGCGATCCCGGTGACGCCCCGTCCGTTCCCCCTCCCCTGGCCCCGGTCGTCGACGACCGTCGTCCCTCCGCGGCCGAGGAAGCGCGCACGATCGCTGCGTCCACCAACACCGCAACTCTCGCGAGCCTGACCGCGGACGGTGATCCCTGGGCTTCCTTCGTCACGTACGGATTGCTCGACGGCGCTCCGGTTCTGTGTGTCTCGCGGATGGCCGAGCACGGACGCAACCTCGCAGGCGATCAACGGATGAGCCTGTCGATCGTGGCACCGCAGTCACAGACCGATCCACTGGCATCGGGCCGAATCACGCTGGCGGGCGTGGTCGAGCGGCCGGCGGCGGACGAGTTGGCCGCAGCACGCGCCGCGCATCTCGACGGCGTACCGGCGGCGAAGTACTACCTGGACTACAGCGACTTCACGCTCTGGGTCATGCGCGTGCATCGGGTCCGGTGGGTCGGCGGATACGGCCGGATGGATTCTGCAACCGCCGAAGCGTATTCCCAGGCCACGCCCGATCCGGTGTCGCCGACCTCCGCGTACGCGATCGAGCACCTCAACGCCGACCACTCGGCGTCGCTGACCGCGATGGCCCGCGAACTGGGCGGCTTTCCCGACGCCACGTCAGCCGAGTGCACGGCCGCGGACCGCTACGGACTGGATCTGAAGGTGCTCACTCCGCGCGGAATCGCGTACACCAGGGTCGGTTATGCGACTCCGATCGACTCGGCTGCCGAACTGCGGGCCGCGACCGTGGAACTGGCGAAGCGCGCAGCAGCCAGCCGATAGGTGTGCACTGCCACCACAGACACGACGACCTTGTCGAGACGTCGCGATGGATGGCGACTACCGTTGACCACACACCGCAATCGTTAGGGAGCAGGCAATGAGCATCCAACCGCTCGAATCGAAGCGTCACCGCGTCGTCGTCATCGGTTCCGGGTTCGGAGGTCTGTTCGGCGTCAAGGCGCTCAAGAAAGCCGACGTCGACATCACCCTCGTCGCCAAGACGACACACCACCTTTTCCAGCCGCTCCTCTATCAGGTCGCGACGGGCATCCTGTCCGTCGGCGAGATCGCGCCCACCACCCGCGTCATCCTGCGCAAGCAGAAGAACGCCGAGGTGCTGCTCGGAGACGTGCTGAACATCGATCTCGAGGCCAAGACGGTGACGTCCAAGCTCCTTGAGCGCATCACCGTCACTCCGTTCGACAGCCTGATCGTCGCGGCAGGCGCACAGCAGTCGTACTTCGGCAACGATCACTTCGCCGAGTTCGCGCCCGGCATGAAGACCATCGACGATGCACTCGAACTGCGCGGACGCATCCTCGGCGCGTTCGAGCAGGCCGAACTCTCCGACGATCAAGAGGAGAAGGACCGCCTCATGACCTTCGTGGTCGTCGGCGCGGGACCCACCGGTGTCGAGCTCGCCGGGCAGATCGCCGAGCTCGCCGATCGCACGCTCGACGGAGCCTTCCGCAACATCGATCCGCGCGACGCTCGCGTCATCCTGCTCGACGCCGCGCCCGCCGTACTGCCGCCGATGGGCGAGAAGCTCGGCCGCAAGGCCGCCGAACGGCTCGAGAAGCTCGGCGTGGAAATCCAACTCAACGCGATGGTCACCGATGTCGACAACGACGGATTGACCGTCAAGGAGAAGGACGGCACGACCCGGCGCATCGAGGCGCAGTGCAAGGTCTGGTCCGCAGGCGTGCAGGGCAGCCCCCTCGGCAAGCAGCTCGCAGATCAGTCCGGATCGGAAACCGATCGCGCCGGACGCGTGCTGGTCGAACCGGACCTCACCGTCAAGGGCCACCCGAACGTGTTCGTGGTCGGCGACCTGATGTCGGTCAAGGACGTTCCGGGCATGGCGCAGGGCGCCATTCAGGGAGCGACCTACGCTGCCAAGCTGATCAAGGCGTCGGTCAAGGGCCAGGACGATCCCGCCCAGCGAGCCCCGTTCAAGTACTTCGACAAGGGTTCGATGGCAACGGTGTCGCGATTCAACGCGGTCGCCAAGGTCGGCAAACTCGAATTCGGCGGATTCATCGCCTGGCTCATGTGGCTCGCTCTGCACCTGTACTACCTCGTGGGCTACCGCAGCCGCATCACGACCGTCATCTCGTGGTTCGTGACGTTCCTCGGCAAGGGCCGCGCACAGATGGCGTCGACCGAGCAGCAGGTGTTCGCGCGCCTCGCCATCGAGCAACTCAACTCCCTCGAACGCTCGGGTGCCGTAGACGCGGCCGCCGCGGATTCGGAGCAGGAACGCGAGAAGGCCGCGGGCTGATCGGCCCCGCGCCGGGGCTTCACCACCGAAACCGACTCCGACACAACGCATCGGCCGACGGGACTCCGTCGGCCGATGCGTTCGTTGTTCGATCTGCCGGTGTCACACCCTGATCAGCTGGGCTGAAGGCGCCGCCCCACCGAGGTACTCAGCGAGCCGCCACCGGCCAGCGCCAGCCGGACGGTCCCGTCGGCGAGATCGACCTCGGACGCCCGGGTATCGGGATAGCTCAGCGTGCTGGACATCGACAGCGGTGCCGACAACGCGTCGTGCGCAACCGATCCCGCGCCCAGTTCCACTCGATGGCGAAGCAACGGACTGCCCCCGACATCACATCGCATAGCACTGCTCCAGTGCCCCGACGCTTCCTCGAAGCGGCCGATCTGCGTACGCTCGCGCAGCCACAGGGTCGAATCCTGCTCCAGCGCAACGGTGTTGACCACCGAATGCGAGGCGTCGGAGACGACGACCATCGGTTCGGGATCGAAGATCAGCGACGCACCTGCACCGACCTCGAAGTGCCACTGCGCGGAGGAGTGACGATGCAGCCCACCGGGCATCGCCAACGAGGCTGCGACGCTACGCACCTCCAGGCGCGCGCCGGCCGCCACCGAGATTCTGACCACGATGGTGTCACCGCCGAGAGGAGTTGCCGCCGTTCCGATCAGGTGAACCGTGTCCGGTCCAGTCTGGCGGCCGGCGAGTCCGCCCACCGAGGTGATGCGTGGGCTGCGGCTGCGGCTCGCGTCGATGCAGAGCTCGGTGTGCATCGACGCTCAGTGCGTGTGGGCATGCGCGTCGGCGTCGGCGATCACCTTCAGCTGCTCCCGCACCCACTCGAGCACCATGGTCGCCGCCGGATCGTCGGTGAGGGAGATCAGCGCAGTCGGTCGTCCCTCGCGCACCTGTGCCGCGTCCCGCTCCATGACACCGAGGTCGGCACCGACGTACGGGGCGAGGTCCGTCTTGTTGACGACCAACAGGTCGGAGAACGTCACACCGGGACCGCCTTTGCGCGGCACCTTGTCTCCCCCGGCCACGTCGACCACGAAGATCTGTACGTCGATCAGACCGGACGAGAATGTCGCCGTCAGATTGTCGCCACCGGATTCCACCAGAATCAGATTGAGGGGCGGATTGTTCTCGATCAGATCGTCGATGGCGTCGAGATTGGCCGTGATGTCGTCTCGAATCGCGGTGTGCGGGCAGCCACCGGTCTGCACCGCCGTGATGCGCTCGTCGGGCAACACCGCGTGCCGACGCAGGAAGTCCGCATCCTCGGTGGTGTAGATGTCGTTGGTGAGTACGGCCAGCGAGAGTTCGTCGCGCAGCTCGCGGCACAGCGCAGCCACCAACGCCGTCTTTCCGGAACCGACGGGTCCACCGATCCCGACGCGCAGCGCATCGCCTGCCACCCGTGCGCGCTTGGGCCGATCCAAACCGTGGTCGTGGGGCTCACCGTCGATCAGGTGCGGGGGCATGTCGAACTCCTTGTCACTAGAGAAAAATGGAACCGTATTCAGGATACGAACAACGGCCGATCGCGGACGGCGTGGGCTTCGGCGAACATGTCCAGCAACGGATCCGACAACTCCATCAGCTCGGGCAGGCACCGGCACACCGCAGCGGTCACGTCGTCGCAGAACTCGCCCAACCGGATGGTGCACGCCGCGACCTCTGCCGGATCGAGCGCGAGCAGACGCTGCGCGGCGATCGCCGACCCGGTCATGGTGATGTACACCTGCACCGCGGCCGTGTCGGCAACCGACAGGCCCGCCGCGAGTCCGACGTGCCCAGCGGCAACGGCCAGGTGCGGCCTCCGTCCGATCGACGCCCAATCATGATGCGGCCAGGCAGATTTGGCCAACCGAAGCAATCCACGGCCCTGGGCACGAGAGGCAGACCTGGCAGCCGGGGACGGGGTTCGGGCGTCGGATTCGGCATCGGCCTCGTCCGTGCTCGACGACCCGTGCACCAGTGATGCGGCTATGGACGCCGTCGTTGCCCCGGAGGTTCGGATACGGCGTCGCAGAAACGCCTCGAGCGTCGTGATGTCTCGAACGAAGCCCGACGCGATGGCTTCTTCGACTCCCCCGGAGTGCACGTGGCCACCGGTGGGCAGGCGTGAATCGGCAAGCGAGAGAAGCGTCGTCACCTGTAGTCGGGCATCGGGCATCAGAAGAGGAAGTATCGCTGGGCCATCGGCAGTTCGGTTGCCGGCTGCTCCGTCCACACGTCACCGTCGATACGGACCGTGAAGGTATCGGGATCGACTCGGATGTCGGGCAGAGCGTCGTTGAGTGCCATGTCCGACTTCCTGACACCGCGCACGTTCTTGACCGGAACCAACCGACGATCGCAGTTCAGACGCCCGGCGAGGCCATCCTCGATCGCCTGCGGGGCAACGAAATGCAGCGACGTCGCGGCCGCTGCCTTCGGCGACGCCCCGAACATCGGACGTGGCAGTTCGGGTTGTGGGGTCGGGATGGACGCGTTGGCATCGCCCATGGCAGCCCAGGCGATCATGCCGCCCTTGATGACCATGTGGGGACGCACCCCGAAGAATGCCGGATCCCACAGCACCAGGTCGGCGAGTTTGCCCGGCTCGATCGAACCGATCTCGTCGTCGAGGCCGTGTGCGACGGCCGGGCAGATGGTGTACTTCGCGACGTAGCGCATCACTCGGTTGTTGTCGGCTCCGTTGTCACCTGCCAGGAAGCCGCGACGAGACTTCATCACGTGTGCCGTCTGCCAGGTGCGCAGAACCACCTCGCCTATCCGGCCCATCGCCTGAGCGTCGCTGCCGATCATCGAGATCGCACCCATGTCGTGCAGCAGATCCTCGGCCGCGATGGTCGACGGCCGAATCCGACTCTCGGCGAAGGCCAGATCCTCCGGAATCGATGGACTGAGGTGGTGGCACACCATGAGCATGTCGAGATGCTCGTCCAGGGTGTTGACGGTGTGCGGACGCGTCGGGTTGGTCGAGCTGGGGAGGACGTGCGGCTGTGCCGCCACGGTGATGATGTCGGGTGCGTGCCCGCCGCCAGCACCCTCGGTGTGATAAGCGTGGATTCCGCGTCCCTTGATCGCACCGAGGGTGGTCTCGACGAATCCGGCCTCGTTGAGGGTGTCCGAGTGCAGGGCCGCCTGAACGCCTGCGTCCTCGCACACTCGCAGGCACGCGTCGATCGCGGCCGGGGTGGATCCCCAATCCTCGTGCAGTTTGAATCCCGATGCGCCGGCGCGCAATTGCTCCCACATCGAGTCGGGATTGACAGTGTTGCCCTTGCCCAGGAGCACGATGTTCATCGGCCAGTCGTCCAGCGACTCGAGCATCCGGGACAGGTGCCATGCGCCCGGGGTGACGGTGGTGGCCTTGCTCCCTTCGGCGGGGCCGGTACCGCCGGCGATCACGGTGGTGATGCCGCCGCCGAGAGCCTCCTCCTTGATCTGCGGGCAGATCAGGTGGACGTGACAGTCGATGCCGCCTGCCGTGACGATCTTCCCGTTGCCCGCGATGATCTCGGTGGACGGGCCGATGACGAGATCGGGATGCACCCCGGTCATGGTATCGGGATTGCCTGCCTTGCCCAGTGCCACGATGCGTCCGTCGCGAATACCGAGATCGGCCTTGATGATTCCCCAGTAGTCGACCACGACGACCCCGGTGATCACGGTGTCGGGCGCACCGTCGGCGCGGGTTGCCCTGGACTGACCCATCGACTCTCGAATGACCTTGCCGCCGCCGAAGACGGCCTCTTCACCGGCGTTGCCGGGTCCGCCACTGCGGTCCTCGGTGACCTCGATCAGAAGATCGGTGTCTGCCAAGCGGATTCGATCACCCGTGGTAGGGCCGAACAACTGGGCGTATCGACTGCGACTCATGCGCGCCATCAGCTGTCCAACTTTCCGGGAGGTGTCATGCTCAATCCGTGTACCTCGCGCGTGCCACCGAGGGGCACGAGCCGAATCGTCTGTTCGATGCCGGGCTCGAAACGCACCGCCGTGCCCGCAGGGATGTCGAGGCGACAGCCGTGCGCCCGTTCGCGGTCGAACTGCAGAGCTGCATTCGACTGCGGGAAATGCACGTGGCTGCCCACCTGCACCGGCCGATCTCCCGCGTTGACGACGGTCATGGAGATCACCTCGGCGCCTTCGTTGATCTCGATGTCGCCTGCGACGGTGATGATCTCGCCCGGAATCAGGTGACCGTCACCGCGCTTGGGCGAGATCGGCTCGTGCACCGTGATCAGCTTCGTACCGTCGGGGAAGGTCGCCTCGACCATGACCTCGGGGAGCAACTCGGGCACACCGTCGAGCACGTCGTCGGCATCGAGAACCTCGCGACCCGAGGACATCAGGTCTGCGACCGATCGGCCGTCGCGGGCCCCCTCGAGGAGGTGATCGGTGATGACCGCGATCGCCTCGGGGTGATTGAGTCTGAGGCCGCGTGCTTGGCGACGCCGAGCGAGTTCGGCCGCGTAGCTGACGAGCAGTCGGTCCTGCTCGTGCGGAGACAACCGCATTGGAGTTCTCCGTCCCGATCGGTGATGGTGCCCGGCAATTCTGACACGCTTGCGACCTACCGGCAGCGGAGCGCGCCGACGCACCTCATCCGAGAGGCACCGTCACCGATCGATCGAGCAGCCCCCGCAGCACGTCTCGGTCGATGCCAGCAGACACGTTCTGCAGCTCGGCGATGCCGAACGCGCCCGAATCCAGGCCCCGCACCAGAACACCTGCCAACGCCTGAGCCGTCGCCGGCTCGTCCATCACCTCACCACCCTGGCGATCGAGGTAGCTGCCCAGCCGAGCAGCAGCGACCGGCATGGCCTGACGGAAGAAGCCGAATGTCGCCGACCATCGCGTCACCAGGTGGCCGGGATGCATGTCCCAACCCTGATAGAAGCCGCGCTCGAGGGATCTGGTGACCAGCTCGAAGTGTCGACGAGCGGATGCCGCCACCTGCGTCGGATCGCCCGTCGGCACCACCTGGGTCGAACCGTCGCACACCCACACCCCGGTCTGTGCCGCTGCCACCAACATCACGTTCTTCGCATGGTCTGCCACCGGATGGGCGAGTGATTGCTGCGCAGAGGTGATTCCGCAGGCGGCGCTGTAATCGTAGGTCCCGTAGTGCAGGGAGGTGCAGCGGCCGTCCGCCCTGGTGATCGCCCGCGCGAGGGTCGCCGTGCCGTCGGCCCCGATCACCGCCTGTGGGCTCTCGATCTGCAGCTCGAATCGAAGGGCTCGATCGGGCAGACCGTGCGCACGTTCGAGTTCCTCGCACAAGGCGACCACAGCGGCTACCTGCTCGACGGCACGGAGCTTGGGTACGGTGAACACGAAGCCGTCCGGTACTCCCCCGGCTCCGTCCAGGACCAGCTCGAGGGTGCGGATTCCACGCCGACGCTCATGTGCGGCAAGCCCTTTGGCGCGAATTCCGAGCCACGTCGGACCGGCCGGATCGTCGGCAAGGGTGGCCAGGGCAGCCCCGACCGTGGTCGCGTGACGGTCCTCGACGACATCGGATCGCCATCCGTAACCGTCCTCGAAATCGAATCTGAGGTCCTGGATGGGCGCACGGCCGAGCCGGTCGCGCACGAGGGGCAGTGCGTTCTGGGTGTCGAGTCCGGCGAACGCCTCGGGGTGGGCGTCCAGGATTGCCAGGGCGGCGGCACCCCATTCGGCCGGCACAGCCGCCGACGCATCCGCGGCCGACACATAGACGGTGTGAGAGGGCTGGCCACCGACTCGGTCACCCGGATAATGCTGCGCGAGTTCGTCGTCGATGGGACCGAAGAGTGATTCGAGGCGATCGAACGCGTCGGCAGTCAGTCCCGTTGCGCCCGACCGGAAGGAAGAGTCGGCGCTGTCGCTGTGTCCCGTCATGGGCATCACTGTCCCAGATGCGCGGTGTTTTCGATATTCGCCAGCCGGACCTTGCCCTGAGCAACCAGGCGTCCACTCTCGTCCGTCATGTCGACCTGCCAGAGCTGCTGGGTGCGGCCCCGATGAATCGGATGTCCGTGCGCGGTCAGGGTTCCCGATCGAGACGCGCGCAGGAAGTCGGTGTTGTTGTTGGTGCCGACCACGTGTCCCCTGGAGCCGAACCAGGCCGATCCACCGATACTCGCCACCGACTCGACCACCGAGCACAGCACGCCCCCGTGCATGATTCCCGCCGGTTGATGAAGCTGCGGGGTGACGGTCCATTCCGCGCGTACCTTGTCGCCGGAGACCTCGAGGTATCGGAGGCCGACGGCCCCGTCGAACCCTCCTGCACACAATTCGGTGAGCTGTTCCGGCGTCATCGTGTCGAAGGAGGTCTCCCCCGTGGTGCCGTTCGAGTCCGTCATTGCTATGCCTTCCGGTTGCGTCGAGAGTGTGGCCGACTCGGCTGTCGACTCCCGTTCAGAGATACACGACGATCGACCCACAAAAAATCGGTGGGCCTCTCGTTCGTCGAAGAACGAGAGACCCACCGTGGCAAGGACCGGGAGTCACTGCAGCCCTCAGGACTCCGGCGCGGTCCGTTGGTACGAAGTCAGCATAGGCAAACCTTAGTTGTGGCGCAAGGCCTTCACGATGCCCGCAGTCTCGCTCGCCCCGGAACCCCGACGCGTGATCGCACGGGAGCACCGGCGGCGACCATGGCGTCGAGCAGCATCTGCCCCCGGCGCGCACCTGCCGATGCGCTCGCCCCCGCCAGAATCGGCACATACGTCGAGGCCCCGAGGATGGCGTCACCCACCAGAGCCCAGAAGACACGCGCATCCAGCGGTGCGCGGTCGGCGATCGCCCGGAACACCGCGCCGAGCGACGTCGTGCATCGATGCGCAGTCCAGACCAACAGGGCCTGTTCACACGGAAGTGTGACCGTGCCGGGCTCACCCGCAGCGGAATCCTCGGGCAGCACTCGCAGGATCGGCGATGCCACTCCAGCCCAATCGATCCCGCCGTCACTGTCCATGTGGATCCACAGATTGTCGATGCCCGGATCCCAGGCGCGTGCCTCCAGAACCAGCAACGCGGCCACGCGTCCGACGACGGCGTGAATGAGGGCCGTTGCGACCTGCACTGCCGCAGCCTCGGGAACATCGAGATCCTCGAGCGATCGTCGATACATCTGCTCGACGCGACCGTCGTCGAGACCCACCGCCAACTGCCACCAACGGCGTTTGCCCTCGTTCGCCATGGCTGCCACCGCGTACATCCGCGGGTAATCGGGGTTGAGTGCACGCAGGGTCGCGCACGAGTCGGCCAACAGCGCCGCCCCGCCGGATCGACTCGAGAATCGATGCACATCGGCCCAGCCCATGTATGACGCTGTTGCAACTGACACCTGATCGCTCCTTAGGTTCTCGGCGGGTGCACGCGTCGCACCCCTACCCACTGAATGTAGGTTAGCCTAACCAGATCGTAAAGCGGGTCAGGCACCGCTACCCTTACCTCACCTCACATGTCGAGGAAGGGTTCCGTAACCTAAACCGAGTCCCTTCGAAAACAGCGAGGAGTCACGAGCACTGTGACAACAGCTCCGCTACTCGGCCCCCACGGCGCACGCCGGTCTTCCGACGAGCCGTACGGGACCGAAGACGTGCCCACCGGGCCGCCGCCGCGTAGCTCCCGCATCGCTGCAGCCGCGATCGACGCACTGATCGTGCTGGTCCCTCTGTTCGTCGGCTGGTCGATCGTCGATGCTCTTCGCGACGACAACGGCGGCGGCCAGGCGGACCGAATCGTGTTCGGCACCATCGCGGTGGGCGTCGCCGTAGCCCTGTTCGTCTGGAATCGCGGCTACCGCGACGGCAACGAAGGCCAGAGCACCGGCCGCCGCTGGATGGGTCTGACACTGCGTGACAGCGCCACGCACGGTCCCATCGGTGTTCGCCGTGCCCTCCGGCGCCAGTTCGGGATCGACGCTTCGTCGTCCGAGATCGTTCGAGAGAAGACCGCGGCAGCGGAGGGATTCGAGCCGATTCCCAAGGACGGTTCGGTCGCCGCGATTCGGCGCCGAAGATTGCTCGGCTTGGCCGTCCTGGTCGCAGCTCTCGTAGCCGGAATACTGGCCAGCATCGCCATCGGCGCGCGACCACTGACCTTCGCCGAAATCGCCCACGCCCTGCTGAATTCGACGGGCACCGACACCGACATCATCGTGCGCACGCTGCGAGTTCCCCGCACGGTGCTCGCGTTGGTCGTAGGAATTGCGCTAGGCATCGCAGGCGCTCTCATCCAGGGGCACACCCGCAATCCGTTGGCCGACGCCAGCCTGCTCGGCCTCAATTCCGGGGCGGCGTTCTTCGTCGTCATGGCCATCTACCTGTTCCGGTTCACCTCACCGAGTCAGTACCTGTGGTTCGCGTTCGCCGGTTCGGCGGTGGCGAGCATCGTGGTGTTCGGCCTGTCGTCGATCGGGTCCGGCAGATCGAGTCCGGTCAATCTCGCGCTGGCCGGAGCCGGCGTCGCATTCTTTCTCTCGGCCATGACCAACGCCGTCGTACTGCTCGATCAGACCAGCTTGGACGGCTACCGCTTCTGGGTGGTCGGATCCGTTGCAGGACGCGGTCTCGACGTACTGTGGCAGGTCCTGCCGTTCCTGGTGATCGGTGTCCTCATAGCGTTGGCGAGCACACCCGGCCTCAACGTCATGAGCCTCGGCGAGGACGTCGCACGATCGCTCGGGACCAACATCGGGGTCACCCGCACCGTCGGCATCCTCGCCATCACGCTGCTCACCGGCGCAGCGACCGCAGCATGCGGGCCCATTGCGTTCGTCGGCCTCGTCGTTCCGCACATCGCCCGCGCGGTGACCGGTCCCGACTACCGCTGGCTCGTGCCCTATGCGGGTCTCATGGGCGGCGTGATGCTCATGATCGCCGACGTCATCGGGCGAGTCGTGGTGCGCCCGGGCGAGCTTCAGGTCGGCATCGTTCTGGCACTGATCGGAGCGCCGTTCTTCATCGCTCTCGTCCGACGCCGGAAGTTGGTCGGCCTGTGACCGCCGACCTGAAGTCCCCCACACCGACGCCCGGCCAGGGTCGCGTTCGCACCCGGCCGGCGTTCCGCTTCGGTCCGATCTCGATGGTCCGACGCCCACTGATGGTCCTGACGACCGTCCTCCTGGCGGCGGCACTGGTGCTGGTCATGTGCGTGAACATCGGCCGAGGCGACTTCCCGCTGTCGATCGCGCAGGTACTCGACGTACTGCTCGGCGGCGGTTCGAGGATCGAACGATTCATCGTGATGGACCTGCGACTGCCCCGATCACTGACCGGGCTCCTCGTCGGGGCCGCCCTCGGCATATCCGGCGCGATCACGCAGTCGATCTCCCGCAACGCCCTCGCCAGCCCGGACATCCTGGGCATCACCGCCGGTTCCAGTGCCGCGGCAGTCGCACTGATCGTGCTCGGCGGTGGCGGCAGTTTCAGCGGGCTGCTCGCCACCCTCGGCCTTCCTCTCGCTGCACTGATCGGCGGGGTGCTCACCGCGATCGCGATCTATACCCTCGCCTGGCGCAAGGGCGTCGACGGGTTCCGCCTCATTCTGGTCGGAATCGCCGTCAACGCGATGCTCACCGCGGTGATCGGCTGGCTGCTGATCAGCGCCGATATCAACGATGTTTCCCGTGCCCAGGTCTGGCTCAACGGGTCGCTCAACGGAGCCGATTGGGGCGCGGTCTGGCCGGTGGCCATCGCAGTCGTCCTCGTCGGCGGCGGAACCGTCGTCGCGACGTTCACACTGGGTGCCCTGCGGCTCGGCGACGACAACGCACGATCGCTCGGTGTTCGCCTGCAACACAGTCAGGCCATGATGCTGCTCGCTGCCGTCGCACTCGCCGCGATCGCGACCGCCGCCGCGGGGCCCATCGGATTCGTCGCGCTCGCCGCTCCTCAGATCGCGCTGAGGGTGCTGCGAACGCCCGGCCCGCCGATCATCGCGTCGGCACTGCTCGGTGGATTGCTCGTCGTGGCAAGCGATCTGATCGCGCGCACGATTCTGCCGGTTGAGCTTCCGGTCGGCATCGTCACCTCGGCCCTCGGCGGACCGTTCCTGCTCTACCTACTCGTTCGCAGTAATCGAAAGGCCTCCGTATGACAACCAGCCACACCTCGCGTCTGATCGCGAACGATCTGAGCCTCGGTTACGGCGACCGCGTCATCGTCGAGCACCTCGATCTCGAGATCCACACCGGGGTCATCACCACGGTCATCGGACCCAACGGCTGTGGAAAGTCGACGCTGCTGCGTTCGCTCGGCCGTCTGCTCAAGCCCAAGGCCGGCAGCGTGATGCTCGACGGTCGGGCCATCTCTTCGATGAAGACCAAAGAAGTGGCACGCACCCTCGGGATGCTGCCTCAGGCACCGACCGCTCCCGAAGGACTGACCGTCGCAGATCTCGTGTCGCGAGGTCGTCACCCGCACCAGTCGTGGATCAGGCAGTGGAGCTCGGACGACGAGGCCGAGGTGGCGAACGCACTCGAACTGACCGGAGTCGGTGACCTCGCCGACCGACCCGTCGACGAACTGTCCGGTGGCCAACGGCAACGCGCGT
Source organism: Rhodococcus sp. 05-340-2 (assembly GCF_002258915.1). NCBI lineage: Bacteria > Bacillati > Actinomycetota > Actinomycetes > Mycobacteriales > Nocardiaceae > Rhodococcus > Rhodococcus sp. 05-340-2. Next base: position 800,807 of record NZ_NOYU01000027.1, read on the forward strand.
GGATCTCGATGGCACTGGCCCAGGGCACCGACATCCTTCTGCTCGACGAGCCGACCACCTACCTCGATCTGGCGCACTCCATCGAGGTCCTGGATCTCGTCGACCGCCTACACGACGAACTCGGCCGCACCATCGTCATGGTCCTGCACGATCTGAACCTGGCGATTCGCTACAGCGACCGGTTGATCGTGATGAAGCAGGGCCGGATCGTCACGTCCGGCAGGCCACAGGACGTCATCTCCGAGGAACTGCTCCTCGACGTGTTCGGCCTCGAAGCCGCCGTGATCGACGATCCGATGTCCGATCGTCCCCTCATCGTTCCGATCGGCACCCGGCACGTGTACGGGTCGGTCGGTGGACCCGTACGGTCCGAGAGTCACACCACCGCAGGTGCTTCCACCGAGCGGTAGCGCGCAGTCTCACCGCTCGATCATCGTGCGCACCAGCTTGACACCCTGACCGATCGACACGTCCGGCAGATATGCCCGGCCGATCGCATTGCCGATGCTGGGCAGTGCGGCCGGATCCGCGAAGGTCATGTGCATCGGCTCGTAGCGAGGCTGGAACTTCGACTTGAACGCCAGTAGGGAACGGAATCCGTAAACGGGTTCGAGCGTGCGTCCGAGAACGTCCAGCAGCCGCTCGAGCAGCCCCGACAGCGTCGACTGCTCGACACTGGAGACGTGTTCGGGTTGCTTCTCGTCGACCTTGGCCAGGGGTGCGCCCGAGAGACTGAGGAATCGGGCCCCCTCCTGCTCGAGCAGCAGAGCGGCCGATGCGATGAGGAACTCCATCGTGGGCCGGAAGCCCTCGGATCTGCGTCTCATGAAGTCGAGCGTCCATCCGACGATGACGCCGTCCTCGTACACCGGCATCCACGAGGTCACGCCGTGCACGGTCCGGTGCTCGTCGACGGCGATCAGGCACCGCACGTTCTCGTCGTCGACCTCCTCGAGACCGCCGAGGGTGAAGCCCATCTCGGGCATGCCCTTGTCCGCGACCCATTCCTCCGAGATCGCAGTGATCTGGTCCGTGATCGCCAGCGGAGCAGAAGGAAAACGAATCCACTCGGCGACGACGCCGGCCTTCTTCGCTCTGTTCAAGGCAGTCCGCACGTCCTGGAATCGCTTGCCGGTGAACGCAATTCCGTCCAGGTCGAGAACCGTTTCCTCACCGACCTGGATTCCACCCCAACCGAGGGAGTCGGTGATGCGGCGGACCTCGGGAGTGACCGAGTAGAAGCACGGGATCCAGCCGTTCTCGGACGCGAACTCGGCGAAGTCGACGACGTTGTCCCGCAAGGACTCCCGCGGACCGACGGGATCGCCGGTGGTCAGTGCCACGCCGGAGATGACCCGGTAGGCGACGTAGCTGCGACCGTCCGGACCGAACCAGTACTTGTTGCCGCGCCAGGTCGTCATCCACGACAGAGCAGACCCACTGCTCGACATGAGCAATCCGCGAGCGCGTTCGGTGGCGTCGGTCTCGGTGCCGTACACCGGGGTGAGGAACGTGCTGGCGGCGAGCACACAGACCACCACCCAGAACACCACGCCGGTCCACTCGAAGAGCAGGGTCGTCGGCGTGCTCTGCGGTAGCAGGGCGGGTTCGAGCCACTGCAGGTAGACCGGGGGAACCAGTCGTTGCGGGAAGTCCACCAGCAATCCGCCGAAGGACGGTGAATCGGCGAAGCCATCACGGGCCAGATATCCACCGATCGAGTAGATCAGGGCGAGTCCGACTGCCACTCCGACCACCGAGCCCGCCCATCGACGGTAGGTACCCGAAGGTGCCGAGACGTCGAAGAACTTGCGCGTGACGATCAGGACCAGCAACACGATCAGTGGCAGCAGGAACGGCACCGCAGTGCGGTACGCCGTCGGCGATTCCAATCCGTAGAACAGGGACTGGTCGTCACCGGACTCGAGGAACCGGATTGCGAAGTTGGCCACCGACAGTGCGAGCAGAATTCCCTGCGAGACCACCGCCATCGCCCACGCGAAACGCCTGCCTCGACGCAGGCCGTCACTGACCACGAGCAGGAAAAGGGACGGCATGATGCTCAGGATCGTCGGACCGACTCCCCCGAGTCTGAGATCGAGCAGACCACGACGGCATTCGACCGGATCGGTGGTTGCGTCGGCGCAGATTTCGCGCACCTCGGCCGCCGTGTACGGAACCCCCCGCACCACATCACGAAGTACAGCGAACGGCCCGACGGCATTGGGACTCAGGGCCGCCAGCACCGGGCCGAGGGCGCTCGCGGCGACGATCAGCGCAACCAGCACTCGGCCTTCGCGTTGGGTACCCGCCAATCGAGGGCCCCGTGCCGATCGGCCGACGATCCACGGGCCCACGATCAGACCGATCACCGCCGCAGCGAGCCGAACGACATCCTGCAGGTGTCCACCGAACAGTGCCAACGTCACCAGCAGGGCCAGCACACCGACGCGGATTCGCCTGCGCCACAACGTATCCATCCGCGAGGTTGCGACCAGGACCACACCGAAGATCCAGGTCGTCGGGCCCACAGCGGTTCCGACGTGCAACCGGAATCCCCAGTCCGCGTCGAAGGTCTTGGCCAGGACCGCGAGACCGAGGCCGAACAGCGAACCGGCCACCTGCGTCACGAACGCGGCGACGGCGAAGCGACGCGATCCGATACGCCGCTCGATCGGTGCGGCGGCGAGCAGCACCCCGACCGTGGCCACCACACAACCGGCGATGTCGGGTGCCGCCAGACCCGAGGTGAGCGGGGTCCACAGGTGCCAGTGCTCGAACGGCATGATGCCCACGGCGAAGTACTTGTCCATCTCGCCCCGGTTGTCCACGACCGCAGCGACGATCCCCATCACCCAGACGACGGCGAGCAAAGCGAAACTGACCGGTGCTCCCACGGCACCGAACACGATGAGCGCCCACACCCGCCGCAGCTGGCGCATCACGGCAGACGCAGCCGATCTCAGTGACTCGGCGCGCTGGGACATCCACGACGGTTCGGCGGGTGTGGGTGGTTCGGCGTCCGCCGCGGACGGTCGTTCCGGATCGGTCACGTTCACGAAATCAACCCTGTTCTCGTTGCCAGCCACGGCAGCTCGCGTCGGAGCCCCTCCGACCACACCGCGAAGCTGTGTCCGCCCGGAACCTCCACGTACTGCACATCCATTCCGGCAGCCTTCGCCGCGTTGTACATCTCTTGCTGACCGGGTTTGTAGTCGTTGTCGTCCGACCCCACGACGAAAATCCCGGCCGAATCGGGGTACTGACGCGATTTCAGCAGGTCGAGTGGGTTCACGGCAGCAAACGCTGCCGGATTTCCGCCGAAGGCCTCCCGGACGGTGCGGTCCCTGTCTCCGAGACTGGGCTCGGTCTGACCCGACAGGTCGAGGAAGGTGGGATAGACGTCAGGATGGTTTGTCGCCATCTGGATGGAACACGTTCCGCCGTAGGACAGTCCACCGATCGCCCAGTGTCGTCGATCCGGATCGACCTGAAGAGAACTGTCGATCCAGTCGGGTACGTCGCGCGAGAGGTACGTGTCGACGTTGCCCAGCGGTGAGTCGACGCACAGCGGGTTGTCGATCGGCGAACCGGTGCCGTCGGCCACGACCACAACAGGCGCGAGGCCGGCGTGGTCGCGGGCGAAGTCGTCCATCGTCTCGGCGAGCTTGCCGCCGTTGAGCCAGTCCTCCGGGTCGCCCGGCTGCCCGGCGAGGAGTACGAGTACCGGCAGCAGCGGACGTGGATCGGAGAAATAGGCAGGGGGAAGGTATATCTGCGCGTCGCGGGCAGAGAAGTTCGACGCCGTGGCCGGGATGGCAGCCGAGGTGATCCGTCCTGCGGACGGCATTCCTGCCGGTGAGGTCCATACGGAATCGAGCGGCGTTCCGGTGACGGTCCGAGAAACCGCCGCAGGCACGTCGGAGAACTGAATGCGGCTCGCGGATTCGACCCCCAGTGCAGTACCCACGGTCGGATACGCCTCGAACTTCAGGTTGATGTTCAGCGCCGAGACTGCGACAACGAGCACGGCCGCGACGACCGACGCGAACGTACCCACAACCCCGTGCGCCGCGACCGAACGTGGGGTCACCGCGAACAGGGACGCGAGGCCGACCCCGATCCAGACATAGATGGACGTCTCGATCGGATCCGGGAGTGGTCGCCACACCTTTTCGACGATCAGGTAACCGATCACGGTGACCACGACGGCCGCCGTTGCCGCAATCGGGAGCCCACGCGTCATGTACCGCCGCGAGCGGGAGACGAGCAGCCACACACCGCCGAGTACTCCGGCGACGACAACGATGACAGGCAACGGTCCGTCGATCAAAGAAAGGGAATCGAACCAATCCACGTGAGAGCTCCGCTCGTCTGACGGATTCGGACCGAGATGCGGCACGAACTACCGTCAGAATATTCGTCCGCGACACCGCGTCGATGGTGACCCGCCGAAATCCGGCAGCGGCGACTATGACCGAACGCACACTGCCTCGGCGGTCGGTACTACCACGAGTAGTACGCATCCGCGTCGGAGTAGCCGTAGACTCGGACGAATGGCTGGTCTTGGTGAACTAGAGCGCGCAGTGATGGACCATCTGTGGGAGTCGTCGGATCCCCAGACCGTTCGACAGGTCCACGAGGCACTTGCGACGCATCGCGAACTCGCGTACACGACGGTGATGACGGTGCTGCAGCGACTCGCGAAGAAGAAGCTGGTCGTGCAGCAACGCGACGACAGAGCGCACCGGTACGCACCGTTGCACGGCCGCGACGAGCTGGTCGCGAGCCTCATGGTCGACGCGCTGTCGCAGGCACCGGCATCGGGTGGACGCGCAGCGGCACTCGTGCACTTCGTCGGTCAGGTGGGGGCCGACGAAGCCGCCGCCCTCCGTGAGGCGCTGGCCGCGTTGGAAGTGGCACAATCGACATCGAAGTCCCCTTCGGCTGGAGATGGCCGTCCGACGGACTGACGCTCGCGGCAGTAAGTGAGGACATGAACTCGACGACTGCGCTGGTATTCGCAGTACTCGCGCTGATCCTGGCTGGGCCGGTTCCGGCAGTGCTCGCTCGCGCGAGCTGGCCGTACCGGTCACCGCGCGCGGCGCTCGTGCTGTGGCAGGCAATCGCTCTCGCAGCGGTGCTCTCGGCTTTCAGCTCCGGTCTCGCGATCGGCGGACTGTTGCTGGTCCCAGGACCGGACGGTCGCCCCACCACGGCACCCACCGACGAGATCGACGCGCTCGGTCTCCCCCTGTGGATCCTCTACGTCGTCGTCCTCGCCATCACGCTGGGTATCGGTGCCAAGCTCATGTTCTCGGTCGTTCGGGTAGCGGTCAGAACCCGTCGTCGACGATCCAGGCATCGCGTGCTCGTCGATCTTCTCGATCGAAGCGACTTGGGCGAGAACCCTTTTCGTGGTCTTCGCGATGCAGATATCCGCGTACTCGACGCGGCCGAACCGATCGCGTACTGCCTACCCGGTCTGCGTCAGCGGGTAGTTCTCAGCCGGGGAACGTTGGCCAGCCTTTCCGAGGCGGAGATCACCGCCATCCTCAGTCACGAGCGGTCGCACCTGCGCGCCCGCCACGACCTGGTCCTCGAAGCGTTCACCGCCGTCAACGAAGCGTTCCCACGGATCGTCCGCAGCAAGTCGGCACTCGGCAGTGTGCAGCTGCTGGTCGAGCTGCTCGCAGACGACTCGGCAGTCAAGGTCACCGGGCCCACTCCGTTGGCCAGGGCACTGGTCACGTGCGCCGGGTCCACCGCACCGCGTGGCGCGATGGCGGCCGGAGGTCCGCACACCCTCATCCGTGTTCAGCGCTTGAGCGGCCCGGGCAGCGATGTGCGCATCGCCGCGGCCGCCTACGCGGCGGCCGTCGTGATCCTCGTTCTTCCGACGATCTACGTGGCCATGCCGTGGCTGGAGGAACTGAGCAAGCTCGTCGGGTGAGTCCGTACGCGATCGGGGTCGCACAGGTCACATCGACTCGACTCGAACAATTCGCGCTGCGTCCCGTACAGTAGAGACCGGTCGCCATCGCGACCTAGCAATCGAAATGGCACAAACAGCCCCACTTTATGCAGTTCTCATCTGCATTCTGATGGCCAGGTGACAGTGCCCTGGCTCGTATCAATGTGTTCTGGCTGTTTTTCGTGTTTCCCGGTTCTTCGGGTGCTCTCAGCTTCGGGCTTATTGGCGTGCCCGTAATCCGGAGAGGCTTTACTGCGTGACCCACGCTGTTTCCAACACACCCGTTTCCACCACTTCCGACACCACGGCAGTCCCGACGCCCGCAGCGGCACCGGCCTTCACCTTCGCCGATCTCGGACTGCCCGAGGCAGTCGTCGCCGCATTGGCGCGCAACTCGATCACCGTGCCCTCCCCCATTCAGGAGAAGGCACTTCCCGACGCGATCGCCGGTAAGAACGTCCTCGGTCGTGCGCAGACCGGCTCGGGCAAGACCCTTGCCTTCGGCCTGCCGATCCTGCAGCGCCTGTCGCTGCACACCGACCGCCCGGCTGCCAAGCGCCCGCGTTCGCTCGTGCTGGTCCCCACCCGCGAGCTCGCGTTCCAGGTCGTCGAATCCCTCGCTCCCTATGCCAATGCCCAGGGCCTGCGAGTCATGCCCGCCGTCGGCGGCACCCCGTTCAACAAGCAGGTCGAGCAGCTCCGCCGCGGAGTCGATGTCCTCGTCGCCACCCCGGGTCGCCTCGCCGATCACCTCCGTCAGGGCACCTGCATCCTGGACTCCATCGAGATCACCGCGCTCGACGAGGCCGATCAGATGGCCGACATGGGCTTCCTGCCCGAGGTACGTGCCGTCCTCGCCGATACTCCGGCAGACGGACAGCGCATGCTGTTCTCGGCCACCCTCGACCGTGAGGTTCAGTCGCTGGTACGCCAGTTCCTGCCCGATCACGTCGAGCACTCCACCCAGGACGGCAAGGCCAGCGTCCGGACCATGGATCACTACGTGCTCATGGTCGACCGGGGTCAGAAGGATCTGGTTCTGTCCGAGATCGGTGCCCGCGAAGGCGGCCGCACCATCATGTTCGCGCGCACCAAGCTTGGCTGCGACGGAATCACCGACCGCCTGCGTGCGCTCGGTATCGCCGCGGAGTCACTGCACGGCGGCAAGGCACAGAATCAGCGCACCCGCGTTCTCGAGCGCTTCAAGAACGGCCGTACCCCCGTCCTCGTCGCTACCGACGTTGCCGCTCGCGGCATCCACGTCGACGGTATCGACCTGGTCGTTCACGTCGATCCGCCCGCAGACCACAAGGATTACCTGCACCGCGCAGGACGCACGGCGCGCGCAGGCGAGAAGGGCACCGTCGTCGCGATCGTGCTCCCCAACCAGCGTCGTCAGGTTCTGCGTCTGACCGGGATGGCCGGTGTCAAGGCCACCGCCGTCAACGTCTCGCCCGGTTCGGCCGAGCTGAACAGCATCACCGGGGCGAAGAAGCCGACCGGTGAGCCCCTGCGCGCCGAGTCCGCTCCCCGCGACCGGAACAGCCGTCCCGGATACCAGGGATCGAATCCCCGTAGCGGCGGTGGATACCAGGGCTCCAACCCGCGCAGCAGCGGTGGATACCAGGGCTCCAACCCGCGCAGCAGCGGCGGATACCAGGGCTCCAACCCGCGCAGCAGCGAGGGCTACCAGGGTGACCGTCCCCGCACCGGATACCAGGGTTCGAGCCCGCGTAGCGAGGGCTACCAGGGCTCCAACCCCCGCAGCAGCGGCGGATACCAGGGCTCCAACCCGCGCAGCAGCGAGGGCTACCAGGGCGATCGCCCGCGTCGCTCCGACTCGAGCTCGTACCGTGGCTCCGACAACCGTCGTCCCGCGTCCGGCCCCCGCCAGGACGAGCACCGCTCCGGAGGCTTCCGCAGCCGCACGGAACGCCGTTCGTACGACGGTTTCGACGGTCCGGCTCGCAGCCACTGATCGGTTCGTCACCGTGAGGTCGTGATCCGACCTGAACTGCACCAACGGGTGCCGCATTCTTCGCGAATGCGGCACCCGTTGTCGTTGCCGGGGGGTTGGCTCGCGCGAAATCTCTCGGCAGGGAAAGCTGTCGGTATGACCTCAGCAGCAGAACCGACAGAACTGGCTCAGATCGGAGTCACCGGACTCGCCGTCATGGGCTCCAATATCGCCCGCAACTTCGCCCATCACGGCCACACCGTCGCATTGCACAACCGCAGCGTCGCCAAGACCGATGCCCTGATCGCCGATCACGGCACCGAGGGCACCTTCATTCGCACCGAAACCATCGAGGAGTTCGTCGCCGCTCTCGCGAAGCCGCGCCGAGTGCTCATCATGGTCAAGGCAGGCGACCCCACCGATGCGGTGATCGAGGAGCTTGCAGGCGCGATGGAGGAGGGCGACATCATCATCGACGGTGGTAACGCCCTGTACACCGACACCATCCGTCGCGAGGCGGCCATGAAGGAGCGCGGATTGCTCTTCGTCGGTGCCGGTATCTCCGGCGGCGAAGAAGGCGCTCTCAACGGACCGTCGATCATGCCCGGTGGTCCGGCAGAGTCCTACAAAGCCCTCGGGCCGCTGCTGGAATCCATCGCAGCACAGGTCGACGGCACGCCGTGCTGCACCCACATCGGACCCGACGGCTCCGGCCACTTCGTCAAGATGGTCCACAACGGCATCGAATACGCCGATATGCAGCTCATCGGTGAGGCGTACAACCTGTTCCGCGATGCCCTCGGCTACACGCCGGCTCAGGTAGCGGACGTGTTCACCGAGTGGAACAACGGTGATCTGGAGAGCTACCTCGTCGAGATCACCGCCGAGGTTCTCCGCCAGGTCGATGCAAAGACCGGTCAGCCTCTCGTCGACGTGATCGTCGACGCCGCGGAGCAGAAGGGCACCGGTCGCTGGACCGTCAAGGCGGCCCTCGACCTCGGCGTTCCCGTCACCGGTATCGCCGAGGCGGTGTTCGCTCGAGCTCTGTCGGGGTCACGCGCTCAGCGCAAGGCAGCCGTCGGGCTCGCCTCGGGAACACTCGCCGACAAGCCCACCGACGCCGAGCAGTTCACGCACGACATCAGTCGGGCTCTGTATGCGTCGAAGATCGTCGCCTACGCACAGGGCTTCGATCAGATCGCCGCGGGCAGTACCGAATACGACTGGAATCTGCATCCCGGTGACCTCGCCACGATCTGGCGCGGTGGCTGCATCATTCGCGCTCGGTTCCTCGATCGCATCAAGGACGCGTACGACGACAACGCCGAACTGCCGAGCTTGATCCTGGCCCCGTACTTCCGTGATGCCATCGAGAACGCCATCGACAGCTGGCGTCGGGTCGTCATCACCGCGGCCTCGTTGGGCATTCCGGTCCCCGCGTTCGCGTCCTCGCTCTCCTACTACGACGCGTTGCGGGCAGAGCGTCTACCTGCCGCTCTGACCCAGGGACAACGGGACTTCTTCGGTGCGCACACCTACGAGCGAACCGACTCGGAAGGGAAGTTCCACACTCTGTGGAGCGGCGATCGATCCGAGATCGAAGCCTGACCGACGATCGTGCGCCGGTGGCGCTGCGTGCATCACGCAGCGCCACCGGTGAGACGTACCGGAAACCCGGTCAGACGGGCACCGGCCCGAGGACCGGCTGGACCACCGTCGACGGGATGCCCTCCCACGGCAGTGCACCTTCCAGGTCCTTCCACACCGCCTGTACGGCACTGAAGCAGCCTGTGCCGTACACGTCGGATGCCGTGTACAGGATGTCCGCACAGTCCGGAACATCGATGGTGAATATCTCGAATCCCGCGGCAGAGCAACCGATTCCGGCTTCGAGTTCCAGCATCCCCGAGGCCACCGACGCGCCGAGTGCGTTGAGTATCCGAGAGGATTCGGTCGGCCCACGCCCCGTCAGGACTATTTCCGGACTCCCGAAATCGGTGAGGCCGACGGTGTAACAGAACGCCGGGTGGATTCCGTCACGGTCGACCTCGGATTCGACGTATTGCAATGCCCACCCGAATTGCTCCATGGTGCGCCTGACGTCTCCGATGTACTCGTCGACGCCGAAGCCCTGACACATCTTGCACATAGCTCCCCCACACTCTGCGTGCGATCGCCCCCTCGGCAATCACTGTGTCGAACGCCGATCGAACATGCGTTCTACCCCGAGTATTGCGCGGGGCACCGACAAGACGATTCCGACGCCTGGTCGACGCAGCGGTAGGGTCACATCCATGCCGGGTCAATCCGTTCGATCGTTCGCAGAACTGGGACTGCCCGTGGTTCTCGTGCACTCACTGAGGAAAGCGGGTGTCTCCGAGCCGTTTCCGATCCAGTCCGCCGCCCTGCCCGATGCGCTTGCCGGCCGCGATGTGCTCGGCCGTGCTCCGACCGGATCGGGGAAGACTCTCGCATTCGGGCTACCACTGCTCGTGCGGCTCGCCGGCCGTCGCAGTGAGCCCGGTGCACCGCGTGGACTCGTCCTGGCTCCCACGCGCGAACTTGCGCTCCAGATCCAGGAAGTGCTCGACGTCCACGGTGCGACATTCGGCCTGCGCAGCGTCGGTGTGGTCGGCGGCGTTCCGCTCGAGCGCAACGTTCGAGAGATCCAGCGCGGAATCGACATCGTGGTTGCCACCCCCGGTCGCCTCAACGACCTGCTCGCGCGACGCTCGATCACGTTGAATCGCGTGGAGGTGACCGTGATCGACGAGGCGGATCGCATGGTGGACATGGGATTTCTGCCTCAGGTCGAGTCGCTTCTCGCCGCGACACCGGCCGTCGGCCAGCGGCTGCTGTTCTCGGCGACCCTGGACGAGGACGTCGACCGCCTGGTCGCGAAGTTCCTGAACGATCCGGCCGAACATTCCACGGCGGAGTCGGTGAGCGAGCCCGACATTGCGCACTACGTGTTCAGGGTCGATGCTGCCCGCAAGACCGAAGTGGCTGCCGCACTTGCCAACAGAGACGGTCGCACGTTGCTGTTCGTCCGCACCACTCACGCGGTCGACCGACTCACCGACGACTGTCGCCGGCTGGGCGTATCGGTATCGTCGTTTCACGGCAACAAAACTCAGGCACACCGCACACGTTCGCTTGCCGCTTTCGGCGACGGCGCATCGACCGCGCTGATCGCGACCGACGTCGCGGCACGCGGGGTTCACGTCGACGACGTCACCCTCGTGGTCCACGTCGACCCACCGTTGGATTCCAAGGACTACGTGCATCGCGCAGGCCGCACTGCACGCGCCGGAGCCAGCGGAACCGTCGTGACGTTGGCCACCGCCGAACAGCTGGATCACGTGTGTGCGATGGCAGGCGACGCCGGTGTCTCGGCAACGGTGGTCGACACCGAGACCGATCCCACCTCGTGGCGTCGTCTGACCGGGGCGCGTACACCCATCGGCAGACCGCTGCCGGCCGAGGCTGCGGAATCACCCGCACCTCGTGGTTCACGACGCGGTGCCGCACCCGTCCGACACGAGCGAAGCGGGCGGGCCGGAGGCAGGCGGGGCGGCAGCAGAGGACGACGCGGGTGACGGCCTCCTGGTTCTCGATCGCGCTCGCCCTGGTTTCGGCATTCCTGTTCGCCTGTGCATCGGTGGCACAGCAGAGCGCCGCAGCATCGGTTCCCGAGGGAACGTCACTGCTCTCGGCCCTGATCCGAAGCCCGAGATGGTGGGTGGGCGTACTCGGCGACGGGGGCGGCTACGCGGTTCAGATCGCTGCGCTGTGGGTCGGTTCTGTCCTGGTCGTACAGCCCTTGCTGGTCACCGCCTTGCTGTTCGCCCTCCCGATGTCGGCGAAATTGGCGGGCCGGGCACTCCCCGCCTCGACGTGGGTGCTCGCATTTCTCCTGGCTGCGGCCCTCGCGGTGTTCATCGTGGTCGGCGATCCCAGCGAAGGTGACACCGACGCCCCTCTGTCCGACTGGATCGTGCCGCTGATCATCGCCGCGGTCGTGATCGGTGGCGCTGCGGTGGGTGGTGTCCTGGTCAGAACTCCCGGCGCGCGGGCTCTGTTGCTCGGAGCCGCGGGGGGCTTGCTGTTCGGGTTGGCTGCGGCTCTGACGAAGTTCGTCACCGATCTGGTCGAGAGCGACCTGCTCGGTGCACTGGCCGCCTGGCAGACCTACGCCCTGGTGGGATCAGGTGCTCTCGGGTTCTACCTGCAGCAGCGCGCATTTCAGGTCGGCCCCCTGTCCGCGTCGCTACCGGCCGTCACGATAGGCGAGCCTCTCGGCGCGGCGTTCATCGGCATCGCGGTTCTGGACGAGCGAATCAGAACCGACGGGGCTTCCCTCGCCATCATCGCCGTGGCGGTGTTCGTCATGGTCGTCACGACGATTCGACTGTCGCGGACTCAGGCGTCGACCCGCATCGAAACGGAGACGGTGGACGGGGCGTCGGCCCCACCGATTGCGACCGACCGGTAGTCTCGATCAACGTGCAGTTCCTCGATGGTCACCGACCGCCCTACGATCTCACCTACGACGATGTCTTCCTCGTCCCCAACCGAACCGACGTCACGTCGCGGTTCGATGTCGACCTGAGTACGGTCGACGGTTCGGGAACCACCATTCCGATCGTCGTGTCGAACATGACCGCGGTGTCCGGACGGCGCATGGCCGAAACCGTCGCACGCCGCGGAGCGATAGCAGTGATCCCACAGGATCTCCCCACCGAGGCCGTCGCCGAGACCGTCGCATTCGTCAAGAGTCGTGACCTGATCGCGGACACACCTGTCGTCCTCGGCCCCAACGCGTCCGTGTCCGACGCCCTGGCCCTGATGCACAAGCGTGCACACGGGTCGGTTGTGATCGTCGAACACGGCAAGCCGATCGGAGTGGTGTCCGAGAGTGCCTGCGCCGACGTCGACCGATTCGCGCGGCTCAGTTCCGTGGCGTCGGCCGACTTCGTGCGCGCCCCTCGCCACGCGTCGCCCAAGGAAGTCTTCGAGCTGATGGAGGCGGCACACGCCCACCTTGCCGTCGTCGTCGAGAACGATGGCTCCCTCGCAGGTGTCGTGACCAGGACCGGCGCCATTCGGACCGGTATCTACGCGCCTGCAGTCGACGCGTCGGGACGCCTCCGTATCGCTGCCGCGGTCGGCATCAACGGCAACGTGGCCGAGAAGGCGACCGCACTGGTCGAGGCCGGAGCCGATGTGCTCGTCATGGACACCGCTCACGGGCATCAGCAGAAGATGCTCGAAGCCCTCGCTGCCGTGCGCTCCCTCGATCTCGGCGTTCCGCTTGCGGCAGGCAACGTGGTGTCCGCCCAGGGCACGCGTGATCTGGTGCAGGCGGGGGCGGACATCGTCAAGGTCGGCGTCGGGCCAGGAGCGATGTGCACGACACGCATGATGACCGGCGTCGGACGCCCCCAGTTCTCGGCTGTTGCCGATTGCTCCGCTGCGGCGGCCGAACTCGGGGCGTCGGTGTGGGCCGACGGCGGTGTGCGCCATCCTCGTGACGTTGCACTCGCACTGGCTGCCGGTGCCGCGAACGTCATGATCGGCTCGTGGTTCGCCGGCACCTACGAGTCGCCCGGCGACCTGCGAGTGGACGCATCGGGCAATCGGTACAAGGAGAGCTTCGGCATGGCGTCCAAGCGGGCCGTTGCCGCCCGTACCGCCACCGACGGGGCATTCGACCGGGCTCGCAAGGCCTTGTTCGAGGAGGGCATTTCCAGTTCGCGGATGCGCCTCGATCCCGATCGGCCGGGTGTCGAGGATCTGATCGATCACATCTGTGCCGGAGTTCGCAGTACCTGTACGTATGCCGGAGCCCGATCGCTTCCGGAGTTGGCCGAACGAGCGGTTCTGGGAGTCCAGTCCGCCGCCGGATTCGCCGAGGGACGGCCCCTGCCCTCCGGGTGGTGACCGTCGGGCACGGTTAGACTCACCAACAGCACACACAGTTGTTCGCGCTCGCCACGCGTCGGAAATTCGAGCATTCGATTGCCGACGCGCGCCGAACGGTCGGTTCCGCACGGAGTGGGACCACAGCGCGAACCGGACAGAAGGGAATCAGGTGCCCGAGGCACCCACTATCTCGGTTGCCGTCGCGGCAACTGCGGAACAACACGACGACGGTTCCACTTCGGAGGGATCCTCTATCGAGCCGGGAGAGAAACCCGGCGACACAGATTTCGGCAGCCACGCGCACTCCGGCGGCGCGATGCTCCTTTCCCAGCTTCGACGGTCCCGGCTCAGGCGGAGTTGACGCGTGGCACTTCTTCTCACCATCGTCAGCCTGCTCGGTTTCGTCGCCTTGACGGCAGGAACCGCGCTGTTCGTCGCGGCCGAGTTCTCCCTCACTGCTCTCGAACGCAGTGCAGTCGAGTCACAGGCAGCGAACGGCGACCTGCGCTCCCGCCAAGTTCTGCACGCCCACAAGACACTGTCCTTTCAGCTGTCCGGCGCCCAACTCGGCATCACCATCACGACACTGATCACCGGCTATCTCGCCGAACCGGTACTGGCCGGCTTCATTCGACCCGTGGCCGACGCGTTGGGCGCATCCGAGACCCTCTCCGCAGGCATCTCGCTCGCGGTGGCTCTGATCCTGGCCACCTCGTTCTCGATGATCTTCGGTGAGCTGGTTCCCAAGAACATCGCCATCGCGAAACCGATGTCGACCGCTCGTGTCACCGCCGGTGCGATGGCCGGGTTCTCGCTGGTCTTCAAATGGGCCATCAACGGGCTCAACGGGTCGGCGAACTGGCTGGTACGCCGGCTCGGGATCGAGCCGGCCGAGGAACTGAGATCCGCGCGGTCGCCGCAGGAACTGGGTTCACTGGTCCGCACGTCGGCACGGCAGGGATCGATCGACGAGAACACTGCCCGACTGGTGGATCGGTCGTTGCAGTTCGGTGATCGCACGGCCGAGGAACTGATGACGCCACGAGTGAAGATCGAAACGCTCGCCACCGACGCGACCGTGGCCGATCTGATCGAAACGGCTGCGCGAACCGGCTTCTCGCGGTTTCCGGTGGTCGACGGCGATCTGGACGACACCATCGGCGTCGTTCACATCAAGCATGCGTTCACCGTCGCCGGATCGCACCGTCGCTCGACGACGGTCGAGTCTCTGGCACGCGACGTACCGGTCGTACCGTCCAGCCTCGACGGCGATGCGGTGATGGAACGGGTGCGCGCCGACGGCATGCAGGTCGCGCTCGTCGTCGACGAATACGGCGGTACCGCGGGCATGGTCACGATGGAGGATCTGATCGAGGAGATCGTCGGTGACGTGCGCGACGAACACGACGAGCCGGAGCTCGACGTCTCCAGGTCGGGCGACGGATGGGATTGCGCAGGCCTGCTGCGTATCGACGAGGTCGCGTCGGCCACGGGGTATTCCGCGCCGGAGGGCGAGTACGAAACCATCGGCGGTCTGGTGCTGACCGAGTTGGGTCGCATTCCGACCGAGGGGGACGCAGTTCTGCTGCCTCCCCCGGCCAACGAGGATCCGCTCGAACGAGACGGCGGTTGGGTGGCACGGGTGATCCGTATGGACGGACGCCGCATCGACCGGGTGGTGCTCCTGCCCGTCGACGCGGCAGCGGTGGCTCGGATGAGATCGGACGGTGAGATCGATGGGTGATTTCCTCGGAGTCGGTCTCGCCGTTCTGTTGCTCGCAGGCAACGCATTCTTCGTCGGTGCCGAGTTCGCACTGATCTCGGCCCGGCGGGATCGCCTCGAAGCTCTGCTCGCGCAAGGCAAGAAGCGCGCGCAGAGTGTCATCGAGGCCGGTCAGAACCTGTCGCAGATGCTCGCTGCTGCCCAGCTCGGTATCACGATCTGTTCGATTCTTCTCGGTCGTGTGGCGGAGCCCGCGGTGGCACACCTGATCGAGGTTCCGCTCGAGGCAGTCGGCATTCCCGAGTCCTTCCTGCACCCGATCGCCTTCGCCATCGCGTTGACGCTCGTGGTCGTGCTGCACATTCTCATCGGCGAGATGGTGCCCAAGAACATCGCCATCGCGGGCCCGGAGAGCACTGCGATGGTTCTGGTGCCCATCCATCTGCTGTTCATCAAGGTGGCGCTGCCGCTGATCTCGTTCTACAACATGTGCGCCAACCTGACCCTTCGACTGCTGCGGATCGAACCCAAGGACGAGCTGAGTTCCTCGGTGTCGGCGGTCGAGTTGTCGCAGATGATCGGCGAATCACGATCGGAAGGATTGATCGACGCCGAGGAGCATCGACGATTGCGGCAGGCGCTCGAGACATCCGGCCGGACGGTGGGTGAAGTTCTGATTCCCTCGCACCAGGTTCGCAGTATCGAGTTGTCCGGGCCCGACCACACCCTCGGACCCACTCTCGGCTCCGTCGAACGTGCTGTCATCGAAACGGGATTCTCTCGCTATCCGGTTCGCGACGCCTCGGGGGCACTGGTGGGCTACCTGCACCTGAAGGACGTCCTCGACGACATGGCCGACGAGTCGGCAGGACCGGACACGGTCATTCCCCGCAGCGATGTGCGGGCGCTACCGGTGGTCTCCATCGACACGGTGCTCGACGACGCATTGACCAAGTTGCGTCGGGCCAGCAGCCATCTCGGTGCCGTGCACGACGCAACCGGTGCCACGGTCGGCATCGTCGCCCTCGAGGACCTGGTCGAGGAATTCGTCGGTACGGTTCGAGACGGCACCCACCGAGTGGCCGGTCCTCGTCCTGGTCAATCGTCGTCCAGCGTCGAGTCCACGCCCGCTCCCCCACGGAACGTGTGAATGTCGGACTCGACGTTGCTGCGCGAGGAGCAGTGGATCACTCGTCGCGCTGCGCATGCAGCGCGGGTGGAGAACCTGGTCGGTGACTATCTGACCGACCGGGGTCACGGCGGCGTTCATCCGGTTCTCGACTTCCTGTTCACCTATTACAGTCATCGCCCGGGTCAGCTGCGCCGGTGGAATCCAGGCCACGGCGTTGTCCTCACCGGTGATAGTGCGCACGATTTCGCGGCGTTCGCGTCCTACGAGCAGGTGGACACCGACGACGGCCCGGGTTTTCGGGTGCGGTCGGATCTGGTGGAGCGACGACGATCGAGTATCGAATTCACCCTCGGCCTGCTCGCCGCCACCCGGGAAAAGCCCCCGGTGCTCGGCTGTTTCGGACTGCACGAGTGGGCGATGGTCTATCGCGGGGGTACCTCGGCACAGCGTCACGACCAGGTGCCGTTGCGTCTCGGACACGACGGAACCGATGCCGTGGTCGATTCGACGACGTTGCGCTGCACCCACTACGACGCCTTCCGGTTCTTCACCCCCGATGCTGCGCCGCGCAACGCTCTTGCGCTGTCTCCGGATTCGCGTCTGACATCCGAGCAACCCGGTTGTATCCATGCCTCGATGGATCTGTACAAGTGGTGCTACAAGCTGGGGCCACTGATCGATTCCGAGTTTCTCACCGACTGCTTCGAGCTGGCTCTGCACGCGCGAACGATCGACATGCGCGCGAGTCCGTACGACCTGAGCGACTACGATCTCGAACCCATTCGGATCGAGACCGCGGCCGGTCGCGCGGAATACGTGCGTGCGCAGGGAGAATTGTCGAGCGAAGCGGCACCTCTGCGTTCGGCGTTGATCGCTCGATGCCAGAATTTACTGATCGGCGGCGAGTTCGGCGTCGGACCTACCGCCGAGTAACATCGACAGCGTTGTCGTGGGGACACCGGTCAGCCGGTGTCCGTGACCGGAAAGAGTGAGGAATTCATGACCGATCGTGTGCAGGCTGGTGGACTTCAGGTCGCCAAGGTCCTATTCGATTTCGTCGAGAAGGAGGCGCTGCCGGGTACGAACGTAGATTCGGATGCCTTCTGGGCCGGTGCTGCGTCGGTGATCGCCGATCTCGCTCCCAAGAACAAGTCGTTGCTGGCTGTCCGCGACGAGATCCAGGGCAAGGTCGACGCCTGGCACGGCGAGCACGCAGGCCCGAACTACGACCGAGCCGCGTACAAGGCATTCCTGAAGGAGATCGGCTACCTGCTCGACGAGCCTGCCGACTTCCAGATCAGCACCTCCGGTGTCGACACCGAGATCACGACCACTGCAGGACCGCAGCTCGTGGTGCCGGTGCTCAATGCCCGGTTCGCGATCAACGCGTCCAACGCACGGTGGGGCTCGCTGTACGACGCCCTCTACGGAACCGATGCCATTCCCGAGACCGACGGAGCCGAGAAGGGCACCAGCTACAACCGGGTCCGCGGCGACAAGGTCATCGCCTTCGCGCGGGACTTCCTGGACGAGGCGCTGCCCCTGAGCTCCGGCTCGCACGTCGGCACCACCGGATACGTCGTCGACGCGGCGTCGCTGACGGTGACTCTCTCCGACGGCAGCACGGTCGGGCTGAAGGATCCGTCACAGCTGCTCGGATACCAGGGCACCCCGGACGCGCCGTCGGCAATCCTGTTCGTGCACAACGGCTTGCACTTCGAGATCCAGATCGACCCCGAGAGCCCGATCGGCAAGACCGACGGCGCAGGCGTCAAGGACGTCCTGCTCGAGTCGGCTGTCACCACCATCATGGACTTCGAGGATTCCGTCGCTGCAGTCGATGCGGACGACAAGGTCCTCGGCTACCGCAACTGGCTCGGTCTGATGAAGGGCGATCTGACCGAGGAAGTCTCCAAGGGTGGCAAGAGCTTCACTCGTGCCATGAACAAGGACCGCACCTACACCTCGGTCGACGGTTCCGAACTGACACTGCACGGTCGCTCGCTGCTGTTCGTCCGCAACGTCGGTCACCTGATGACGTCGGATGCGATCCTCGATGCCGACGGCAACGAGGTGCCCGAGGGAATTCTCGACGCACTGTTCACCTCGCTGGCCGGTATGCACTCGCTGACCTCGGACAACGTGCTGTCCAACTCACGCACCGGTTCGCTGTACATCGTCAAGCCCAAGATGCACGGACCGGACGAGGTCGCGTTCACCGCGGAGCTGTTCGGCCGTGTCGAGCAGGTTCTCTCGCTGCCGACCAACACGCTCAAGGTCGGCATCATGGACGAGGAACGCCGCACGACGGTCAATCTCAAGGCGTGCATCCAGGCCGCCTCCGAGCGGGTCGTGTTCATCAACACCGGCTTCCTCGACCGCACCGGCGACGAGATCCACACCTCGATGGAGGCAGGTCCCGTCGTTCGCAAGGGCGCGATGAAGGGCGAGAAGTGGATCGCCGCCTACGAGGATTTCAACGTCGACACCGGCCTGGCTGCAGGCCTCGAAGGCAAGGCCCAGATCGGCAAGGGCATGTGGGCCATGCCCGATCTGATGCACGACATGCTCGAGCAGAAGATCGGCCACCCCAAGGCCGGGGCCAACACGGCGTGGGTTCCCTCGCCCACCGCGGCGACCTTGCACTCCCTGCACTATCACAAGGTCGATGTGTTCGCCCGTCAGCACGAGATCGCACAGGCCAAGCGCGCCACTGTCGACGACATTCTCGAAATCCCTCTCGCGCCGTCCACGGACTGGACCGTCGAGGAGAAGCAGAACGAACTCGACAACAACTCGCAGTCGATCCTGGGCTACGTGGTGCGATGGATCGACCACGGCGTCGGGTGCTCGAAGGTTCCCGACATCAACGACATCGCACTCATGGAAGACCGTGCGACTCTGCGCATTTCGAGTCAGTTCATCGCGAACTGGCTGCGCCACGGCATCGTCACCGAAGACCAGGTACGCGAGTCGCTGAAGCGGATGGCCCCGGTGGTGGACCGTCAGAACGAATCCGATCCGACGTACAAGCCGTTGGCTCCCGAGTTCGACACCAACATCGCCTTCCAGGCTGCCAGTGACCTGATCTTCCAGGGCACGAGCCAGCCCAACGGCTACACCGAGCCGATCCTGCATCGTCGCCGACGGGAGTACAAGGCCGTCAACGCCTGACGGACTTGTCGATCACGTGGGTGAACATCGGAACACAGGGCGCGGGCGTTCGATAGCCGCCGGACCCGTGATCGTCGTGATAACGATCGCGGTGCTGGTTGCGGCCGTGTTCGGATGGTTTCAGCTGCGGGATCGCATCTTCGATCAAGGGGTCGAAGCTGCCGACACCTGTGTGGAGGGATCGGCGGTGCTCACTGTCGCCGCCGATCCCGACATCTCCGGGCCTGTCGAACAACTGGCTGCTCGATTCAACGACACTGCACCGGTGGTGCGGGATCACTGTGTGACGGTGCAGGTTCGAGCGACGTCTTCGGACGCCGTGCGGACGGCGTTGAACGCCGGTATCGACAACTGGGACGTCGAAGCACTCGGTGCTCGGCCGGGCCTGTGGATACCTCAGTCCTCGGGCGACGTCGAAGCCGTCACCGACAGGGGTGCCGTCGACGGCACCCCGCGGCCACTCGCGACGAGTCCGGTCGTACTCGCGGTGCCGTCTGCTGTGGCCGATGCTCTGACCACTGTGAGCTGGGCCGACCTGGTCCGACTGCAACGCGACCCACAGGCACTCGGTCTCGGCGAGTGGGGCGCACTCCGTCTCGCCCTTCCGACCGGATCCGATTCCGGCGCAACCACACTCGCGGTCGCCGCGATCGCTGCCGGGGTACGCGGCGATCCGACCACTGCACTGACCCTCGAACAGGTCTCGTCGAGAGAACTGATCTCGGCCGTGTCGGAGCTGGCTCTCACCGACACCGGTGCCTCCGCGACGTCCGCGTCCACCACCTACGACGCGCTCGCGGCCCTCGAGAACGCGCCCGGCCCCGACGGCCCCGTCCACGCGGTTCCGGTCACCGAACAACAGCTGGCATCGACCGATTCCTCGACGTTGACCGTCGTCGAGCCTCAGGGCCCCGCTCCCGTTGCCGATCATCCCGCGGCCGTGCTCTCCGGTGATGAGACATCGACCCGGGCTGCCGCCGCGTTCGTCGATTTCGTCCGGCAGCCGGACGGTGCGCAGTTGCTCACGGAGGCGGGCTTCGGCGTCGGCGAGACAGTGAACGCGGACGCGGTCACTGCTCCTTCCGGACCGGTCGCCGACGCACTGCTGGCCGTGTTGCGAAATCCGGTCCTGCCGCGCCGCGCCACGGTACTGCTCGACGTATCGGAGTCGATGGGCACCACCGAAGGCAGTGCAACTCGGCTGCAGAACACGGTTCGCGCCCTCGACGAGCAGTTCCAGCGAGTGCCCGACTCCACCGAGCTGGGCCTGTGGAGCTTCAGCGAGGATCTGGACAACTCGCTGCCTTTCCGAGTGGATGTCCCCACCGGCCCGATGACGGTTCCGGTCGGAGCCACTCCCAGACGCGCAGCACTCTCCACCACCGCGGCGGCGTTGACGCCGGCAACCGGGTCGTTCACGTACGCGTCCGTACTGGTCGCGTATCTCGACGCCGTCGCCGGATACGTTCCCGGCCGCGTCAATTCCGTCGTGCTGATCACCGACGGCCCGGACGACTCCTCTTTGTCCATGGAGGATTTGCTCACCGACCTGACCGCCGCGGCCGATCCGGCGCGTCCGGTCGCGGTGAACATCGTGCAGATCGGGGACAACCCGGATGTGTCCTCGTTCGACGACATCGCCGCCCAAACCGGCGGCACCGCGGAAGCAGTATCGACATCGGATTCGCCAGACCTCATCGATCGACTCGGAAAGTTGCTGTACTAGAACATGTCTCGTGTACTTTTTGTCGGCGTCTTCTTACTCCTCGTCACCCTGTTTCTGCACTGGCGATTCCTCTCCGTGACCAGGATGCCGACTCGTCCCAAACGGGCTGTCGATGCCGTGCTGGCGCTCCTGTGGCTGTGTGCGGTGATCGGCTTCGGCAGCGGCGTCGCATTCGATCCGTCCTGGGCACGGGGCCCCGCGTTCGTCGGCCTCAGCTGGCTCGCCGTCGTGCTGTACTTGTTCCTGGGAACGCTTCTGGTGGCCGTGGTATGCACCGTCACGAGAGTGGTTTTCGCTGCGAGGCATCGTGATTCGTCCGCTGCTCGACTGCGTGTGTCGAGGATCGGCTCGGCGGCGGTGGCACTGGTCAGCGTGGTCGCAGTGGGGTACGGACTCGTCGAGGCGGCAACTCCGCGTGCGACGAACACCGACGTCGCACTCGACCGGCTACCGACCGAATTCGACGGAGTCCGAGTGGCGTTGGTGTCGGATCTGCATGCCGGTCCCTCCCGCGGCGCGGACTTCGTTCAAGAGGTCGTCGATTCGATCAACGCCCAGAATCCAGATGTCGTGCTGCTCGACGGCGATCTCATCGACGGCACGGTTGCTCTGGTGGGAGCAGATCTCGAGCCGCTCCGCGACCTCGACGCCCCGCTCGGTGTGTTCGCCGTCAGCGGCAATCACGAGTTCTACGCGGGCGACGGCGGCGAATGGCTCGACTTCTGGTCGACGCTCGGAATCGACGTTCTGCGCAACGAACGCGCGACGATCACTCGTGGCGACGCTGCAATCGATATCGCCGGCATCAACGACGCCACCGCACCGGCCCCGTACGAACCCGATCTCGCCGCGGCATTGGACGGGATCGATCCCGATCGATTCGTACTACTGATGGCACACCAGCCGTTGCAGGCAGTGGAGGCATCGGACTTCGGAGTCGACATGCAGGTGTCCGGGCACACGCACGGGGGTCAGATCTGGCCGATCCGTTATCTGGTGCCGCTACAGCAGCCCAGTGTCGAAGGGCTGGACACGATCGGCAACACCACGCTGTACACCACCCGCGGCGCGGGTGCGTGGGGTCCACCGGTCCGCGTCGCCGCTCCGCCCGAGATCGCGATGCTCGAGCTCACCCGGGGCTGAAGCCTCCGAAGCGAATACGACAGAGCCCGCCACGTCGACGTGGCGGGCTCTGTTCTCGGCTCAGGCGAACGCCTCGATCGGTGGGCACGAGCACACCAGATTGCGATCACCGTGGGCACCGTCGATGCGACGCACCGCGGGCCACACCTTGGGACGGTCGTAGCCCGCCGGGTAGGCAGCGAGTTCCCGTGAGTACGGGTGATCC
This sequence comes from Rhodococcus sp. 05-340-2, assembly GCF_002258915.1. NCBI lineage: Bacteria > Bacillati > Actinomycetota > Actinomycetes > Mycobacteriales > Nocardiaceae > Rhodococcus > Rhodococcus sp. 05-340-2. Next base: position 823,766 of record NZ_NOYU01000027.1, read on the forward strand.
CACTCGGCAACCAGACTCCGAGCGGTGTGCGGTGCACCTCGAAGTGGGTTGTCCTCGACCGTCCATTCGCCCGATCCGACGCGATCGATCTCTCCCCTGATGGCTATCATCGCATCGCAGAACGCGTCGATCTCCTCGAGATTCTCGCTCTCGGTCGGCTCGACCATCAGCGTTCCCGGCACCGGGAAGCTCATCGTGGGCGCGTGGAAGCCGTAGTCCGCCAACCGTTTCGCAACGTCGTCGACGGTGACTCCGGTGTCCTTGGTCAGGCCTCGCAGATCGAGGATGCACTCGTGGGCAACCATGCCGTTGTCGCCGGTGTACAGCACCGGGAAGTACTCGTCGAGGCGACGGGCGATGTAGTTGGCAGACGCGATCGCCGTCAACGTCGCCTGCCGCAGCCCCGTCGCACCCATCATCGCGATGTAGGCCCACGTGATCGTCAGGATCGAGGCACTGCCGTAGGGGGCACCGGACACCGTCGGTCCCGAACCGAGCTGCGGGGCCAGTGGGTGACCCGGCAGGTACGGCTGCAGGTGCGACCGCACACCGATGGGTCCGACCCCGGGCCCGCCGCCTCCGTGCGGGATGCAGAATGTCTTGTGCAGGTTCAGGTGGCTGACGTCGCCGCCGAATCGGCCGGGGCGTGCCAGCCCGACGAGAGCGTTGAGGTTGGCACCGTCGACGTACACCTGACCGCCCGCGTCGTGGACCGCTGCACAGATCTCGGAGATCTCGTGCTCGTACACGCCGTGGGTGGACGGATAGGTGATCATGATCGCGGCCAGGGTGTCGGAGTGCTCGGCGATCTTGGCGCGCAGGTCGTCGACATCGACGTCGCCGTTGGGCCGGCAGGCCACGACCACCACGCGCATGCCCACCATCACCGCCGAGGCTGCGTTGGTTCCGTGGGCGCTCGACGGGATCAGGCACACGGTGCGCTCGGCATCACCGTTGCCGAGGTGGTAGCGACGAATGGCGAGCAGACCCGCGTACTCGCCTTGGCTTCCCGCGTTGGGCTGCAGGCTGACCGCGTCGTAGCCGGTGATGTCCACGAGCCACCGTTCCAGGTCGGCGATCACCCGCAGCAGTCCGGGCACGTCCGAGGCCGGGGCGAAGGGGTGCTGACGGGCGAACTGCGGCCAGGTGATGGACTCCATCTCCGCGGTCGCGTTCAGCTTCATCGTGCACGAGCCCAGCGGAATCATGCTGCGATCGAGCGCAATGTCCTTGTCGGACAACGCACGCAGATAGCGCAGCATGGCGGTCTCGGTGCGGTACCGGGTGAAGGCCGGGTGCGTGAGGTACTCCGAGGTGCGAGTCGTGTTCGCGGGCAACGACACGGCCCCGGAACCGGCGGGTTCTGCACCGAACGCGGCGAGCGCGTTCGCGATGTGCTCGGGCGTCGTCGCCTCGTCGCACGCGACGGCCACGTGGTCGGCGTCGACCAGCCGCAGATTGATGCCCCGCTGCTTGGCACCGTCGACGACGGCCTGAGCGCCACCCGGGATGGCAGCGAGGACGGTGTCGAAGAATTCCGTGTGCACCACGTCGATACCCGCTGCCCGCAGACCTGCCGCCACGGTTCGAGCATGCGTATTCACCCGAGTTGCTATGGCCCGCAGTCCGTCTGCGCCGTGGTAGCTGGCGTACATCGCAGCGACGATGGCCAGCAGGACCTGAGCGGTACAGATGTTGGAGGTGGCCTTCTCGCGGCGGATGTGCTGCTCGCGGGTCTGCAGCGCCAGTCGGTAGGCGCTGTGACCGTCCGCATCGAGCGAGACCCCGACCAGACGGCCGGGTAGCTGACGGGAATGACCGGATCGCACTGCGAGGTAGCCGGCGTGCGGTCCGCCGTATCCCATCGGAACGCCGAATCGCTGGGTGGTTCCGAAGCAGACGTCCGCACCGATCTCACCGGGCGGAGTCACCACGGTGGCAGCGAGCAGATCCACTCCCACGGCAACCAGCGCGCCGCGCTCGTGCGCGGCCTCGATGATCGCCGTGTGATCGACCAGACGGCCCGACGCTCCGGGCAGCTGCGCGAGGACACCGAAGAATTCTCCATCGGGGAGGCCGTCGGTCAGATCGGCGTAGACCAGTTCGATCCCCAACGGCTCGGCGCGAGTGGCCAATACGGCCACGGTCTGCGGGAAGATGTCGGAATCGACCAGTAGTCGAGGCGACTTCGATGCCCTGTTCGCGCGACGCATCAAGGTCATGGATTCGGCGGCCGCCGTCGACTCGTCGAGCATCGATGCATTCGCCACGTCCATGCCGGTGAGGTCGGCAACCATGGTCTGGAAGTTCAGCAGCGCTTCGAGTCGCCCCTGGCTGATTTCGGGCTGATACGGCGTGTACGCGGTGTACCAGGCCGGGTTCTCCAGAATGCCCCGGGTCAGCACCGGCGGGGTCAGCGTGTCGTAGTAGCCGAGGCCGATCATCGACGTCGCCACGGTGTTCTGCCCGGCGAGGTCGGCCAGTGCGGCAAGCACCTCGTGCTCGCTCAGCGCAGGCGGAAGCATCGCCAAGCCGTCGGGAACGCCGTCGACCACGGTGTCGAGGATCGAGGACGGAACGGCCTTGCGGGCCAGCTCGTCGAGCGAGGCGACGCCGATCGTGTCGAGGATGCGAACCAACTCGGTCGGGTCCGGGCCGATGTGACGGTCCACGAAAGTGTGTGCGGGCGAAGCGGTTCGGTCGGTCACGATGTGCTCCCAGGTGCCGGAAAGACGAGGCGTCGGACGACCGAGGCATACGCTCCGGCCGCTCCTCCCCCTCTGTCGTGTGCCCGCTGACGCGTGCGCCTGAGAGATTCGGTCGGACACGGCGCGCCACTTCGGCGCGCCGGCACCTTTCCCCTTGGGCGGGTGGGTGCTCCCACCACTTTCCAGAGTTGTCGAAGCCCACACGGTCCGTGTGCCTGAGAGATTGACGGGGAGGTATTGCTCCTTCGGCGTCCGAGACTGGATGCCTCGGAACTCTCCCGCGCGGGCGCGACGGGGAAAGTCTAGCCGGTCTTGCGGCTCGCGCGATTCTTGCGTCGCGAGGCCAACTCGTCCTCGGGGCTCGGCTGGCTTTCACCGCCGTCGGCACGTTCGGCCGGGAAGTCGGCGATGGTGCCGGTGAGCTCGCGCATTGCACCGTTCACGGCGATGCCGAACACGCCCTGCCCGCCTTGGAGCAGGTCGACAACTTCTTCTGCCGAGGTGCACTCGTAGACGGTGGTGCCGTCGGAGAACAGCGTGATGTTGGCGAGATCGCCCACGCCACGCTGGCGCAGGTGATCGACTGCGACTCGGATGTTCTGCAGCGAGATACCGGTATCGAGCAGCCGCTTGACGATCTTGAGGACCAGCATGTCCTTGAACGAGTACAGCCGCTGGCTTCCCGAACCCGCTGCGCCGCGGATCGACGGGACGACGAGCCCGGTGCGGGCCCAGTAATCGAGCTGACGGTAGGTGATGCCGGCGATCTGGCAGGCACTCGGCACGCGGTAGCCCACGAGTTCGTCGGGCACGGAGTCGTCCGGGAACAATCCCGGCTGAATGTCCTGGGGCGCTTCGATTCGGGCGCTCGACGCCTGTTCGGGGGTGTCGACCCGAGCATCGGCACCGACGGGCGTGTCCTCGGTCCGGCCTGCGGCTTCGGAACCTCGACTGCCGTGATGCTGCTGCGGCTGATCTCCCACTGACTGCTCCCTCTCGGATGTCTCACTGCGTTCGGATCGAGTCAGTACTGCGATCCGTCCGAGACACTGGAAAATGTCTCGGTGTACTCGCGTGAAGTCATACCGTGTACCAGGCCAGAGTACGCCTCGACAGGTGTCGAAGAGGCGTGAACTGCACCGGATAGGTCCAGCGGCGGCGATGAACTTCACTGGCACGAACGTTATGGGGACGATCGTGCAGATTCAACGCAACGCGCCGTAAACCTGAACCTAAAGTTGAGGTTGAGACTCTTCTGTTACCCGTCGGTGGCTTTGAAGTCGTCCGGAGAGACCGATTCGAGGAACTCCTTGAACTTCTCGACCTCGTCCTCGCGCTCGTCGGGCATGATCAACCCGGCTTCGGCGAGCACAGGCTCCTCGGCGAAGATCGGCACCCCGGCCCGAAGAGCGATGGCAACGGAATCCGACGGCCGAGCGGAGACTCTGATGTCCTTGTCGAACACGAGATCGGCGTAGAAGGTGCCCTCCTGCAGATCGACGATGCGCACCTCCTTGAGCTGGTGCCCCAGTGCCGAGATCAGATTCTTGACGAGATCGTGGGTGAGTGGCCGAGCGGGTTGCACACCCTGCTGCTCCAAAGCAATTGCAGCAGCCTCGGTTTGACCGATCCAGATCGGGAGGTACCGGTCGCCGTCGGCCTCGCGCAACAGCAACACGGGCTGGTTCTGCGGCTGTTCGACACGAATACCGACCACACGCATCTCACTCATCGTGTCTGCCTCTCACCTCGAGAAATCCGGGCTGCACTGAAACTGGCTCAGCTCGTCGCTGCCGAGTCTATTGGAATTCGAAACGACGCGAGCGAGCGTCACCGATCGAGTGCACCGCGCACCGCCGCTTTGACCAGGCAGGTGTGCAAGGTCAAGGACAGTGCGGCCAACTCGCGAATCATTTCTTCTGCGCGATCGCGCGCACCGGCGTCTCGTCCCTTGGCAACGGGTCCGGCGATCTGCGCGACCAGGCCGGCTTCGCGGTCCGCCGCCAGCTTGAAGGCGCGGAGGTGGCGCACTTCGAGACCGAACTGCAACATCGCGTGCGCCGTTCGGGCGAGCGTCACGGCTCCGTCGTCGTAGAAACCGGCCTGCCCGGGGGTGATCAGACCGGCTCGCAGCAGCTCGGTGAGAAACGCATCGTCGATCCCCGCCTGAGCGAGTAGATCCGCTTTGGCGATACGAACCTCACGATCGGGCAGGAACTCCTCTGGGGACACCTCACCCGCGGCAACCGTGAGCGACCGCGGACGCTTGACCGACGCATCGGCCCGCTCCACGGTGGCGACCCCGTGGTCGATGGCTTCGAGTTGTTCCTTGATCACCTTGAGCGGCAGGTACTGATCGCGCTGCGCGGTCAGCACGAAACGCAGACGCTCGCAATCCGCGATGGAGAACCGCCGGTACCCCGACGGTGTGCGCTCCGGCGAGATCAGCCCCTCGGCTTCGAGGAATCTGATCTTCGAGATGGTGACATCAGGAAAGTCGGGCCGAAGTCGATCGAGGACGGAGCCAATCGACATCCCCCCGTTGGACTGCTGCCCGACGGCGGTCACTGGCTTCCTGCACCCGCAGACGCGTCGCCGACCTGAGATCCGTTGCCGCCCCGCGGTCCGGTGAGGAACACCAGGCGGAACTTGCCGATCTGGACCTCGTCGCCGTTGGCCAGCACAGCGGAGTCGACCGGCTCGCGGTTGACGTACGTGCCGTTCAGGCTGCCGACGTCGACGACCTGGAAGTCGTCCTCGTCCTGCCGGAACTCTGCGTGCCGACGGCTGACGGTGACATCGTCGAGGAAGATGTCACTGTCGGGATGCCGACCGGCCGAGGTGGTCGGCTGGTCGAGCAGGAACCGCGATCCGGCGTTCGGTCCTCGCTTGACGACGAGCAGTGCGGCACCGACAGGCAACCCCTCGACACCCGATACCGGAGCTTCGGTGCTCTGGGCGGCCGCGGAGTTGTCCAGCTCCTGCAGGAAATCTGCACGGAAGACCGAGGTGGTCTCTGCCGGTGACTCCCCGTAGTTGCTGTCGTTGTCGTTCTGGCTCACCGTTACTCCTTCTCAGTCCGTTCACCCGGGGCAGAGAACGCCGCGGGTAACGCAGTACATGGTCTTCACATCAGGTGTTGCTTGGCGTTCGGTGTTGCGTAGCGTCGTACAGCTTGCTGGACCTTCGCCCCGACAGGGTATTCGCTCGGTGTCGACCGTACCCTGCGCAGCGGGGGCCGTGCGGCCTGTTGGCTGGTGTCGACAGCCGGCCGATCACTCGGCCGTGATGTCAGCATATCCGGCGGCATCGAGCATCTGCGCCAGTGCCGCGTCCAACTCCTCCGGTGTCGAAACCTCGAGGTCGATCAGCCAGCCTCCGGTGTAGGGTCCCGAGTTCACCTTCTCCGGTTCACCGTCCAGATCCTGGTTCACGGCAACCACTTTCGCGGTCAGAGGGCTGAACACGTCGGACACGCTCTTGGTGGATTCGACCTCGCCGAGAGACTCGCCCGCAGTGACGGTGTCGCCGATCGAGGGAAGCTGAACGAACACCACGTCGCCCAACTGCGCCTGCGCGAAGTCGGTGATACCGATGCGCACCGTTGCAGGCCCCGTGCGCTGCACCCACTCGTGCTCGGGGGTGTAGTACAGATCAGCTGGTGTGTCGATGTCGCTCAACGCGGCATTCCCTTCGATCGTGGCCCGGGGCGAGCGGGCGGTCAGTTACCGGGCTGAGCGTATTGACGCGGGCGCGGGTCCCGCAAGGCGGACACCGTGACCTGGTCCGACTGCGCGATGTTCGACGTCGCACCGTTGCGAGTCACCGTGTCCACGACCCCGCCGGGAATGTTCAGGGCCGACGCGAGCGTCGGCGGGTCTCCGATTGCAGTGAAGGTGTACGGAGCTCGCAGTTCTCGACCGTCGACCACCACCCGACCCGCGGAACCGGCGATCCACGAATCGACGCCGATGCGGACGGCATCTGCCCCGCCCTCGAGCTGGAGGGCTTCGGCACCGGCGGCGCGCAGTTCCTGCATGGCGTCCAGCAGCACCTCGGATCCCACACCCGAGCTCGGGTCCTCGATCACCAGCGTCACGCCTGGCCCCTGGGCTGCGACGGTGCCTACTTGAATCGACAACGCGGACAATCGTTCCTGGGCTTCCGCCACTGCGGCCTCCGATCCCGAACCGGACTCGCGCAGCGTTGCCAGAGTGGCCTGCAAGGTGCTGATCTCGTCCCGGATGGACGCCTCGCGACGGGTCAGGGTGTCCAGCACGACCAGTAGGTCCTCGGGCCTCGAGTTCTCCAGGCCATCGGTGGTGCTCGCCTCTCGTACCTGCGTGGCAAGGCCGATTCCCAGGACGCACAGCAGTGCGAGCGCGAGAACACCGAATGCCGCTCCGCGCCTTCGCCCCTCTGCATCGGGACGTCGCGCGCGCCATCCGTGCCTACCGCCGCCTGCCGTCATGGTCTAGGCACCGAACAGACGTCTGCGCAGAGCGGCCGCGTTGCCGAAGATACGAATTCCGAGGACGACGACAATGGCCGTCGACAGCTGAGTTCCCACCCCGAGCTGGTCGCCGAGCCACACGATCAGGGCCGCGACCAGGACGTTGAAGACGAACGAGATCACGAACACCTTCGCGTCGAAGATTCCGTCGAGGAAAGCCCGAACACCGCCGAACACCGCGTCGATCGCCGCGACGACGGCGATCGGCAGGTAGGGCGCAACCACGGCCGGAACCTGAGGACCCGCGACCGTGCCGATGACGACCCCGACGATCAGTGCGGCAATTGCGGCGAGGGCGTAGACGCCGTGGGTGGGGGTGATCGGAGCGTCCGCCGACACCGGCACGTCGGACTCGGCCGGTAGGGCATTCGGTGGATCGTGCTCCGTCATCGTGGGCCTGCCTCCTCTGCCTGGAACGACTCTCTCACAGCGGCGGGACCGAACTCGAGATCGGTTGCCGGGCGCACCGTGAATCCGACGCCGTACAACTGCGCCACCGTGCTCATCCGCAGATAGGCGTCACTGACGACGAACTGGACCTGAATGCGCTGCGGCGGCCCGATCGCGTCGATCTCGTAAGGCGAGTCGATAGGACGATTGTCCAACAGCATTGCCCCGCCTGCCTGCCGGATGGTCACGTTCGGTCCGACGCGAATACCGTCCACCGACACCGCCTCGGCACCGCTCACCCACAACGAATTGACGATCGCTGCGATGTCTCGATCGAGCACGGCCGCGCCCGAACCCCGGCGAACCGACCGATCCGACGCGCCGTCCTCGGCCACCGGTTCGGTGACGACTACCGAGAGCCCGGGACCGGACACCGAATCGATGCCCGCGGCGGATTCGACAGCGCTCAACCGGTCCAGCAACGCACTGCCCGAGACATCGGACTGCAGGGCTCTGTCACGCTCCGAGGACACCTGCTCGGCCAGAGCCTGTTGCGTCGCTTCCAATTCGGCACTGCGATCCTGCGCGGCGCGGACAGCAGCCGACGCATCGGAACCTGCACGGTCCACGTCGGCGCCGGAAGCCAATTGCGAGAACGCGATACCGAAGATCACCCCGACCACGACGGCACCGCCCAACAACCAGAGCGCCGCAGGTACCCGCGGCTTGCGGGTGTGCTGCGCCGTACGTTCGGCGGCCGCTGCGCCGTATCCCGGGTCCAGATGGTCGGTCAACAAGGACGTCAGCAGCGACGGGACGGGATTCCTCCTGACCTGCCTTTCCGGTCGTTCCGCAGGCTCCACTCCTGACCTGGCCGGTCGTTCCGCAGGCTCCACCGTCAGGTGCCGGCCACAGTCGGCTCGACTGACCTCGCGACAGCGATCGCTTTACCGAGGTACAGCAGACCGGTCCAGACGTACAACGCCGTGCCCCAGATCAGCAACGCGTATCCGAGTGGTCCTGCAGCGTCGGCCACCGAATTGCTGCCGGCGGAGACCAGCAGGACCGGCAGCGCGATCATCACCACGAAGGTGGCGGCCTTACCGAGGTAGATGACGTCCGGAGGCGGGAGGGATCTGCGGCGATAGACGAACATCGTCAATCCGAGTACGGCATCGCGCCCGATGAGTATCGCTGCAACCCACCAGGGAATGATGCCGCGCACAACGAACGCCACCAGGGTGCTGACGACGTAGAGCCGATCGACCAGCGGATCGAGGATGGCACCCAGCTTCGATGCCTGGCCGAGCATGCGAGCCAGTTTGCCGTCGAGCCAATCGGTTCCACCGCTGACGAGCAGGATCACCAGCGCCCACCCGTCGGCCTGGGGGCCCAGCATGAGGTAGAGGAACAGAGGAACGCCCAACAGCCGGACTGCGCTGAGCAGGTTGGGGATGGTCGCGATGCGATCCGACACCTCGAGCTCACGATCGTTCGTCATCGGCGATCACCTCCTTCTCGTCCTGCTCGTCGTGGTCTGCCCACCCGGGCCTGCGGCCACGTTAGCGCCACGCGAACACCGGCTGCTCGAAGTCCGCGACTCGGGTGTGTCGACCGTGCAGTGCCACTTCACGGAACTGGTGGACGATCGCGCCGGTCGGAGCGTGGATGGCCCCGGATCGGTACGGCCATCGAATGACCGGACGCGTCGATTCGGGAATCGACACGAATTGGGCGTCGACGTCGAGTTCGTGGACCGTCACCTCGAACACTTCGGCCACCTCGTCCTCGCTGGGCTGCAACGAGGACGAGTAGTCGCCGACCCACACCACGAACGGCGTGATGACATACCCGGATCGAGTGACGTAGTCGTCCAACCTGCCGAGCACGTCGGTCTCATCGGCTCGAATCCCCAACTCCTCGGCCAATTCCCGCAGACAGGCCTGCATCCTGGATTCGCCCTGGTCCACACCGCCGCCGGGCAACGCGTACTGGCCCGGATGCGCGCGCAACCGATCCGGCCTCCTCGTCAGAAGCATCCGCCTGTCCCCCGGCGGCCCACCGATCGCAACGGCGACGGCAGCGGCGCGCAATCCGTCGGCTTCGGCGGTGCGATGGGCGAAACGGGCGAGTTCGCGCGCGACGGAAGCCCGGTCGAGCAGGTCCTCTTTCGGCCTACCGGAATCGTCGACAGTCACAGCACGACCCTAGAGGCCCGGGGAGCTCAGTGAGTACCGGCAAGACGGGCGGCGGGGGGAAGCAGATCGTCCGGCGACGCCGGCCAACCGAGTGGCTCGTCGGCCAGAGCGGTCAGCTGCTCCACCTGCGTTCGGCACCAGGGTGATACGTCGATGGTGCCGTCCAGCACTCCCGCGGAGAACTCGGGCCACGACACCCATCGAGTCTCCTCCACCTCGGCCGGATCGGGATCGAGTGTCGCGTGCTCGTCGACTCTCACGCGGTACACGGGACATATCTCGTTCTCCACGATTCCGTTGTCCATGACGGCGCGGTACCGAAAGTGCGGCAGTACCAACTCGGCGGATTGCGCACGCAGGCCCAGTTCTTCACCGATTCGGCGCAGTACGGCGTCGTCGAGCTTCTCACCGGGAGCCGGGTGGCCACAGCACGTATTGGTCAGCACTCCTGGCCAGGTCGTCTTGCTCGACGCTCTGCGCGTGAGAAGAACAGCGCCGTCCGCTCTCACCACGTAGCTGGAAAACGCGAGGTGAAGGGGCGTGTCCTGCGTGTGGACGGTGGTCTTGTCATGCGTACCGACGGCACGGCCTTCGTCGTCCAGCAGCACCACGTGCTGCGCTCGGGATCGATCCATCGTTCCATGGTCCCACGGCCTCCGCGGCGGTCTACTGTCGAACCATGGGACGTGACGAGAACACCGACAACGAGAACCCGACAGAGACCGAAAAGACATCGGACACGCCGAAAGGCGGCCGACCAGGACCTGTGGACGGCGGCGGCGGAGGCGGGATGGCGACGCGGGAGAACGCCCCCGAGATCGCCGATGACTCTGCCTGAAATTCGCCACGCCACCGCTGTTTGAGAAACAGAGTTTGCGTCAATACCTCCGATGTTCTCGCGCTGCGCGGGCACACGAACCTCCACGACCGGAAGGACCTCGATGAGCATCAACGACGACGACATCACCACCACGGGCGGAGCCGCAGGCGAAGGACCCGCCGACGGCGGATCGAACCCCGGTGGCCATGACGGCGGAGCAGACGGCCCGGCCGGAGCCGGTGAAGGACCCGCCGACGGCGGATCCAACCCCGACGGTCACGACGGCGGAGCAGACGGCCCCGCCGGAGCGGGCGAGGGCCCGGCCGACGGCGGATCCAACCCCAACGGACACGACGGCGGTGCGGACGGTACCGCTTGAGCACTGACTCGAGCGGCGAGCGCGGATCGGATCATCGGTCCGCGCTCCGTCGTCTCACCGGTACCGACTTCGGGACGTTCGCAGACCAGCACTGGGGAATCGCACCCAAGCTCACCCGATCCGCCGAGCTGTCGGGATCGTTCGACGATCTGATGACACTCGACTCGGTGGACGAGCTGATAGCCGAACGCGGTGTACGTACCCCGTTCGTGCGCATGGCCAAGGACGGGCGTCTGCTGGACAGAACGCAGTTCACGGCGTCCGGCGGGTTCGGAGCCGAGGTGACCGATCAGGTGGATTCGGGCGCTGTGTTGGCGGCGTTCGCGGCCGGGAACACGCTGGTTCTGCAGGGCCTGCACCGGCTGTGGCCGCCGCTCATTCATTTCGTCGGCGATCTCGTCCGCGAGCTGGGCCACCCTGTGCAGGTCAACTCGTATGTGACACCGGCTGCGTCGCAGGGCTTCTCGCCGCACTACGACGTGCACGACGTGTTCGTCGTGCAGATCGCGGGCACCAAGCGGTGGAGCATTCACTCGCCGGTGCACGTTCATCCGCTCAACAACCAACCGTGGTCGGACCGACGGTCGGCCGTCGAAGCACACGCGCTCGGCACCCCCGAACTGGACGTCGTCCTCGAGCCCGGCGATGTGCTCTACCTACCGCGCGGGTGGATCCACTCGGCGCAAGCACTCGGCGACACCACCGTGCACCTGACCATCGGAGTGGCGTCGTACAACGACTACGACCTCGCCCACCACGTGCTGAAGTCGCTGGGCGACGTCGAGAGTCTGCGTGCTCCCCTCCCCGCCGGCCTCGACCACTCCGACCCGGAGTCCATCGTTCCGCATGTCCACCGAGTCGTGGACGCCATGCGCGCGGCGCTCGACGAGATCGGCCGAGACCCCGACGCAGTACGTCGACTGGCCGAACGCGTCGCAGATCGTCACGACGATCTCGTCCGACCGGAACCGGTGCGCCCACTGGCAAGCATCGCCGCGATGGGAGCGTTGCGGGGCGAGGATTCGATCCGACTTCGGCCCGGTGTGTTCGCGCGCGTCGTGCGATCGGCCGATGCCGTGTCCGTGATCGTGCGCGCCAAGACCGTGACGATGCCGCTCCAGTGCGCGGACGCTCTCGACCTGCTGACCCGGGGAGCACCGTGCCGCCTGGATGCGCTGCCCGGACTCGACACCGACGACGCGTTGGTGGTCGCGCGCAGACTCATCCGCGAGGGGATTGCTGTCCCGGCAGTGCCGTGACAGCCGTCAGGTGATCGTGATCCCACCGTCGACGGCGATGGTCTGACCCGTCACGTATCCCCCGGCGTCCGAGGCGAGCCAAATCGCGGTTGCGGCCAGTTCTTCCGGATCGCCCTTGCGGCCGAGAATCATTCGCGGAGCCATCGAGTCGAGGTATCCGGGCTGGTACGAGTCCGTCATCTCGCTCTGGAAGAAACCTGGCGCAATGGCGTTGACCCTGATGCCTTTTCGCGCGCCCCACTGCTGCGCGAGATCGCGGGTGAGGCCGATGATGGCTGCCTTGCTGGCGCTGTAGGCCGCCTGCGGAAGGCCTGCGGTGGTCAGCCCCAGAATGCTCGAGATGTTCACAATCGAACTGCCGGGTGCCATCACCCGTCCACAGGCCTGCGCTGCCCAGTACGACCCGTTCAAGTTGATGTCGATCACCGAGCGGAACTGCTCGGGTGTCTCACGGGTTGCGGGGTAGGCCGTGCCTACCCCGGCGTTGTTGATCAGAACGTCGACCTTTCCGAACTCCGTCATCGCGGCCTCGACCATCGCGGTGCACTGATCGGGGTCGACCACGTCGGTGGCGACCGTGATCGACCGACCTCCGACGCTGTCGATCAACTCGGCGGTCTGCGCCAACTTGTCTACTCGTCGTGCGGCGAGCACCACATCCGCTCCTGCCTCGGCGGCTGCCTTGGCGAATGCCACGCCCAGTCCGGAGGATGCACCGGTGACGATGACGACGCGACCGTCCAGGCGAAATTTGTCCAAGATCGACATGTTCGATGAATCTCCTTGTTTTCGACTCAGAACCAAGCGGGTGACATATCGAGGGTGGTGCGGTCCAGCCTCGCCAACAGATCGAGCTGAACATCCACCTTCGGCAATTCGTAGACGTAGAAGTATCTTGCTGCAGAACGCTTTCCGTCGTAGAAGTCTCCGGATTTCGTGCCGACCGCCAGCAACTGCTCCAGCCACATCCAGGCGATGACCGTGTGCCCCATCGCCTCGAGGTAGGCCGTGGAGTTCGCCAGCGCCACAGCGGCGTCGCCGGTACCCCACACTGCCGCGGTCACCTCGACGATTCTGCCGAAGCGTGCGTGCAGTTCGGCGGCGTACCGAGCAGCGTCACCGCCCGCAGCGTGCGCCCGCTCGACTGTTTCTCCGATGTGTTCGGACAGCAGAGCCAATCCCGCGCCGCCCTGCATGATCACCTTGCGCCCGAGCAGGTCCAGACCTTGAATACCGTGTGTGCCCTCGTGAATGGGATTGAGGCGATTGTCGCGGTAGTGCTGCTCGACGTCGTAGTCGCGGGTGTATCCGTAGCCGCCGTGCACCTGAATGGCGAGACTGTTGGCTTCGAGGCACCACTGTGACGGCCAGCTCTTGGCGATGGGCGTCAGTACGTCGAGCAACAGTGTCGATCGCGCCGCTTCGGCATCGTCGGACGCCGAGTCCTGATGATCGACCAGACGCGAGCAGTAGAGTCCGAGCGCCAGCGCACCTTCGACGTAGGACTTCTGCGCCAACAACATTCGACGAACGTCGGCGTGTTCGATCAGCGCGACCGCAGGTGCGGCCGGATCCTTGGCGCCGAGCGGTCGGCCCTGAGTGCGGGTCTTCGCGTACTCGACCGACTTCAAGTAGCCGACGTACCCGAGGGCGATCGCGAGGAATCCGACGCCGATCCGGGCTTCGTTCATCATGTGGAACATGTACGACAATCCGCGGTTCTCCTCTGCGACGAGGAAGCCGACTGCTCCGGGTTGCCCACCGGGAGAGTGGGTTCCGTCGCCGAACGCCAGCAGGGTGTTCGTGGTGCCGCGGTTGCCCATCTTGTGATTGAGGCCGGTCAACACGATGTCGTTGCGCTCGCCTGTACCTCCGTCGCCGTTCGGGAGGAATTTGGGAACGATGAACAGCGAGATTCCCTTGACACCGGGAGGGCCTCCCGGGGTCTTGGCGAGCACCAGGTGGACGATGTTCTCGGTGAGTTCGTGATCTCCGCCCGAAATCCACATCTTTGTACCGGTGATGCGGAAGCTACCGTCGCCCTGCGGTACCGCCTTGGTCGTGATGTCCGCCAATGACGATCCGGCCTGCGGCTCCGACAGACACATGGTTCCGAACCAGCGCCCGTCCAGCATGGGCCGGACATAGTCACGCACCTGATCCGGCGTGCCGTACGTCGCGATCAGGTTGGCATTGGCCATGGTCAGAAACGGGTACGAGGACGTCCCGGCGTTGGCGGCCTGGAAGAACGCCATAGCTGCCCGGGAGACGGTCGCGGGCAGTTGCATGCCGCCGATCGATTCGTCGAACTGCCCGGCGATCAGACCCGCCGACGCATAGACATCGAGCGCTTCCTTGACTTCCGGTATCAGCTCGACCGAACCGTCCGCATTCATTGTCGGCTCCTGCGCGTCCGCCTTCTTGTTGTGCGGCGCGAAGTGTTTGCGGGCGATGTCCGCACTGAGGTCGAGGACCGCGTCGAAGGTCTCCTTCGAGTGCTCCGCGAAGCGAGGTCGAGCAGTCAGTGCCGCCACGTCCAGCCATTCGTACAGCAGAAAATCCAGGTCGCGTCGCGAGAGGACGTCCGACATTCACTTCTCCGATCGAGAGGGGGCACCGCCGCCGCATGGGTCGTTCCGTAGAGGTTCCACTCCTGCGTGAGCGCTGTGACGCACGTGACTACTTTCCTCACCATACAAGTCACGTTTCGCCGGCCACGCCGAGCATCGCGACAGACCGTCCGGCCTGCGGGCTGTTGATCGGTTGGACGTCCAAAGCCGCAGCAGGGCAGACATTTACGGCGAACCGGACTATGAGCAGCATCACGATTGAAAGAAGCTTCATCGGCATATGCTTACCTTTGATAACGATATTTGATCGAACAATCGACAGCGCCCGGCAGTTCCGGTGCGCATCGTCGGAGGGGAGTCGAGCATGACGCACACACTGGCCGTCGACAGCGAACGTGAGCGGGAGATCAGACAGCGTGACCGCTTCACCGAGCTCCACCGGTCCGATCGGGAGTTCCGAGCGGCAGAGCCGGACAGCGCAGTGGCCGACGCCGCCCAGGAGTTGTCGCCGAACCTGGCCCGCGTGGTCGCCGAGATCATGACGCGTTACTCCGATCGGCCTGCCCTCGGCCGCCGAGCTCGAGAGATCGCACGAATCGATGACAAGAACACTCTTCGCCTGCTCCCCCGCTTCGACACTGTCACCTACGGCCAGGCGTGGAGCGACGCCGGTGCACTCGCCTCGGCGCTGACCCACGACGCAATCGGTATCGCTTCGGGAGACTTCTTCGCAACGCTGGGATTCGCGAGTGCCGACTATGTCGTAGCGGAACTGGCCACTATCCGACTCGGCGCGATTGCCGTTCCGTTGCAGGCCGGAGCCACCGCGGGCCAGCTCTCGGCCATCGCCGACGAGGTCGAACCTGTCGTCCTCGCAGCCGATGTCGACAACCTGTCCGTCGCGGTCCAGGTCGCAACGCAGTGCAGGTCCATTCGGCGAATCGTCGTCCTCGACCACGACGGGGCGATCGACGCACATGCACGGATCATGGAGTCCGCGCGCAGCGATGCCGACCGGGTGGGAGTCTCCGTTCGGCCGCTCACCGAGTTGGTCGGCGACGGCGCGCAACTCCCGGAGGTTCCGCTTCCGGACGACGAGGATCCCGACCGACTCGCGACGCTGATCTACACCTCCGGCAGCACCGGAACCCCCAAGGGGGCGATGCACACCGAACGAATCGTGTGCGGAGCATGGACCGGTGCCTGGCATCACACCGGAGCTTCCTCCGAAGCCAGCGACCGGCCGGCCTTCCCGGTCATCACCCTCGACTACCTTCCGATGAGCCATCTGGCCGGCCGCGGCCTGGTCTTTTCGACGCTGGCGGCCGGCGGCACCGTCCACTTCGCAGGAGCGAGCGACCTGTCGACCCTGTTCGAGGATTTCGCGCTCGCTCGGCCCACGATGGCCCTGTTGATCCCGCGGGTGTGCGAGATGATTCGGCACAACGTCCTCGCCGAGATCGACCGAGAGGTCGAACGCTCTGCCGGTGGCGATGCCGACAGCACGCGTCGAGAGGTACTCGAACGCAACAGGATCGAACAATTCGGTGGACGTATCCTGGCAGCGATGGTCGGCACCGCACCGATCGCTCCCGAGGTCAAGGACTTCGTCTCGGAACTGCTCGATATTCGGGTGCGCGACAACTACGGCTCCACCGAGGCCGGAATGGTGTTGCACGACGGCGTCGTTCAACGCCCACCGGTGATCGAATACAAGCTCGACGATGTGCCCGAACTCGGTTACTTCTCCACCGACACACCGCATCCGCGCGGTGAGCTCCTACTCAAGACGGCGTCCATCATTCCCGGTTACTACAAGCGACCGGACGTCACGGCCGACGTCTTCGACTCCGAAGGCTTCTATCGCACCGGTGACGTCGTCGCCGAGCTCGAGCCGGACCGACTCGCCTACGTCGACCGACGCAAGAACGTGCTGAAGCTGGCCCAGGGTGAGTTCGTGGCCCTCGCCCGCCTCGAAGCGCTGTTCGGTACCAGTGAGCTGGTCGACCAGATATTCCTCTACGGCAACAGTCAACGGGCGTATCTCCTGGCAGTCGTCGTTCCGGCTCGACCGGACACAACCGCGGGTTCGGTCATCGAATCGCTGCAAGAGATCGCTCGCCAGGAATCGCTGAACTCGTACGAAATTCCGCGTGACGTGACCGTCGAGCACCAGCCGTTCACACAGGAGAACGGGCTCTTGTCCGGTGCAGGCAAACAACTGCGACCCAAGTTGGTCGAGCGCTACGGAGACGAACTCGAGCGTCGTTACGCAGAACTCGAATCCGGTCAGAACGAGCGCCTGCGTGAGCTCAGGCGCAGTGGTGCCGATGCCCCTGTCCTGACCACGGTCGGCCATGCCGCACAGGCTCTGCTGGGATGCGCCGGGTCCGATGTTCGCCCCGATGCTCACTTCAGCGACTTGGGCGGAGATTCTTTGTCGGCGTTGACGTTCTCGACGCTCCTCCGTGAGATCTACGATGTCGATGTTCCGGTCGGTGTGATCACCGGGCCCGCCATGGACCTGGCAGCACTGGCCGAGTACATCTCCTCCGCCCGCGACAACGATCCCGACACGGCCACATTCGCATCGATCCACGGTCGCGGCGCAACCGTCGCCGACGCGTCCGACCTGCGGCTGTCGGCATTCCTCGACGACGCCCTCCTCGACGCCGCGCACCACATTCCGGGCCCGCGAGAACAGACCAGCACGGTCCTGCTGACCGGTGCCAACGGATACCTCGGTCGCTTCCTGTGCCTGGAATGGCTCGAGCGCATGGCCGAGATCGGAGGAAAGGTGGTCTGCCTCGTGCGCGGACGCTCCGATTCCGACGCGCGAGCCCGACTCGACGCAGCCTTCGACAGTGGAGACGCCGAGCTGTCGGAGCGGTATCGAACCTTGGCCGACGCTGCGCTCGAGGTCGTGGCGGGCGATCTGGGCACGCCCCGGTTCGGACTGGGTGACGAGGACTTCCGGACGCTGTCCGAGCGGGTCGATCGCATCGTCCATCCCGCCGCGCTGGTCAACCACGCCCTGCCCTACGAGCACCTGTTCGGCCCCAACGTCGTCGGCACGGCCGAGGTGATCCGGCTGGCGCTCACTCACCACGTCAAGCCGGTGACCTACCTGTCGACGGTGGCCGTCGCAGCGGGCGTCGAGGATTTCCGAGAGAACGGCGACATTCGCGCTGACAGCCCGTCGCGGGCTGTCGACGATTCCTACGCCAACGGGTACGGCAACTCCAAGTGGGCCGGTGAAGTGCTGTTGCGCAACGCATTCGACGAGTTCGGCCTACCGGTGTCGGTCTTTCGCTCGGACATGATTCTTGCGCACAGCACGTGGACGGGGCAGCTCAACGTGCCGGATGTGTTCACCCGTCTGATCCTGTCGGTCGTCGAAACCGGTCTGGCTCCGCACACGTTCTACGCCACCGACACCGGGGCACCGACCGACGAGAAGGGCCGACCGCTGGCCCACTACGACGGACTGCCTGCCGATTTCAGTGCGTCGGCCATCACGTCGATTGCGGGTGGGGATACCTCGGGCTACCGAACCTTCGACATCCTCAACCCACACGACGACGACATCTCGCTGGACACGTTCGTCGATTGGATCCGTGCCGCAGGTCGCGACATCGAGATAGTCGACAACTACGACGAGTGGTTCGAGCGTTTCAACGCAGCAGTCGAGGCTCTTCCGGAGAAGCAGCGTTCGCACTCGCTGCTCCCCCTGATCGATTCGTACGCACACCCGCAACACCCGTCGTCCGGGGCGATGCTGCCCGCCGACGAGTTCGCCTCGGCCGTCGGGGATATTCCGCACCTCGGGCGCGAGTTGATCGAGAAGTATCTCTCCGATCTCGTGGCGCTCGAGCTCGTGAGCACGCGGTAGAGCGATTCCCGATGCGGGCCACGCGGCCCGCATCGGGAAGTCCTACTCCCCGACCGGTTGTGGTTCGCTCGTCGGATTCGTGGCAGGAACGAGCCGGGAGTACGCCAGACACACGAGTCCGAAGAACAGGTAGCCAAGGGCAACTTGGGGATTGGCAGCCCAACCCACTTCGTGTGAATGGATCAGGCCGACCCACGACAGTGCCGCGGCCACTCCACCCGCTGCTGCGGCGGCGAGAAACCGTTTGTCGAGAACGAACGTGACGATGGTGCCCAACATCAGTCCGGCGAGTACCGCTCCCGACCCGAACGTCTTCAGCCCGTCGTACACGACACCCGCCTGACCCAATGCCTCGCTTCCCACTTCCGTCGCAGATGTGCCTGCCGCGCTGAGTGCGTTGTCGATCAGACCCACCGCCCACTCTGCGAGATTGGGGAGCAGTGCCACCACCACCGCGATGGCGTGCAGCTTCGGCACCGACTGGAATGCCTGGGCACCGATCAGCAGTCCGATGTACAGCAGAATCGGGACGATCGCGGGAATCGGCAGCAACGTTGCCAGCAATCCGAACAATCCGAGAAAACACATCAACCCGATCGCGACGCCCGACGCGACCGAGTAGCCGGTCCGGCCACCTGCGTCCTTCCAGCCTGGATGGCCGATGTAGACCGCGGGCGGGAACGGCGATCCGAACGCCGAGCCGACGATCGCACCGAAGCCGTCGGCGAGCAGCACACTGCGCAGGTTGTAGTTGTCTCCGGCAGCAGATGCACTCTCGACGTTGCTCATCGCCTCGGTGAAGTTGTAGACGCCCAGCGGGATTGCGGTCGCGAGCAGCGGTGCCAGATTGCCGAGACCGTCGAGGAGCAGGTCGAGGCGCAGATCAGGAAGACCGAGCGCGATGTTGCTCGCCGCCTCGGTCACGTCCGGCACGGACATGTATCCGCCGATCCAGCCGATCGCTGTGCCCACCAGCAGCGCGGCGAGCCCGACCGGAATGTTGCCGGGCAACTTCACATCCGTGAAGAAGCCGATCAGAATGATGGCGAGAACCGGCAACCCGATCCAGGCGGCCTCCCACATCTGCGCGGCCGGGCGCATCGCGATGAACGTGATCGAGATGCCGGCCAAGGTACCGAGCATCGCCGCACGCGGGGTGATCCTGCGAATGTAGGGCCCGACGAACGCTCCGATCATGACGATGATGCCGATCATGAAGGCCCAGGCGAGCCCCGCCGCCCACGCCTGAAGCGCGTCGCCCGAGGCCAGGTAGACCGGGAGCATGACCACGAACACGACGATGAACATGTGCGGAACGCTCGGACCGTACGGTAGAGCGGTCACGTCGGTTCGATTCTCGCGCTTGGCAAGTCGACGAGCGAGAACCATGTAGTACAGGTTCCCCAGGATCAGGGCGATCCCGAGAGCAGGCAGCAGCGTCCCGAGGACGTCACTGCCTGGAATTCCGACCACCGCGATGCTCAATGTCGTCAGAGTGAGCACATTGACGAGAATGTTGAAACCGAGTCCGAAGAATGCGTTGGTGTCGCCCTTCGTCCACCACGACAGAGTGAACGAGGACGGGGAGCCTGCAGCGGGTGTGTCTTTGACATCCATGGTCATGTTCTCGGTCCTATCGACTCGCAGTAGAGGGGACGAACGCAACCAACGCGGCCACGACGTCCTCCGACGGCGCGGTCCAACCGAAAATCCCGCCTTGAGCCGAAATCATCTCGAGGCCCACTCGCTGGAACTCAGGAAAATACGAACCGACACAGTCCGTCACCACGAGGCACTCGTATCCTCGATCGTTGGCCTCCCGAACCGTGGTGTGCACACACACCTCGGTGGTCACACCGGTGACGAGCAGAGTCGTGATCCCGGCGCTCGTCAGAACCTCGGAGAGCTCGGTGGCGTAGAACGCCCCTTTGCCGGGCTTGTCGATGACAGTCTCGCCCTCGAGCGGTGCCAGCTCGTCGACGATGTCGTGAC
Organism: Rhodococcus sp. 05-340-2; assembly: GCF_002258915.1. Classification (NCBI taxonomy): domain Bacteria; kingdom Bacillati; phylum Actinomycetota; class Actinomycetes; order Mycobacteriales; family Nocardiaceae; genus Rhodococcus; species Rhodococcus sp. 05-340-2. The sequence continues at coordinate 844,487 of NZ_NOYU01000027.1, forward strand.
CGTACTCACCGCGAACGAGGATGCGGCCGAACGCTCCTCGATCGCCGATGCGCTGCGAGGGCGTCCCTCGGCGCAACTTCGCAGGCGGGCAGTCCGACAGGTCCGGGAGGTGCCCCTCCCTGGTGTGGATCACCGGTATCCCGGCTTCTCTTGCGACAGCGATGAGACCTGCGAGTGGTTCGATCACGGTCCGGAGCAGACCGACATCGTTGCCGAGGCTCTCACCGAACCCCCCGGGGAGCAGAAAGTCCCTCTGCATGTCGATGACGATCAGTGCCGTCGTTGCGGCATCGATGGTGAACTCGGATGGTGACGCCGACGGTATCGACGTTACCGGTGTGGGTGCTGAGGTCATGAGATCTCCTGTGCTGCAATGGAATTTTCGTGAGCAGAACTGATCGCCCGGGAATATGCCCGCCAGCCACCGAACTCGCTGATGTCGTCGACGGTGTGCCTGTCCGCGCCGGTCTGCACAGTGGCGTCGCAGACGTAGCCGAGAACGTCGGAACCGTCGGCCAGCAGTACTCGTCCCAGAGCGAGTACCGCCGGCATTCTGCCCGCGAGTACCGCAAGAGAAGTGGCGGGCAGACGCCACCTCTCCACGTCGATTGCGCTGCCGCCGAATGGAACTCGCAGCAGTCCGGGTGTCGGATCGGCGGTTCCGATCCGAAGCAGGGTGTACGTCGCCGCGGTGGACGTGGCTTCGACCAGGGAGCCACCCAGCTCGAGCAGCTGCGGGTTGGCCCGCTCCCCCGACAGGTGGTGCCCGGCAACCACGATGTCGATGGTCTCGACTGTCGACCCTTCGGCCGCGGGAGGCGGTGAGTCGGCGCGCCCTTCCCCGAGCAACCGGGCCGCAACCGCGAGAATCGTATCGTCGGACAGCGCGGGCCCGATCACCATGAGACTGACCGGTCGACCGTCCTCGGTGAGCCCTACGGGAACCGCTACGGCCGTCAGGTCGAGAAGGTTCCCGAAGTGGGTGTAGTGACCGAGCTTCGTATTGCACGCGATGGGGTCTGCCAGCACCTCCGCCACGGTGAAGGTGGTGCCGATCGTCGGCACGATCATCACGTCCATCGACGTCCAGAGCTGCGCGACCCGGGCGCGGAGGTCTTGCAGCGTCTGCAGTGCACGGAAGGCATCGACGGCGCTGTACCGGCGCCCTCCCAGGAATATCTCGCGTACGACCGGAACGATGGAATCGGGTCGTTCGCTGAGGAATTCGTCGAACTCGACCAGCCGCTCGGCGACCCACGGCCCCTGGTACAACAGCGATCCGGCATCGAGAAACGGAGTGAGATCGACTGCTGTGGTTGGTAATCCACGCTCCGGAAGCGACCGGCGCGCGACCGAATGCGCATCGAACATGGCTGCGTCGCCGAAGAAGTCCAGCTGCTGCAGGTCCGGTAGTCCGACGGTGATCTCTCGCCCGTCGTACCGCCCTCCGCGCGGACGTGACCAACCGTCGGCCGGATCCTCGGTGCACATGACGTCGAACACGAGGTCGAGATCCTCGATCGTGGTCGCCATCAGGGTGATGCAGTCCAGTGACTTGCACGCGGGGACGAGTCCGACGGTGCTGATCAGGCCGCGTGACGGCTTGTATCCGACGATGCCGTTGAGCGCGGCAGGCACTCGACCCGATCCTGCGGTGTCGGTGGCCACACAGAACGGCACCTGCCCGAGGGCAACTGCCAGTGCCGAACCGGAACTGGAGCCACCCGAGATCATGTCGCTGCCGTAGACGCTTCGCGGAATCGGGTGCGGCGTTCGGGTTCCGTTCAGTCCGGTCGCGAACTGGTCGAGGCTGGTCTTACCGACGAAGATGGCTCCGGCGTCGACCAACGCCTGCACTGCCGGGGCCGTCGAATCCGGCGTGTAGGCGTAGTCGGGGCAGGCAAGGGTGGTCGGGTATCCCGCCACGTCGATGCTGTCCTTAACTCCGAAGGGAATTCCGTACAGGGGTAGCGACACCGCGTCGGGTCGCGCTTCCAGAGCCGCGGCGGCCGCGAGCAATTCCGCACGGCCCACGACGGTGATCCACGTACCGTCGTCGCCGCGTGCAGCCACGGCGGTCGAGAACGCCTCCACCGTTGCAGTGGGAGTCGACGCGCCGGTTCGGTACGCCGCGAGCATCTCGGTAACGGTCGGGCCGAGCGCTGGTCCGGGGTCTGAATTCATACCGTCGATTGTCGACAGTTTTCTGTTACTGCAGGTTGTTGCCGTGTTTCGAGTCTGTTAGGAAATACTCTCGAGATGGAGGTAGGTCAGCTCGCCATGCTGCTTCAACGCGGCGAGCGCCACCGACACGTCGTTCGATTCGATGGCGCCGAGCAACCACTCGTGACGCCGGATCCCGTCGACCGGATTGGCGACTCGGGCTTCTTCCCTGAGATTGCGGGCCATCGGTAGCTGCAACTTCAGCAGGATCGGTGCGTACGCCACATCGAGTTGCCGACTGCCGGCCAACGCCACGATGGCTTCGTGGAAACGTCGGTGGGCGTCGTCCTTCTCCAGGGTGTCGCCCCGCGCATCCGCGTCACGCATCTCGTCGAGCGCCGTTCGTACCGGAGCGAACGCATCGCCGCGAGACGACGCGAGCGGGAGCGCACGTTCGAGCGCATGTCGTTCGAGAACCTGACGCAGCTCGAAGAGTTCGAGAATGTCCTCTGCCGACCACACCGTCACTCGGAACCCGCGACGTGGGAGATGCTCGACCAGACCCTGCTGAGCCAACAGGCGCAACGCCTCACGTACCGGTGCTCGGCTGATCCCGAGGCGCGCGCACAGGGTTTCCTCGACCACTCGGGATCCGGGCTCGAGCGCACCGCTGAGAACCTCGGATCGGACCTGGCGAGTCGCCATTTCGACAAGGCTCGGCGGCAAGGAGCCGTGTTCCGCCGGTGCAGCCATGACGCCAGTGTACGAACATGTTCGGCGAATGGTGCGCATCGGAAAACATCGCCGAGTCGAATCCAGAGCGCTCGGGTATCCCCCCAGCGTTAGAATGGTCGGCATATGTGGATTGGATGGATAGAATTCGACTTCCTTCTCGGAGATGTTCATTCTCTCAAAGAGAAGCGCTCCGTGATCCGGCCGGCGATCTCCGAAATGCAACGCAAGTTCGCGGTGTCGGTCGCGGAGACCGATCACCGCGAGTTGCACAGACGAGCGGGTATCGGCGCGTCCGTCGTGGCAGGCGATCGCGACCACGTCACCGATGTTCTCGACCGCATCGAGCGCGTGGCGGCCTCACGTCCCGAGCTGCAACTCGTCTCCGTTCGGCGGCGCACCATCCGAAGCGACGACGTCTGAGGCCTGCCCCGCCGGCTCATCGACGTACGTCGAACACCTGCTTCTGAATTCCGTTGCCGTAGACCTCGTGTTCGACCAGTTCGAGATGCGTGGTGTCCTTGTCGGCCTCACTGAACAGTCGTTTTCCCGCCCCGAGCAGGAGCGGAAAGACGAGCAGGTGGTACCGATCGACGAGCCCGGCGTCGGCGAGACTTCTTCCCAGGGTGGCGCTGCCGTGTATCGAGATCGGCCCACCATCGGAGTTCCTGAGCTCGGCAACGTCGTCGACACCGCGCAGAATGGTTGCCGGCCACCGTGAGTCGTCCTGTTCGAGCGTCGACGACACCACGTACCTCGGCATCGCGTTGTACCCGGCGAAATCGTCCATGGTGGGCCAGATCGGCGCAAATGCCTCGTACGAGGTGCGGCCCAACAGCAGCGCAGTGGCTTCTTCCTGCTCACGGCCCTTGATCTCGTACGCTGCCGGGTCGAATTCGATGCCCTGGAACGTCCACCCGGAGTTGCGATAGCCCACCTCGCCGCCCGGTCCTTCCATCACGCCGTCGAGTGAAACGAACGCGGTCACGATCACAGTGCGCATGGACGGTCCTTACCGGTGCTGGGATGCGGGTGCCGGAATCGTAAACCATCCGCCTGCCGAATCCGCCGATACCATCGACCGATGATTGCCAGTGACAGCTCCCGCCCGGCGTGGGACGACGACCCGGTCGTGTCCGGCTGGGCGGGGTTACCCGCACTGGAGCGTGAGAGCACCGCGGACGTCTGCGTCGTCGGCCTCGGAGGGTCGGGTCTGGCCGCTGTCGCCGACCTCGTCGACCGTGGTCTCGATGTGGTCGGAATCGACGCAGGGCGTATCGCTGCCGGAGCCGCGGGTCGGAACGGTGGCTTCCTGCTCGGCGGTCCTGCGACCTTTCTGCACACTGCGCTCGCAGCATGGGGTCCGTGCGCCGTGAATCTGTATCGAGCGACTCTGGCCGAGATCGACTCTCTGGAAGGTCTTCTCGGATCCGAGGTCGTCCGCCGCACCGGATCCATCAGGCTCGCGGGAGTTCCCGGTGCGCCGATCGAGCACGCCGATTCGGAGGATTGCGACGCGCTGGCACAGTGCTTGCGCGAGAACGAGATTGCCGTCGAGCACTATTCGGGCGAGTTGGGGCGCGGCATCTTCCTACCGGACGACGCGGCGATGAATCCTGCACGTCGCGCAATCGGGCTGGCGTCGATCCTCGCGGGCCGCGCCAGGCTGTACGAGCACACGCCCGCAACCACCATCGGGCCAGGAACGGTCACTACGCCGAGTGGGGTGGTTCGGTGCGGCCTGGTTCTCGTTGCCGTCGACGGTCGCCTCGAACAGGTACTCCCCCAGCTCGACGGCCGGGTTCGGACCGCACGTCTGCAGATGCTCGCCACCTCGCCCGTCCCGCCGGGACGACTGCCGTGCCCCGTGTACGGACGATGGGGCTACGACTACGCGCAGCAGGATGCGTCCGGACGGCTGTACGTCGGGGGCGGTCGTGACCTCTTCGCCGAGGACGAGTGGACACCGTCCGGTGAACCGACAGCTCAGGTGCAGAACTACATCGAATCTGTTGCGACATCGTTTGCAGGAGAACCTGTCTCGGTTCGTGCGCGATGGGCAGCATCCGTCGGGTTCACCGCGGATGGGCGCCCGCTGTGCACATTCGTCGACGACACCGTGATCGCATTCGGCGGCTACAACGGGACAGGCAATCTGGTCGGACCGGTCGCCGCTCGTGCCGCGGTGGCGCTCGGACTCGACGGAATTGCAGTGCCGCAGTATCTGAGCAGCTGACACATGGCAGTGTGGACCCATGGCCGAAGAACCGGAACGCACCGAGGACGGTCACTACATCGTCATCAAGGGTCGGCGTTGGCGCGCAACGGATCCTGACATCCCGGAGGATCGCAATGCCGAATTGCGGTCGATTCTGATGGCGTGGCGCAGGGAGGTCAAACGCACGTCGGGCGCACCGGAATCTCGTGCAGGTGTGCAGGCCACCAAAGTCGCCCTCGGCGAGCGAGGAACACCGTGGTGGGAGCAGTCCGACGACGAACGACGGGCCCGATGGGAATCGGAAGTATCGCGGCCTGCCGACACCTGACCCTCGTCGGATTGTTGCCATGGTGGAAACTATCCAATACAGTTTCCACCATGGAAAGCATCGGAAGACCCACACCTGCCGAAGCACGAACAGCTCTCGACGACATCGACCGCGTCCAGCGCGCGGTACGAGACACTCCGTGGCCGGTGTGGCTGTATCCGATCAACGCCGCGCTGCTCGCACTGTTCGCACTGACCGCCCTGCTCGACAGCCGGGCCGCCTTCCTGGGGATCGCCGCGGTGATCGTCGCGGTCAACGTCATCACCGGATATCGGATGGGGACGCCGTGGGCCCTACCCACCAACCGAGGCTTCCTCACCTGCGTGGCGCTCTCGGCGCTCTGCGTCGCACTGGCACAGGCTGTCGGCAATCCAAGCGGACCTGCCTGGCCGGTGGTTCTGCTCGCGGCCGCGGCCGCGGCGATCTTCTCGACCGGATCGGTCCTGCACTACCGCAGCACACGCCGATGACGGACGACCTCGACCCGATCATTCATCCGGCACATCGGCTACGGATCTGCGCTCTACTGGTTGCGGCGACCACTCTCGAACTCTCGATCGTCAAGGAACACAGCGGGTTGAGCGCGTCCGCGCTCAGCAAACAGGTCGCCGCTCTGGTCGATGCGGGATACATCGAGCAGCAGCGATCACGCACGGACTCGCGTCGACTGTGGTTGTCGTTGACCAAGGACGGTAGATCGGCGTATCGACGTCATGTGGCTGCACTGCGCACCATCCTGGCCGACACCGACGCCTCCATCTGATCGTCCGCGGTGACTTTCTATCGCAGTGCGTGTCTACTGTTTCGACGGATGACGTCGACGTAGTTCAGCCCGCTCGTTCAGCGAAGAAGGAGACTTCGATCATGTCCATTCTCAATCCATACCTGTCGTTCCGAGACAATGCCCGCGAGGCGATGGAGTTCTATCGGTCGGTCTTCGGTGGCGAGCTCACCGTCACCACGCTCGGCGAGGCCAATGCCAGCGAGGATCCCGCCGATCAGGACAAGATCATGCACGGCCAGCTGACCACCCCGAACGGCTTCACTCTGATGGGAGCCGACACGCCGTCGTCGATGGAGCACACCCCCGGCAACACCATGAGCGTCTCGCTCAGCGGCGACGAGGAGGACGAACTGACCGGCTACTGGAACAAGTTGGCCGTCGACGCGCAGTTCACGATGGGCCTGGAGAAGGCTCCGTGGGGTGACGCGTTCGGTATGTTGACCGACAAGTTCGGTGTGCAGTGGATGGTCAACATCGCAGGCTCGAGCACTGGGAGCTGACCGCCTCTACACGACGACGGTCTTCGGCGGGATCACCTGCCGGAGACCTTCGGGCCCCCAGCCCCGGTCGAGTGCCACCAGCAACAACGCGCAGCCGAGACCGGACAGGACGAGTGCTGAACCGAACATCGCCGTGTATCCGAACAGGTCTCCGACCACACCGGCGGCAATTCCGGCCACTCCCTGCGCGAAGACGATCGCGCACGCCATCAGTGTGTAATCGCTTCCTGCGAAACGCTTCTCGGACGCGTCCATCATCAGCGCGAACACCGCAACGGTGGCCGCACCACCGAGCACGTGTTCGGTGATGTTGGCGGTGACGAGAAGAGGAAAGCCGCCGACGCCCAGGGACGCAACGACATACAGCGCGAGGCTCAGCGTTTGGCTCACTCCGCCCACCAGCAGCGCCCGACGGCGTCCGTGCCGAAACGCCAACCATGCCCCGAGGGCTGCTCCCCCGACCGCAGCCACCGACGACAGTCCGCCCTCGACCAGCGCAATCTGGGGCAGCGACAGTCCGCTGTCCGACAGAAACGGACCCACGAGTGCCGATCCCATCGAGTTGCCGAACTTGAACCCGATGATCAGCAGAATGAATGCCACCATTCCGGGTCTGCGAAGCCGCGACCACCACGCGCCGGCGAGCCGCCCCGGCGTCGGACGCTCGGCGTGTGGATCGGAGTCCCCGTCCGCCGCGTCGAGTTGTCTGCGCATCCACCACACGGGGATCGTCGTCAGCACGATCAGCAGCGCCATCGCAACGAACAGCACCCGCCATCCGGCGAAGGTGAACAGCCACAACAGTAGTCCGCCACCGCACACCATCCCGATACGGTAAGCACCGACCTGCAGACCGTTGCCCAACCCGCGCTGCGCCACCGTGAGCGTACGCACTGCGATGCCGTCGGTCGCGATGTCCTGCGTCGCCGAGAGAGCATTCATGACGAAGATGCCGACGAACAGCCAGCGCAATGTCGAGGACAGATCGAGGAACGACAACGCCAGTGCCACCGCCGCGGCCGAGCACTGCAGCGACAGCAGCCACCGCCGCCGGGATCCGTACCGATCGACATACGGCGCCCAGAGAAACTTGAGCGCCCACGGCAGGAACAGCACACCGGTCGCGCTGATCTTCACCAAGGAGAACCCCGACTCCCGCAGTACCACCGGAAGGGCCTGGGTGAAGAATCCGAACGGCAGTCCCTGCGCGAAGTAGAGCGCACCCAGGAGAGTGAGGGTCCCGGCGGTGAACGACGCCGGGCGCACCGCGTTGGTCATGCCGGTCATCGTGTCAGAGCGAGGCCGATTTCGCCGAATGCGCTACCGGCTGGCGAAGAATGGTGCGCAGCTTCGCGGGTTCGACCCGGCGCGCATCGCTCAGGTAGATCTCGTGATGTTTGCCCGTCATCGTCAATCCAGATTCGGGGATGTATCGACGATGGAGCTCCTCGAGTACCGGCGTCTCGTCGTCGTAGGACCCGATGTGCAGCGTCTGCACGCACAGTCCCTCGTCGAGAGTTTCCAACCGAACCCTGCTCGACGCATCCGAGTCGCTCTTCGAGGCGGCGGTCGCCACCGCCGCCTCGAACATCGGACGGTCGATCCAGTCGGGCACCATGATCATGGTGGTCCAGTTCCACTCGCTCTTGTCCCTCGCGGTGGTGAACGAGTTCATGTCCTCGGCCCACCACAGAGCCTCGAGCGGCGGGACGACGTAATCGCGGTCGAGATTGTTCTTGCTGGCGAACTTCAGCGCGTAGGCGACGGGGTAGAGCGCGGCGATCGCTTCCGCATACTGCGGAGCGGTGTTCGGGTCGCCGTGCCCGTCGATCATCAGGTAGCTCAGCGGCGGAACGACAAGGGTGCGAAAGGTGTTGTGCCGCACCGAATATGCGTCGAGCGTCTTCTTGAAATCGATCTTCATGACACCCGTTCCCATTCGACCGTGGATTTCACCGTACCGAACGTTGCGCGCCCTCCGGCACGGTCCCTGAGACGACCGTTCAGACGAGCCACGTGCGTTCGTCGTCGCTGAATCGGTTGACGGTCCCGCGGGTCGCAATCGCCCTGTCGTACATGGTCGCCAGCGCGTCCAGCAGGGGCTTGTTCAGCGAATCGAGTGCATTCTGGCGTGCCACGATCTCGTCGAGGCGCTCGGAGAGTTCGGCCAGCACCGCCGAACGGTCGACCGTGGTGACGCGTCCGCCCTCTACGACGATCCGGCCTGCCACGATCACGATATCGATCGAGGAGCCGTTCTCGGAGTACACCAGTTGCCGGTCGAGCTTCTGCCGAGGCGTGAAAGCCATGGTGTCGAGATCGAAGATCACCAGGTCGGCCTGCATCCCCACCTCCACCGTGCCCACAGTGTCTTGAAGGAGCGCACTGCGGGCCCCGCCGACGGTGCCTGCGTGCAGTACCTCGTCCACCGTCGGCCAGGTGGTGAAGTCCGGGTTGGTCACCTTGTGCAGCAGCGCAGCAGCTTTCACGACGTCGAGCATCCGGGGGGAATCACTGCTCGAGCATCCGTCGGTTCCCAATCCGAGGTTCACGCCTGCGGTACGCAGGGCGTGCCACGGAGCGATTCCCGATCCGAGCTTGAGATTCGAGATCGGATTGTGCGAAATAGACGTGCCCGCCGAGGCGATCATCGACATATCGTCTTCGGTCAGCCAAATGCCATGCGCCAGGGTGGTATTGGGTGACAGCGCGCCGATCCGATCCATGTATTCCACCAGCGACCCGCCGTACATCTCCGCTCCCGTGACCAACTGGGTCTTGGTCTCGAGGACGTGAATGTGGCATTCGGCGTCGAATTCGGTCGCCAACTGCGTGGCACCGACCAGGAGCTCCGCACCGCACCGTTGGGGTGCGGACGGCGCGACCATGTATCGCAGACGACCGTTGCCTCGACCGTGATACTGCTCGAATGCCTGCCTGCTGAAGGCGAGATACTCCCCCGTCGTGGGAACGGGATGTGACAGGATCTCGGCGGTGATCTCCTGCGGTAGGTGGTCGAGGACGAACGGCACGGTATCGACGAACGGTTTGCTGATCACATGGCCGGAAATGTTCGCTCGGATGCCGATCTCTTCGTAGGCGTCGAACACCGCCGACAGTTGCGCCCAATCCTGAGTCGGGTTTTCGAGGACGTCGTCGACGATCGTCGTCACGCCCGCTTCGAGGGACTCGATTGCGAACAACGTGCTGCGCAGACGAACCAGATCGGGTTCGACGCGACTGTCGCCGAGGATCGGGTAGGCCATGGCCATCCACATCTCGAGGGGCATGTTGTCGTATCTGCCCTTGTAGAACGTCTCCCAGGAATGGGTATGTGCGTTGACGAAACCCGGTGTCACCAGCCTGTCGGTGCCGTCGATGATCGTATCGCCGTCGGTGGGTTCGAGATCACCGGCGACTGCAGTGACGACGTCGTTCTCGATTCGGATGCTACGGACGATCGGCTCGGAACCGGTGGACGCGTCCATGGTGATGACGTGCGCGTTCCTGATGAAGATTCCCATGTTTCCTTCCTTGACTGCGCGGTGCGATGACGGCGAGGAGCTATTCGACCGGCTGTGGTGTCGGAGCCTGCTCTTCGGGCTGCTGCTGACGAATTATCCACTGCCGATGCGACTTTCGTGCGAGAAGGTAGTAGGTGGCCGCCGCCGCACTACCGCCGACGAGCCACGAGATGTCGAGACCGCCGAGTGCCTGCGAACCGAACCCCTGCAATGCCGGGACCATACCGTTGAGGAACATCCAGGTGCCGAAAATTCCCACTGCGAACGCCGCGAGTGCACGCCAGTTGACGTCCTGCATCCTCGTCGAGCCCACGTCGTCGAACAGATGGCCGTAACGGGTGCTGGCGCGCTCGAAGACGTAGTAGTGCACCAGCATGATCGCGCCCCACGTCGCCACCCAGCCCACCACACCCACGAGCCAGGCGTCGAGGGTCTGCGCCGCATCTTCCTGGAAAACGAAGAACACGCTCGCGGCCAGTGCGAGAACTCCGACGACAAGGTTCAAAGTGCGCCGACTCAACTTGATGTCGAGGGCCTGCGCCGTCACACCGAAGCTGTAGACGTTGAGAACGTTCGTGGCGATGGGGCCGTGCAGAACCAACAGCAGCACCGGTATGGCGAGCGCACCGAAGTTCTCGACGATGAGCTTGCCCGGATCGATGGAGCCGTTGGTGGTCGCCAACGTCGCTCCGAGCACACCGAGCCACACGACGGGGATCAACTGTCCCAATGCACTGACCAGGTACAGCTTGCGTCGGGGAACACGCGTACTGACGAAGCGGGAGTAGTCGGCGGCGTAGGTCAGCCACGTCAGGCCCCAGCCGATTCCGATGGCCGTCATCACGGCCGACATGGCGACGATGCGCTCGGTGCCGGCCAAGGCGACGCCGTCCGGACCGGAGTAACTCCAGTCGATGTCGAGGTGGAACCAGGCCACGATCGACATCAAGACCAGCACCACGACGGTCGGCGGCACCGTCCAGCGCTCGAACGCCGCGATCGCCCGGTATCCGGCCATGGAGATACCGACCTGGACCGCCATGATGGCTGTGGCCACCGCTACCTTCCATCCGACGTTCGCGGCATCCGGGTCGACCCAGCCGAGTTCGCCGAACAGAGCCATCACCAGGTCGAGGACGATCCATGTGTTCACCGCGCACCAGCCGACGACCACCACGGCCTGGACGGCGGAGGGGACATAGTTGCCTCGACGGCCGAAGACCGACCGGCCCAACAGCATTCCGGTCGTTCCCGTTCGTTGCCCGAGCAGAACGAAGAATCCGAAGATCGCCATTCCGATGACGTTTCCGAGGACGAGCACTGTCAGCGTATCGGCCAGGCCGAGGCCCATGCTGATGCCGAGCGCGCCGAGCACCCAGTTGATCGGTGCGATGTTCGCACCCGCCCATATCCAGAACTGACCGGACAGCACGGTGGTTCTCTGGCTCTCGGGAATCGGTTGCAGCGAATCCTCGATGTCGTGGGAATGTGTGGTCACCGTGAGCTCCTCGGGATGCGGTCGACCGGCGGTTCGGTCGGCCTGGTGAGAAGCCTCGTGCCCGTGTGTTTCCCGAACCCTTACGTAATGTAAGCCACTCGTAACAGCGGGTGGACAAAATGTCACGTATGAATGTGCTCGACGCCTTCGACGACGTCTATCTGTCCGCGGCGCGACCCGAACTCGTCGCGGGAAGGCGTTCGTCGACGCGATCTCTGCGGTGGGTTCACGCCAGCGAGCAACTCGACATCGCACCGCTCTTGCGCGGCGGGGAGCTGATTCTGATGGAGGGTGTGTACTTCGGCGCCTGTTCCGACGCCGATCTGGTGACGTACCTCGACTCGATCGATGCCGCGGGAGTCGTCGGAATCGCGGTGGAGACGGGGGGAACACTCGACGTCATTCCGCCGCTACTGGTCGAGCATGCCGAGCGGATCGACTTTCCCGTGGTGCATCTTCGACGGCGGGTGCCGTTCGTACAGGTATGCGAGAGCATCAACAGCCAGCTTGCCGACTCGGCTCTGCGTCGGCTGCAGATGGCAAACCGGATGTCTCGGTTGCTGTCGGCGTCGATCGAAACGGACGGAGCGGTGGACGCCGTTCTCGATGTGCTCGGCGTCGAGACTCGGTCGTCGGTGACGCTGCGTTCTGCGTCGGGAGATCTGATCGGGCAATCCGGACTCGTCACCGAGCCATCGGATTTCACCACGTTCGAGGTACCCGTCACCAGTGTCGGTCGGGACGTCGCGGTGTTGACCGTGACTCCGGGCCCCGATGCGGACATCTACTCGATCAACGCCGGATTGGAGAGAGCTCCGGAAATCCTGTCGATCGCGTTGCTCAGCGCGCGCCCGGCCAGGGTGGAGGACCGACTGCGTACCCGCTTCTTCTCTCTGTTGTCGGCGATGAATTACCCTGCCTCCGATGTCACCGACCATCTCGACGGCGTCGCCGAGCGTATGGGTATGCCCGAACACGACGCCTACCTGACCGTGTCGGTCGAATTCGACGACGACCCGGAAGCGGGCACGTTGCAGCGCTTGTTGAGTTCGGTGTCACCGAACATCTGGTGTCAGAAGATCGGCGACCGACACGTCGCGGTTCTCGGTTTCGCCGGCCACGAGATGCTCGACGCCCAACGGCCGGTTGTGCTGTCGATGTTGCAGGCGACGCAGGTGCGTATCAGGCGAGCAGGTGTCGGTCCTGGAACCTCCGACCGCCACGGTCTGCGTCGGTGTTTCGGCACGGCCACAGCAGTGCTCGCGCTGGACCTCGGCCCTGACGACCGCATCCGCGATGCGCGCAATTTCGCGCTTGCCCTTCTGGTGGAGTCGATGTCGGGGGAATCCACAGTCGAGAAGTTCGTCCACGAGCAGATAGGACCACTGCTCGCTCACGATCGAGAGCGGCACGGAGAGTTGTTCGCGACCCTGCTGGCGTACATCACCCATTGGGGTAGCAAGACCGAGACCGCGAAGAGCCTTCGGATACAGAGGCAAACGCTCTACCAACGGCTCGACAGGCTCTTCGACGTTCTCGGTCCACTGCCGGCAGGCTCCCCTCGATTCCCGGGGATCGCCACTGCGGTGTTTCTCGAACAGGCCCGCCGCCAAGGCAGTACCGGCCCTGGCGGCTGACCCGTCGACCGATCCTTCTCACACCTCGGCGTCGACCTTGTCCGTCTCGCCTCGGCGCATGGCCAGGTACTCGGAGAGTTCGCGCTTGACCACAGGCAACAGCAGGTACAGGCCCGTGATGTTGACCAACGCCAGCAGGAACAGGGTCGCGTCGGCGAAATCGAGCACTGAGCCGAGCGAGAGCACGGTTCCGATGACGGTGAACATGCAGAACATCACGTTGAAGAAGGTGCGCGAGAAGCGGCTGCGTCCGAACAACGACGTCCACGCCTGCAGTCCGTAGTAGGCCCAGGTGATGGCAGTGGACAGTGCGAACAGAGCCACCGCAAGAGTCAGCACGTACGGAAACCACGGCAGCACGGTCTCGAAGGCGTCGGAGGTGAGGGTGACACCTCCGGCGGGTAGCTCGCCGGTCTCGGCGACGATCGCGCGCTGGTCCTGCCAGGTGACGGTATTGGCGATCACGATGGTCAGTGCGGTCGCGGTGCAGATGACGACCGTGTCGATGAAGGGCTCGAGCATGGCCACGAAGCCCTCGGTGACCGGATGCCTGGTCTTGACGGCCGAGTGCGCGATGGCCGCCGAACCCAATCCGGCCTCGTTCGAGAATGCGGCGCGCTGGAATCCGATGATCATGACGCCGAGGACGCCGCCGGCCACGCCCTCGGGCGAGAACGCACCCTCGAAGATCGCGGTGAACGCCGTGGGGACCGAACGGAAGTTGACGGCGATGACGACGCCGCACGCGACGATGTAGATCAGCGCCATGGTCGGTACGAGCTTGGCGGTCACCGCCGAGATCGACTTCATGCCGCCGATGATGACCAGTCCGATGATCAGCGCGACGACGATACCGAACACTGCCTTGGCTCCGTCGGAAGCGAGGAACCCATCGTCACCGCCGGTGACCGAACGGACCTGTGCGTACGTCTGATTGGCCTGGAACATGTTGCCGCCGCTGATGGCGAAAAACGTGATGACGATGGCGTAGAAGACGGCCATGACCTTGCCGACCTTGGCGAGTCCCCGCTCTGCGAGACCCTTGGTCAGGTATTTCATGGGTCCGCCGGAGACGGTGCCGTCCTCGTTGATGTCTCGGTACTTCACGCCGAGCGTGCACTCGACGAACTTCGATGCCATGCCCAGCAAGCCGGCGAGGATCATCCAGAGTGTGGCACCGGGTCCACCGAGTGTCACGGCGACGGCGACACCGGCGATGTTGCCGAGCCCGACGGTTCCGGACACCGCGGCAGTGAGAGCTCTGAAGTGGCTGACTTCACCGGGCGCGTCCGCCTCGTCCTCCTTGCCGCTGACGAGAATCAACGCTCTCTTGATTCCGCGGACCTGGATGAACTTGAACGCCACCGTGAAGACGACGGCACCGACGATGAGCCAGAGGACGATCAGTGGAACGGCGGCTCCACCGATATTCACGGTGAAGAAGACGACATTCGACACGGCAGCGGAGATCGGATCGAAGGCATTGTTGATCGCCGTCTCGATGGAGCTGATCGTGCCTCCGTCCGCGGCCAGTACATCGGTTGCGAGGGGGTGAGAGCTCATGGCTTCGAGTGAACAGCACGTGGACGGCAGAGGACGTGATTTACCGAATTTCTAGCAATAATTTACGTGATCTTGACCGAGAGCCCGCGGGCTCACACCGCAGATCGGGCGGGTATTCGCCTCAAAAGCACTGTTGCAGCATCCAGTACGACATGTCGGTCGTAGGTGAGGCGGTAGTCGTACATCGGGGTACCGTCCTCGGCCGTTCCACGCTCCACGGCGATGAGCGCCACGCTCGACATCGGAGCCACGATCACGATCGAACGTTCCAGCGCCAACGGCTCGTCCGCGCCCACGGCCACGGTCCGGAAGCCGGAGGCAGGCGGCGCGGCGTGCGAATCGAAGACAGCCGTGAGCGCAGTACGTGCGGCAAGGTCGTCGAAGATCGCACGCCGCGCAGGCGTCAGGCCGGTGGACGCGCTCACTGTCGCCAGTACGACAGTCGAGGAGCCGGTGCCGTACGCACTGTGCAACAAGCTGTTCTCGATGGCGTCGAGCAACGTCGAATCCGCTTGTCTGCGGGCACCGAGTGAGTGGGTGAGCCCGTACGGAGTGACTGCAACGGGGGCACGCACGGTCACCGTTCCATCCAGATCGAGCGAACGGACCGGCCCCTGCACCTCACCGAAATCCGGGAGAGCGTCCGGTGCGCCGTAGAGGTATCCCTGCCCCAGAACCGCGCCCATGGCTCGTGCAGAACTCTCGTGGTGCTCGGTTTCGATCCCTTCGGCCAGAACCAGGGCACCGGTCCGTTCGGCCTCGGCGGCAACGGCAGCAACGATGGCGGCGGTCTCGCGGCTCGAACGCCCCTGTACGAGAGCCATGTCCAGCTTGATCACGTCGGGACGCAGCAGTGGAATCAGCGCCAGGCTGGACGAATCTGCCCCCACATCGTCGACGGCGACTCGCCACCCCAGGTTTCGAGCGTGCTCGGCCGCTCGCAGCAGACCTGCCGGATCACCCATCAGGTCTCGTTCGGTGATCTCGATGATGATGGACAGCCGCGACGCGTCCGCGAGCATCGGTAGGCAGTCCCGAGGAGGCGGTGCATCGAGGGCGACGGGTTCGGCATTGACGAAAAGCGCGAGCCGGTCGGGATAGCCGGACTCGACGGCACCGCGCAGCGCGCTGAGTCGGCACCGCCAATCGAAATCTGCAGCGACGCCTTGTGCACGTGCCACGCCCAACAGTTCCGGCGGCGGAATCGGCGGACCGTCTCCGCAGGTCCGCACCAACGCTTCGAACCCCACGACGGCGCGTCCGTCCAGTGTGACGATCGGCTGGTAGACCGACGTGATATCGATCGACATCGGCGATTTCTCGGCCCTCGTCGTACGTCGACGCATGGGTGGAACCTCCCTCGATATCGATCGATCGGTCCCCACCCGCGGCATCATCATGCCCGACCGCACCGTGATGTCGTTACTCGACTGCGGTCTGTGCGTCGATCGACTGGCTATAAGGTGCTCGAAGGACTCGACGAACGGCGGTGACCGATGGTGGGAGCGGACTCTCGCGCTCGTGCCCCTCTCGACAACGTCTTCGCGGGTCGATACAGACTGGGCACCGTATTGGGACGCGGCGCGATGGCCGACGTCGTGCACGCCGACGACCACGTTCTCGGCCGATCCGTAGCGGTGAAGATATTCCGCCACGACGAGCCGCCGGACACTGCCCAGCGCATCGATGCAGAAATTCGGACTCTCGCGTCGCTGTCGCACCCGGGTCTGGTGACGCTGTACGACGCGGGCACTGCACTCGATGCCAGCGGGGTGCCGGTGCCGTACCTGGTGATGGAGCTGATCGACGGTCCTACTCTGAGTGCGTATCGCCAGGGCCGAGCGATGGACGGCTCCCACGTCGCGCGGATCGGGTTCGAGCTGGCGGAGGCTCTCGCCTACATCCACGATCAGGGTGTGGTGCATCGCGACATCAAACCGGCCAACATCCTCGTTGCGCAGTCTCCGGACGTCGGCGTGGGACAGTGCGCCAAACTCGCCGATTTCGGCATCGCCCGCATCGTCGATTCCGAACGACTCACCGAGCACGGCACCACAGTCGGTACTGCGCACTACCTCAGCCCGGAGCAGGCGACGGGTACGTCCGCAGGGCCACCGACGGACGTCTACACGCTGGGGCTCGTTCTCATCGAGTGCCTCACCGGCACAATGGCATTCGAGGGAAGCGCCGTGGCAGCAGCGGTGGCGCGCCTACACCGCGATCCTGACGTCCCCGAGAGGCTCGGATCGGACTGGCACGCACTGTTGACGGACATGACGTCCAGACGCCCGGAGGATCGGCCGGCCGCAGCCGCCGTCGCCCACCGACTGCGCGGGCTCTCGCGCAGCACGACACCCCGCTTCGACACCAACCTGCCCCGCACTGCCGTGATACCCGCCGAACCCGCGAACATGGTTGCGACAACGGCAGTTCCAGCGTCGGCTGCAGCGAAATCTCCACACCGACGATGGATGATCCCGGCCGCAGCGGCTCTGTTCGGTTCGCTGGGAGCGGCGATCGTCTGGGTCGCAGTCGGCACCGGCGACGAGCCGGAGCCCATGACGCCGTCGACACCGACTCCGACCCTCGTGAAGTCGACGAACGTTGCGCCCACAACACCTGCATCTGCACCTGCACCTGCGACTTCGATTCCGGTCTTCTCGAACGCGCCCGAGCCCGCTCCCGCCTCCACGACGAATCCGGTTCCGATCGAGCCGGCTGCGCCGGCCCCGATATTGCCGGGTGACGGCACCGGGAACTCGGGAAACGGGAACGGGAACTCCGGCAACGGCAACGGCAACGGAAACTCCGGCAACTCGGAAAACGGGAACGGGAACGGGAACGGTGGGAACGGCAATGGCAACTCCGGCCGGGGGAACTGACCCCACGGCCGTCGACAGACAGGAGCGACGGTGACACACGTCGATACCCTCGTGGTGGGAGCAGGCATTTCCGGCTTGGTCGTTGCGACACTCTTGCATCGCGCCGGTCAGCGCGTTGCCGTTCTCGAGGCCAGAGACCGCGTGGGCGGTCGGGTCTGGACGATGCGCACAGACGAAGGCACCCTCGACGTGGGCGCTTCCTGGATTCACGGAACAGACGACAACCCTCTCACCGACGCCGTGCACGCTTTCGGAATGCGTACCGTCGAATTCACCGTCGGCAGCTACCAGCCGGACGGCAGACCCATCGCTTACTACTCCCCCACCGGGACCAGGTTGAGCGATGAGGCTGCCGCACGATTCGGCACCGACGTTCACCACTTCGACGAACTGTTCGCCAGGACGATCGCGGAGTCGTCCCCGGGAACCTCGTTCGGTGACGCCGTGGAAGCAACTCTGACGCAACTGGATTGGAACGACGACCGACTCGAACGAGTCCGTGAGTTTCTCGGACATCGAGCCGAGGAGCAGTTGGGCGTAGGAAAGGACCTCCTCGACGCGCACGGCTTGGACGACGACGCCATCGAGGGCGACGAGGTCGTGTTCCCCGACGGATACGATCGACTGGCCGTTCACCTGGCCGAGGGACTCGACGTCCGGCTCGAACACGTGGTGACTGAGGTCCGTTGGGGTCGAGACGGAGTTCTCGTCGATACCGGTTCCGGGACGTTCTCGGCCGAGCGCGCTGTGGTGACGGTGCCGATCGGAGTACTGAAGTCGCCGGAGTTCACTGTGGAACCCCCTCTGCCGGAACCTGTTTCGGGTGCGCTGGAACGACTGGAGATGAATGCCTTCGAGAAAGTGTTCCTCCAGTTTCCCAGCAAGTTCTGGGACGAGAACGTCTATGCCGTACGGCAGCAGGGCGAAGCCGGGCGCTGGTGGCACTCCTGGTACGACGTGACCATGCCGCAGGGACGTCCGACGCTTCTGACGTTCGCAGCGGGCGCATGCGCGCAGCAGACTCGGCACTGGTCGGACGCGCGCATCGCGGACTCGGTAATCGACGCACTGCGCGGCCTGTACGGCGACCGAGTCCTCACACCGGACCGCGTGTATGTCACTCGCTGGCAGGACGATCCGTTCGCGTACGGCTCGTACTCGTACATGACGGTGGGCTCACGCACGCGCGATCACGACGACCTTGCCACTCCGATCGGAGATGTACTTCACCTCGCCGGTGAGGCGACCTGGACCGATGATCCGGCAACGGTTACGGCGGCGTTGAAGTCGGGACATCGTGCAGCAGAACGCATTCTGGGGCATTCGGTACCGTTCGGCGACATCTGGGGCCCTGCGGAGCACTGACATCATGCGCCGAACCCCATCCGGTGCATCTGAGTTCGGTGCAAACTTTCGACCATCTGCGAGTAAAGTGCTGTCGACGCACCCACACACCGAGCGCTTCAGGATGGCACCGTGGATACCGTCAGTTCAGTGATCGACTTCTTGGCAGATCGTCTCTACAGCGTCTTCCTCATCTACTTGTTGATCGGCGTCGGACTGTACTTCACCGTTCGCACCAAATTCGTTCAGATTCGACTTCTTCCGTCGATGTTCAAGGCAATCGGTGGATCTCGGTCCGACGCCGAGGGCGGCATCTCGGCATTCCAGGCCTTCTGCGTCGGTCTGGCGTCCCGGGTGGGTACGGGAAACATCGCCGGCGTCGCCATCGCGATCACTCTCGGCGGACCGGGCGCAATCTTCTGGATGTGGCTGGTAGCGGTGGTCGGCATGGCTACGGCGTTCATCGAGGCGACGCTGGCGCAGATGTACAAGGTGCGCAATCCCGACGGCAGCTTCCGGGGCGGTCCCGCCTACTACATCCAATTGGGTCTGGGTTCGCGCCGATGGGGAATCGTCTTCGCGTGCCTGTTGATCTTCGCCTTCGGCTTCGCGTTCAACATGGTTCAGGCGAACACCATCACCGAATCGTTCTCGTCCACGATGAACATCGATGCGGGCTGGATCGCGGTGTTCCTGGTGGTGCTGTCCGCTCCGATCCTCTTCGGTGGCGTCCGGCGAATCGCTCGGGTGGCCGAATACCTCCTTCCCATCATGGCGCTGGTGTACGTCTTGCTCGCTTTGGTGATCGTGGCAATGAACATCGGCGAGATCCCGACGGTCTTCGGTCAGATCGTCTCCAGCGCATTCGGCCTGAACGAGGCGATCGGCGGGACGACGGGCGGAATCCTGGCCGCCATGCTCAACGGCGTCAAGCGCGGCCTGTTCTCCAACGAGGCAGGCATGGGCAGCGCCCCCAACGCCGCAGCGACCGCGACGGTGTCCCATCCGGTGAAGCAGGGTCTGATCCAGTCGCTCGGAGTCTTCTTCGACACCATCGTCATCTGCAGTGCGACAGCCTTCATCATCCTGGTCTCCGGTGTGTACGACATCAGCAACCCGAGCGGGGTGGCGGGCGCAGTTCTGACTCAGGACTCGATCTCGGCTCAGTTGGGAACGTGGACGACGATTCCGATGACACTGCTGATCTTCACGTTCGCGTTCTCGTCGATCCTCGGCAACTATTCGTACGCCGAGATCAACCTCAACTTCCTCGGAGTCGAGGGCAAACTGCTGAATTTGTTGCGCACCATCGTCCTTGCAGCCATCGGCTTCGGCTCCTTGTCCGCGCTCACGACGGTGTGGGCGCTGGCGGACGTCGCCATGGCCGCGATGGCAACCGTGAACCTGGTAGCCATTGCGCTGCTGGGCAAATGGGCCTTCGGTGCGCTGGCGGACTTCGAGGCCATGCGGCGCGAAGGTCGCGACGACAAATTCGTCGGACGCGGCAACAGCTATCTGCCGGGCGACCTGCCCGGCGACGTGTGGGATCCGGTGCTCGACAACGATCCGGCCGTGGACAAGCCCGACATCGCCCGCTAGCCGAGGCCTTCGCTTCCCCACGTCGATTCGGACTTAATGGACAAATCACGCGTTAGGGTGATGGGACGTCCACTCCTGAGGAAGGTCCCCATGACGCAGATCGGCGATGACGAGAAGGCCGGGCGCGCACCCGACGGCCACGAGTTCGACGAAGTCGATCAGAGGTCGGCCGGAGAACGAGAAGACGAAGTGCAACCCGGTCGCCGCAAGCGCCAATGGGTCGGGCTGGGCGCAGGCGTTCTGTTGGCCCTTCTCGTCTATCTGGTTCTCCCCGAGGACGTGGCGCACCCGGCTCGGTTGACCGCAGCCACCGCGGTATTGATGGGCATCTGGTGGATGACGGAGGCTGTGCCCATTCCGGCGACGGCACTGCTCCCCCTCGTCATCTTTCCGGTGTTCGATTCCGGCGTCGCGGTCAACGACGTCGGTGCGTCGTACGGCAACAACATCATCTTTCTGTTCATGGGCGGATTCCTGTTGGCGCTGGCCATGCAGCGGTGGAATCTGCATCGCCGCATCGCGCTGCTGACGGTCAACGCCATGGGCACGAAGCCCACGATGGTGATCGCCGGGTTCATGATCGCAACAGGCTTTCTGTCGATGTGGGTTTCGAATACGGCCACCGCCGTGATGATGATTCCGATCGGCGTCTCGGTCCTGGTCCTGGTACTCGACATCGGCAAGAAGGCCGGAGCAGTTCCCGGCTCCGACAGTGAAACGACCCCGGACGCCGAGACCATCACCCAGGCCGTCATCAAGAGCAACTTCGGCACCGCCCTGATGCTCGGCATCGCCTACGCGGCATCGATCGGTTCGCTCGGCACCATCATCGGCACCCCGCCCAACACCTTGCTGGTCGGCTACCTGGAAGGTCAGGGAATCACCATCGGATTCCTCCAGTGGATGATCGCCGGCGTTCCGCTCGCCGTGATCCTGCTGGCGATCGCGTGGTTCCTGCTGACCCACGTGATGTTCAAGCCGGAGATCGACGACATACCCGGTGGCAAACAGCTGATCAGAGGTGAACTCGACGCCCTCGGCAGAATGTCGCAGGGTGAGATCCGGGTCGCAACGGTGTTCTTCGCGGCAGCCGCTTCCTGGGTTGCAGTTCCACTGCTCTTCGACAGCCCTCCGATATCCGACACCGGAATCGCCATGACAGCAGCTCTCCTGCTGTTCCTACTTCCCAGCGGCAGCAAGAAAGGCGTACGCCTGATCGATTGGGAGACCGCCGTCAAACTCCCGTGGGGCGTGTTGCTGCTCTTCGGCGGCGGACTCGCGCTCTCGGCACAGTTCGAGTCCAGCGGCCTGACGGAGTGGATCGGTAGCGTCGCAGGCGGTCTCGACACGATTCCAGTGGTCATGTTGGTCGTCATCGCCACGGCCGCGATCATCTTCCTGACCGAGATCACCAGCAATACCGCGACGGCGGCAACTTTCCTTCCGGTCGCGGGTGGCGTCGCAATGGGTATGAACATCGACATCCTGGTGCTGACCGTCCCCGTGGCACTGGCAGCGACCTGTGCGTTCATGCTGCCGGTCGCGACTCCGCCGAATGCGGTGTCCTACGCCAGCGGCTACATCACGATCGGTCAGATGATGCGAGGCGGTTTCTGGCTCAATCTGATCGCCATCTCACTGATCACCATCGCCGCGTACACGGTGTTCGCGTGGTCTCTGGGCATTCAGTTCTGACGCAGTGGGCAGAAGAAATCGGCAATCACGCACCCACTTCGGCCGATTTCGCCCAGACAACCGTGCTTCGGGTTTACGATGACGACTTCATCCAGGCGGATGACCCGTTCCAGGTGCTCGCCGCCATCCCCTGGTCGGTGCTGAGTCGGCATTGCTGCCGGCTCGGCAAGGTACGGGGGTTGGGGCATGGTCTCGGACGTCATCGACTGCAGCACGGTCTTCGCACACGATATCGAGCAGGTGTGCGGGGTGTTGAGCGCGGTCGAGCTGTACCCGCGCTACTTTCCCGGGCTCGACTACTGCACGCTTCGTGAAGCCACGGCCGGCTACCGATGCGGAGTCGGCGGTGTCGAGCATGCCCTCGACCTGGTGGTGAACAGACGAAACCGGCCGATCATCACCATCGAGCACGTCGAGTCCGGCGGGTTCATCAGATTCACCCTCACTGCCCGCTCGGCAGGCGAGACGAAGATCGATGTCACCGTGTTCAGAGCGGGACTCGGCGGGTCCTACTCACCCCAACCCGAACACAACCGGGCCGTGGTCGAATGGGTGATGGGTGGTCTGCGTCGACTGGAGAACTCCCTGTCCGGAACCTCAACGTCGATCGTGTCCAACACAGGGGATTCGCGGTCGCTACCGCTGGCGATCATGAAGACGATGGTGGGAACCGGCGTCATTCGTGCTGCACGTCCCGACCGCGCGTACCGGCAGTTGAACTCGCTGGCGAAGTGGGGCTTCACCCTTGGCGGCGGTTTCGCTGCCGCAGCAGCGAAGTCCCCGAACGAGATCGCGTTGATCGACGACAGAGGGACCAGGACCTTCGCAGAGATCCACCACCGTTCGCACCGCATCGCGGCAGGTCTCCACGCGTCCGGAATCAGCCCTGGAAGCACCGTCGGAATTCTGGCCCGCAACCACTCGGCGATGATCGAGTGCACCGTCGCGTGCGGCATGCTCGGAGTCGAGGTGGTTCTTCTCAACACCGGTCTCGCTGCCCGCCAGATCGAGACGATCGCTGCCCGCCACCAGCTCCGAGTACTGTTCGTCGACGACGAGTTCGACTCGATGGTGCGCTACCTGCCCGACGATGTCACCCGTGTGAGCCTGTCGTCCCATACCGCCGTTCCGCGTCGGCGCACGCTCGAACACTTCGTCGCACCACCGTCCGCCACATTCACCAGGCCGGATCGGCCAGGATCGGTGGTCGTGTTGACCTCCGGAACCAGCGGGTCGCCGAAGGGTGCGGTACGTCCCACACCGAAGGGCTTCGGAACAGTGGCAGCCATGCTGTCTCGCATGCCCCTTCGGATGAACGAGAGGATGCTGATCGCGGCACCGATGTTCCACAGCTGGGGACTCGCGGCACTGCAGATCAGTACTCCGCTGCGCGCCACGGTGGTTCTCCAGGATCGGTTCGATCCGGAAGATTGCTTGCGGGCGATCGAGGCGCACCGTTGCACCTCGTTGATCGCAGTTCCGATCATGCTGCAGCGGATACTCGACCTGCCCGACGAGGTCCGATCACGCTACGACACCTCGAGCCTGCGAGTCGTCGCGTGCAGTGGGTCGGCATTGACCGGATCGACCGTGAGCCGCTTCATGGACGTCTTCGGTGACGTCCTCTACAACTTCTACGGTTCCACCGAGGTCTCGTGGGCCACGATCGCCACTCCCGAAGACCTGCGCGCAGCCCCCGCCACCGCCGGACGCCCTCCGCTGGGTACGACGGTCGCGGTTCTCGACGCGAACGGTACTGCCGTTCCGGTGGGAACCCTGGGCCGAATTTTCGTCGGCAACGACATGTTGTTCGACGGGTACACCAACGCCGAACCTCCGTCGACGGCCTCCGCCCGCGGAGCTGCCCTGATGGACACCGGCGATCTCGGGTACATCGACTGCAACGGTCGGCTGTTCGTCTGTGGCAGGGACGACGAGATGATCATTTCCGGAGGCGAGAACGTCTTTCCCGGCCCCGTCGAGGATGCGATCGCCAATCTTCCTCAGGTCGGCGAGGTCGCGGTCGTCGGTGTGCCCGACCCGGAATACGGGCAGCGCTTGGCCGCATTCGTCGTCGGCCGCGGATCGGCAGGCCTCGATGCGGACATGGTGCGCGCCTACATCCGAAATCGGTTGAGCCGCTTCTGCGTTCCCCGCGACATCACGTTCCTCGACGAGCTGCCCCGAACGGCGACCGGCAAGGTGATCAAGAGGATGCTGATCGAGCCGCCCACCGCCGCTGGGATGTAGCCATCAACCGAAGGCACGGGTAGCGATGGCCAGCCCCTCTGCCGATGCGTTGCAGCTTGGGCACCCTCGACGCCCACACACCGCTAGGATTTACTCGATCACCACCTCCTTCCGATCGTTCACTTAGTGCCGCGCTTTGTACCTACTGTCTCAGTTGCTTAACTATTCAGAATCTGAGACTGTTGTTCGCGACACGGGAGGAACGCGAATCGCTATGTCGAAGGCATCGGAAGACCCCCGAGAGGGAAGACCCGCGCAGGACCGAAGCGCGCATTCTTCCTTCCTTCAACTGTTCCTCGAAGCAACTCGCGCAGAACAAGTCTCCGACGACACACAGGCTTCACGCGACAACCGTGACGGTGGGCCGGTTTCTCTGCGCTGAACAGATCGACAGATACCTCCGTCCTGGTTCCATCACCCGAGCCGGTCCCATGCCTGATAATTGTCAGTGACCGGTGGGTTGACCGAAGGTGAGGATCGGAGGCCGTCATTAACACATCGTTGGCGCTGGTTGCCGTAGTCGCCGGCTTCGCCGTCGTTCTGGGAGCCTTCGTCGTCGTTGCACGCATACTTCGCTCGCGCATGCGGCGAGGTCGCTTCCACGGAATCGACAGTGCTGTCGGAGGATCGGCCTTCATGGGCTCACCACGCGAGCGTGGGATCACTCCCCCCGATCACGGTGATCCACGTACGAACACCGAACAGATCGAACCGTAGCCGAGTTCGCCTCCGCCTGCGGTTCCGCTGGAAACCCCTGCCATGATCTGTCGACACCGCAGACAAGGGAGAGGGACGCCATGATCGACGAAGAATCCACGAATCGGAACAGGGGACCACGCTTCGAGGACGGACTCGAGGTCCGCCAGAACGTGATGGGCGAAGACTACGTCGACAAAGCGTTTGCCAATGCCGCCGACACCGACTCCGCTGCACTGCAAGACTTCGTCACCGACACCGTGTGGGGCGGCGTGTGGACGCGGCCCGGACTCGATCACCGCAGCCGCAGCCTGCTCAACCTCGGAATCCTCATCGCGCTGCGCGCCCACGAGGAACTGGCAGGACACGTGCGCGGAGCTCTCCGCAACGGCCTCACCCGAACCGAGATCACCGAAACCGTCATCCACACGGCGGGGTACTGCGGCGCGCCTGCCGCGCTGGCGGCGATGCGCGTCGTGCAGAAGGTGCTCGACGCCGAACTTGGGCCGCTGGTGCCAGAGTGAGACGACGAACGAGTCGAATGACCGATGACGGCATCCGCGCATAGTGCCCACGAATTGGGTACACCGGATGCATGCCGGAACTACCCGAAGTCGAAAACGCCCGACAGGTCGTCGAGAAAGCTCTCGGTCGCGTCATCGTCGACATCGATGACACCGACACGTTCGAGTGCCGACCACACATGCCGGGCGATATCGCCCGCGCACTGACGGGCGGGAAACTCACCGAGGCGCGGCGACGCGGCAAGGCGATGTGGTGCGAAACCGTCACGGCCGACGGCTCGAGCGGCCCGACCCTGGGCATTCACCTGGGCATGGGCGGACGCGTCATCGTCACCGCACCCGACGGTGAGCGGACGTCGCAGTACGGAGGCGGCGATCCTCACGTCGGTGAGCGCCCGACAGACAAGCCGGAGTGGACGCGCTTCTCCGTGACGTTCGACGACGGTGGCCAACTCCGACTCTTCGACAAGCGCCGCCTCGGCCGAGTTCGACTCGAACCTGATATCGACGGCCTCGGTCCGGATGCCGCGGAGATCACGCGAGACGACTTCCGTCACCGAATCGGTTCCAGCGGTGCACCTCTCAAAGCACGACTGCTCGACCAAGCGGCGATAGCGGGGGTCGGCAATCTATTGGCCGACGAGGTGCTGTGGCAGAGCGAGCAATCCCCGTCCAGGCGAGCCAAAACACTCACGACAGAGGAGCTCGACGAGCTTCGCGTCGTTCTGCGTCGTGCGATCAGATCAGCGACGAAGAAGGGCGGCGTGCACACCGGGGAGATCATTCCCTTCCGAAAAACGGACGCGGCGTGCCCTCGATGTGGTGCACCGATGGCACGCGGAACGGTGGGCGGCCGCACAACCTGGTGGTGTTCTCGCGAGCAATCCTGATCTGGTCCAGTGCATGGGACGGTGCTCGATAGTGCTGTAGGACAGTATTTTTCGGAAAAGTCAAGCTAAACCTGGATGCGGCACAACTACACCGGACGGCGTACGGTGTTGGCAGCTTCGGATGTCGCCGAGGCAGCGAACTTCGCCGGAGGGTGCATGCTTTCGACCGCCGACACAGACCCAGCTCCTCACGTCACCTATCTGCCCCACCGTCACTGTTTCGCCGTCTGGCACAGCACCCCGGAGGCGACACTCGAAGGAGAGTCCACCCCCATCGAGCTCGCGCTTCCCGGCGCGGACGGAACCGTTGCCGTTCGTACCGTAGGCGCGCAACTCGTGGCAGCGAACGCCGGCGAGCTCCGAACCGCAGCCCGCTCTGCGACAGGTCCATGTGCTCGCGGATGGTTGGCGATCCTGAACCACGTCGAGGATAACCCCGACGTGAGTGGGATTCCCCGAGCTCTCATCGATGCACTCCCGCCTGCGGCGCACGCAGTTCCCAACACCGGCGGGTCGAGCATGTTCACAGCACACGGTGCCGCTGAGGCACTCCGCGCCAGCCTGCACCTGCAGAACCATCTGATCGAGCGTGCGTCGGCCTTCACGCCCAGGCCCTACCAAGTGCACGGTGCGGCCTGGATGCCGACCGTTCACGAGGTGGGGGGCGGCGGAATCCTCGCCGACGAGATGGGGCTGGGCAAAACGCTCCAGGCCATTTCGCACATGATCGTCGGCGCGCGACGAGGCGAAGGAAACTATCTGGTTGTGTGCCCGACGTCGTTGATCAGCAACTGGCGGAGAGAAATCGAGAATTTTTCCGACGGCGAATTGGTCGTCAACGTATACCGTGGGCCGTCCCGCACCCTCGAGCAATGCGCCGACGCAGGCTCGGTGACAGTCACCGGGTATCCCACCCTGCGCATCGATGCAGAGCGATTGAGCGAAATATTCTGGAGCACAGTGTTCTTCGATGAGGCGCACGTCATGAAGAACTCCCGGACCAAGATAGCAAGAGCGGCGCGTCGGCTGAATTCCACCACGCGCATCGCCCTGACCGGCACGCCCGTCGAGAACCGCATGGACGAACTCTGGGCCTTGATCGATCTCACCAATCCCGGTTTGCTCGGAACCCGGGCTCGGTTCACTCGACGATTCTCAGCACCCATCGAGCAGGGAGGCTCAGCGGCCGCACTCGCACAACTGTCGAGTGCGATCGCGCCGGTCGTCCTTCGCCGGACGAAGGCCGAGGTTGCGACGGATTTGCCGCCGAAGCACCACATCGATGTCCTGTGTCCCATTTCGAACGAGCAAGCATCGCTGTACAATTCGGCCGTCGAAGAAGCATTCGACACCGGTTTCGGCAGCAACCGCGGCCGTGGAACAGCAGTGCTGGCGCTACTGACGTCGCTCAAACTGATCTGCAACCACCCGGGCCTCGTCAATGGAGACTTGTCTCGGTTGGCCGATCGCTCGGGCAAACTCGACAGGCTCACCGACATCGTCGAGGAGCTCGCCGAATCCTCGCGCGCTGCACTCGTCTTCACCCAGTACCGCCGCACCGGAGAGATTCTCGCCGAGCACCTCGAAGGCCTCACCGGAGCCCCGATTCCGTTCTTTCACGGCGGGCTCGACGTGGGCGAGCGCGACAGGATGGTCGACGAATTTCAGAACAGCGACCGATCCCCCGTCATGGTCCTCAGCCTGAGGGCGGCGGGGTACGGCCTCAATCTCACCCGTGCCAGCACGGTGATTCACTACGACAGGTGGTGGAACCCCGCCGTCGAGGCGCAGGCCACAGACCGAGTTCACCGTATCGGGCAGAAGTCCGGGGTGACGGTCATGGCACTGACGACGGAGGGGACGCTGGAGGAGCACATCGCTTCACTCCATACCCGGAAGAAGGCGATCGCCGGATTGACCGAGAGCAACAACGAGTCGGCTCTGGCGGCGCTCGACGACTCGACATTGCGAGAAACGCTGTCGCTGCGGGCGGTGACGCGCTGATGGCCACAACACCGCAGCCTGCCGCCTTCGGGTCGACGCCCTGGGGGAAAGACTGGATCAGGCGAGTCGAACCCATCACCGTCACCCGGCCGAACCCGATGCTCCCGCGAGCACGAAGCCTGGTGCGCAACGACGCAGTTGCAGTGGACCCCAGCAAGATCGGAGAGTTTCGCTGCGTCGTGTCAACGGGCAAGAAGGTCGAGACCGCCGTGATCTCCCTCCCCCGGTATGGAGCGGGCGAACGGAAGTTGGTGCTGCGCATCCTCGCCCGCCACACGCGCGGGGCCGTAGCCAGCGGAGACCTCCCCGACGAGGTCCACGCCGAACTGGTAGCGAGCGCACTGTCGCCGGTCCCGAACGTAACCGAAACGTTCTGCACGTGCTCCGGAAGAATCGATCCGTGTCTCCACGTGACGGCCGCTACCTACGCCGTCAGTCTGATCGTCGATCAGATGCCGACGTCGGCATTGGCCGTCCGTGGAGTCGATCTGTCGGCTACAACCGTGTCGACGGACTTTCCACGGCGTTGGATGCCGATAGAAAGTGTCGATGCCACATCGTTTTTCGGCTGAGCCGAGACTGTGCTACTCAGACCAGTCCGCTGGTCAGGAAGTCGCTTCGACTGCCAGCCGAGCGAGTGTGTCGTTCAGCTGGTCCTCGGTGACCAGCGGGAACTTGATCTGCTGCAGAAGCTTTTTGTCCGTCACCTTCGACCAGTCGTAGGTGTGGCGCACCAACGTCTCGTTGGGACCCTGAGACTCCAACTCCCACAGCCACTCCCAGCCGGGAGGCTCGTTGCCTGCGGGTGCCGTCTTCCATGCGAGCAGCTTGTCCTTGATGTAACCGCTGACATGGTTGTCGGTTTGGTACTCGCCTCCCATGTGATCGCCCTGCATGTTCATCGTGAACTTCTCGCCGACCTTCTGAATGCGGTCGGCGTGGTCCACGCTCCGGACGAACCCGGATCCGTCGAGAGCCTGATGACGCTCGGGGTTGGACAGCACATCGAAAACTGCGTCGACGGGCGCTTCGATGGTGCGTTCGACTGTGACCTTGGTGTTCTCTGTCATGACTACCGCTTGCCCAGAACTCGCCACCTTCAATCGCCGAGCCACGGAAGACGCGACGCCGATGTTCCAGTCCCCCTGCATTCGAGCGTTTTCTGAAACTTTTTGCAACCTATTGCAACAACCTGAACGTCGTGTGAAAGTGGTTACACACCGCTCGGGTTGAGATGTACGCAACAGGACCGAAATGAGGAACCGTGGTCGTAAAGTTGAAGGACGTTGCCATCGAGGCCGGAGTCTCCATGGCGACTGCCTCGCGAGCGTTCACTTCGGTCGACCTGCTGGCCCCGCACACTCGACAGCGGGTATTGGAAGCCGCTCGCCGGATCGGCTACGACGCACCGGCACCGACGAGGGCGCGCACCATCCTCGTCTTGGTTCCCGACGTGTCGAACGCCGTGTACGCGAGAATGCTGCGGGCAATCCAGGAAAAGCTGTGGCCGGGTCGTCACCGCATGCTTCTTGCCGACACCGCCGAGGATCCGGCACGCGAGATCGAGTTGCTCGACACGGTCGGCCGAGAAGCCGACGCGGTGATTCTGTGCTCTCCCCGATCGAACCCAGCGGACGTGGCCCGGGCGATCGGTTCGACCCCACTCGTCGTTGTCAACGGCGAGTCGAACGGCTCTCCCGTTATCTTGATGGATGTCGAGCAGGGTCTGCGTCAAGCTGCAGAACATCTACAGTCTCTCGGGCACCAGTCTTTCGTCTACGTTCCTGGCCCGGCGGCCTCGTGGGCCAACCGCACGCGCGCGCAAATCCTGTCCGACCTGTCGTCCGAGCGAGGGTTCGACCTTGCGGTCGTAGGCAACCAATCGGCGGACGTGCACGGTGGGTTGGCCGCGGCCGCGGCTGTGGCGGCAAGTGGCGCAACGGCGGTAGTCGCGTACAACGACATGGTCGCCATGGGAGTTCAAGCCGGAATCCGTTCCCTCGGCTATCGGTGCCCGACCGACATCAGCATCGTCGGTATCGACAACGTCGATGTCGCAGCAGCATCGGATCCCGGTCTGACCACGGTGATGGTCGACATCGAGAGCAGCGGGTCCCTCAGCATCGGGCTCATCATGGACCAAATCGACGGAAAGCCATGGCGCGAGGGCTCGGTTCGATTGCGATCCCAGCTCATCGTCCGTGGGTCGACGGCCCGACCGCCGGAATCCGCACCCCGATCTGCTCGCAGCGCGCGCGAAATCGAACGCAGCGCGTCAACCTCTCGTTGAAGAAAGAGACGAACAATCATGTTTCATCGATCGAAGTGTGCCGTTTTCACGGCTGCCGTGGTCACGATTCTCGGGATGACCGCGTGCGGCAGCGCGACCGTGGACCGTCCCAACGATTTTCCCGAGGGCTCGACCATGGCCGAGTTGGCGGCGGCACCGAAAATCAAGGTGGGCGCGTCACCGAACCAACCTGGTCTGGCCGAGCTGAACCTTCAACACGACTGGGAAGGGTTCAACATCGATCTGGCGGTGTTGCTCGTCGAATCCTTGGGCGTGTCCAGCGATGACATCGAATGGGTTCACACCACCGCCGCCAACCGAATTCCCTTTCTGAAGCAGGGGAAGGTGGACCTGTTCGCCACAGCCCTAGCCATCACTCCAGCGCGCGAAGAGGCCATCTCGATCTCCGGACCTTACCTCGACACGGCCCCTCAGTTGATGGTCAGAAAGGACGACGCCGAACGCATCAAGTCGCTCCAGGATGTTCCTGCAGGCACCAAAGTGTGTGTGCTACAGGGCAGCCAGGGACAACCACGCGTGGCGGAGTTCATCCCGCAGGCGGAGATCTCCGAGTTCAACACTCTGACGAACTGCGTCCGGGCACTCGAACAAGGCACCGTCGATGCCATCGACTCGACCGCACCGCTGCTTGCGGGATTCGTGGTCGACAAACCGGACGAGTTCGCTCTTGCGCCCATGACGTACGGCGACGGTGAGAAGTGGGGTATCGGTTTGGCCGACGATCGCAGCGACCTGTGCGAGTACTTCAACGAACAGCTGACGCAGGCTTTCGACGACGGCACCATCGAGGAACTCTGGGACCGCCATATGGGTGCCTCCGGCCTGAAGGCCCCAGTCGCCCCCGAATCCATGACCAGCTGCTGATGCCCGGACCGATTCGGGAAAGGACCTACTCGACATGAACGCAATCATCGACAATATCGACGTCTTCTGGGAAGGGTTCGTCAATACCGTTCTCCTGGTGGTGATCTCCGGACTGATGTCCATGGCGGCCGGATTGGTGCTCGCGTCCTTCGCGATCTCGCCCATCCCGCTACTACAGAGAATCAGCGGCATCTATGTCGGACTCATGCGGAACATTCCCGCCGCAGCGCATCTGTTCTTCACCATCTTCATACTCCCCCTGCTCGGCGTACGTCTGTCGTTCTTCGCACTTGCCACCATCGGCATCACGTTGTACTTCTCGGCCTACTACTGCGACGCAGTCCGTTCCGGTATCAATGCCATCGGCCAGGGCCAACTCGAAGCATCACGCGCCATCGGGCTACGCAAGGCGCAGACGCTTCGGTTGATCGTGTTGCCTCAAGGACTACGTAACTCCGTTCCACCACTGATCAATACGACGATCGCACTCGTCAAGGTGACCGCAATTGCCGGCGTCTTCGGCGTGACCGAATTGTTCGGCGCAATGCTGCAACTCATCAATACCAACGATTCGGCCGTGATCGCACTGATGCTGTTCACCGCACTGCTGTACTCGGCAATAACTGTTCCGGCCGGACTTCTCGCGGCCGCCGTGGAACGAAAGGTTGCGTTCACTTCCTGATGACTACAACACTTTTCGAGCAACCAGGACCAAGGGAACGGCGCCGGATCCGGGCGTGGACCGCAGGCGGGGCCATCCCCATCGTCGCGGTGGTCGCCCTGGCGGCAATAGTCCTGAACAACGCGGACCTGTTCGACCCCGAGATATGGTCGGTACTCGGTCGCGCCGACCTCGCCGCGACGCTGCTCCGCGGTGTACTCGCCACCCTGCAGGTCGCCCTGTTCACGGTGGTGCTGTCACTGTTCTTCGGTCTGCTGCTCGCGCTTGCGCAGATGTCGTCGAATCCGATGGTCAATGTCCCTGCCCGGATCTGGGTTCAGACACTGCGCGGACTGCCGGAACTGCTCCTGGTCTTCTTCATCTACCTGGGTGTGCCGGCGGCCACCGGTTTCAACATCAGCACCTTCTGGGCGTTGGTCATCGGACTCGTACTCTGGGAGAGCACGTCCATGGCCGAGGTGTTCCGCGGTGGATTCCACGCCCTCCCTCGCGGCCAGAGCGAAGCTGCGATGGCAGTGGGGCTGCGCACCGTCAAGACGCTCCGATTTGTCCTACTCCCCCAGGTCGTACGGCAGATTCTACCCAGTCTCGTCAGCGAGATGGTGCGCGTCACCAAAGCGTCGTCGCTCGGTTTCGTGATCGGCTACACCGATCTGCTGCTCACTGGAGAACTCGCGATCGAATATCTCGGCGGAGAGTACGCAGCACCGGTCTTCGCCGCCGTGGCTGCTCTGTACGTGCTGCTGTGCCTCATTCTGGGTCGACTGTCGAACATATTGAGTGAAAGGCTTCACTGACAATGACTTTCGTAGAACACAAGGGTTCCGATCATGAGCAAGGTGCATCCTTGCGGGAGGCCGGAACGATGATTTCGGTCAAAGGAGTTCAGAAGTGGTTCGGCAGCCATCAGGCGTTGGCCGATATAGATCTCGAGGTCTCGACCGGTGAGGTCGTCGTCATTCTGGGGCCCTCCGGTTCCGGCAAGTCGACCCTGTGTCGAACCATGAATCGATTGGAGCCGATCGACGGTGGCGTCATCGAGATCGACGGTGTGCCGCTGCCCGAGGAGAGCGCCGAACTCGCCCGGCTGCGCTCGGAAGTCGGAATGGTGTTTCAACAGTTCAACCTGTTCGCACACATGACGGTACTCGAGAACGTCATGCTCGGTCCGGTTCAAGCTCGAGGCGTCGACGCCGGTGAAGCCCGTACGCACGCAATGGATCTCCTCACCCGTGTCGGAGTCGAATCTCAAGCAGACAAACGCCCCGCTCAGCTCTCGGGTGGCCAGCAACAACGTGTCGCCATAGCGCGGGCTCTCGCGATGAACCCCAAGGTGATGCTGTTCGACGAACCGACGTCGGCTCTCGATCCCGAGATGATCAAGGAGGTCCTCGACGTCATCGTCGAACTGACCAAGGGAGGCATGACGATGGTGGTGGTCACGCACGAGATGAAATTCGCGCAGACCGCTGCCGATCGGATCATCTTCATGGCAGACGGGAGAATCGTCGAAGAGAGCACGCCCGACGTGTTCTTCACGGACTGCAAGACCGATCGAGCACGCGAGTTTCTCGCCAAAGTGCTCTGACATCTCACCCGCATCACTGAAATGAGCCTTCTCACAATATGACTCGAAAAATAGTCGACGCCCGCGTCATCGTCACCAGTCCTGGACGAAACTACGTCACTCTGAAGTTGACGACCGACGACGGTCTGATCGGGTGGGGCGATGCCACGGTCAACGGCCGGGAGCTCGCTGTTGCCAGTTACCTTCGCGATCATCTCGCGCCGTTCTTGATCGGTCGCGACGCCGAGCGCATCGAGGACACCTGGCAGTACCTCTACCGTGGTGCCTACTGGCGTCGCGGACCGGTCACGATGGCCGCCATCGGGGCGGTGGATCTGGCCCTGTGGGACATCAAGGGCAAAGCCGCCGACATGCCGGTCTATCAGCTCCTCGGTGGTGCTGCGCGCGACCGTGTTCTGACCTACACGCACGCCACCGGTTGGGACCTGCCCGAGCTTCTCGAATCGGTGAACAAGCGCCGAGACGAGGGGTTCCGTGCTGTCCGTGTGCAATTCGGCGTCCCCGGTCTGGACAAGGTGTACGGCGTCACTCGAGGTTCGGCAAGTTACGAACCCGCGGGGCGCGGCGTCGGCCCTGTCGAAGAGCAGTGGGACACCGCCGCGTACCTCCGACACGCGCCGGACGTGTTGGCGGCCGTACGCGAGGCGGTCGGACCCGAGTTGCACCTGCTGCACGACGTCCACCATCGGCTCAATCCCACCGAGGCAGCGCGACTCGGCAAAGCCCTCGAAGCGGTGAACCTGTTCTGGCTCGAAGACGTGATGCCCGCCGAGAATCAACAGCTGCTCCGCACGGTCCGGGCGCACACGACGGTTCCACTGGCGATCGGCGAGGTGTTCAACACCGTCTGGGACTGCCAGCAGTTGATCACCGAGCGCCTCATCGACTACATCAGGACTGCAATCGTGCACGCGGGTGGCATTTCGCACGTCCGCAAGATATTCGCTCTCGCAGAGATCTTTCAGGTCATGGGTGCGCCGCACGGTCCGTCGGATGTGTCTCCGATCAACCTGTCCGCGTCGTTGCACCTGGGTCTGGCCACCACCAATTTCGCGATACAGGAATTCATGGGTTATCCCGAACAGGTCTCCGAGGTGTTCCGCCCGAGCTACACCTACGACGACGGCTACCTACATCCAGGCGATGCACCCGGCCTCGGCGTCGAGGTGGACGAGGCTGCCGCCGAACGCTTTCCGTACGAACGCGCGTATCTGCCGGTCGCACGTAATCTCGACGGTTCGGTGAAGGACTGGTGACGATCATTCGCACTCCGTTGCCCCGTTTGTCGGCTGCCACGGCTCCACCGTCGTCAACGGGTAGAAACCGTCCACCGGAACAAGGCATCGTCCACCTCGGTCTCGGTAACTTCCACCGGGCGCATCAAGCCGTGTACACCGAGGCAGCACTCGCGCATCAGGACGGTGCCTGGGGCATCCTGGGCGTCGCAAGTAGATCCGGAACGGTAGCCGATGCCTTGCGCGCGCAGGACCTGAGGTACTCGGTGGCGGAAATCTCGCCCGCGGGCGCGACCTACAGCGTTCCTTCGGTTCATACCGGCGCGCTTGTGGCCGCTCGGGAACCGGACGACGTCGTCGCTGCGCTCTCGGATCGGACCACGAAGATCGTGTCCTTGACTGTCACCGAGAACGGGTACACGTACAGCCCGGCCACCAAGGGTCTGCAACTCGACCACCCGGATATCGCTCATGATCTTGCCGGCGGTGCTCCGAGATCCACCATCGGCCTGATCGTCCGAGGTTTGCAGGGGCGCGTCGCGCACAACACGCCTGTGACGGTCCTGAGCTGCGACAACCTGAACAACAACGGTGAGCACACTCGAAGACTGGTGCTGGAGTTCGCAGCCCAGCTGCCGGGCTCCGAATCAGGTGAGCTCTCGACGTGGATCGAGCAGAACGTGGCGTTTCCCTCCACGATGGTCGACCGAATAGTCCCCGCCACCACCGACGCTCATCGGTCGAACCTGGCGCGCGACATGGGTTTCGAGGACTCGATACCCGTGGCTGCCGAACCGTTCAGCATGTGGATTCTGGAGGACAACTTTGCCGCCGGTCGGCCGGCGTGGGAAGCCGGCGGTGCAGTGTTCTCGGACCAAGTCGGCCGGTACGAACAGCTGAAAGTACGACTGTTGAACGGAACTCATTCGCTCATAGCGTATTTGGGTGCCCTGTCGGGCGCGGCGACGATACCGGAGTCGGTTGCACAGAGCTTCGTCGATCGGGCCGCGCACACGATACTGCGGGACGAGTATCTACCGAGCGTGGACGTTCCCGATGGCATAGATCCTGACCTGTACGAGGAACAACTGTTCGTCAGATGGAGCAACACGGCGTTGGGGCACCGCACGCAGCAGGTGGGGTCCGACGGTTCGGTCAAACTGCGAGAACGTATTCCGGAACCAGCGATGATGCTCCGTGACGCCGGGCGGACTCCCCACTTGATGGCTTTGACCACAGCGGCGTACTTGACCTGCCTGGCCCCGATCGACGGCTTCGATCCAGGACCTCATGCGACCGCCATGCAGGATCCGGCGCGAGGATGGCTTTCCCAGCTTGCATCGCGCAGCACATCCGGTACGCAGATGGCGAAGGGCGCGCTCACCGACCGGCGGTTGCTCGGTGACGACATCGCCGACTGGGTCCCGTTTGTCGAACGAACCGGCGAGTTGATCGATGTCATCGTCGGACACGGAATCGACGCAGCGACGTCCGAAGCATTGAAAGGTGATCGATGAACCGCAGGAGCGAGCCGTCGGCGCTACTTCGCGAGACCCGCGTCGTAGCTGTCCTACGTGCGAAATCTGCCACCGAGTACGCGCCGGTCGTGGAGGCACTGATCGCCGGTGGGGTTGTGAGCATCGAACTGACCCTGAGCACCCACGGCGTCATCGAAGAGCTGCCGAACCTACTGCAGCGATTCGGTCCAGACGCCGAACTCGGCGTGGGCACCGTGACAACACCCGCCCAGGCGAGCGAGGCCATCGATGCAGGGGCCGCGTACCTGGTCACACCGATCACCGAGACACCGATCATCGACATCGCGATCGATCGAGGGGTGCCGGTGTTTCCGGGCGGGTTGACTCCCACCGAACTACATCGCGGTTGGACGGCAGGTGCCACCGCAGTGAAGGTCTTCCCTGCATCGAAGGTCGGCGCTGGCTATGTCGCCGACCTGCGTGGACCATTTCCCGATATCGAAGTCATTCCCTCGGGAGGAGTGGGCATCGCCGAAGCGGCCGCGTGGATTCGAGCAGGCGCGGTGGCGGTGAGCATGGGCGGGCCACTGCTCGGTGACGCGTTCTCCGGTGGAGACATCCGTGAATTGACAAGGCGTGCCGAAGAAATACGCCGTGTCGTGGATGAGGCGGCGGCACTGTGAGGTCTCGACTGTCCACTCCCTACGTCGTGACCTTCGGCGAAACCATGGCGCTGTTCCGCAGCGAACATCCAGGACCGTTCGCCCATGCCGGAAACGTGGCAGTGGGAATCGGCGGAGCCGAGTCCAACGTCGCGATCGGACTGCAACGCCTGGGTACTTCGGCGGTCTGGTGCAGCAGGCTCGGCTCCGATGCACCGGGTGAGTTGGTACGCAGAGAGATCAGAGCCGAGGGCGTCCACGTCGTCGCGCCCGAGGACTGCACTGCTCCTACCGGCGTCATGGTCAAAGAACTCAGAACGCCCACCATGCAGCGGGTGACCTACTATCGCGCACACAGCGCGGCATCACGGATCACCCCCGACGACGTCGACTCCGACATCGTGTCGGGCGCAGCCCTGTTGCACGTCACCGGGATAACTCCTGCCCTGTCTGCGCAAGCCTCCGAGACCTGGCGTCAGGTGATCGCTCGGACTCGCGACAGCGGTGTGCGCGTGTCATTCGACGTGAACTATCGCAGCGCTCTCTGGTCGAGCGACGTTGCTGCCCAGGTCTATCGAGACATACTCCCCTTCGTCGACGTCGTGTTCGCGGGCGAGGACGAAGCTGCACTCGTGCTCGGGCCCGCTCACGCCGACGACCCGGAGTCACTGGCCCGAGGGCTCGCCGAGTTCGGCCCCTCGCAGGTGGTCATCAAGCGCGGCGCCGACGGTGCCCACGCGATCATCGATGGCGAGACCTACCGACAGGATGCGATCTCGATCGATCCCGTCGACACCGTAGGAGCGGGCGATGCATTCGTCGCGGGCTACCTCGCCGAGTTGATCGACGGCCACGATGCCGCACAGCGGCTGCGCACCGCCGTGCGGACCGGAGCCTTCGCATGTCTGGCCCGTGGGGACTGGGAGGGGTTACCGCGACGACGTGAGCTCGAGCTGCTCGAGGGGTGCGAACCCGTCATCCGATGAACCGGTGATCGACGGTCGAGCAGTTCCTCGTTGTCGGCTTCCACGCCAGGATCGGACGCGGACAGTTCCATGGGCAGATCGCACGACCGATGGGTCAGTCGTCCGTGCTGCCGACAGAGGGTGCCTCCGGGGCCGACGGCACCCATGGCTTCAGAGGTTGCACGACGTCCCGGTAGAACGCGTCGAGACCGTCGGTCACGCTACCGATGAAACCGGCCGCGGATCCCGAGCGCTTGCTGCCCATCTTCGTCGGTGACGTCAACGTGAAGTACTGCAACTCGCTGCTCCGGCCTGCGGTCAACGATTTGGCATCCGCGCGCACGGTCGCCAGGTTCTCGCACGATATTTCGCCTGCGTCTGCGAACACGGCTTCGACCAGGATGTCGGCTGGAGCGTTCTTCAGTTGTTTGAGCAGCCATGATGCTCGCCGGAGCGCGGTGCCGTCGGTCGGCGCGTCGATAGCGGTTCTGCACTGAATCTTGTTGGTACGCATATCCGCTTCGACAGTGACATCTCCGGCGGCATCCGGGATGCGCAACGTGGCCGAGAGGCACCCGGAGGCGACGAGCTGTTCGACGATGTACTCGTTGCGCGCCTGGGGATCTCCACCGAATTTCCTCGGGAGGTGGTGCTTCACCGGAACGCCGAGATCGGCAGTCATCCGTAACGCCAGATGCCTCGACAGCGACGCCCAGGTGTTCGCCACCGACATGGCTTTGACATCACTCGAACGGAGGGTTCCGGCGGTGACGGAGTCACGAACTGCCACCCAGTGGCGACCCATGTCGACGAACTCCGTCGCGCCGGACTTCGGGTGCGTCAGATACCGGACGAATTCGCTCAGAATCCAGACCTGCAGTGAATCGGCAAGGTCGCCGTGTGACAACAACATCCGGGCTTCGTGAATGACCTCGGACCATGAGATATGCCG
This sequence comes from Rhodococcus sp. 05-340-2, assembly GCF_002258915.1. Taxonomy (NCBI): domain Bacteria; kingdom Bacillati; phylum Actinomycetota; class Actinomycetes; order Mycobacteriales; family Nocardiaceae; genus Rhodococcus; species Rhodococcus sp. 05-340-2. The sequence goes on from NZ_NOYU01000027.1 coordinate 884,055, forward strand.
CAGCGCTACCTTGTTCAGTTTGGTCTTGTTCACCTGGACGGGGAGCTCACCGGCGGAGGCAGGTATGTCGTTGGACAAACTCAGAACGGTCTCGTACCTGTGCCGTCTCGCGACGTCGAGGTAATTCTCGAGCTGCTCTTTCTGCAACTTGCCGGTGCCGGTCTTCACTTCCAGCAACGCGGTCCACACTTGGCCCGCGCGCGATACTCGGAACACACCGTCGGGGATGACCTTGCCCTCGCCCTTGGCGAACTGCACTTCGAGGTAGCCCTCGAAGGGCCCGGATGGAGCTCCGGCATGTGCGCAGATTGCGCGAGCGAACGGACGAACCGCCTGCATCGTCGCGATCAGAGCCGAGGTGGCCCTCTTCTCCTGCTCCTCACCGGAGCCGACACCGGAGACGGAGAACAGGCGAGCCGTCTGCCACCCTTCTCCCCCGGCCAGGGTGAACCGAGGCGGCGTGACCTTCTTGGCAATGGGTTTCTTGGTGCGAACGCCACGTTTCGGCGGTTCGACATCGACAACCGAGACGTCGACGATCTCACCGGTCGTGTCGACGGCCTGCACGTGGGAGTCGGCGACCTCGACCACGACGACGTCGTTCGCCGACGCTTCGGGCTCGCTGTCGTCGACGTCGACGCCGAAGTCCTGCGCCAAACCACCCAATCCGGATTCCCAGCCCTGCCCGACCGCGCGCAGTTTCCACGCGCCGTTCCGCCGGTACACCTCCCCGAACACCAACGCACGTTCCGACGACGCATCGGCGGTGAGGAATTCCCCGAGCACCGAACCGGTTTGATCCCGCACCTGCATCGACAGTTTCCCGAAGTCACCCAACGGAACATCGTCGGAGCTCCCCGCGATGACCACCTTGTCGATTTCGGCTGCGAGAGAATCGAGATGAATCGACACTCGTTCCTGCTTGCCTTCGTCGGTGCTACTGCTCCCGCGGTAGCGTACGGTCGCGTCCTCGGACTCCGGCTGATTGTAGAAGACGAAGTCTGCATCGGACCGAACGCGCCCGCTCGAATTCACCAGCAGCGCAGACGCATCCAGATTTCGTTCCGGGTCGACCCAGGACACGATGACATCCAGCTCGGTCACCCCGCCCGGCAGGGAAATGTTCTGTCCTTTGACGAGAATGGGTGAACTCACGCTGACACGCTCCTGTCGGACAAAACGGACTCCGACTGCTCACCCTATGCACCGCGTGGCAATGTGAGTCGTCCTCGCTCGACATTCATTCATTCGACCTACGGCACGCCTGGTTGGTCCCCCTTGCGCCTGTCAGAGAATGCGACTCAAGAATTGTTGTGTACGAGCGTTTTTGGGACGGTCGAAGAACTCGCCGGGAGGTGCCTCTTCCACGATCTTCCCGTCGCTCATGAAGACGACCCTGTCTGCGGCCGCTTTCGCGAAGCCCATTTCGTGGCTGACCACCACCATCGTCATGCCCTCGCCGCGCAGTCGAAGCATGACGTCGAGTACCTCGTTGACCATCTCGGGATCGAGGGCAGACGTGGGCTCGTCGAACAGCATCACTTCGGGCTTCATCGCCAACGCTCGGGCGATCGCCACGCGTTGCTGCTGTCCACCGGACAGTTGCGATGGGTAGTTCTCCCCCTTGTCCGCAAGGCCGACGAGGTCGAGAAGTTCCTGAGCTTGCCTGCGCGCCTTGTCCTTCTGCGTGCCTAGGACATGACGTGGACCCGATGCGACGTTGTCCAGCGCCGTCATCATGGGAAACAGGTTGAAGCTCTGGAACACCATTCCTGTGTGGTGCCGCTGCTTGGCGATCTGCGCCTCCGACAGCGGCGTTCGCTTGGCCCCTTCCGAGAAGCCCATCATCTCGCCGCATACTCGGACGGTCCCGGATTCGATCGTTTCGAGACAGTTGAGCGTGCGTAGCAAGGTGCTCTTTCCACTTCCCGACGGCCCGAGGAGCAGGACCACTTCCCCCTTGTCCACCGTGAAATCGATGTCGTCGAGAACGACGAGATCGTTGTAGGCCTTCGTCATATTCCTGACCTCGACCATCGTCGTGGTCTTCGTGGTCGCAGATGTCGCACTCGTCATCGGTTCACGGCCTCGGCTTTCATCGCGCTGTCGTCGATCTTCGGACTCGACGGGCCGCCCTTACGGCGGTAATTGCGGTCGTATCCACGCCCTACTCGTACTTCGATCATCTTCTGAATCAACCCCCACAGAGTCGTCAGCACCAGGAAGTACAACGCTGCCGCGCAGAGCCCTTCCAGCACTCGGAAATTCACCTGCACCAAGAACTGTGTGCGTCGCAGCAGTTCCTGTACGGAAATGACCGACACCAGAGTTGTGGTCTTGAGCAACCCGTTGAAGCTGTTGCCGAGTGGAGGAATCATCACCCGCAGCGCCTGTGGAAGAACCACCACGCGGAAGACCTTCGTGGGTGACATGCCCAGGGCCCGTGCCGCTTCCGTCTGTCCGGTGGGAACCGACAGCAACCCGGAACGGACTATTTCCGACAGGTATGCGGCTTCGTTGAGAACCAGGCCCACGAGTGCCGCCTCGATCACACCCAGTTTGATGCCGACCTGAGGCAGTCCGGTGTAGATGATCACCAGCTGCACCAGTAGAGGCGTGCCGCGCATCAGCCACACGTAGAACCCGGCGACTATCCGCAGGGGCACGAGCTTGGATGATCGCGCGGAGGCCACCACCACTGCGAGAGCGAGTCCGAGGATCATGCTGACCACGGTGAGCCAGATCGTGACCCACGCGCCTTCGAGCAGCTGCGTGCTCGTCAGGATGGAGAAAAATGCGTCCCAGGACCACATGGGGGTGCCTTTCGACTTGCGTTGGTCGGATCAGCTGTCGAGAGGACCGGTGCTGACGGCAATATCGCCGTCGTATCCGGTGACGTCGTACTGCTCGAACAGCTCGGGCAGATATCCATCGCTCCTCATCTCCGACAGCACTCGCGCCACCTCAGCGGAGGATTTGCTGCCCTTGGCGAATCCCATTGCCAGGGGTGCCTCGTTGATTCCACCGACGGCTGTCTCGAAGCGTCCGTCTTCCTGGTAGAACGACGTGACCGACTCGACGATGGAGGTGCCGTCGAGCTGTCCCGCCGAAAGCGCCTGGTAGGCATCGGCATTGGTCTTGAACGTCTGCACCGTCAGCGCCGGCTTCCCTTCGGCCGCAAATTGCTCGGCCATGGCGGTCAGCGTGTCGAATTCGTATCCGGGCGCTTCGACCCCGATGGTCTTGCCCGCCAGGTCGTCCACGCTGGAGATCGATTCGGGGTTGCCCGACGGCACCGAGATCGAGACTGCCTGCACCTCGTACGGAACGAGATCGATGGTCTCGGCACGTGCAGGCGTGTAGAACATGCCGGTGTCGATCATGTCCCAGCGGCCGGCCTGCACACCGGGAATCTGTGCCTCGAACTCGATGTTGACGAACTTCGGCGTCAGACACAGGCGCTTGGCGATCTCCTTACCGAGGTCGACGCGCATGCCGATCACGTCGCCGTTCGGATCGACGTACTGCATCGGCGGAAGAGTCGCGTTGGTGGCCATCGTCAGTACGCCTTCTTCGGCGAGGTCCGAAGCACCGAGCGTGGGTGTGCAATCCGTCGGCGCGGCTGCGGAATCGTCCGAGGAACTACAGGCAGTGAGGCCGGCCACCACAACAGCGATAGCGGCGAGTCCTGTTAACTTGCGCATTGAGCGAGCCTTTCGATATCGACTGCAGCACTACACGTTCGAGGACGGGGCGGCAGCGATGATGACGGAGTGATTCGAGAAGAGCCGATCCTTTGGGATCGATTGCATCAAGCGTCGCAGACGAATTCGGAGGCGTCAACGCGGTTAACACTGCCGACACGAGGTACATCAACTGTTAACCGTTCGCACGTGATCGCGCTCCCCATTCCTGCGATCCGAGAACGTCGATCACAGTGCGGCACACGACGCCCGCTCCACCAGACGAGCACCGATTCGATACGTACGCCCGTCGGGTTCGAGTGAGTCCTTGATCTGCTGGAACAACAGGTCCATGGCCACGTTGGCCAATTGGGCCGCGCCGTTGTCGACGACTGTGATTGCCGGCTGCCACATCGCGAGCCACGGCATGTCCTCGTGGCAGATCATCGACAACTCGTCCGGTACCGACACACCTCTGCCGACGAGCGTGGGCAGGATGCCGAAGACAGCCTCGTGGTTGGCCGCGTACAGAGCAGTCATTGCCTGGGGTGCATCCAGTAACGAGTTGATCGCTTCGGCACCGAATTCCGTGGTGAACGGACCTTTCCGGACGATCGTCTCGTCGACCGGAACACCTGCGTCGGCCAGCGCCAGTCGATAACCCTCGTAGCGCTCACGTCCGGACGTCGCATCCTCGTTTCCACCGATATAGCCGATACGACTGTGCCCGAGCTCGATCAGATGCGCTGTCGCATCGCGAGCACCCGTGACGTCGTCTGCCAGCACCGTCGACGCCGAACTCCCCTTTACCGAACGGATCAGGTTGACCACCGCGCGGCCCTGCTCCAGAAGCGCATTCGACGCCGCCGCACTTCGACCGCTGCCGATCACGATGGTTCCGTCGACGCCGTGCTCGCCCAGCATGGCCAGTACGTCGTCCTCGCGCGCCGGATCGGCATCGGTGATGCAGAGCAGGACCTGAAATCCGCTGGCTGCCGCCCTCTTCTGGACGACCTCGGCGACAGTGTGAAAGGTCGCGTTGAGCAGGTTGTTCATGACCAGACCGATCAAGTGCGACCTGTTCGAGCGCAGCGCGCTCGCAGCCCTGTTCGGCCGATACCCGAGAACGCGGGCCGCATCCTCGACCGCTGCCCGTGTCTCCGCGGAGATCAGTGACGATCCACTCAATGCGCGTGATGCCGTGCTGCGCGAAACCCCAGCAGCGCTCGCAACGTCGATCAAGGTGACCGCCATCGGTTCTCCGTTCTCTTGCTTCACGCCTCGGACAAACATATTCGACCGTGGTCGCGTTACAAGTACGTTTCCGGCTTGACGACTCGACCACCCCGAAGGCAGTCTATGCAATCGATCCCACAAATGCGGGTACGACGCGTCGTCGATCGTCCCGAGCCCGAAAGGCACTCCCATGAATCGCGATGATGTCGCGTGGTCCGGTTACTGGCCCGCTGCCCCCACACCGTTCACGCAGTCGGGTGACGTCGACACCGAGGCAATTTTCGACTTGATGAATCTCTACGCGCAGACGGGTGTTCACGGTGTACTCGTGAACGGCAGCACAGGCGAATGGTTCAGCCAGAGCGACCACGAACGAAAGACCGTCGCGGAAGCGTCGATCGATGCAGTCGCAGGCCGCTTCCCTGTTGTGATCGGTGTCAGTGCGTACACAGCTGCGCAGTCCTCCGCGCTCGCGAAGCACGCTGCTTCCGCCGGCGCGGACGGCATACTGGCGACGCCTCCGCCCTACGTACACACCTCGGCGGAAGAGACCTATCAGTACTACCGAAGCGTCAGCACCGCAACATCGTTGCCGTTCATGGCCTACAACTGGCCACGAGGCGTTGCGGTCGACATGGGGACCTCACCCGACCTGTTCTCTCGACTGGCCGACCTGGAGAACGTCGTCGCGATCAAAGACAGCACCGGTGATTGGCTCGCCATGCTCGACACCGTCAAGGCCGTGTCCGATCGCGTCCGTGTATTCGGAAGTTTCCTGCATCGACGCGGCCTTGCCACGCTGCTCGAACTGGGCGGGGACGGCAACATCGACGGCGGCGGGGTGGGCGCGCCCTTTGCGGTGCCGTTCTACGAGGCCGTCGCTGCACGTGACGCCGAGACCGCACGCATGTGGGTCGATCGTTATCGCGCGTTCTCGGGCCGGCTCATCGCCTCGGACTACAGCGGCGTGTACGCCTCCCCCATCCCCCAACTGAAGGCCGTGATGAACCTTCTCGGCCAGCCGGGAGGCACCGTGCGCGAACCGTTACTGCCGGTCACCGACGCCGACACGCTTGCCGCGCTGCAATCGGTCATCGTCGAATCGGGTATCGACGATGCCTACGCGACCGTAGGAGCCGTTCATGCGGTCTGAGGTCGACGTCGTTGTCATCGGAGCCGGAATCGTGGGTGCAGCAACGGCTCTCGCCCTCACCCGCGCGGGATCCCGCGTTGCTGTGCTCGATCGCACCCTACCCAACACCGCCGGCTCCGGTACGACTGCAGGCAACCTGCACATCCAGACCATTCACACGCGCAGGCCTGGGCAGGGCACAGCCGTCGACGTCGAACAACTGCTTCCACTGCAGAAGTCGACGAGCACGCTGTGGAACACACTGGACGAGACGGTGCCCGGTCTCGGGCTGAACCGGTGCGGCGGGTTCATGGTGGCCGAAACCGAGGAGCAGGTCCACGCCCTCATCGCGAAGCACCGATGGGAACGAGCTGCGGGGATCCCGACGGAGGTACTGAGCGGCGACGAGCCTCGGCAGGCGCTACCGTTGCTCGGCCCGAGCATTCAGGCCGCAACCTGGTGTCCGTGGGACGGATTCGCCGAACCCGACCTCGCCGGTCCTGCCCTGTTGCGGCAGGCCGCGGCCGAAGGAGCGTCTGTACATCCGTCGACACCGGTCACCGGATTGACCCGCGACGGTGATGTCTGGACAGTAACTACCAACGGTGGAACGTGGATTGCACCCGTGGTGATAGACGTTGCAGGGCCGTGGATGGCTCCGATCGCGGCTCTGGCAGGGGTCTCGCTCGATCTCGTCCCGACCTCGTTGCAGATGCACTCGCTCGATGCCGCACCTCGGACACTCGAAGTGCTGGTACAGCACGTCGGGGAGGGAATGTCGATCAAGCAGAATCGAACGGGACGCCTCGTCCTCGGCGGCGGTTGGCCTGCAGGTGCATTCCACGACAGCGAGACGGCCCCGAGCAGATCCGACAGCACCACAGGAAACCTGGAGCAGGTCCGACGACTTCTGCCTGCGCTGGGCCGCAATACGCTTCTCGATACCTGGACCGGGCCCGTGGTCACCACGCCCGACGAAATGCCGGTCATCGGCGAACTCGCCGGAGCCCCGGGACTCTTCGTGGCAGGCGGCACGTACTCATTCACCTTCGCACCGTTGTGGGGACACATCCTCACCGAGCTGGTGCACGGTAGAAAACCAGAACTCGATATCTCGGTGTTCTCCCCCGACCGCCTCGTCCACCTCCCTACCCACTGAAAGAAGGCTTCGCATGGCACTGGTCACGATGTTCGTCAACGGACAGGCGATGTCCGGCGGCACTTTGAACGACGCGTTGCACAAGGCGCGATTCGTGGGGAAAGTCGATACCGCACCGAAATACCGATTCTTTTCCGTGCGCGACGAATTCCCCGGTTTGCACCCGGTCGCAACCGATGGATTCGTGGTACCGGGCGAGCTGTACGAGGTCGAGTACGACGTATTGCGCGACGAGCTCCTTCCCAGAGAGCCGAGTGAACTCGAACTCGGGGTCATCGAGTTGGCGGATGGCTCGGGCTCCCTGTCGATGCGAATGCGCGAGAGCCACCTGACGGCCGCGGGCGTCACCGACATCAGTGACCGCGGCGGATGGCTGACCTACCTCGCGAGCACACGATGAAGGTCATACGCGGCGGAACGGTCGTCGAATCCCATTGGGCCGCTCCAGCAGACCTGCTCATCGACGACGGCAGAGTCGTCGCGGTGCTCACCCCAGGGAGCGAGGTCGACGCGGCAGCGGAGGTCATCGACGCAACCGGGAAACTGGTCATGCCGGGTGGAGTCGATCCGCACTGCCACGTCGGGTTCACCTCCGGTGAATTCACCTCTCTCGACTCGTACCTCGAGTGCACGACGGCGGCCGTGTTCGGCGGCACCACCACGATCATCGACTTCGCTATCCCACGTCCCGGTCAACAGCCGTTGGACGCCGCCGAGGTGCAACGAGCGAAAGCGTCGAGCGGACTGTGCGATTCAGCTCTGCACGCCTGCGTCGTCGAGTGGACCGCCACCACCGCCGACCAGTTGAAGACTCTGGCGGACGCCGGCATTCGGACGGTCAAGATGTTCACCACCTATGCCGCTGAGACGATGGCGAACGAACACACCATCCTCAACACGATGCAGGCCACTCGCGATCTCGGCGGAATGGTCATCATCCATTGCGAGTCGGACGCGATCGTCACCGATGCGCAGAACCTCGCAGCCGTGTCGGGCGGAGTCGATGCAGCACACATGTCGCAGACGCGGCCGGAGCTCGCCGAGACTGCCTCGGTGGCCGCCATTCTCGCGATCGCTGAATCACAGAATGCGCCGGTCTATTTCGTGCACCAGTCGACTCCGGCTGCAGTCGAATTGGTCGCAGACGCCCGCAAACGAGGGCTCGTCGCCTTCACCGAATCGGTCGCCCACCACCTGATCCTCGACGACTCGGCCTACGCGGGTGAACAACCCGAACGTTTCGTCTGCTGCCCACCGCTGCGCTCGGCCGAGGTGGTCGAGGAACTGGGGCGTCACCTGTTCACCGGGCACATCACCACCATCGGTTCCGACCATTGCTGCTACGACACCGCACAGAAGCAGGTGCACAGCCACGACGTGCGTCACATGCCCAACGGACTCCCCGGAGTCGAGACGCGCCTTCCGGTGATCTACTCGCACTACGTAGACGGATTGGGTCTAACGGCAAGCAGATTCGTGGAGTTGACCTCGGCTAATCCAGCACGCACCAATGGCCTCTATCCACGCAAGGGATCACTGATGCCGGGGTCCGACGCCGACATCGCGATCTGGGATCCCGAACTGGAATGGACGGTGACCACCGAAACGCTGCACATGGCGACCGACTACACCCCCTACGAGGGACACCGACTTCGAGGAAAGCCGGTCACCGTGATCGTAGGCGGCGAGATTGTTGTCCACGACGGCGAACTCGTCGACGCCACTCCCCGCGGACGCCACCTCGAGGCGGCGCCACTCGACTTCAGCGGGGCATTCAGCATGTGAGGCCCGGACTTCTACCGTCGGCTGCCTCGACGTGGTGATACTTCGGACTACTTGTCGGCGAGAGCTACTGCCGCCGCCAGGTATTCACGTGCGTCTCGAAACGTCTGCGCGACCCCACGTCCCGCGATGGCGTGATATCGACTGATCTGATCGTCATCGAGCGCGTCGAGGACGGTGCTGGAGTCCGCGTGCATCCATCCACCGTCTCGGACCAGTTCGTGGGCACGTTTGCCGTGCAGGGCAGAAATGCCCTCGACCCTGATCCCCTTCGGATCGGTCGACGCCGCGAGGTAGTAGGCCTTCTTGCCGGAGTAGCCGGCCTTGACCTTCTCGCGCAACCGGAAGACGGCATCGGCCGCGTCGTCGATAGCCGATGCCTGTTCGTCGGAGCCCGATTCGGCGGCAGAGATTCGCGCGATCTCCGCATCGATCGCAGAAAGCAAAGTGGCGAGGTATTCGGGATCGCTCATAGGCCCATGATGCCCTAGAGCAGTGACCTCTCGAACCAGCACCCGACTGGAGAGTATCGACACCCGTACCGCTCGGGGGTCGACCTGACCGACCGCACGGTCCAAATGCCTGCCGGCGATGTCATGGGCCGCTGACGAGGCGGAGTTCCCCGAACGGTTGCCCGCACCACCTGCAACTTCCACCGATGTAGTCGTGACCGTCTTCACGCTCGCATTCGTCGACTGCGCATCCGCTGCCGCACGAGAGCATCTGGCCACATCGGCTCCGCTCACCGTCACAGCCCGGGTGGTGACAGTCACGCGGCATACAGACGAAAAAGACGGCCCCGGATTTCTCCGAAACCGTCTTAGACCTGCAATGTGTCGGGCTGACAGGATTTGAACCTGCTACCACTTGACCCCCAGCTAGATCGACCATATGTCGATGGACCCACTCGGAACCACCGAGTAGGCCCTGAACAGGCATTTTCGTCCGAACCGGTTCACGTCGATCCACCCCCGGTTGCACCGAGTAGTGACACGCTCGCGGCACGCTCGAACCCCGATAACTCCAGGGGCAACCATTGCAATCCACGACGGGCCAACGCGGCTCACCGACGAAATGCTGGACCACTGTATTTCCCGTCGCCACCAAATAAGGGACGGCAGGTCGCCCCTCGTCGGTCATGCGATTGACTTCTCGCTGCGGTTGAGCGCCCGCCACAACATGGACCTGGTCCCCGAGTGAAACCACCTCGACTCTGTCTCGGCACCGGTCTGCGGGCATTCCGCGCAGCGATCTCTCCCCTACCTAAATCCGCGGGCAGGCGCGCCGCGGGGTACATTTCCAGGTCAGGTGCTCGAATCCAGGTCTTTGGCAGTACAAAAACGGCAAGCGACCAAGACGTCGAGCGGGACGCAACTGCCGAGTGGTGTCGAGCGATTCCCACACGCATCGAGCGTGATGCTCCACGTCAGTGACGCGTGAGCAAGCTGAACATCGCGTGCACTTCGTCTGCCGTCGGGATGGGAAGGCTACCTCGCGCATGAACGAACCCGATGCCCGAGTACACGAGAATTCCTGCCCGAAGACGAGCCTCGTCGGGGTCGAAGTCGAGATCGAGCAGCGAGCGCTGGACGACCTCGAAGATGCGATTGTCCAGTTCACGCACCGCATCGGCTATCTTGTCGTAGTTTCGTGCCCAGTCCCGAACAGCCGACTCCACAGCCCAGGTTCGTTGGTCGATCAGCAGCTCGGCCATGATCTGGAGACGCTGTTCGACCTCGACGGCTTCCAGCCCCTTCAATCCACGCACAGTGTCGTTCTGGGTGTCACACCACTTGTCTGCGATCGCTTCCATGAGCTTGTCGATGTCCGCGAAATGCCAATAGAAGCTGCCTTTCGTAACCTCCAGCCGCTCACACAACTTGGTGATCTTCACACCGGAGACTCCATCGCTGGCCATGAGCTCGAACGAGGCGTCGATCCAGTCGTCGACCGACAAGCGGGTGGCGCGACGCGCCGGCTTGGTCCCGGTCTTTGCACCCGCAGCCTTCTTTGCGGGTACACGGCGCGATGGTGCCGACCTGGGTGTGCCTGCCATCAGAGTGAACTCCTCGCTGTCGGAGCGGCGTTCCGCCCCTCGATCGTACGATCCGGAGCCGTCATTCGACGGCAAGGGCGGCAACGGCCACGTGACGAACGAGTGGATCGTTCATCAGTTGCAGGTGATTCGTTCGATCGTTCGGGTCCAGATTCTGGACGATCAGGTTCTCACTGCCGGGCAAAGCTGCCGACACCGGATCGGTCATCACACCGTCGTACCGCGAGATCACGTTGACGTACCGCACCCCCGGCGATATCCAGCCGGCGCGAGCAGCGTCGTGCATGAAACCGGAACCGGCGACGATCTGTCCGCATGCCGCGCAGATCGGTTCGAGCAGAGGCTTTTCCAGGGCGGCGAGAGAGTCGTAGACTCCGATGCTCCGATTGAATGCAGCCACACTACCGAGCCCGGCCAGATCGGTCCCGTTCCACAGCGGCCCCACCGTCACCAACGCGCGAACGTCCCGCGAACCGGAGTGCGCAATCCACTGCTGAGCCACCAGTCCGCCTGCACCGTGCGCGAGAACCTGCACTCGGTCGGCACCGGTGCGTTCGCGGACGGAGTCGACGAACGCACCGAACTCGACTGCTGAGTCCTCGATTCTTGTCAGGCCTGCCAACGGGAGCCCAGCGTGCTGCAGCAGAACCGAAGCCTCCGAGGTGCCGTAGGTGAACGCGAACGCGCACAACCCCCGGCCGCCCAGCTCGTCGAGCCACCCGTCCCATTCGCGCTCGGAGGACGCAAGATCGTGCACCAGGACGGTGGCTGCGGTGCACGTCGAGGGGGACGCGGAAGCATCCGAAACACCGAAGCTCAGCAGAGCGACAACGGTGATCGACGTCGCGCACACGCCCCGTGCCACTCGACCGACGTTCTCACGCAGCCTCATTGGCCTCCTATCAGCGGTTTCATCGAAAGTGATTGACCACACCATACAGTGCGGTATGGTGCGTGTCACATCCTTCGACGCGGGAAAGGTCCCCTCACACATGGCGCACGACATGACCCGCCGCAACCTTCTCCGAGCGCTGGGTGTCGGCACCGCTGCAGTGACACTCGGCGGTGTCAGCGCCTCACGCGCATTCACCTCGCCCGTCGACAACGCGTTCGAGAGCCCGCTGCTGTTCCACTCGCCGAACGTGACTCCGTTCCGAGATGCACTTCCGACACTCCCGACCGTGTCGGGATCGAACCTCTCGGTCGACGCGGTGTCGGCGATGCACAGATTCCATGCCGACATGCCCGAGGTCCCTACCCTGGCCTATCACTGCGGCCCGAACGCACAACCCGGCTACCTCGGGCCCATCATCGAAGCGCACGCCGAGGACCAGCTGACCCTCCGATTCTCCAACAACATGGCCCTGCACCCCATGGCCCAGGACATGGACACCTCGCTCCACGGTGTGACCGAGAGCTTCCGCACCGCGACCCCGATGTCGCTGCACCTGCACGGCGGCGTGACTCCTCCGGAGAGCGACGGCAATCCGGAACAGCTCACGCTCCCCGGAGGAAGCATCGTCCACCACTTCCCCAACGGGCAGGAAGCGGCAACACTCTGGTATCACGATCACGCGATGGCCATCACCCGCGTCAATGTGTATGCAGGTTTGGCCGGCATGTACCTCCTACGGGATCGCTTCGATACCGGTCGCGTCGACAACCCTCTCGGGCTGCCTTCCGGCGAGTTCGAGATGCCGCTGGTCATGCAAGAGAAGATCTTTCGCGACGACGGTCACCTGAGCATTCGATCGACTCGCATCGTGCCCGAGGGTTCCTGGGAAGGTGGAGCTGTCGGCGATGTCGGACTCGTCAACGGAATGATCTGGCCCGAACTCACCGTTGCCCGAGGCCTGTATCGCTTTCGGATGATCAACGCCGCGTCGTACAGCGTGTGGAATCTGCACTTCGAGAACCACATGAAGTTCTGGGTCATCGGCAACGACGGCGGATTGCTCGATGCACCGGTGCCCGTGACGTCGATCAGAGTTGCTCCAGGTGAGCGATACGACGTACTCGTGGACTTCTCCGATTACGACGCCGGCCAGACGGTCGAGCTCCGAAACGACGAGGCCCCGCCCTTCCAGGCGGCCGTCATCGGCGCGGTCACGATGCCGCTGTTCTGTCGATTCCGGGTGGGTGCCGCGCGTGGATTCACCGGTGGGGTACCGAAGACGCTGCGCGGCGGTCGAGGGCCCGCGCCGATAGCACCGATCCAGCAGCCGACGCGAATCCGCACCGTCACCGTCAGCCAGCCCTATGCGTTGCGTAACCCACCGGCCATCATGTCTCTCAACAACCTTCGCTACAGCGACCCGGACATCGAGATGCCTCGGCCCGGCACCGTCGAGCAGTGGAACATCGTCAACATCACGCCGGATCCGCACCCGATTCACATCCACCTCGTCACGTTCCGGATCGTGGGTCGCACTCCCCTGCGGACAGTCGACTACCAGGTGGCGAATCCGCAGCCTGCCATCGGGATCAAATGGACTCCTGATCCGGAGGGCTTTCTCGGCGGACCGATGATCCCGCCCGCTCCGTGGGAAGCCGGCTGGAAGGACACGGTACGAGTGGACGGCGGTACGGTCACTCGCATCATCGTTCGTTTTCCGACGGCCGACGAACTCGGCTTCGACCCCGACGCCACCTTCGCGCGACCGGCCGGTATCACTGCTCCGCAGCCGAACAGCGATCACGCGGGTCATCAAGATCCCATGCACGACGTCCACAATGGAATGGACCATTCCGCGGATCCGGGGGGCGACCTTCAGGGCTACGTGTGGCACTGCCACCTCCTCGACCACGAGGACCACGACATGATGCTGAAGTATCGGATAACCCAGTGACGCAGCCTCTTCGGAGTGCAGCGCACGCGACCGCCAAGGCGACGTCGGCGGTCGGCGAGTTCTACGGCCTCTCGATCGACACCGCGGTGGCACTGGGACGCCGAGACTTTCAGTGGCGAGAGTTCGTGGATCAGAGCTGGTTCATCGCCCGGGTATCTCTGCTACCCACGATCTTGATGTCGATCCCGTTCACGGTTCTGGTCGTGTTCACTCTCAACTCACTGCTCTCGGAATTGGGAGCGAGCGATCTCAGTGGCGCGGGGGCCGGACTGGGTGCGGTGACCCAGATCGGACCCCTCGTGACCGTCTTGGTCGTTGCCGGTGCTGCGGCCACGGCGATTGCCGCTGACCTCGGATCGCGCACCATCCGTGAGGAAGTGGCGGCGATGGAGGTGCTGGGCATCGACCCGATTCATCGGCTCGTCGTTCCTCGTGTCGTTGCCTGCACCATGATCGCGGCGCTGTTGAACGGAGCTGTGTGCAGCATCGGCCTCGTCGGCGGCTTCTTCTTCTCTGTGTATCTTCAGGACGTCACACCAGGTGCTTACGTATCCGGGATCACCCTGCTCGTCGGCCTCCCGGAGCTGATCCTGTCCGAGATCAAAGCGGCACTGTTCGGCTTACTGGCCGCACTGATCGCTTGCTATCGCGGTCTGTCCGTCGTCGGAGGGCCTCGAAGCGTAGGCGAGGCAGTCAACGAGACCGTCGTATTCTCCTTCGTTGCTCTATTTCTCGTCAATCTCACGCTGACGTCTGTCGGCCTTGCACTGAGCGACCGGTGAGGAACGTGATGGGCTTCGATGTGTCCGTCCGAGTGAGTCGTCGGTACCGCAGCGTTCTCGGCGGACTGGACACCGTGGGTGAGCTGGCTCTGTTCTTCGGACGCGCCATCGCATCGACCGGAAAAGCCGCACGTGACTACAGAACCGAAACTCTGCGCGTACTTGCCGAGATCAGCCTCGGCACGGGAGCACTCGCTGCCGTCGGTGGAAGCATCGTCGTGCTGGGCTTTCTCACACTCTTTGCCGGCGCCACCGTTGCCGTTCAAGGGTTCGACTCTCTGGAGAACATCGGTGTCGATGCCCTCACCGGTTTTCTCGCCGCGTATGTCAACGTGCGCGTGGTGGCCCCGATCACTGCCGGCGTCGGCTTGGCGGCAACTATCGGTGCAGGCACCACAGCACAATTGGGTGCGATGCGCATCAGCGAGGAGATCGATGCGCTCGAGGTCATGGCCATCAAATCCGTGCCGTATCTGGTCGGAACGCGGGTGCTTGCCGGCATGCTCGCTGTTCTCCCCCTGTACTCCTTATCTCTGATCACGTCGTTTCTGGCCAGCCGAATAGCCACAGTCGTCGTTCTCGGACAATCCGGCGGCGTCTATGACCACTACTTTTCGACGTTTCTCGTCCCCTCGGACGTCCTGTGGTCCTTCCTGCAGGTCTTCGTCATGGCGGCTGCCGTCATGCTCATCCATACCTACTACGGCTACACGGCCACCGGTGGGCCGGCGGGAGTGGGAACGGCCACCGGTCGCGCCGTCCGACTCTCGCTCAACACCGTCGTGATGGTGACCCTGATGATTTCGCTTGCCCTCTACGGTAATTCCCGATCAGTACACCTGGCGGGGTGACGATGAACCACACGCACCGGATCGGATCGGCCGCACCCCGCGTTGCTGCCGTGATCATGGCCGCGCTGCTCCTTCTCGCAGTGACAGCCACCTACTTCGCCTTCACCGGCGCGGTGGGCGATGCCGTCCATCCACCGACCAGGGTGACGCTGCAGTCGGATCGCAGTGGCCTCGTGATGCAACCGGGAGCCTTGGTGAAGATGCACGGCGTGGAAGTGGGAACGGTGGACGCCGTCCGCCAGGTTCCAGGTGGCGCGGTCGTCGAGCTTCGCCTCGACGGCGCTGCAGCACAATCGATTCCGGAGAACGTCGAGGCGCGAATTGCCGCTACCACGATCTTCGGGTCGAAATTCGTCACGCTCAGCGAGCCTGCGAGTCCATCGACCACACCGATCGTGTCGGGCGCGGTCGTCGAATCGTCCTCGGTGACAGTGGAGGTCAACACCGTGTTCGAAACCCTGACCGAGGTGCTGGCGGCTGTGGAACCGGACAAGCTGAACGCGACGCTGACCTCGTTGGCCACGGCAACGAGTGGACGCGGTAGCGAACTGGGGCTGAGCCTCGACGAGACGAACGCACTGCTCACCGCCGTCGAACCTCGGGTTCCGACGCTGCAGCGCGACATCGCATCGGGAGCGACCGTCACCGAGACGTTGGCCGACGCAGCACCGGATCTGCTGACGAACCTGAACAACCTGACGACGACCGGGCGCACGCTCGTCGACACCACCGACAGTCTCGACGCCGTGCTGCTCGGCGTGATCGGAATGGCCGATGTGGGAAATAGCGTCCTGACGGACAATGCTGCAGGCATCTCGAGCACGGTGCACGAGCTGAAGCCGACAACCGAACTGCTCGAGGAGTATTCGCCCGAGTTCACCTGTTTCCTACAAGGAGCGGACCGCGCCCGGGTCGGTGCCGAGGAAGTATCCGGCGGAAACGGACGCACCATGTTGCTCAACAGCACCGTGCTGTTCGGTATCCCACCGTACGAGTACGAGTCGGACCTACCCCGCGTTGCAGCGTCCGGCGGCCCGCGATGCGGGACGCTGCCTTTCGTGCCGAACGATGCCGTACCGACCCCGTACGTGGTTGCCGATACCGGATCGAATCCGTTCCGTGCCGGCAATACCGGTCCGGTCTTGTCACCTGGCTCGTTACTGGACTTTCTGCCCGGCGGACTCGCCGCACCGGGCGGGACCCGATGAGCCGCACATCCACGACGATCAAGCTGATCGTGTTCGTGGTCGTGATGGCCGTCGTGCTCGCATGCCTGGTCGTCGTGTTCGGACAGATCAGATTCGAATCGACCACCTCGTTCCGGGCAATCTTCACCAGTGCCTCCGGTCTTCGCAGTGGAGATTTCGTACGAGTTGCAGGCGTGGAAGTCGGGAAGGTCGGCGACGTCACCATCGTCGACAACGATCGCGCGGCGGTCGGCATCGATGTGGGTGCGGGCTACGTCGTGACGTCGTCCACAACTGCAACCGTGCGCTACCAGAATCTCGTCGGCGACCGCTATCTCGAACTCGCGGACGGACCAGGGGATGCGGTTCCGATGTACGAGGGTGGCACTATTCCACTCGAACTAACCTCACCCGCACTGGATCTGGACCAACTCATCGGCAGCTTCGAGCCACTTTTCCAGGCCGTCGATCCCTCGAAGGTCAACGATCTGAGCGCCGAACTCGTCGCGACACTGCAGGGACAAGGCGGATCGATCGCATCCCTGCTCGCCCATACCGCCACACTGACCACATCCCTCGCCGATCGAGACGAGGTGATCGGACGGGTGATCACCAACCTGGACACGACCTTGACGACGTTGGCAGACCAGAAGGACGCCGTGTCGACAGCACTCGATCGTGCCCAGAATCTGGCGTCCGGGCTGGCCGCCGACAGCGCCGCGTGGGGCACTGCATTGAGCGATATCAACTCCTCGTCGGCCACGGTGGCAGACCTGCTCACCGTGGCCAGACCACCGCTGAAGTCCACGCTCGATGAGCTCGGTCGCACTGCTGCTCAACTGGATTCGGAGAAAGACACGATCGGTAGCGTCGTCTCCCGATTACCCGATACCTATGCTGCGCTCAGTCGGCTCGGCGCGTACGGGAACTTCTTCAACTATTACCTGTGCGGCATCAAGTTGAAGATCGACACACCCGACGGCCGAGGGCTGACGACGCCGCTCATCGGCCAGGAAACGGGAAGGTGCGCGCCGCGATGAATCAGCGAGTTCGAGGTCGCAATACGCTCCGACTCGGCGTTGTCGGTACCGTCCTGGCGATACTGCTGACGCTGGTGGCGACGAATGTGTCATCGCTGCCGATATTGTCGGCCAGTTCGGAATACAGTGGCACATTTCGCGATACCGGGGGGCTCACCGTCGGTGCCGACGTCGAGGTCGCAGGGATCCCTGTGGGCACAGTCACCGACATCGAAATCGACTCGGACACAGTCATCATCACGTTCACCGTGAGCGGCGACGTCGAACTGCGAGAAGATGCCCGACTGTCCATACCGACACAGACGGTGCTGGGGACGAAGAACCTGCGCATCGATCCCGGCACCAGGGGACGATTGCGTTCGGGTGCTCGGATCGAGCTGAACAACACGACGAGCCCGTACCAATTGACCGACGCGCTGGGAGATCTGACCGACGATGTCACCGAACTCGACACCGATGGACTCACCGACGCCATGCGCGTGACCACCGACGTACTCGAGCAGACACCCGCCGACCTCGCGGCCGCTGTCGACGGTGTGGGTCGACTGTCGCAGACCATCGCATCCAGGGACGAATCCTTGCGGTCGCTGCTGGCGACAGCGGAACGAGTGACCGGGGTACTCGCCGCTCGCAGCGAACAGGTCGATACCCTCATCGTCGATGCCGACACCATCCTCTCTGAACTCAACCGCCGCCAAGCCGTCGTTGACCGGCTTTTCGGCACCGTCACGGCCCTGGCACAGCAGCTGAGCGGTCTCGTCGCAGACAACGAGGCAGAACTGGGATCGACACTCGCATCGCTGAATTCGGTACTGGGTGTCCTGGAAGAAAATCGTGCGAACATCGGCCAGGCCATCGAGAATCTGAGTCCCTACATCACTCAACTCGGTGAAGCCGTGTCGAGTGGACCGTTCTTCAACTCGTACATTCAGAACTTGATCCCCGGGCAGATCATCTCTCCATTCATTCGGGCCGCCCTCGGACTCGGTCCTGCTCCCGGCGAGTCTGCCACCGTGAACCCGTTGTCCGTCATCGACGGAGCGCCACGGTGACGGCCCGGCGGTGGCAGCTTGCCGCCATCGGAACCGGCTTGGCGGTGCTGGCCGCGGTCTCGTACACCGTGGTCCCTCGCATGATCACCACGACCATCGTCGCCGAATTCTCCAGCACCACCGGTCTGTACGTCGGTGACGACGTGAAGATCATGGGAGTCGATGTGGGCTCGGTCCGGTCGATCGAACCCCGAGGCGATCACGCCGACGTGGAGCTTCAGGTGGACTCGTCCTATCCGGTACCCGCCGATGCCATGGCCGTGATCGTCTCGCAGAGCCTGGTCGCGAGCCGCTTCGTACAACTCACCCCGCCCTACACCGGTGGCCCGGCAATGGACGACGGGCAACGAATCCCGATCTCGCGCACGGCGGTTCCGGTCGAGTGGGATCAGATCAAGGCCCAGCTCGCCCGGGTGGCCGATGCGTTGGGAACCGCGACACCTGATGGACAGGCACCTCTCGGGGCCTTGGTGGACGCGGCCGATGCCAACCTGCGAGGTCAAGGTCAGAACATCGCCACTACGGTCGCTCAGCTCTCCGATGCACTGAAGACGTTGTCCGACGGCCGTACCGACCTGTTCGCCGTTGTCCGCAACCTGCAGGTGTTCGTTTCTGCATTGTCGGCGAGCGGACAGCAGATCGTGAACTTCAACCACTCGATGGCGTCGATCACCGAGGTCCTGGATACGAACTCCGAACAGATCGGTACCGCGTTGACGTCACTGGATGTTGCGGTGGGTGATGTGCGGCGCTTCGTCGCCGCCAATCGAGACGGTGTCGACGACACTCTCCGCAGCCTGCAGAGTGTGGTCGGTGAACTCGCCGCGCAACGGGACGGAATCGCGCAGATACTCCACGTAGCCCCGACCGCGTTGTCGAACCTGAACAACATCTATCAGCCGGCTCACAATGCGATCGTCTCCGCACTTGCACCGAACAACTTTGCCAATCCGATGGACTTCATCTGTTCGGCCATTGCTGCAGCGGAGGAAGTCGGCGCTCAGGAAGGGGCGAATCTGTGCGTGCAGTACCTCGGTCCGTTGCTGAAAACACTGGCCTTCGATTATCTTCCCCTGTCCACCAACCCGATTCACGGAGTGGGTGCACTCCCCGATCAGCTGGTCTACAGCGAACCCGACCTCGTACCTGCCGCCCCGGCAGCGCCCGCGACTCCGGCACCCTCGCCGTCGTCACTGACGGACCTCCTGCTTCCAGGAGGCGGGCAATGACGACGCGGAAGCCGATCCGTTGTGCGGTACTCCCGCTCACCGGTGTGGCACTCGTTCTGCTGACCTCCGGGTGTGGCTGGCAGGGTCTCAATTCCCTCCCTCTGCCCGGCACCGAAGGCGAAGGGCCGGGCGCATATTCGGTGACCATCGAGATGCCGGACGTGTCCACCATCGACCGCAATTCGCGAGTGCTCGCTTCCGACGTCACGGTGGGCCGCGTCGCAGACATCGCACTGGAGGACGGCCACGCGGTCGTCACCGTCCACATCGACCAGGGCGTGGAGTTGCCGGAGAACGCTGTGGCAGCAGTCGGCCAGACCAGCCTTCTCGGATCTACCCACATCGAATTGTCGCCGCCCACCGCCGAATCACCCACCGGCCGTCTCGCCGATGGAGATGTCATCCCGCTGGATCGAGCGGGCGCGTACCCCACCACCGAACAGACACTGTCCTCGCTCTCGATCGTGCTGAACGGCGGCGGACTCCCCCAACTCGGTGACATCGTCGACGAGCTGGACGCCGCGCTCGGTGGACGGCCCGAATCGGTTCGCGCTCTCATCGATCGTCTGAACACCCTTCTCGGCGGTCTTGTCGAACAGCAAGCCGACATCGAACGCTCCATCGACAACCTCGATCGCTTCGCCGCCGATGTGGCCGCTCAGAACCAGGTGCTTGCCGACGCCGTCACGACACTCGGCCCTGCGTTGGAGGTCTTGTCCGATCGCCGACAAGATCTGACCACCACGCTGGTCTCGCTCGGCACGCTGGGCAGCACCGCGAAAGAGATTGTCGACGACACCGGCGGTGACCTGGTCGCCGAACTCGAGGAGTTGCGTCCGCTACTGGCCTCGCTGGCAGACTCCGGTACGTCACTGACCGACTCGTTCCGCTATCTACTCACCTACCCGTTTCCGATCGACACATACCAGAACGCGGTGCGGGGCGACTACGCCAACGGTGATGTGACACTGGACCTTCGGCTCGACACCCTCGACAATGCACTGTTTCTCGGCACGCCACTCGAAGGCGCACTCGGATCGTTCTCGCCCAGCCCGGCAGCGACGATCCCGTCGACCACAGATCTACTCATCCCACCGGCAGGCACTCCATGACACCGAAGCAGTCCCTCCATCGCAAACTGTGGACCATTGTGGCCGTCGCGGTGGTCTCGGCCTCGACCACCGGGGTCTACTTCGCGCGACTGCCTGAACAGCTCGGCGTCGGTCGGTATCGAGTCGCCGTAGAGCTCGCGGACGGTGCCGGTCTCTACACCGGTGCCAACGCGACGTATCGAGGTTCCGGAATCGGCCGAGTCGTCGAGCTGACCACCCACGGCGACGGAGCCCGAGCAGTCGTGTCACTCATGTCGGATGTCGCGGTTCCCGCCGACACCGAAGCCGAGGTCCACTCCATGTCCGCGATCGGCGAGCAGTACATCGACATCATTCCGAACTCGCCCGACGGCCCGTATCTGTCTGACGGCTCGGTGATTCCCCTGGACAGGACATCCGTCCCCGAACAGGTTGGCCCCACGATCGACCTGCTGCAGACGGCGTTGGCATCCATCGGCTCCGACAACCTTCGTAGCGTGCTCGACGAGAGCGCTGCAGCGCTGGGAAACAACGGAACGAACGTCGCCGAACTCCTCGACTCGTTCCGAACTCTGAGCGCCGACGCGAACGCCGACACCCAATCGATCACCGCACTGATCGACGATGCCGATCCCGTCCTGGCGTCAACCGCGGCAAGCAGCGACTCGATCAGGGCCTGGGCTGCGTCACTGACCGGCGTCACCGGGACGCTTCGTGATCACGATGTGTCGATACGTTCCCTCATCGACAAGGGCACGCCGATGGCAACCGAGGTAACGGCCTTGTTCCAGCAGCTGCAGCCGACACTGCCTCTGCTACTGGCGAATCTGACGACAGTGGAACAAGTCGCAGTGGTCTACAACCCGTCGATCGAACAAATTCTCGTGTTGTACCCACCCCTCATCGCAGCGACACAGGGAACCGGAATGCTCAATTCCCAGTCCGGCGAGCCGGGCCAGAACACGTACTTCGCGGCACAGGTGAACGACCCACCGCCGTGCACCACAGGGTTCCTGCCGGCATCAGAACGCCGATCCCCCACCGAGGTCGACACCATCCCTACTCCTGGAGGGCTCTACTGCAAGGTCGATCCAGCCGATCCGACCGCCATTCGTGGCGCGAGAAACCTTCCGTGCATGGAGTTTCCGGGACGTCGTGCCGCTACCGTGGAACTGTGCCGTGACCCAGTGGCATCCACCGGCGAGTACGACCCGACCGACAGTTCCTACATCGCCGGCGACGGTCGACGATACGTCGACGAGAACCTCGACACCACGACGCAGACTCTCGACGGCATGCTGGTCCCTGGCGGAGGCTGAGCGCCCACGACGTCCTCGGGGTCAGATCGGATCGAGTGTGGAGATCAACCACCGGCCGTCGACCTGGGTGAGTTCGATCCGAAGGCTGCTCGATGCGGCCTTGGGATCCGGGGCGTCGGCGGAGGTGATGTTCTGGTTCACGAACACCAGTGCCACAGCCGAGTTTTCCGACGAGGACACCACCGAACTGGCCGATACCGTTGCACTCGAGGTGATTCCGCGATCTTTCGCGGCCGGAGCGATGGACTCGGCACCGAATGCGCTGTAGTAGTTCAGGAAATCACCCGTGAGGAAGGATGCTGCATGCTCGATGTCGGCATCCACCGTCTCCGCGCGGTAGGACAGGACCGCGACGGCACCGTCGTCGGCCGCGTCACTGATTGCCGCGCGAGCCTGCTGCTGCTCTTCGTCCGCTCGGTTCATCACGTAGAGCGAGGCCGTGGATGCTCCGCCACCGACGAGCAACACCGACAAGCCCGCTACGGTCAGCCGACGGCCGATCACGGGACGAACTCCACGTCGGATACCAAGATCGACTCGCCTGCGTTGTCGAGGGTCACTCGTAGTCTCCATATTCTCGGTTCTTCCTGTGCTCCGGACGAATTGGTGACGCTCGACTTCGCTGCCACGAGAACACTCGCCGCATGGTCGTCGGCGTTCTCGATTCCTGCTTCGGTGATGGACCCCGTCGCCTGCACATCGGCTTGCTGCACCACCGAGACGAAATCGTCTGCCCGATCGCCGAACTGGTCGCGAAAGGTGCCGGTCGAACGCTCGAGAACTCGCGCGACATCGTCATCGACGGTCGACGCCGAGATCGTGGTCAGATCGAGCACACTCTGGCGCGCAGCCTGCAGATAGCGCTGCTGAAGGTCCTGTGCAGCAACCAATTTCTGATGCTGATGCAGCAGCAGTGCACTGCTCGCGCCGAGCGCAACGACCCCGAGCACGGCGACCCCGATCAGACTGCGACGCAGCCGCAGCGGACGCCTGGGTTCATCGTTCGATTCGTCGCTGTCGACAGCTGTTTCATCGACGTCCGGCACATCCTCGGTCGATTCGGATGCGCTCTCCAGCACTACTTCTCGCTCACTCATCGATATCACTCTCTCAGTCCAGAACCAACCGACCGTACTACACGGTACGGACGTTTCGCAGCCGAATGAACGAAAGGAACCGGACTTGTCCATACCTCGAAGTATGGTACGTTTCTGTGACTCGGATCGCATTCGTCCTAGGAGGCGGACCCTCAAGTGATCGACGACAATTTCCAGAGAATCCAATACGAACCAGCCCGAGACGGCCGGGTGGAAATGCACTCGGGCCTGTCCCGGCACTACCCCACACTGCACGCCAATCTCGTTGCCCAGCACCACCACAACCGCAGTGTCGGAATCCTTCTCGCACATCCCACCTCGGACTTCCTGTCGCACTTCCTACTTCGCGGCTTCGCCGAAGCGGGTCTGCCGATCATGGGACTGAACACGCGATACAGCTCCAACGAACCGGCGCTGTTGATGGAACGCGCGATCGCCGATGTCGGATCCGGTGTGCGCTGGATGAAGAACGAACTCGGCTTCGAGAAGGTCGTTCTTCTCGGGTTCAGTGGCGGCGGCTCGCTGTCGACCTACTACCAAGAGCAGGCGGAGTCGCCGACCGTCGAGGTCGACGGCCCCGCGCTCGTCCCGGCCGATGCACTGATGCTGGTCGGAGCTCACTCCGGGCGAGCACGCGTACTGCGGCACTGGATCGATCCCGCGGTCACCGACGAGAACGATCCGTTCTCCACCGACCCAGAGCTCGATCTGTACAGTCCCGATCGCAGTATTCCCCTCGATCGGAACTGGGTCGAGCAGTACCGCGCGGCGCAGCTCGAACGCATCAGGAGAATCGACGACTGGGCAATCCGCGAACTCGACACAGTGTCGGTCCGGGGCGCGTCGGATCACGCATTCGTGGTCCACCGTACGGTCGCAGACCCTCGATTCGTCGACCTCACGCTCGATCCCAGTGACCGGAAGCTGGGCAGCATGTATGGCGATCCCGAGCGCGCCAACACCGCTGCCGGCGGGCTCGCACGATTCGTGTCGGTACGCAGTTGGCTGAGCACCTGGAGTTCCGATCACACCGGAGCCGACGCCCTCAAGAATCTACCGAAAATCGACGCACCGACGCTGATCGTCTCACTGCTCGGCGATCAAGCCGCCTTCGCCGACGATTCGCGCTCGATGCACGACGCCAGTCCTGACTCGACACTCGTCGAGCTGCCCGAACTCAATCATTATCTCGTCGATCAACCCCATGGTGTCGGCGCCGTAACCGACGAATGCGGCACCTGGATGGAGAAGAACATATGACCCTCACCGCGGACACCAGGCGCGTCCCGACTGCCTTCACATACTGGGAGCATCGAAAGAACCCCCGTCTCATCCGAGTGGAATCGACGGTGCGAAAGCTGTTCGGCACGTCGCTCTTTCCGTCCGACGACCTCGCCGCCGACTTCTGCGACAGCCTGTTCCACGGAGACCCCGTCGCCGAGAACTTCGTCGACGAGGTATTCGCTGCGGATCCGAAGGCCGGGCGCGCACTTCTCGACCGAGCGTTGGTGGAGGGCATCGACGCACTCGACGACGTACCGGCCAGCATGCGTATTCTTTTCGACGAGTTCGAGACCCTGCCGGAGTGGGTGCGGCCGGAGCTGGTCGAACAGGGCGCGGCCATCTGGCGGCGCTGGGGAACGATGCTGTTCGCGGTTGCGGGCGGCATCACCCTCGAGATGTACACCGAGGCGGCCGTTGCGACACCGCTGTCCCTCGCCGGCGGCTACGCGGGCGACAACGCACTACGTCGATTTCTCGAAACCTGCCAGTTCTGGGTCGACACGTCGGAGCCGGGGGCACTGCTGCGCATCGGATCGACCGGCCGCGCAACCGCGATGAAAGTGCGAGTGATGCACGTTGCGGTCAGACGTCGCATCGACGGGCATCCCGAATGGCACACCGAGAAGTGGGGCTACCCCATCAGCCAGGGCTATCAGATGCTGACGCTGCTCGGAGGCAGCACCGTACCCGCGTTGGCGCTGCGACTCGTCGGACTGCAGACCACACCCACCGAGATTCGCGCGCTGCTGCATTTTCAGAAGTTCATGGGTCATCTGCTCGGGGTGAACGTGGACAACTTCCCGACCACCATCGCCGACTCACTGCGCATGACGGCCATGGTCTCGGCAGCACGCAGTTACGACGCCGGGGTACACGGCAAGGAACTCATCGAATCGTTTCCCGCCAGCTTTGCGCCCAGGCCGCACCAGAAGGGATTGGCGCGCTTACGAGCTCGGTACAACCACGGCATCTACGGCGCGTACACCACGCTGTTCATGGGCCCGGCGACGCGTGCGAAATACGATATGCCTTCGGCGTTCCCGTGGATTCTGATCGTGATCGTACGATTTCCTCTCATCACGGTGCTCGAGCTCGTTCGCCGAATCGTGCCCGGCGTCGCGAAGAGGACGGAGCGATTTGCCGACACGCACCGACGCAGTTGGCTTCGTGCCCAAATGGACGGTCGAGAGGCCGAATTCGATGCCCAGGGAGCATTGCGACGATGAGCGAGAACCTCGGTTATCAGACCGGATTCGGAAACGAACATCATTCCGAGGCGATCGCCGGTGCGCTGCCGTGGGGCCAGAACTCCCCGCAGCGAGCACCCTACGGCCTCTATGCCGAGCAGCTCTCGGGAACCGCGTTCACCGAGCCGCGCGAGATCAATCGGCGCAGTTGGGTCTACCGCATCAACCCATCGGCACGGCATCCGAGGTTCGAGCGAATCGACAACCGCCACTTCCGATCCGCTCCCTTGGTCGACGGCGTACTCGACGTCAATCGTCTGCGCTGGAATCCGCTGGACACCCCGTGGCCGGACGAGGATTTCCTGGACAGCATCTACACCATGGCAGCGAACGGTAACGCGCTCGAGCGCAACGGAATCGCCGTGCACATGTACCACGCGACACAGTCGATGACCGACCGGTATTTTGCCGACCTGGACGGTGAACTACTGGTCGTTCCACAATCGGGTGGAGTACGACTGCATACCGAGTTCGGACTCCTCGACGTCCTACCCGGCGAGATCGCCGTGATCGGTCGTGCAGTGAAGTTTCGGGTGTCACTGCACGCGGATTCTGCCTCCGGGTACGTCTGCGAGAACTACGGGTCCTACTTCACCCTGCCCGAGCTGGGCCCCATCGGATCCAACGGCCTGGCGCATGCCCGCGACTTCTCGTATCCGGTTGCTGCGTACGAGGATCGTGCAGACACCGTGCAGGTGGTCCAGAAGTTCGGCGGCCAGCTGTGGGCAGCGGAGTGCGACCACTCCCCCTTGGACGTGGTGGCCTGGCACGGCACACACAGTGCGTACAAATACGATACCGACCGCTTCAACACCATGGGCACCGTCGGGTGGGATCATCCCGATCCGTCCATCTTCACCGTTCTGACCTCGCCGTCGGAACGACCCGGCCAGGCGAATGTCGACCTCGCCATCTTTCCCCCGCGATGGAACGTCGCCGAACATTCGTTCCGGCCTCCCCACTTCCACCGCAACATCATGACCGAGTTCATGGGACTCGTTCGAGGGCAACATGATTCAAAGGCCGAAGGTTTCGTCCCCGGTGGGGCGAGCCTGCACAACATGTGGGGAGCGCACGGGCCCGACCTCGAAACGTTCACCACCGCTTCGAATGCTGAGCTGGTGCCCCAGAAGTTCGACGGCTCCTTGGCCTTCATGTTCGAGACCCGACTTCCGTTGATCACGACGGACTTCGCGCACAGTGCTGGGCACCGCCAGCCGGACTACGACTCTTCGTGGAGCGGCTTGCAACGACATTTCGTTCCCCGAGATTCCGCATCCACAGGAGATCCACGATGACCACAGCCGACATCACTCGACCTGAATTCGATCTACCCGAGCCACTGCTTCGCATCGGTGGCGCACGTATCGCCGCGGCCGACGGTGCCACGTACACCTCGACGAATCCTGCCACCGGCGAGGTGGTGGCCCAGATCGCCGCGGCCGGCCAGGAGGACGTGGATGCGGCAGTTCGGTCTGCACGTGAGCAGTTCGAGCACGGTGAGTGGTCGCGTACCAGCGGCCCCGAGAGAGGAAAGGCACTGACTCGGTTGGCGGCGCTCATCGATGCGGACGCCGAGACTCTCGCTGCCCTCGAAGCCGTCGAGATGGGCAAGCTCTTTCGCGACTCCGTCGGCGGTGACATTCCCTGTGCCGCCGAGGCGTTCCGTCACTTCGCCGGGTGGGCAGACAAGATCTCCGGCTCGACCATGTCCCTACCCAACTTCGGCCCACAGAACAGATTCGGATACACCGTCCGCCAGCCGCTCGGTGTCGTCGCTGCAATCACTCCCTGGAACAACCCCGCCCTCATCGCGGCCTGGAAGCTGGCGCCGGCTCTCGCCGCGGGCAACACCGTCGTCGTCAAGCCGGCAGAGGATGCCTCGTTGTCCACGTTGCGACTGGTCGAACTCGCCGCCGAAGCAGGCATTCCAGACGGAGTGATCAATGTGGTCACCGGCCTCGGTCCCGTCGCCGGTGCGGCCCTGGCCGCGCACCCCGGGGTCGACAAGGTCTCGTTCACCGGCAGCCCCGCTGTGGGGCAATCGATTCAGAGCTTCGCGGGCGACAGCTTTCGCAAGCTCGTTCTCGAACTCGGAGGGAAGGCACCCCAGCTGATCTTCGAGGACGCGGACCTCGACGCTGCGATGCCCTGGATCGCGATGGGCAACTTCTATCATCAGGGTCAGGTGTGTGCTGCCGGGACGCGGGTGCTGGCGCACGAGTCCGTCATCGATCAGGTGGTCGACGGTCTCGTTGCGGCCGCAGAGAGCGCCGTGGTCGGAGATCCCTTCGACGACCGGTCCACCATGGGGACCATCGTCAACGCGAAGCAGCTCGCCCGTATCGAGGGGTACATCGATTCCGGAATATCCGAGGGCGCACAGTTGGTCTGCGGAGGTAAGCGCGAACGTAGTACGGGAATCTACGCGCAGCCCACGGTGTTCCGCGGTACCAACGAACTCACCATTGCACGCGACGAGATCTTCGGCCCGGTTGCCACGGTGATCAGCTTCCGCACCACCGAGGAGGCAATTCGTATCGCCAACGACACTCGGTACGGACTCAACGCAATGGTCTACTCGCAGAACATCTCCCGTGTCCATTCCGTCGTCGAGAAGCTTCGAGTGGGAACGGTCTGGGTCAACGGATGGGGTGTGCCGGATCCGGCACTGCCCTGGGGCGGCCGAGCAGGAAGCGGCATCGGCCGCGAACTCGGCCGTTCCGGGCTCGAAGGCGACACCGAGGAAAAGACGGTACACATCGGCTTCGACGGCCTGTGATGCCCGGAACCAGCAAACGAAGCGGAGAGTTACACATGACATCCCCCGAAATCGTCGAGACCTGGAACGGGCCCGGCAGGACCGACGCCGCCCTGACCACTGTTCTGCCCAGGCACAACGGTGCGCACCCCGTGCCGGGCAGCCGAACTGGCTTCGAGCATTGGTACTTCGATGCCCATCTCGACGACGGACACACCATCATCGGCTTTCTCAACCTGCGCCGGCCGGAGGAACCGGCGATGGTGGCCAAGCCGAGCGTGGAAATCCTGATCTACGCACCCGATGGAACCCGCCGCCAGATCTTCAAGCGGTACTCGAAGAAGGAGTCCTCGGCGTCGATCTCCCAGTGCGACGTTCGGGTCGGTCCCAACCACGCCTGGGCCGAGTTCCCTTTGGACAGTCTGCCCATTCATCATCTGTCCCTCTCCGAAGAGGACGTCACGTTCGATCTGCGGTTCCACAACGAGCTACCCAGCTGGATGCCCGGCGAAGGCGAAACCTTGTTCGGCGGAACCGACGTGTTCGGCTGGGTCGTCGCTGCTCCACGTGCACGTGTCGAGGGGTCGATCACGATCGGAGCAACGACGAAAACTGTGTCCGGCAGGGGATACGCCGACCACAACTGGGGTGCAGGCGATATGAAGAGCGTCATCGATCGCTGGCACTGGGGCCGCCTGTACGACGACGACTACTCGTTGCTCTACGCGCTGGTGAAGACTCAGGAACGCCTCGACGCGCACGAAAGCCGGCCGATGATGCTGGCCTACAAGGGCGAGGTCATTCTCAGCTCCGGTGAGGCGGAGGTCTCCGAAGGGCCGATGGTGTACAACGCGATTGCCAATCGCAAGTACCCGGAATGGCTGAAGGTCGAGATCCCAGGCGTGGTGAAACTGGTACTCACCGTAGAGACCGTGGTGCACGCCCACGACCTACTGGACGACGTGCCGATTGCCGGTCACAAGGTTTTCAGGCCATTGTTGTACCGACTCGTCGGCCATCCGGGCTACTTCCGATTCGATTCCACATTCGAGCTCACAGTGGTCCGAGACGGTGTCACCGATGTTCGCACGGGCAGAACCTTGCATGAGCTCGTCGCCTTGAACTGATCCCATCACTTTCCCGGAAAGGCACTGCTGTGCAAAATAGTTCGATCCGCTACCGCCGACTGTCGTTGGCCACCGGGCTTGCCCTCCTCACGGGCCTGGGGGTGGCCCCCACCGCAGGCGCGGCAGAGCCGACCGACATCGGCGGGTTCTACGCCCGAGACTGTGTCGAAGTGTCGGCCATCGTCTCGGTGCCGCCGGCCAATGCCGACGCCGCACTGCCCGATGGGTACACCTCGTCGAGCTTCTTCGGACTACCCGGCGGTCCCGGACTACCCGACAATTCATCGTTGCTCATGGGTGTCGAGACATGCCAGAGCGGCACGATCGACGGGGTCCCCTTCGACGGACCGTTCGCTTTCGGCGAGCGCGTGCTGTCGGTCGACCGCCACGACGCCACCTCGGGATACCACTTCTATGCCGTCGAACAGGTGACCGACAACCGCAAGATCTACGACCTGATGCACGGAGCCGGTTTCGACATCGCGTATCTGCCGGAAGTCGGCGCTACCGCCGATGCTGCCGGCGGGATCTCCGAGGGGGGATCTGTCCGTGTCGTCGATCAGGCACCACTGCCACAGTTGCCGTCGCCGCTGGACCAGGTCAGCATCTGGAACGAAACAGACAGCGGCACAAAGGTTCTGCGGCTGTCGGTGCACAATCCGACGGCACAGGCCGGAGTCGGTCGAGTATCGGCCGACGCGGGTTCGAAGATGGCCGCACTGATGGGAACCGAGGAGGCAACGGGGTTGGGCGCGATCAACAGGTTCGATTTCGAGGCGCGAGTGGAGTCGAGTTCGCACTAGACGGCTCACCCGTGTCGTCGGCGATATTTCTGTTCGGCTCCGGGGTGGTGGGGGCTGCTGCCGGTCATGACCAGCGACCGCGCGTCGAGAAATTGGCTGCCGATCGCCTGACCGGGTACCAGCCCGGACGACTGATCGAGAAGCACACTCACCAGTGCAGCGACAACGCCGTTCGGCACGTCCGGATGTGCCAGGAGAAGATTCGGAATGCCGACGGTGGTCACCTTCGGATGTTCGCCGTACACGTTGGTACCAGCACGGCCTCGTACGCGGTGCCGAATTCGCGTCTGAGATCGGCGACGACGGTGCCCAGATCGAGTAGGCGAATCGCGGCTCGAGGCCGGGCAAATGCCGGAGTCGGCAACCCGCCCGCCCACATCACGGCGTCGACCTCATTGCGCGACAGAGCATCTGCCGCGGAGCTCATCGACAGCTGAACCTGTTCGACAGCTCCGGCTTCCGACACACCCGCTGCGCGGAGGACTCGCTGCGAGACTTCGGTGGCACCGGATCCCGGGGCACCGGTGCTGACGTTTCGGCCGCGCAGATCGTCCATGGACTCGATGGCCGAGTCTGCTCGCACGGCCACTTGGACGTAGTTCTCGTAGACGCACCCGACCGCCGCCAGATCTCCGCTCGGATGGCTGTAGGCGGCGTCCATGAGTGTCAGGGCCAGCTCGGCCTGCCGATAACCCAACGCCTCGAGGTTGTCGACGGAGCGGGCCGACGTGAGCGGAACGATCTGCGCTATGAAGACCGCACAGAGGGAGGCGGCATGGCCGAGGAACACACCATACGGCCGCTGTTTCGCAACGGCGCCGGCAGTGCCGCGCTCATCCTGGGGATCACCGCCCTGGTGTGCGCGTTCGTACCCTTCATCGGCGACTTTGTCTCTGTCCCAACAGGTGTCGCCGCTGTGGCGTGTGGGTGGGTCGGCGTGGTCCGGGACGCGAACGGCATGGCAACCAATGTCCGCGTGGCAACGATCGGCGCAGCCCTGGGCGGCGCGGCCATGTTCGTGGTGTTGGTGGCGTACGCAGCCACATTCGTGTGAACCGAGTCGGTGAGCAGTGCCACGAACACCTTTGTCATCGGTTGCTGCGCAGCACCTCTCATGCTTCTTCTCGATAGAAGTGGCACGAAGTCACCGAATTGTCATCAGTCCATCGAGGTCATGCGCGCGCGGCCACGAGATCCAAGGCGATGTCGGTGATCAGATCCTCCTGACCGCCGACCAATCCGCGCTCGCCGACCGCAAGCAAGATCGCCCGGGTGTCGAGGCCGTATTGCTTGGCTGCAGTCTCGGCATGGCGGAGGAAGCTCGAATAAACCCCCGCATAACCGAGAGTGAGCGTTTCTCGGTCGACCTGTACAGGCCTGTCCTGCAACGGCCTGACGATATCGTCCGCCGCGTCCTGCAGCGCGAACAGATCGCAGTTGTGCTTCCAACCGTTGAGGTCTGCCACCGCGACGAACGGCTCGATCGGGCAATTACCTGCTCCGGCACCGTGACCGGCAAGAGATGCATCGACGCGAGTGACGCCTTCCTCGACTGCGACAACCGAATTTGCAACGGACAGCGACAAATTCTGATGCGCGTGAATACCGATCTGAGTCTCTGCATTCAGAACGTCACGGTACGCTCGAACACGATCACGGACCCCGTTCATGGTCAGCCGACCACCGGAATCGGTGACGTAAACACAGTGCGCTCCATAGGACTCCATCATCTTTGCTTGCTCGGCGAGCTGCGCCGGTTCCGCAAGATGGGACATCATCAGAAACCCCGACACGTCCATGCCCAGTTCCCGAGCCTTGGCTATGTGCTGTGCTGAGACGTCGGCCTCGGTGCAATGCGTCGCGACACGAACCGATGTGACACCAAGCGCGAAAGCACGTTCGAGTTCCTTGACAGTCCCCACACCGGGTAGCAACAAGGTGGTGAGTTTGGCGCGGTGCACCACTTGTGCTGCTGCTTCGATCCACTCCCAGTCGGAATTGCTGCCCGGCCCGTAGGTGAGGCTGTGCCCGGCGAGGCCGTCTCCGTGGGTCACCTCGATGGCGTCGACGCCTGCGCTGTCGAGCGCACTCGCCACGCGGGCCACCATGTCCGGGCTGATGCGATGTCGCATTGCATGCATACCGTCGCGCAAGGTGACGTCCTGGATGTACAGGGCGGCACCATCTGCGGCGTTCGGTCGAGTCGTGGTGTCGGTCATCGTGCTGCCTCCAAGGCCTTGTTCTCAGCGATCTTCTCCGCGACCTGTAGTGCAGCGGACGTCATGATGTCGAGGTTGCCGGCGTAGGCGGGCAAATAGTGTGCGGCACCTTCGACTTCGAGGAACACCGATACCTTCCACAGTCCTGGCCCCTTGTCGACGCCTCCGGTGAGGGTGGCAACGGACTCTTCGTCGTCGAGGCGCGTGAACTGAACGTCTTGTTTGAGCCGGTATCCGGGCACATACGCGGATACCTTCGCTACCATGTCGAGCACCGACGCGCGGATCTTGTCTTGATCAGGGTTCGAGACCAACGCCAGCACCGTATCCCGCATGATCAGTGGAGGTTCGGCGGGGTTCAGCACGATGATGGCCTTGCCACGCTCTGCGCCACCGACCTTTTCTATTGCCTCCGAGGTGGTTTCGGTGAACTCGTCGATGTTTGCCCTGGTGCCGGGACCAGCTGACCTGGACGCGATGGAGGCTACGATCTCGGCGTAGTGCACGGGGGTGATCCGAGAGATGGCAGCGACGATCGGAATGGTCGCCTGTCCGCCGCAGGTCACCATGTTCACGTCCGACGCGTCCAGGTGCTCGTCCAGGTTGACCGCGGGCACGACGTACGGACCGATGGCAGCGGGCGTCAGATCGATCAATCGCTTTCCGTAGGGCTCGAGCGCTTCGGCGTTCGCTACATGCGCCTTGGCCGAGGTCGAATCGAAGATGATGTCGATGTCGGCGAAGTCGGGATGATCGATCAAACCGTGAACACCGGAATCGACCGTGCTGATACCCATCCGGCGGGCCCGCGCCAAGCCGTCGGAGGCCGGGTCGATACCGACCAGAACGGCGATCTCGACGTTCTGCGCCACCCTCTTCAATTTGATGACCAGGTCGGTTCCGATGTTGCCCGACCCGATTACTGCGGCCTTGACTCGACTCATTTTGTCCTGCTTCCGATTACAGCTGTCGACGGGAGAGATATCAGTGTGTGAAAGTGGTTGCGACCTGGCCGATTCCGGAGATCGTCGCGGTATAGGTGGCTCCTGGCGTTACGGGCACCATCGGACCCAGCGCACCGGACAAGACGACCTCACCTGCGCGTAGCGGAGATTCGTACCGCAGACTGGTGTTGGCCAGCCACACCAGCGCGGCCCAGGGGCTTCCCAGACAATCCGAACCTTTGCCGCTGGACACCTGCTGCCCGTCTGCCGTCATCGTCATCGTCACCTCGGCGAGGTTCGGAGCATCGTCGCGCCGAACCGAGTCGCCGAGCACGTAGAGACCCGACGATGCATTGTCTGCGACGGTGTCGGCGAGACTGATGTCCCATCCGGCGATCCTGCTGTCTACGATCTCGAACGATGCGAACACCGCCTCGACGTAACCGGGAGCTTCCGCGGGCGTGATCGCCTCGGTGATGTCCCTGGACAGCACGAAGGCAATCTCAGCTTCGATTCGCGGTTGGAGTAGTCGGCTGAACTCCACTGCCTCGCCACCGGAGACATCGAAGTCGTCGAGCAGTACTCCGAAGTCCGGCTGGTCGACGCCGAGTTGCGCCTGCACGGCAGGCGATGTCAGACCGATCTTGCGGCCGATCACCGTCCGTCCTGACGCGACGAGAGCATCGACATTGCGCGATTGAATGCGATACGCGGCGTCGATATCGTCACGACCGATGAGGTCGCGGATCGGTGCGCACGGTGTCGCCGTCCGAGCAGCCACACCCAACCGATCGGCGGCCTCCTCGAGAACATGCGGTTCCACAGTTGTCATGGGAGTGAGACTAAGTCCGACTGCGGTTTGCGGATAGGATCCATCCCATGAAACGGGATGACATGTCGCTGCTCGAGCGCTTTGCCTTGATTCTCGACGCGTTCCCTCCCGGCGAGGCCTTGGGACTCGCTCACGTGGTCACCCGTACCGGACTTCCACGGTCGACCGCGCACCGAATGCTGGTCGATATGGTTTCGATCAATTGGGTCCAGCGGGCCGGGAACGAGTTCGAGCTCGGCATGCGACTGTTCGAGCTCGGAGAGCGAGTCCCCATAAAGCATCGACTCCGTTCCGCTGCAATACCTTTCATGCATGATTTGCACACCGTCACTGGACGCACCGTGCATTTGGGCGTACGCGACGATCACGACATCGTGTACGTCGACAAGCTGCAGGGCCACTCGCCGATGCCGCTTCCGTCGCAAATCGGTGGACGCCTCCCTCTCACCTGCACCGGAGTCGGCAAAGCCCTTCTGGCTTTCGAGGACGCTGACGTCCGGCAGTCTGTTCTGACGCGGCCGTTACGCCGTTATACGACCAGATCCGTCGTCGACGCAGACATATTGGAACGTCAGTTGCTCGAGATACGCAGAACCGGAATAGCGATCGAACGCGAGGAAGCAGCCGACGGCGGATGCTGTGTCGCCTCGCCGATCGTCGTCGACGGCAAGGCCGTTGCGGCGATCTCGGTATCCGTTCCGACCCGAGACTTCCAGCCTGAACTCTTGGCCCCTGCCCTGCGCACTACTGCCCTCGGCCTCGGCCGGGTCCTGGCTCGACCGGGATCCTGAGCAAGGGCACACGCCGAACCGGTCTTGCACGTGTAGCGATCGACAACGGCCACTTCGCCCTGTCTCACACGCTGCGGTCCCCGATGATCAGCCCTTGTTGCGTGACAGTGGCGACGATTCGGCCCGTCCGATCGAATATCGATCCTCGAGCCAAACCCGAGCGCCGAGTTCGAAACGGTGACTCCTGGACGTACAGATACCAGTCGCCGGAGCGAACGTCGGCATGAAACCACATCGCATGATCGATACTTGCCGTCCGCATGAGGTGCGCGGTACCGATGTCTCCACGCGCATGTGCGATCACAGGCAGCAGTGACCGGTCACTGGCAAAGGCGAGAATCGAACGATGCACGTTCTGGTGAACACTGTCGACGCCGGCTGTGCGGAACCAGAAGCACCGCGATTCGGCACCGTCGATGTATCTGATGTCGACCGGTCGCGAGGCGGTCTCCCAATTCTTTCGAGCCGCGAGTTTGATGCCATCGGGAGGGAGACCGAGTTGGCGGCGACGGTGTAGCGGTTCCAACCCGTCGGGCGCCGGCACCGTGGGCGCGATCGGCATGCGCTCATCGGCGGTGCCGCCGAGCGCTTCCGGTAAGCAGAACGATGTCGAGACCTTTGCAAGATCACGTCCGTTCTGACGCACTGTCGTCTCTCGGATCGAGAAAGACCCACCGTCTCTGACTGGATCGACGTCGTACCGCAACGGGTGTTCATGACTACCCGAACTGAGAAAGTACGCGTGCAGCGAGTTGACGACCCTCGCATCGTCACTCACCGTTGCAGCACTCGCGAGCACTGCCTGGGCGACAAGGTGCCCACCGAAGGTGCGCTGAGCGAACCCGCGCACGGTTCGCCCGGCGAAGCCGAAGGGCGCGTCGACCGAACCGCGCGATTCGACTGCGAGCCGTTGAGCCAGCTGTTCCGAGTTGACCACACCCTCGACGGATGTGTCGTCACCGGACTCTTCGGACACGAAGGAGGGCGAACTACTATTCATGTCGATAGACAGTACTCTATAGAGTGTGTAACCTAGGTCATGCCGGCGACGCCGAGTGGCGTACACCACGCCCGGCACTCATCCGCAGTCACGATCGCCCATTGCTCCCAGGAGTTGAGCCCATGAACGAACATCGCAACGATCCCGACGGCACTCGGTCGTTCGCCCAGAGACTGATCGACCCGAAGTCGATTGCGATCGTGGGGGCGTCCAATGACCCGAAAAAGACCACCGCCCGCCCGCAGCAATTTCTGGCGCAGGCAGGCTACGCAGGCCATGCATACTTCATCAACCCGACCCGCGAGACGGTTCAGGGCGAGAAGGCGTGGCCCAGCCTGTCCGCCCTGCCCGAGGTACCCGAGCACGTGTACATCATGACCGGCGCGGAAGCGGCGATCTCTGCCGTCGAAGAGTGCGCTCGACTCGGAGTCACCGCCGCCACCGTTCTCTCTTCCGGCTTCGCCGAGGAAGGCCCGGAGGGCGTCGAACGCGAGGACCGGCTGCGCGCTGCCGCTGCCAAGGGCGACGTGCGAGTTATCGGTCCCAGCAGTTTGGGAGTGGTCAATCCGCGCACCGGAGTGATGCTCACGGGTAACGCAGCATTCGGCGAGCCGAACATCCCCGCCGGCGGAATCTTCGTCGCGTCGCAGTCGGGCAGCGTCATCGGATCTCTCGTCAGCCGCGCTCGCGGTCGCGGAATCGGATTCGCCGGACTCGTCTCCACCGGTGGTGAAGCAGACCTGTCCCTCGGAGCCCTGTGCGAGTCGATGGTTGCCGATCCCGGCGTCACCTCCTTCGCCCTTTTCATGGAATCGCTGCGCAATTCGGAGGACCTCGCGTCGTTCGCCCAGGCCGCCGCTGCCGCGGGCAAGCCGGTCGCGGTCTACAAGCTCGGTCGATCGGATGAGGCTGCGGCACTCTCGGTTTCGCATACCGGAGCACTGGCCGGCGAGGACAGCGAGTCCGAGGCATTCTTCCGGTCTTGCGGCTTCGCTCGGGTGTACAACTTCGAGTCCCTCGTCGAAGCGCCCGGCCTGTTGCGCCGCGTCCCCGTCTCCCCCACGCCCGTCTCCCCGCGCGTGGGTGTCGTGACGACCACCGGCGGCGGTGCCGCGATCATGGTCGACCAGCTCGCGTTACGTGGCCTCACCATCGCAGGACCCAGCGAGGAGCTGGTCGCCACGATGGCGGAGCGCGGAGCCACCATCCCGCACAGCCTGATTGCCGATCTCGGCTTGGCCGGCGCGCGCCACGACATTGTCACCAACGCTCTGGACGCGATGCAGGAGAGTGGCGAGTTCGATCTCATCGTGTTCGTCATCGGCTCCTCGGCGCGGCTGAATCCGGAACTCGCGGTGCAAGCCATCTCCGAGCGGGGAAATCACGCGGTGCCCATCGTTGCCTTCGCGCTGCCCGAAGCACCCGACGCCGCAGCACTTCTGAACACCTCCGGCGTCCCTGCTTTCCGTACACCGGAGTCGTGCGCCGACGTCATCGCAGCTACGTACGGTCGCGTTCCGGCGTCCATCGGCAACGGAGCTCGATTCGCCGTCGATGCGTCGGCACCCACCGCGGTACTGGACGAGAAAGCATCGGGCGAACTGCTCGGTTCTCTGGGCGTCGAATTCTGTCCCGCAGTCGCACTGGACGTCGACTCGCTCGAGGGCGATCTGAACCTGCCCTTCGCTTACCCGGCCGTCGTGAAGGTGTTGTCGGACAAAGTCCCTCACAAGAGCGATGTCGGCGGGGTCGTGCTGAACCTGGTCGACGACCAGGGTGTGCGCGACGCCGCTCGATCCATCGTCACCAGTGTCGGCGAGCACCAGCCCGATGTTGTCGTCGACCGTGTTCTCGTGCAGCAGATGGCACCTCGCGGCTTGGCCGACGCGTTGGTCGGATACCGCGTCAGCGCCGATGTCGGACCGTTGGTCGTACTGTCCACCGGAGGCGTGCTGGCCGAAATTTTCGCTGACTCCTCGGTTCGACTGGCACCGGTCGATACGAAGACCGCTCACGAGATGATCGGTGAGGTCAGGGGGCTGTCGGTGGTCACCGGCTACCGGGGACTTCCGGAAGGCGATCTGGATGCTCTCGCAGCCACCATCGTTGCGGTCTCCGAGCTCGCCGTGTCCCACACAGACGTACTGGAGGCCGAGATCAACCCGGTCTCCATCCGTCCCGCTGGTGCAGGCGTCGTCGCACTCGACGCGCTGGTGCGTCGAGTATCGAGCTCCGACCGAAGCGAGTCGTTGACGGTACGGTCTGCCGCTGCGGCAGGTCACTGATCGTCACATCGATCGAAAGACTACGGCCCCGAACCACTTACGGTTCGGGGCCGGCGTCGTCGTCGAGCACGGATCAGAAGTCGAAGAGCTCCGAGGGGTTGTCGACCAACAGCTTCTGTTGCCCGGCCGTACTCGGAACGATCGCGGGGATACCGTCCACCAGTACTCCGTCGTCGGGCATGGCCGCGTGCAGGTTGGGGTGCGGAAAGTCCGTACCCCACACGACACGATCCGGGTTGTGCGCCGCATACCGTGCAGCGAGTTCGTTCGCATCGTCGTACGGTGCGCCCTGGGTGCTGACGCGGTAGGTACTGCTCAGCTTGAGCCACACGTTGCCTGCGTCGAGCAACCGCTCGATCGCCCGAACCGGAGCGCTGTCGAGTCCCTGAGCCAGGTCGACCCGCCCCAGGTGATCGATGACCACCCGTCCGGGGAGCGAGGAAATGACCTCGTACCTGTCTGCAGCCCCTGTTCCGGACACGTGAATCTCCAGGTGCCAACCGTACGGGGCGATCTTGTGCGCGTACTGCAGAATTTCATCGTCGCTCGGTGGCGGACCCAGGTGCGACATGAACTGCAGACGTACCCCTCTCACGCCTTCGTCGTGCAGCTGTGCGAGCTCCCGATCGGGGGTGTCGAGGCCGATCAGCGCGACGCCTCGATACCGGCCATGACCTGTACGCAGGGCATCGACGAGAACTGCGTGATCGCGCC
Source organism: Rhodococcus sp. 05-340-2 (assembly GCF_002258915.1). Lineage (NCBI taxonomy): Bacteria > Bacillati > Actinomycetota > Actinomycetes > Mycobacteriales > Nocardiaceae > Rhodococcus > Rhodococcus sp. 05-340-2. The sequence goes on from NZ_NOYU01000027.1 coordinate 923,607, forward strand.
CGTGCGACGCCGACTGCACGATGACCGCACGCTCGAAACCGAGCGCATCGTGCAGCCTTCGGAGACTGCTCAACGGGACGTCCGGTGGTGTGAACGTCCGGTCGCGCGCGAAGGGAAATTGCGCTGCGGGGCCGAACACGTGGCAATGACTGTCGCACGCATTCGGTGGCAACCGAAATACCGGCGCGCTGGGGAACGCGAGCGGACCTTCGATCGTGGGCTCCGATCGTGGAACCATGTCGTTCTCCTTCGTTGCAGGGTCAGTCACAGCGAGCGGACATGCCGCCGTCGACGATGATCTCGGTACCGGTGATGAACCGCGCCTCGTCGGAAGCGAGGAACAATGCAACATTCGCGGTGTCTCGGCCATCGCCCATGAAACCGATCGGAATCCGTGAGAGCCGTTGTTCGAGAAGCTTGTCCACGTCACCGCCGGAGCGTTGCCCGGCGAGGCGAACCTCGACCATCGGCGTGTGCAGCTGTCCTGGAATCACCGTGTTGGCACGAATGCCCAACGGCGCGTGCTGTACCGCGACGGACCGGGTGAATGCGATCACTCCGGCCTTCGACGCGGCATACGCCGCCTGTGCAGCTCCGGTCCAGCGGATACCGGATGTCGACGCGGTGTTGACGATGGCACCCGTGCCGGCCTCCTTCATGTGCGGCAGGACGTGCTTGCACGTGAGAAATGTTGTCGTGAGATTGAATTCGAGCTGCTTGTTCCACTCTTCTTCGGTCATCTCGACCGGGCCGCCGGCGCGCGACCCACCGACGTTGTTGACCAGGACATCGATCCTGCCCGCTTGTTCCACACACGTGGACACGACGGTCTCGACGGCAGCGGTATCGGTGACGTCGCACTGCAGGGGGATGATCGAGCCTTCCGGCCCGTCGAAGCGCGCGACCGTCTCCTCCAGTGCCTCGCGGTTGAGATCCACCGCGAATACCGTCGCCCCTTCCTGCGCGAAACGCACCGCGGATGCGCGCCCGTTTCCCCATCCGGGTCCGACGCTTCCGGCCCCTGTCACCAGAGCGACCTTGCCTGCCAATCGACCCGTCATACCGTCACTTCACTTTCCGTTGATTCGAGGGTGTCGGCCGGCGCGGTGTGGCCGACATGTAGTGCTACGAGAAAACGCGACACCATGTTGTACGCCGCGATGGTGCCGGTCAGCTCGACCAGTTGTTGGGTGCCCAATCGATCGTGGACGGCTGCGCTGAGCTCGTCGGACACAGTGACCGAGCGCGTCATCGCATCCGTGTAGGCGAGGACGAGCAGATGATCGTCGTTCAGCGGCGCAACGTCGGCGTCGAGTCTCAGGGCGGCAACCTGCTCGTCCGTCAGCCCCTCGGCGCATGCGAGCGGGGCGTGCGCGCGCCACTCGTAGTCGGCACCGTTCAGCGCGGCGATGCGGCAGATCGCGAGCTCTCGGAGCACACCGGGCAACGCCATGCTGGACCTGACGGCGCCGAGCAACTTGTTCCACCCGTCGGCGAACGGTTCGCTGTGCAGCAAGGCCTCGTCGAGCGGTGTCAGGTGACCGCCTCTCCGGGCCTTCACTCGATCTGCGACTTCGCCGGTGCTAGCGGCGGGATGCACTCTTGCCAATGGTCCGATCCTCTCATTGTGGTGTGCACAACACCGATTGTTGACAGTGATGTGGAACACGAATACTGTACCACCTACGTACCGTTGTACGTCAGTAGGACACAAGAAGCAATCCTGCGGCTACTCGGACCACAGATGACTCTCAGACTCTCGACAGAACGGACCGTCGTGCACACCACTGCCAGCGATGCCAACACACATACCGCCCGCGAACATTGCGTGGCCGGTCACGGTGATGTCCGGATCGGTTACGTCCGCGAGGGCGACGGTCCGACTATCGTGATTCTCCCGTCCCTGGCGCGCGGATCGGCGGACTACGACGACGTTGCCCCACTACTGGCAGCGCGCGGTTTCCGTGTGATCCGCCCCGACCCCCGCGGCATCGGCGTGAGCACAGGCCCGATGGACGGTCTGAACCTGCACCACTTCGCCGCCGACGTCGCCGCGGTCCTCGATCACGAACAGTGCACCGGCACAGTCGTCGTCGGCCACGCGTGGGGCAGCCAGCCTGCCAGAATGCTGGCAATGGACCGGCCCGATCTCGTCAGCGGCCTCGTCATGGCTGCGGCCTCGGCCGGAAAGATGCCTCCGGGATCGAACGAAAAACCGTACTCGAGGCTTCGGGACGCCATCGACGGGGCCGGCAATCTGGACCTGCCCGATGAGGTACGCATGGAGTGCCTGCGCCAGGCATTCTTTGCGCCCGGCCATGATCCGAGTTCGTGGATGACCGGGTGGTCGACCAGCACACATCACGCTCAGAGCCACGCGCGCAACATCACGCCGATCGACGAATACTTCGCAGGTGGAACGGTTCCGATACTCGACCTGCAAGCCGAACACGATGCGGTCGTCATCCCGAACATCTTCAAGCCCATGTTGGGCGAGCGGGTCACGGAGTCCGTCATCGCCGACGCTGCACACGCTCTTGCACCCGAGCAGCCCGAGGCGTTCGCCGAGGCGATCGCATCGTTCGCGCATTCCGTTCTCGAGTCGGAAAGCCGCACGCAGTGAAGCGGCCGCTGACCACCGCGCTGTTCGTCCTCGCGGTCGTGATCGTCACCGTGACCGCATTCGTCAACGCCAGTTCGTCCGGTGCGGCCGCCACCGCCCGGGGAAAACTCACGTTGATCGCGCCGGCCGCGCCCGGAGGCAACTGGGACGGGTTCGCTCGTGAAAGTCAGCGCGCCATGCGCGCTCAGGGCATCGTCAACAACCCGCAGGTCATCAACATCCCGGGCGCGGGCGGCACGATCGGGCTGAGCCAGTTCGTCCAGACCCCCGGCCGTGAGGACGCGTTGATGGCCACCGGCGGAGTCCTGGTCGGCGCCATCGAAATGGCCGACAATCCGGAGTCGTTCGACGACGTCGTGCCTATCGCACGAATGGCCGATTACTACGCGGTCCTGGTGGTTCCCGGCGATTCGCCCTACCTCACCCTCGACCAATTCCTGGCCGATTGGCGCGCGGATCCGGGCGGCACCTCGATCAGTGGCGGATCGCTCGGATCGATCGACCATCTACTCAGTGGACTCCTGGCCCAAGCCAACGGAATCGACCCCGCCGCCGTCAACTACATCGCATACTCCGGCGGCGGAGAAGCCTTGTCCGCATTGCTTTCTCACGTCACAACAGCTGGGATCTCAGGATACAACGAGGTGAGCGACCAGATAGCCGCCGGCTCACTGAGGGCTCTCGCCATCTCCGCACCGCAGCGGGTGGACGAGGTGGACATTCCTACTTTCAGAGAGCAAGGAACCGACGTCGCGATGTCGAACTGGCTCGGATTCGTTGCAGCACCAGGAATCTCGGAGGCCGCCAAGAACGAGTTCGTGGACATCATCGGAGAAATGCGTGAGACACCGGAGTGGAAAGCCACGATGGATCGCAACAACTGGACCGACACCTTCTCTACCGGAACCGAGTTCGAGGACTTCATCGAACTCGAAGTGGCGCGAGCCAAGGACATCATCGAGGAACTCGGACAATGAGCACAGACTCTCTACCGACACGGCGCGCTGAAAATCCGCGCCCCCACTCGTTCTGGACCGGGCGTAGCGAGCTCGCTGTCGTCGCACTGCTGTACGCCATCGCAGTGTTTCTCACTGTCGGCACTGTCACGATGAAGGTCATGGGCTCGTCGGTTCCCGGCCCCCAGTTCTTCCCCATCATCGTCTGCATCCTGCTCTTCGGGAGCGCAACGGCATTGGCGATCAACATCATTCGCCATCCCAAGGTTGCGGACACCGCAGCGCATCCCGGACACGGCGACTTCTCCCCCGACATGCTGCGCGACCTCGGAGACCTCTCCGACAACAGCGATCCACTCCCCCGTCCTGCAGCACCGACCTGGGCGACGCATTCGGACTGGAAGACCGTCGGGCAAGTCGTGGGTGCCCTGGTGGGGTTCGTACTTCTGCTCGAGATTCTGGGCTGGATACTCTGCGCCGCTGCGCTGTTCTGGGTCGTGGCACGTGCGCTCGGAAGCAGAAGGCCGCTGTTGGACATCGGTCTGGCCTTGCTGATGTCGTCGTTCATCCAGTTGGCGTTCAATGCAGGTCTCGGACTGCCGTTGCCGTCCGGTTTCGTAGGAGGGCTGTTCTGATGGATCAACTCCCACTGTTGATGGACGGCTTCGCAGCCGCCCTCACCCCGATGAATCTGTTGTGGGTTCTCATCGGCGCGATTCTCGGCACCGCCGTCGGAGTGCTGCCCGGTCTCGGTTCTTCGATGGCCGTGGCATTGCTACTGCCGGTGACGTTCTCCCTCGAGCCCACCGCTGCATTCATCATGTTCGCCGGCATCTATTTCGGCGGTCTCTTCGGCGACTCGACCTCCGGAATACTGCTCAATACCCCCGGCAACTCGTCGGCGATCGCGTCGACCTTCGAAGGTCACCGGATGGCCAAGAGCGGTCAAGCCGCCAAGGCACTGGCAACTGCGGCCGTCGGAGCATTCATCGGCGGCATCATCGCAACGACGTTGGTCGTGTTCTTCGCCCCTACCCTCGTTCGACTCGCCACCGTCTTCGGCCCCGCCGAGTACTTCGCGCTCGCCGTCTTCGCCTTTCTGGCCATCTCGGCCGTGGTGTCGGAATCCGTCGTGCGCGGTCTGGCGGCCCTCGGTATCGGACTGGCACTGGCGTTGGTAGGAGTCGACGGACCGAGTGGTACCGCGCGCTATGCGCTCGGCATGCCAGAACTGTTCGACGGCATCTCCATCGTCGTGATCGCAGTCGGCCTGCTCGCACTGGGTGAGGTGCTCTTCGTCGCCTCACGCATCCACCGAGACCCGGTAGTCACTGCGGTGAAAGCCGGCGGAAAAACGCGTCTGAATCTGGCCGACTTCCGCCGGGCCCTTCCCGCATTCCTGCGAGGCACGACCTTCGGAGCGCCGTTCGGGCTCATCCCGGCCGGTGGATCCGAAGTGCCGACCTTCATGGCGTACGGCACCGAGAAGTACTTGGCCAAGAAGAACGGCGACGACACCTTCGGCACCAGCGGTTCCATTCGGGGCCTGGCTGCACCCGAGGCCGCCGCCAACTCCACGGCCGGTACGGCAATGGGCGCGCTGCTCGCTCTGGGGCTGCCGACCTCGGCAACCGCGGCGATCATGCTGGCTGCATTCCAGCAGTACGGGATGCAGCCGGGGCCACTGTTGTTCGAGCGCAGCGGTGACTTGGTCTGGACCTTGTTGGCGTCTCTGTTCATCGGTCTGGTGATCCTGCTGACGATCAACCTTCCGTTCGCTCCGGTATGGGCCAAATTGCTGTCCATTCCACGCCACTACCTCTACGCCAGCATCAGCGTCTTCTGCGTGCTCGGTGTCTACGCCATCAGTTCGTCCAGCATCGATCTGTGGCTCCTCGTCGCCATCGGACTCGTCGGATTCATGATGCGCCGCTACAACATTCCACTTGCCCCGGTCCTCATCGCCGTCATTCTGGGTCCCTTGGCAGAAGTCGAACTACGCCGCGCTCTCGCGGTATCGGAAGGCAGCCTAGGAATCCTGGTCGGCAGTCCGATCACCATCACCCTCTACCTGGTGCTCGCGGCCGCGCTCACCGTCAGCGCAGTACAGCACTTGCGTCATCGAGCCTCGAACCGTCAGCTCGAAACCTCGGACAGGACATAGTCGATGACGCACAACAACGCACAGCACCATACGACCGATGTAGTCGTAGTCGGCGGCGGCAACGCAGGATTCACCGCCGCCCATGCAGCCGCAGCGCGAGGACGGCGCGTGATCTTGCTCGAGAAGGGACACGAGAGCGAGTCGGGCGGCAACAGCTTTTACACGGCCGGTGCCACCCGTATCGCACACGGCGGGTTGACCGATATCGCCGATCTGATCGATCAGGACGAGCGGCATACCATCACCGAAGTGCCCCCGTATTCAGCGGACGAGTATGCGGCGGATCTGGCCGAAGTCACAGCTGGGCGCAATGATCCGGACTTGACCGACGTCCTCGTCCACGAGAGTTTGGATTGCGTGCGGTGGTTGCATCAGCGCGGCCTGCGCTATCGCCTGATGTACGAGCGTCAGGCCTACCAGCTTCCCGATGGGACGTATCAGTTCTGGGGCGGGCTGCACATCGGCAACACCGGTGGTGGTCAGGGACTGATTGCCGATCACACACGCGTCGCACTGGCCGAGGGCGTCGATATCCGGTACGGCCACTCCGTCACCGACCTGATCTACGACGACGACCGCGTCACCGGAGTGCGCTTTCGTAGCTCCGACGGCAGCGCCGGAACGGTGTCGGCCGAGTCTACTGTGCTGGCCGCAGGCGGTTTCGAGGCCGACGCCGAGATGCGCGAACAGCATCTGGGGGCAGGGTGGTCCCACGCCAAGGTACGAGGCACACCACTCAATACCGGCGAGGTTCTCGCGGCCGCCCTCTCCATCGGTGCCGGTAAGGGTGGAGACTGGACCACCTGCCACAGCACGGCATGGGATGCGTTGGCGGAGAACAACGAAAGCAACCGCGAACTGACCAACCGGTTGACTCGGCAGTCCTATCCTCTCGGAATCGTCGTCAACAATCGAGGGGAAAGATTCCTCGACGAAGGAGCCGATTTCCGCAACTACACCTACGCGAAGTACGGAAAGGAGATTCTCGCTCAACCCGACTTCATCGCGTACCAGATCTTCGACGGTGCGCTGCGACCGATGTTGAGAACCGAGGAGTACGACATGCCGGGAGTCTCGGAATCGGTGGCCGACTCCGTCGGCGGGCTGGCCCGCATTCTCGGGATCGACGCCGATGGGCTGGAGGCGACCATCGACGAATTCAACTCCTCGATCGATCGAACGATCACGTTCGATCCCACAGTGAAGGACGGACGCGCCGCACGAGTGCAGCCGCCGAAAAGCAACTGGGCCGCACCGATCGAAACCTCACCGTTCTACGCATACCCCGTCACCTGCGGAATCACCTTCACCTTCGGTGGTCTGGCGGCCGACACCCACGGCCGCGTACGTCGAGACGACGGTTCGACCATCGCTGGTCTGCTGGTATGCGGAGAGATGCTCGGTGGGCTGTTCAGCGGAAACTACCCCGGCGGTTCCGGGCTCGCTGCGGGTGCCGTCTTCGGCCGCCGGGCGGGCAACATCGCCTGAAACGGTACTCGGCTGACCGGACGGCAGCCCAGTGCCGACTACGATGGGCGACAGTGAGGGTCGTTCACGACCATCAGATCGACAGGAGCGCACAGAGGAATGCCGAGAGACGATCCCGACTACATCGAATCGGTCAGTAAGGCGTTCCAGGTGATCGAAGCGTTCAGTGCGGCGAACCCCACGCTGACGATTTCGGAGGCAGCTGCACTCACGGGGCTTACCAGACCTACCGTTCGGCGTCTGCTGCTGACGTTGTGCAGGCTGGGGTTCGCCTCTCAGCCGGACGGTAAGAAGTTCGCGCTCACTCCGCAGATGATGCGGCTCGGTTACGCTTACCTCTCGTCCACCCCCGTGTGGGACCACGCCCTGCCTTACCTGCGAGATCTGGCAGACAGCGTGCGCGAATCGGTCTCTCTGGCGGTGCTCGATTCACCCGACATCGTGTATGTAGCGCGTGTGCCTGCTGCGCGGTCGATGACCATCACCTTGACCGTCGGCGCACGTCTTCCTGCTTACCCGACCTCGTTGGGTCGGGCATTGCTGGCCGGGCTGACGACGGCGGAACTCGACGCCTACCTCGACAGAACAGAACTGGTCCGGCTCACCCCGACGACGATCACCGACCCTGCCGCTCTACGCAGCGAACTCGCCCGTGTGCGTGAGCAGGGCTACGCCATCATCGACGGCGAACGCGAGGAAGGCGTCAGGTCTGCCGCAGTTCCGATCAAGAACCGCCAAGGCCGAACGATCATGGCCCTGAACGTGTCTGCGAACTCCGCGCGGATGTCCGTCGAGACCCTCCGGGACGACGTGGTGCCCCAAATCCTGCGCACTGCCGAAACAATCTCGGCCAATGGACGTTTCGTCGAGCACGGGTGAGGCCGGCCGATAGTCTGTACGACAACAGCCACCTCGACCGAGATCGAGGTGGCTGAGATCGTGCATCGCTCGGCTAAGTACGCAGAACCGACGGGTCACCGATGGTGAACCCTGGTCCGACCACCGAGGCCAGACGCTCGAGCCGATGCGAGAGCTCGGCAGGATCTTGGTTCGATACCCACGGCCCCAGGCCGCCGACGTGCGAGGGAAATCCGTACGCGAGTGTCAGCATCAGGTCGATGTCGCCGGGACGGTCGGCAATGCCTTCGGCCAACAACAACGATGCCTCGTTCGCCATGGACAGCAGAACACGGTCGACGATCGCGTCGTCGGTGAACGCGCTGCGTTCGATTCCCTTGCTCGACGAGGATCGATCGATCAGCTCGTGGACGTCGGGGTCGGAGATCGGGGTTCGAGAACCGTCGACGTAGCGATACCAACCCGCGCCGGTCTTCTGGCCGAATCGGCCCTGTTCGCACAGAGTGTCTGCGACATCCGGATAGCGTTCGGCGGGATTGCGATCGGCACTCTTCGCCCGCCGCATTCGCCAGGCGATGTCGAGTCCGGACATGTCCGAGACAGCGAACGGTCCCATCGCGAAACCGAACTGGACCAGCGCGCGGTCGACCTGCTCCGGGTAGGCACCCTCTTCGAGCATGAGCTCGCATTGGCGACGGTACGCGTTGTAGATCCGGTTCCCGATGAATCCGTCGCACACGCCGGCAACGATCGGCAACTTCTTCAGCACGGTCGCCGCAGTCAACGCTCGGTCCAATGCTTCACGTGACGTCTCGCGCCCTCGCACCACTTCGAGAACCGCCGCGCGATGGGCGGGACTGAAGAAGTGCATACCCACTACCCGACCGGGACGATCGACCGTCGTCGCAAGTTCGTCGACATCCAGATAGGACGTATTGGTAGCCAGGGTGACGTGCGGACGGACCACATGCTGAAGCCGTTGCAGCAGTTCCTTCTTGACCGCCATGTCCTCGAAGACAGCCTCTATGACAAGGTCGCATTCGTCCAAGGAGTCGACCGAACGACCGGGGCTCAGGAGCATCATGCGCTCGTCGACATCGTGAGTGCTCAGCCGCCCCTGCGCTACCGACCGCTCGTACGTCGAACGCAACTTCTCGATTGCCCGCACCGCCATGTCTGGATCCCTGTCCACCAGGACCACGGACTTCCCAGCCTCGACGAAGGCGCGGGCGATGCCGGCTCCCATCGTTCCTGCGCCGACGACACCCACCGAATCGACTTCTCGCGGTGACGTCGGCTTGTTTGCCTTCGTCGTTTCACGTCTTGCGAAGAACAGATGACGTAGCGCCGCTGCCTCGGGCCCGTTGCGCAGTCTCGTGAATTCGGCTCTCTCGAAAGCGAGCGCAGCCGAGGCCGTCAGCGCGACGCCGTTCAGAATCGCAGTCACCGCTGCCGCGTACTGCGGTCGTCCGCGCCCCCTAGTCAGCACAGTGTGTGCGGTCTGTTCGAGTTCACCGGGTGCATCGACCGACACGATCGGAAGGTCCATCAGAACACGCTTCCCCGAGCAGGTCCGAGCGAAAGAGACTGCGCCAGAGCGCAGATCACCGTCGGCAAGGCTGTCGACGAGACCGTTGTCAGCTGCCCATCGCACCGGCATCGGCTTGCCGGAGGTGATCAGTTCGAGAGTTCTGGAGGGTCCGATGATGCGTAATGGTCGCTGAGTGCCGCCGGCACCGGGGATCATTCCGAGGCCGATCTCCGGCAATCCCACGACAGTGCCGGGTGCTGCGATTCGATAGTCACAGCCGAGGGCCAACTCGAAGCCACCGCCCAGCGTCGAGCCGGAGATCGCCGCAACAACGGGTTTGGCCGACGCCTCGATTGCCGCGATGACAGTAGGCAACGTCGGCTCCGGGACCGGTCCGTCGAACTCTCGCAGATCCGAACCGGACACGAAGTGTTTGCCCGCTCCGACGAGAACGATCGAACTGACCGCACTGTCTGCATTCGCGGCACCGAGTCCGTCCAACAACCCTTGCCGAACTGCTGCGCTACTCGCATTGACCGGAGGATTGTCGATCGTCAGAACCGCAACCCTGTCCTCGACCTCGTAGGAAACGACGCCTCGCACCGCGACTGGTGTCGAGGTCATCGGGCGTCTTCCTGCCTCGGTGCGCGCTGGCTGAACTTCCGGTCGAACACTTCCTCGGCGATGCGGTTCTTCAACATCTCGATGGATCCGCCCGCGATCATCCAGCCACGGGTACGACGCATGCAGTATTCGACCAGGGACTCGGAGCTGTAGCCGAGGGCACCCATGGCCTGCATTGCTTCGTTGGCGGCGAGGAAACCTGCTTCGTTGGCGGCGAGCTTGGCAACCGAGGTCTCGTACGCGGACGGCAGGCCGGCCGCGGCATTACGGACGGCGCGCTCGAGCAGCAGCTCGGCACCGTCGAGGGCAACCGCTACCTCGGCGAACTTCCACTGTAGGCCCTGAAATTCGTTGAGGGTACGGCCGAACTGTGTCCGCTCGCTCACATGCGCACGAGCGGTGTCGAAAGCCAGGCGTCCCAGAGCCAATGCGCGCGAGGCGTTTCCGATGCGCTCGACGTTGAACCCACTCATCTGTTTCTTGAACCCACCCGGTCCGAGCAGGATGTTCTCGCGCGGGACCCACACGTTGTCGAAGTAGAGCTGGCACCACTGCTCGCCGCTCATGTAGTTCGACGGCTTCCCGAACGAGAGCCCTTCGGCACCGCGCTCGACGAGAACGGAGCCGATGTTGCGCGTGCCAGGGCCGAAGCGGACGTAGATCAGGAACAACGTGGCGTCGACGCTGTGCGTGCCCCAGATCTTGGTGCCGTTGAGCCGGTACCCGTCACCATCCTCGGTCACCGAGGTCTCCAGCTCGGTTGCGGCCGAACCTGCCCCCGGCTCGCTCATACCGAGGCTGATCAGAGCGTTGCCCGACAACAGGTCCGGTAGGTACTTGTGTTTCTGCTCCTCGGTACCGAACTCGGCGAAGGTACGGATTGCGCCGAAGTTACCGGCCTGCAGAATGTCTGCACTCTTGGGGCACGAGCGAGCAACTTCCTGGATGACGGCTACCGCGTCGGCCAAGGATGCTCCCTGGCCCCCGTCCTTCTCGGCGATGGTCAGGCCCAGAAGATCTTGCGCGCCCAACAGGCGAGCGATGTCCCACGAGTAGGCGGGGTCATGCGCTCGTTCGAGGGCTCCTTCGGCAAGGTGCCGTTTCGCGAAGGCGCGAACCGAATCCACCAGTGCATCACGGTCGGTCATCACTGCGGTCATGATTGTCCTTCTCTCGATATTCTATAGATTAATGAAGTCTGCGAGATCGCTCTCTATTCGGGCCGGATCAGCCCATGTAACCGAATGCCTGCTTCCAGATCTCTTCGTCACGCGCTGCGAACTCGTCGTATTCCTCTTCGCTGAAGAGATGGAACTGCGGCGAATTTGCTTGCGGCAGCTGGTACTTGTCGCCGGCTTTGATCGGATCCATGTCGGTACGCGCCGGAACGAACCCTTGGGCCGCTGCGAATCCCTGCCCGGACTTGGACATCGTCCAGTTCATGAACACCTGCGCAGCAGGATTCGCGAGACCGTTCGCGGTCATACCCATCAAGTTCTCCGACGCCGACACGCCCTTGTCCGGAATCACCAGTTCGAGTGGCGCTCCTGCGAGTTCGGCCGCGAACGCGTTGTTGAAGCTCAGCGACGCGATGGAGATTTCGCCGCGAGCAAGCGCATCGACCTCGGTGGACGTCGAATCGAAGATGCGCGGATTCTGCTCGCCCTGCTTCTTCAAGAAGTCCTCGCCGAGCGTCGAGATCTGGAAGTTGGCCAGCGCATTCAGCGTTCCGCCGGTCGTCACCGCAACGACACCGAGCTTTCCCTTGTACTTCGGGTCGGTCAGATCCTCCCACTGGGTGGGCTGATCTTCTTCGATGATCGCGTCGTTGTATCCCATTGCGTTGACGAAGTAGTAGCAGTTGAGATAGGTGTCGCGTAGGCCGGTGTTCTGCTGACGAAGAAGGTCGTCGAAAGGCGTTGCATACGGTACGAAAACACCCTGTTCGGAGAATTGCTTCGCCACGCGCGGATCGGTGACTCGCGCGATGTCGGCACCGAGTTTGCCTGCGCCCTGCTCGGACAGAACACGTTCGGCGAGCTTGTTGGTCGGCAAACGCGTCAGCTCGATGTCGAGGCCCGTCTCCTGCTTGAATCGGGCCGCAGTGAGGTCCTCGGCTTCTTTTCCGGTACCGGAGTAGAGCTTGACCACTCCCCCCTGCGCCGCATCCCAGAGTGCCTTGTCCGCAACGAGTTCCCCGTCGATCACGAGACCATTGCTGGTGTCGACCTCCGAGGCCCGATAGAGCTCGCGAGCTTGCTCGTCCTTGCCACCGCCTTCCTGGCCACAGGCTGTCAGCGTCACGACGAGTGCGGTGGCTGCCACGAGGGCTCCGGCCAGCCGCGGGAGACGTCCCTTTCGAGTAGTCATTTCGATTCCTTTCGAGCCGGTTGCCTTATGCATGACCGGACCCACTCTTGGCACCGATCCGGCGCGGCAGGTAGCTGAGGATGAACATGATCGCGCAGTAGATCAGTGCCAGCGCGGAAGCCTCACGGAGCGCTCCACCGTTCTCGAACTGGTCGTAGATGGCGATCGAGAGAATGCGGGTGTCGGTGGTGTACAGGAACAGGGGCACTGTGAGTTCTCGCATGCTGAGCATGAGCAGCATCAGGAACGTCGAGGACACCGCGACGCGGAGCAGCGGAATCGTGACGAAGCTGATGGCACGAAAGCGGCGTGCTCCCAACAGAACTGCACTGTCTTCCAGATCGCGATCCGTCGACTGGATGGCAGCAGCGATACCGCGGAAGCCCTGTGGCATCTGCACCGCGACGAAGCCGATGATCAGAACCCAGAGCGTGCCGTACACGGGGACCGGCATGACCAACCACGTCCAGAGCAGTCCGATACCGAGAACGATCGCCGGGATGGCCAGCGGCACCATGGACAGTGCTTCGAGCAGACCGCGTGCATACGAGCTGGTGCGGTAGACCGTGTATCCCACGAGGAAGGCCAGCACCGTTCCGCCTGCTGCCGCCATGACGGACACCAGGACACTGTTGGTCGCTGCGGTGTGGAAGGTCTCCGAGGAGAACACGTCCGTGAACGAGGTGATGTCCAGTGCGCCCGGCTCGGTCAAGGAACCGAACGACTGCATGTACGGAGAGCTGCGGATGGCCGACAAGAACAGGGCGAGCAGCGGAAGCACGATCGCGAGAACGAAATACAGCAGTGCCAGCAGCAATGCCGGTGTGCGCAGTTTGCCGAGGTCGAGGGTGCGAGCCTTGACTCCCTTGCCCGAAACCGTGGTGTACGAACGCTTGGCCAACACCTTGCGCTGCACGACTGTGATCGCAATGACGGCCGCGACCAGAACGATCGCGATGACCGATGCCTCGTTGCCGCGTGACGGCGAGGTGTTCATCAACCTGTAGATGAAGGTGGGCAGCGTGTCGATCTGGCCGGGGGTTGCCAATACCTGTGCAACAGGGAAGTTTTCGAGGATCAGAATGAACATCAACAGACCCGAACCCATGATCGCCGGCAGCGCCAGTGGGGTGGTGACCGACCGAATCGTGCGCCAGGTGGACGCTCCGTGCACGTTGGATGCATCTTCGAGGTCGGGGTTCATCAGCGACATCGAGGCGTGAATGAGCAGGAAGGCGTACGGCGCGTAGTACATCGCGAACACCATGACGACGCCACCGGTGGAGTACATGTTGACCGGGCTTCCCATTCCCAGATCTCGGCCCGCTACGTTCAGCAGACCTGCTCCAGGGCTGCCGAGAATCGACCATGCCAATGCACCCACGTACGAGGGCAGGAACATAGGCATCAAGCCGATGAGAAAGACGAAAGACTTTCCGCGGACGTTCGTTCGGGCAGTGATGAATGCGAGGAAGCCGCCGATGCACAGGGCAATTGCCGTCGCGGACACCGCAATGAGCAAGGAGTTCGCGGTCGCTCCGAGGACGCCGGCTTCGAGAAGGACGTCGACGTTCTTCAGCGTGAGATCGAACGAGATGCTTCCGGGGCGCGGGACCGTCTCGCTGAACGCTGCCAGCAGGACGAAGCCTGCTGGTACCAGCACGAGGAACGCGACGACGAGCAGTAGGGGAAGGCTGCCGAACTTGCCGCGCCGGCCGATCTTCTTGTTGCGCTTGCGCGGTACGAGCGGGAGCGGTGCCTCCGGTGCCGATTTCTCCAGAGTGGACGTGCTCATGCTGCTACCGCCACTCGGGATTCCCCGACCGGGGCTTCGTCGGGCAGAACCTTGACCGCGTCCGCGGCGATGGTGACCTTGACACGTGCGCCCGGTGCCAGCACACCGTCGGTGGGCGGCGCGCACACGGCGTCGAGCTGAACTCCGCCGTCGAGCTTGACCTTGCAGCGAATGGTCGATCCCTGGAAGACGGCGATCTCGACGACACCGTCGAGGATGTTGGTGTCGGAATGGCTTGCGGCCGTGGCAACGTCACGCGGCTGATCGAGCGTGACGAGAATGTCTTCGGGTCGAATGCAGGCGCTCGACGCCGCCGTGGGCACGTCGGACGTAGACCGAAGCACGACCTCGGACCCGGTGAGGTGAAGCGATCGAGACGTCGAGTCGGCCGCGACCGAGAAGACATTGGTCACGCCGAGGAAGCTGGCGATCGATGCGCTCACCGGCGACCCGTAGATCTGCTCGGGAGTGCCCAGCTGACTGATGCGACCCTCCTGCATGATCGCGATGCGGTCGGCCAGTGCGAGCGCTTCTTGCTGATCGTGGGTGACGTAGAGGCTCGTCAGACCACGTTCGGTCTGGATTCTGCGGAGCTCGACACGCAGGTCGTCACGCAGCCTGGCGTCGAGGTTGGACAGTGGCTCGTCGAGCAGAAGCACGCTCGGGGCCATCGCCATGGAACGTGCAAGGGCCACGCGCTGCATCTGTCCGCCGGAGAGCATGCTGGCTCCGCGGTCGGCCAGGTGCGCAAGTCCGACGAGTTCGAGTACCGCGAGTGCCTCGGCGCGGCGCTTCGACTTCGCCACGCCCTTCATCTTCAGCGGGAACGCCACGTTCTCGAGGACGGTCTTGTGGGGCCACACGGCGTAGGACTGGAAGACCATGCCCACGTTGCGCTTGTACACCGGAACCACTTTGCCGGAGTTACCGTCGAACACCGTCTTGTCACCGATCGAAATGGTTCCACCGGTGGGCATTTCGAGACCGGCGATGCAACGCATCGTGCTGGTCTTTCCGCAGCCCGACTGGCCGAGCAGGACGACCGATTCGCCGTCCGGGATGATCAGGTCGAGACTCTTGATGGCTACGAAATCGCCGTAGGCGAGTTCGAGATCGTGAACTGCAACCTCCATGAGAGGTCCTTTCTGTATCCGACGGCTGCCCGCGGAAGTGGATGTCTTAGGTGGTGGTGGAGTACGCGCGCACTGCGGCGTCGAGATCGTCGAGGAAGGTGAGGGTGTCGAAGTTCCAGCAGGATTCGATCAGCTGCTTGGCTCCGTCCGAACCGATGAGCGGCTCGACCAGTCCGCGAGCCTTGACCTCGAGGTCGGCATCGGACATGGGGTTGGTCGGTTCCCCGTACGGCTGCTCGACCCGGTGCACCAGACGACGTCCGTCCTTGGTGGTGATCGCTACCTCGGCCGGTCGTCCGGTCTTGGGGTACGACGCGTCGGCGGCTTCGTCCAGACGAACGGTCACCGTGTCCATGAGCGCAACGATGTCGGCGTCCTGCCGCGTCGGCTCGGCGAAATCCGTCATGGTGACGGCCCCGCGAACAGCTGCCACGGCGACGGTGAACGGAAGACTCAACTGTGCCTGCAGGATGGTGTCGAGAACACGACCTGCGTGGCGGGTGGCGATGGCGAAGGTACCGACGTCGATCGAGCTGATGTCAGCCGCATCGAGGGAATGCTCGTTGCGCAGTGCCAGGACCGCGTCGATCGCACCGTGCAGGTGTCGGCAGCACGGATACGGCTTCACATAGGTGCGCAGTAGGACCCAGTCCTCACCGAGTCCACGGGTGAGCGTGTCGGCGAACCAGTCCGTGCCTTCTTCACCCGCATATGCGGCGAAGTAGCCGTCGCGCCCCTCGAAGATCGTGGTGGGCCCGGTGAGGCCGGCTTCGGCCAAGTCGGCACTGGCGATGCCGTCACGAGCAGCTTTGCCGGGATGGAAGCGTTTGACCTCGGCCGATCCACCGAGGAACTCGAATACTCCGCTGGCGTGCGAGCCGGCGAGGCCGAGTGCGTTCGCGACGCCGTTCACGTCGAGCTCGAGCAGAACTGCGACGGCGGCGGCAGCACCGAATACCCCGGCGATCGGGGTGTTGTGGAAATGGCGGTTACGCGTGGCGGGATGGCCTGCATCTGCAATCCTGCACGCCAGCTCCATTCCGATGGCGGATGCGATCAGGACTCGTTCACCGCTGATCCCACGCTCTTGGGCAACTGCGAACACGGCCGGAAACACCACCGAGGTCGGGTGCATCGAGCCGGGCGTGTACCCCTCGTCCGACTCGATTCCGTGGCCGTTGGTTCCGTTGAGCAGTGCTGCGCCCAGGGCCGACGTGCGGCCGTGTCCGATTGCAGTGGACGTGGAGCCTGCGTAAGACCGGGCGACGTGCACTCCGACGGCGCGGGAGACATCTCCGACTGCGCTGGCGGCCACCCCGGCCAGGTGGTCGAGCAGCATGCGCCGAACATGATGATCCATGTTCTGCGGGAGTGGGGCTTTGCTCTGCCTCACGATCCAGTCGGCGATATCCAGTGTCAGATTGTCCTGGGAGCTCATTCGCATCTCCGTAATAGGTCTCGTCATTGATTGTCTCGCCGGTGGGCTGGGCCTGCATCGTTATCGATCAGCGAGTTGCGGGTCACACTCTCCTGCGCTGGTGATGCACGTTACACACTCTATAGAGTGTTGTCTACTGTCCATAGTTCATGTGGAAGTCGATATCTGTGCGTAAGGTCAACACACGATGGTGTAGACAAAATAGAGCGCACTTTCGCACGAAGAGAGGTCCCCGGCATGAGCGTCTCGAGTTCCGCCCCGCCAGTGAGCCGGACGAAATACGTAGTCGATCGACTCAAGGAAGACGTCGCCAGCGGCGCGATCAAGCCAGGCGAGTTGATCAAACAAACCGTCCTGGCAAAGCGGTACGGAGTCAGCGCCACCCCGGTTCGCGAGGCACTGCGCATGCTCGAGGCCGACGGAGTCGTCTCCTACGACGCACACAAGGGTGCGTCGGTGCGCGAAATGACGCCGGACACCGCACGAGACCTGTACCGCCTCCGCGCCGCGGCCGAGCGGACCGCCGCAGAAATGGCCGTGGAAAGAATGACGCCGCGTGGACTCGACGCAATCCGTGCAGCGCATGCAGAGCTGTCTGCCGCTCAGGCAGCGGGTACCAGCACTCCGGCCGAACTCTCGGTTCTCAACCGCGCCTTTCATTTCGCCATCTACGGCCAGACGTCCCCGCTGATCGTTCAGCACCTCGAACTTCTGTGGGCCCGTTTCACCCCGGGCACCACCGTGTGGCGTCGACCCGCAGATGCGGCTGAGCTTCAGCACGATCACGACGGCATTCTCGACGCTATCGAGCGAGGAGATGCCGAGGCGGCCGGACGGCTGACTGCCGAACACGTGGCCCGCGCCAGCCGAATCCGCGAACGTGAACCAGACCTTCGGGCCGCCGGAGCCGACGAAACCGAGAACTTCTCGAATGATTGATTCCCCTGCCGGTCAGGGCGAGACCGGCAAGGGACACTGAGGGAAGATGATCAAGTCTTGGTTTGTGATGCTCTGTGCCACAACGGCACTCATCCAAGCGGTGTACGCGGCAGTACGTGTGATGATCACCTACAAAGCCTTGGAACTCGGCGGCGATGCCCTGACCGTCGGAGTCCTCACGGCTCTGTATTCGCTGCTTCCCCTGGTCGCGGCAATGCAGATCGGACGAGCGGTCGACGGGCGCAAGGCGGCGACCATGCTGCGCCTTGGCACCGCGATCTCGCTGATCGCCGTCGCAGTCGTCATCGTCAGCTCGGGGATCGTGGTTCTGGCCGCCGGCTGTATTCTGCTCGGGTTCAGCCATATTCTGACGATGGTGTCCAGCCAGGGCTACATTCCTGTTCGGTCCAAGCCGGACGACTACGACCGGCGTTTCGGGGGGTTGACGGTCTGGATATCGGTGGGCCAGTCGATCGGAATACCGATCGTCGGCTTCATTGCCTCGCGCAGCGACGTCGGCCACGTGGACACGCAGGGAGCCCTGATCGCCATGTTCGGCGTCGCGGTCCTGGCGTCGATCCTCACGTTGGCACCGTCACTCAGCATTACCGATGCCTCGGTTCGGGCTCGCAAGGAGCACGAGAAGCAATCCACGCGAGCGATGTTGACGACAAAAGGCATGCGCCCGGCAGTATTTTCGAGCTTGATCATTCTGACGTCCATGGACCTGATGACCGCATATCTGCCAGTGTTCGGAGAGCAATACGGATACAGCGTCGTGGTCGTGACGGTCATCTTGACAGCTCGCTCCGTCGCCGCGATCATCTCACGTACGCTGCTCACCCAGCTGTTGAAAGTAGCGCCGCGCGAATGGCTTCTGGTCTCCGGCAGTCTGTGCTCTGCGTTGCCGATGATTCTTGTTCCCATCCTGACCGATCAATGGGTCGTCGGAGTGCTGATCGCAATTGCCGGCTTCTTCTGGGGGCTCGCTCAACCCCTGACGATGACATGGGTCGCCGGACTGGTGAACCCGCGTAACCGGGCATCTGCTCTCTCGCTTCGCTTGACGGGCAATCGCCTCGGGCAGGTAGTCATCCCGCTCGTCGCAGGTACCTTCGCCGGATCTGCGGGAGCAGGTGCGGTCTTCTACCTCACGGGCGGACTGTTGGCCGGGGCCGCAGCATCGACGTGGCGCGCGCTCTTTCACTCCCCTTCCTGAACCCGATCCTCGACCAGAACAAAGGAATACACATGCCCGACGCAATGATCTGCGAACCGCTACGCACACCGGTAGGGCGGTTCGGCGGCGTCCTGCGGGACATCGGTCCCGAGGAACTCGCAGCCACTGTAATCCGAGAAATAATGCACCGCAGCGGTATTCCGGCCAACCGCGTGGACGACGTCATCCTCGGCCAAGCATCACCCAACGGAGAAGCGCCCGCACTCGGGCGCGTGGCAGCATTGCAGGCCGGACTGGGAATCGAGGTCCCCGGGCAACAGATCGATCGCCGGTGCGGATCCGGCCTGCAAGCAGTCATCAACGCGTGCATGCAGGTTCAGACCGGAGCCAGTACTCTCGTTCTGGCCGGCGGGGCAGAGTCGATGAGCAACGCCGAGTTCTACGCGACCGGAATGCGATGGGGCGTCAAGGCCGAATCGGTCCAGCTCTCCGACCGCTTGGCCCGCGCACGCGTCACCGCGGGAGGAGCGAACTATCCGGTTCCAGGCGGAATGATCGAAACCGCGGAAAATCTGCGGGCCGAGTTCTCGATCTCCCGCACAGACCAGGACTCACTGGCCGTACTGTCGCATCGTCGAGCAGTCGCCGCGCAAGCGAACGGCGTCTTCGACGAGGAGATCGTCCCTGTCTCGGTTCCCAATCGACGCGGTGAGCCGACAGTCGTTGCCGTCGACGAGCATCCCCGCGCTGATACCACCGTGGAAAGCTTGTCATCGCTGCGTCCGATACGCCAGCGGGTGGACCCCGACTCGACTGTCACGGCAGGAAACGCGAGTGGACAGAACGACGGTGCGGCGCTGTGCATCGTCACGACCCCCGAGGTCGCGTCCGAGCTGGGACTCCGACCGCTTGCCCGGCTCGCGTCGTGGGCGGTGGCGGGCGTGCCACCCCGCACGATGGGCATCGGCCCTGTGCCCGCGACTCGGTCCGCTCTCGGCCGACTGAACCTGGGACTCGACGACATGGACGTTATCGAACTGAACGAAGCTTTTGCGGCTCAGGCGCTTTCGGTCCTTCGGACCTGGAAGCTCGACCCCACCGATTCGCGACTCAACCCCAACGGTTCGGGCATCTCGCTGGGGCACCCGGTGGGCGCAACCGGGGCACGAATCCTGGCGACACTGCTTCGTGAAATGGACCGGCGGGAGGTGCGCTACGGCCTCGAAACCATGTGCATCGGCGGCGGCCAGGGACTGGCTGCCGTGTTCGAGCGCATCGCCTGACCGAGAATGTTCGACTCCGGTTTGCCGCACGAGACCGGGTTCTCAGCCTCCACGTGAACCATCCGACAACACCGACGCCGAGTTCGACTGCTGGGCGTTGGTGTTGTCAGCCCACTATCCCCCGCATCGTGATCTCCACCGCTACATCGATTGCGTCCGCGTGGATGTTGCCACCCAGATACGTCGAGTGAAAGATGACGTAACTACCCAACATTCGGACCACCACCAAAGGGTCTACGTCGGGCCTGACTTCCCCGCGGTTCTGCGCGCGCTCGATAACAGGCCTGAAAGATTCGTGACGCAACTGCCAGAAACGCCGGCACGCCTCGATGATTTCCATATCGTCACCCGACGGGTCGAAACCTCGGTTGAATGCTCGGCCTGCCGGCGTGGACGAGAACGCGGCAAGATCTTGGGCGAACTTCACGAGGTCGCCACGCAGGGTACCGGTATCGGGCACCGAGACGGTGCCGTCTGTCTTCGACATCAAAGCATCGACGATCAACCCAGGACGGGTCTTCCACCGTCGGTAGATCGAAGTCTCGTGCACTTCGGCGCGCGCGGCGACATCCGCGACTTTGACATTCTCGACACCGAGCTCATCGATGCATTCCATGGTCACCTCGAGGATGCGAGCCCTGAGCTTCGGGCCACGCTGGGCGCGTGGGCGGGCTTCGCCCGAGGGTGTTGGCATGCCTCGATTGTGGCAGACGGCCGTCTGCGACGAAGGGACACAGACGTCACCGCACGCGAGAACCGCGCAGGTGCTCTACAGCGTCGAGCGAATCGACGCCGGGAGCGTGAGGGGCTGTTTCGCTGTATTCGATTCCGGCACAAGCACAGGTGGGACGGCTCGGTGGATCGGACCGGCAGTTCGCGTCAACGGCACACCGCTACCCCCGCGTCGCGCTGCCACGAACTCCGCCGCTATGGCCAAGGCAGTTTCCTCGGGAGTTCTGGCCCCCAGGTCCAGACCGATCGGCGAGCGTAGCCGGGACAGCTCGACCTCGGTCAGTCCGACCTTCTGGAGCCGTGCCGTCCGATCAGCGTGCGTCCGGCGTGACCCCATTGCTCCGACGAACGCGACAGGCAAACGCAGTGCAACTTCCAACAGTGGCACGTCGAATTTGGGATCGTGAGTCAGCACGCAGATCACCGTGCGGGCGTCGACTACCGTCCTCGCCATGTAGCGGTGCGGCCACTCGACGACCACCTCGTCTGCGTCGGGAAACCTTGTGGCCGTTGCGAATACCGGTCGAGCATCGCACACGGTCACGTGATAGCCGAGGAACTTGCCGATGCGAGCGAGCGAGCCGGCGTAGTCGATGGCACCGAAGATCAGCAGACGTGGTGCGGTTGCGTAGGACTGCACGAACATCTCGAGATCAGGACGACACCGCACCGATCGAATGTCGGTGCCGCCGGAATCCAGCATCGCGAGCGCCTCGCCCACGACTACCGCGTCGATCTCGGCGACACCAGTTGTGCCGACTGTCGACGAGGACAGTACCGCGAGTGACTGTCCTGAGTCGTCGAGCATCGTCACCCCGGCTACCGCAGTGTTCGACGCGATGGCCGCGAGCACGGCCCGCGGAGGACCGAGCCGAACGAACACCTCGACCACTCCCCCACAGGTCAAACCGACGGCGAACGCGTCGGAGTCGCCGTAGCCGAACGCCTCCCGCCTGGGCTCGCCGGTGTCGAGAACCTCGCGGCACAACTCGTACACCGCGCCTTCGACGCAGCCACCCGAGACGCTGCCCACTGCTTCACCATCTGCGCATACCGCCATCGCGGCACCCGGAAGCCTTGGTGCACTTCCGGATACCGCGATGACAGTGGCTACCGCATAAGGAACACCTTCGCGGTCCCAGTTCGACAACCGATCGACGATCTCTCTCACGTTGCGTGACCTTCCGACGCGCCGATTCGGTGTGGGTTATGCGGTGGGGGTGGGGAGGGGGTGCA